>NZ_JAHXRM010000001.1:0-618882 GCF_019392235.1 Pseudoalteromonas sp. CR1 | reverse complement strand
TGCGGGAGTGGCGGAATTGGTAGACGCGCTGGATTTAGGTTCCAGTATCTTAGGATGTGAGAGTTCAAGTCTCTCCTTCCGCACCATGTTCTAGATTAGAACTAAACTAATCAGCTAATTCTTTGTTGGGATATCGCCAAGCGGTAAGGCACCAGGTTTTGATCCTGGCATTCCCAGGTTCAAATCCTGGTATCCCAGCCAACTTCTTCTACCAAAGAGCGTTGTTAAAGAATAACTCTGTTATGAGTATAAATATAAAAATTGTTTGCGGGAGTGGCGGAATTGGTAGACGCGCTGGATTTAGGTTCCAGTATCTTAGGATGTGAGAGTTCAAGTCTCTCCTTCCGCACCATGTTCTAGATTAGAACTAAACTAATCAGCTAATTCTTTGTTGGGATATCGCCAAGCGGTAAGGCACCAGGTTTTGATCCTGGCATTCCCAGGTTCAAATCCTGGTATCCCAGCCAATTTTATAAAAGCTATCTCTATTTCCCCATCACTCACATAAACTTCATAAAAACATCAAGTAAAAATTAAAAACATATAAATTAGTCGCCTTATCACGTAAAAAAAAGACTCATAAAAGAGCCTTTATATTACTTTACTGTTTTCTAACCAATTTCACCGCTAATTGCATATTTTAATACCCAGTTTTTTACCACTCCAGTACTGTTAGCCATTTTCAAAAATTGGCTACGCGCCCATTTTAGCGGCGCTATTTGGTTTGAAAAACCAAAGTAACAAGCATCCATCATACTCATCATTAATAAGTTGGCCTTTCGACGGGTGCGTTCGTACTCTTGCAGCGTTAACGCGCAACCAACGTCGCTTGCATCGTTCAATGCAGTAGCTAAAGCGACTACGTCTTGGAAACCCAAATTAACGCCCTGACCGGCAAGTGGATTAATGGTATGCGCAGCATCACCAACTAATACTAAACGACCACTAGAATACGTATTTGCATGCTGGCGGGTAATTGGAAACACAGCATGACTTTGTACTTCAAAATCACCAGCAAGCTTTGGAAACTGTTCAATAATATGGGCTTTTAATGCGCTAGGCGATAGGTCTTTAAATGCCTTGAGGGTATTTGCATCGTCGTACCAAATTAAATTAGCATAAGGTGCTTGCATAGGTAGAAAAGCCAGTGGCCCTGATGGCGTAAACTGTTGCCACGTTTTAACCTGTTGAGGTGCATCCAATTTAATCAGCACCCCCATACACTGCTGCTGATACTGCCAACCAGTTACACCAATATTTGCTTTAGTTCGCAATTGCGATTGTCCACCGTCGGCTGCAATTACTAAGCTCGCGGTATAACGTTGCTCGCCATAGACCAAGGTAATTGAGTCAGCATTTTGCTCTATTTTACTCACAGCCTGTTTTTGCTCGATGACTTCAATATCGTACTGCTCAAACTGCACCCATAAACTAGCTTGTATTAAACTGTTTTCGATTAAGTGGCCCAAATGCGAGGTATTAATATCGGCACAATCAAATAACAAGTTATCGTCGCCGCGCTCGAAAGCTTCTAACTGTTGGTATGGTGCAATCCGGCCTTTTCTTAAAATGGGCATGGCCCCTAACTCATCAAGTAAGTTTTCTGAAAAACGATTAATAGCCGACACTCTTATATCAACCTTGCTATTGCTCAAAATATGAGGCGGATCTATTAGGTGCTTTTCTATGATACGCACTGACTTTCCTTGTTGCGCTAACTTTATTGCCATTGCCGCACCAACCATGCCGCCGCCAACCACTATCACATTATTTTGAGTCATGTTTTTCATCATTTTATTAATACGTGAATCTATTTTTATTGTACCGTAACTCGCCGCTTTAGTGCGAGAGTATATAACTATCAAGCTATTAAACTCGTCTGAGTTTGATTTGAGATCACAAACATGAAAACTATACTTGGATCTGGGCGGGTATCCAGCTAAAATACGCGTCCTTTAAGTGAGCAAGCTTGCTCCTTAATTCTGTTTCAAGCACATATTTGTGCCATTATCGAATTGAACACGAGGCTAAATTTCAATGAGCAAAAAGCTGCATATCAAAACCTGGGGTTGTCAGATGAACGAATACGACTCTCAGAAAATGGCTGAACTTTTAGATGCCACCAATGGCTACCAGCTAACTGAAGATGCAACAGATGCCGACGTAATCTTACTTAACACCTGTTCAATTCGTGAAAAAGCACAAGAAAAAGTATTTCACCAATTAGGCCGTTGGAAGTTGTTAAAAGACGATAAACCAGAGCTGATTATTGGTGTAGGCGGCTGTGTTGCCTCGCAAGAAGGTGACTCTATTCGCCAGCGTGCACCATTTGTTGATGTTATTTTTGGCCCGCAAACTCTGCACCGTTTACCAGAAATGATTAAGCAAGTGCAAGGTAATAAAGGCTCATCGGTGGTTGATATTTCGTTCCCAGAAATTGAAAAGTTTGATCGCCTACCTGAGCCAAAAGCAGAAGGCCCAAGTGCATTTGTATCAATTATGGAAGGGTGTTCTAAATACTGTACTTTTTGTGTTGTACCTTACACCCGAGGCGAAGAAGTAAGCCGCCCCGTTGATGACGTACTCCTTGAAGTGGCACAACTTGCTGAGCAAGGCGTTCGCGAAGTAAATCTATTAGGCCAAAACGTAAACGCATACCGTGGTGATACTCACGATGGCGACATTTGCTACTTCTCTGATTTAATTCGTTTAATAGCAGCTATTGATGGCATTGACCGTATTCGTTATACCACCTCACACCCAGTAGAATTTACGCCAGACATCATCGACGTATACGCTGATGTGCCAGAGCTTGTCGATCACTTACACTTACCAGTGCAAAGTGGTTCAGACCGTATTTTAAACTTAATGAAACGTGGTCATACCGCGCTTGAATACAAATCAACAATTCGCAAGCTGCGTAAAATTCGCCCTAATTTAAGCATGTCGTCAGATTTCATTATCGGTTTCCCGGGTGAGAGTAAAGCTGACTTTGAAGCTACTATGAACCTTATAAATGATATAGGTTTTGATATGAGCTTTAGTTTTATTTACAGCGCACGCCCGGGTACGCCTGCGGCCGATTTACCAGACGATGTAACTGAGCAAGAGAAAAAAGAACGCTTATACCTGTTACAAAACCGTATTACACAAATGGCACAGCAAATTAGCCGTCAAATGTTTGATACAGAACAGCGTATTTTGGTTGAAGGTCCATCTAAAAAGAACCCAATGGAATTACGCGGTCGAACCGAAAATAACCGTGTTGTTAACTTTGTGGGCCCACATACGGTGATCGGCCAGTTCGTTGATGTACGTATCACTGAAGCACTGCCTAACTCTTTACGTGGTGACTTAATTCGTACAGAATCAGAAATGAACTTACGACGTGATATCGCTCCTTCAGCTATTTTAACCAAAGCAGCAAGCAATGAGCCAAAACCAGAGACTGTTAACGAAATTGGCGTAGCTACTTTCGTTCCTTAGTCAATATACCCAGCGCCAGTAAATACTGGCGCCGTTCTATAGGAAGCAATTTTGAGTAATCAGTTAAAAACATTAGAGATTTATTTAGAACCTGCCGATAACAAACGCCTTTCTTCTTTATGTGGCCCGTTTGACGAAAACATCAAACAAATTGAACGTCGCCTCGCTGTTGAAATTATTCACCGCGATAACTTTTTTAAAGTAACCGGTAAATTAATCAATAGTGCCTCTGCGGTCGAAATCTTAAAAAATCTCTATGTTGATACTCAACCTGTACGCGGTTTTATTGGTGAAATAGAACCCGATAGTGTTCACTTAGCAATTACTGAATCTAAAGCCCTAGAACAAGATGCTTCAAATAGTGCATACGGTAAAGAAATGGTTATTAAAACGCGCCGTGGTGTTATTAAGCCACGAAACGACAACCAAGGCCTTTACGTCGCCAATATATTAAATCACGACATTACGTTTGGTATAGGCCCCGCTGGTACAGGTAAAACCTATCTAGCAGTAGCTGCTGCAGTAGATGCCCTGGAACGCCAAGAAATTCGTCGTATTTTATTAACGCGCCCTGCAGTAGAAGCCGGCGAAAAACTCGGTTTTTTACCTGGTGACCTAAGCCAAAAAATTGACCCATACCTTCGCCCCCTTTACGATGCACTGTTCGAAATGCTCGGCTTTGAAAAAGTCGAAAAACTCATAGAAAAAAACATTATTGAAGTGGCACCACTTGCTTACATGCGTGGTCGCACATTAAATGATGCGTTTATTATTTTAGATGAAAGCCAAAATACCACCGCAGAACAAATGAAAATGTTTTTAACCCGTATAGGGTTTAATTCAAAAGCGGTGATCACCGGCGATATTACACAAGTTGATTTACCGCGCGGCACACGCTCGGGTCTTCGCCATGCTATTGAAGTGCTCGACAATGTAGACGAAATTAGTTTTAACTACTTTAAGGCACACGATGTAGTGCGTCACCCTGTTGTTGCGCGTATTGTTGAAGCATACGAGCGTAACGATGAGAGCGAGCGTCTAAAGCGAATTGAAAAACAAAAAGCAAAAGACGAGCAAGCCGCTCAACTTAACGCGACTACTAAAGAGTAATACTTTGACGACCGAACTTGATTTACAAATAGCCTGTGAGTTTGACAACCTCCCTAGTGAAGCCCAATTTACTTTGTGGGCCGATAAAGCCTTAAGCCAATATCGTGATGAGTCGGAACTCACCATAGTAATAAGTGACGAAGCGCAATCGCAACAGCTTAATAACGATTACCGTGGTAAAAATAAACCCACTAACGTGTTGTCGTTTGAATTTGAAGCGCCACCTGGAATAGACCTCCCTCTTGTTGGTGATTTAGTTATTTGCCCAGCCATTGTTTTGGCTGAAGCAGTGGAGCAAGAGAAGTCATTTCATGACCACTTTGCCCACATGGTCATTCATGGGTGCTTGCATTTACTTGGATTTGACCATATAAAGAGTGAAGACGCTCTGCAAATGGAAAGCATAGAAAAGCAATTACTTGCAGAACTAAATATAGCAGACCCATATCGGGACGAAATTTAAATTAACGGAGCAATTAGACGCAATGAGCGACGGTAACTCGCAATCTAGCCAGGGTTCTTCTGGCAAAACGTGGTTGGGTAGAATAACCCAAATGCTGCAAGGGGAACCCCAGAATAGAGAAGAGCTGGTCGAAGTGATTGCCGATGCGCAAGAACGAGACGTAATCGATCCAGAAACAAAAGAGATGATTGAAGGTGTGCTTAGCGTGTCTGAGCTTAAAGTGCGAGACATCATGATCCCGCGCTCACAAATGGTCACTCTTGAGATCGACAGCCCGCTTGAAGAGCTAATACCCATGATGGTCGACTCAACTCACTCACGCTTTCCTGTGGTGATTGAAGACAAAGATCACGTAGAAGGTTTTTTACTTGCTAAAGATTTGCTTCCACTTATCTTAAACAAAGACGAACATTTACCTTCAATTCGTGATTATTTACGCCCAGCCATGGTCGTACCTGAGAGCAAACGTGTTGACACCCTGCTTAATGAATTTCGTCAGCAACGCTACCATATGGCTGTTGTCATTGATGAATACGGCGGTGTATCGGGACTAGTAACCATTGAAGATATTCTTGAAACCATTGTTGGCGAAATAGAAGACGAGCATGACGAAGAAGAAGAACAACAAGATATTCGTCAACTTGCTAAACACGTACACGTGGTTCAGGCGTTAACGCCAGTAGATGACTTTAACGAACATTTCAGCACAGGATATAGCACAGACGAGGCAGACACCATTGGTGGCACGGTATTGCATGCATTTGGTCATATGCCTAGCCGAGGTGAAACTATAGACATAGACGGTTACCAATTTAAAGTAACCAATGCCGACAATCGTCGTATCTTGCAACTGCAAGTCACCGTACCTAAGGCTGATGATAACGACAGTGAAGAAACTGCTAACTAGACTTACCCTATTAGCAAAAGATATAAAATCATGGCTCGCATTTATCGCGGGCCTTATTTTAACTTTTAGCTACTCCCCTTTTGAAATTTGGCCTATTGCATTTATTAGTATTGCAGCTGTCATATTTTGTATCAATCCCAACAACACCGGAAAACGCCACGCTAAAAGTGCCGCTAAATATGGTTTTATATTTGGTTTAGGCTGGTTTGGTGCAGGTATTAGTTGGGTACATGTCTCTATTGCTACCTTTGGCGGTATGCCGCTTGTAGCCTCTTTGTCGTTAATGGCGCTATTGTGCGCCTATTTAGCGCTTTACCCCGCCTTAGCGTTTTATTTAACAACACGTTTTGCCACCAGCTCAAATAGCTTCGGTTTACTGCTTATTTGCTTTTTTGCCATCAGTGAATATTTACGGGGAGTAGTCCTTACCGGATTTCCGTGGTTAAGCTTTGGGTATACCCAAACCGATGGACCATTAAATATACTGGCCTCTTACATTGGTGAATTTGGGCTGACCTTAGTGTGTATTGCCATTGGCTTTGCTCTATATCGGTTAACGCAAAAAGACATAAAGATCCCGCTTGTTACACTCATCATATTTACTGTTTTATGTATTGGTTCGCGTGCAACAAGCACAATTGAATACTCAGGTAAATCAATGTCAACCTTAATGGTGCAAGGCAATATAAAGCAGCACCTTCGCTTTGAGCCTAGCGAGTTTTGGACCACCATGAGTAAATACCAAGACATGACACGCCCACATTGGGATGCTGACTTAATTGTATGGCCAGAAGCAGCGGTTCCTGAAATAGAAGCCCTTGCCGATAGCTACTTAGCTGGGCTAGATAGCGCTGCATCATTCAATGAAACCGCCCTTATCACAGGTATAGTCGACTACCAAATCGATACTAAAACCATATTTAATACACTGATAGTACTGGGTAACAAAGAGCGCGGCGACGAACACGGCCACTATCAATACTTAGGTAAAAATCGCTATCAAAAACACCAGTTACTACCGATTGGTGAGTTTGTGCCGTTTCAAGATTTTCTGCGCCCTATCGCGCCTTTGTTTGATTTACCTATGTCGTCGTTTACCCGAGGCGATAGAGAACAAAACAACTTACGTGCTAATGGTTTTAACTTACTACCCGCTATTTGCTACGAAATAGTGTTTGCCGATTTAGTACGCGGTAACTACAAAAGCAACTCAGATCTACTTTTTACCGTAAGTAATGATGCATGGTTTGGTCAATCAATTGGGCCTTTGCAACATATGCAAATAGCCCGTATGCGGGCGCTCGAACTACAACGCCCTCTAGTACGCGTTACCAACAACGGGGTAAGCGCCGTATACGACCCAATAAGCCACACACAACAAACCATGCCACAGTTTGAAGCCGCTGTATTAAAAGCCGATATAAAACTGATACAAGGTAATAGTGTGTATAGCCAATATGGCAATGTGTTTGTGTGGGGATTTGTGTTGTTGATGGGGGTTGTTGGGTTTGGGGTTAGGTTTAGGAAGTAAATTAATACTGATAGGTACCATTGGTTAACTATCAGTTTTTAATTAGCACTCAAACGTTCGGATAATTTTTTATCCATATATCAGAGCAACCTCTTTCTAGGTAAAACCTACTGTTTTTCTTAAAAGCAGAGCCGTCATTTCCATCAATGCAGTACTTCCTCCTGTAATTGCATTTTTCTCGTAAATACAGCGGCTGTTAGTAAATGTATGCCGGTACTTTTTTATTAAATCCAAGTCGAAATCATTTGATAATTTATGTTTTATTGTGTCAGGTAACGCATCATAAAGATGCATTAAATCATGTGCATTCTCACCTTTATTTAGTACTTTAGAGTTAAATTGATATTTTTCATACTGTTCATCATTTATGACACGACAGTTGAAACTTTTTAGTAATATTTCTAAAGCTAATGCTGAGTTAACGATTGAAATACTAATAGAGTAAGGCCACATAAGCTCAGATGATTTTAAATATAAATATGATGTTTCAATCATATGCGGTGCTAAGATCCAATCACACTTTTCTTCGCTCATTCATTACTCTCTATGCATCCGTTTTATTTATAAATTTTACTAGAGTTGTAAGTTAATTATTTAGTAACTCTCTCAAACCATAGTACCAACTAAGCGCAGCGACTGTACCATGCGTTTCATCTTCAAAGTAACGTTGATTTATATGTAAATTATTACTTGAATGCATTTTTAATCTTTTAGCAAACTCTAAACCCCATTGGTAATTTGTTTTGCCAATTTCACCAAACGCTTCGGCATTATTTGCAAAGGTAAAATACACATTCCCTGCCATCTCTTTGTTTTCAAGTTGGTTACTTTTAAAGTAGCGGTTTAGATAATTATTATCCCAGATATATGTAGCGTCAATTATTAAATAATCTGTAAATAATGTGTGATTAGTCAAAAGTACATAACTTGCAAATAAGCCGCCAAAAGACTCGCCTATTAATACGCGTTTAGTTGATGTGCGGTAAGTTTTATTAATATACGGAATAAGTTCTTTTTCAAAAAATGCACTGTAGTTTGGTGCATTACCAATATTTTCAAACCTTTCTAGAAGTTTACCGTCAAGTGTCCAATCAACATTGGTTGGGGTAAAATCGCGCTCTCTTATTGCGTTTTTGCTGTTAGGAATAGCAACTATAATTACTTGTTGTATTTGCTGCTCTAGCCTTTGTGTACTGAGTGCCTCGACTAGCCCGGCGACAGCTTTTAGATGTGTTTGGTCACCATCGAGCAAATAAATAACTGGGTATACTTTATTAGAGTTTTCATTATAACTGGGCGGTAAATAAACGCTGAAGCTGCGTTGCTCATCTAAAATAACAGACTTAAGCTGATGCGCTTTGGCTAACACAATATTTTCTGATGCATACGAAACCTTAATAAAATACAGATTAATAAAATACAGATTAATAAATACAATTAATAAAGATTTCATAACCATCCTTGTAATAAAAGCAAAGTTAACTTTTTATAGTCTCTTCTACCGTTTGCACATTTACAACTTGGTTAACACTGCCTTGAATAACCACGGTCGCTGATATTTTATCTTGAATAGCTTGCCTGTTCGGATCCCAATATATCTGCAGAAACCCTAATAGCCCAGTGGCAAAACCTGCGCCGTAACCACCGTAGCGGCCAAAACAATCCAGCAAGCCTAGTGGTTCACCATTTAAGGCAACAACACGTATGTTGCACACCTTTTTTCCGGGAGTTTGACCACGCCAAAGTAATGAGAATAGCGTAAAGTAGACAGCAGCCCAACCAAAACCCAAACCCAAGTCTTGAATAATGCCTTTGCTCCACTGCAAAATACTGTGTGTAGTTGTGTGTGCCGGTTTTTCTTCTAATAACTGCAAAGGTTTTATTTCGTTATCCTCACTGAGCACTAATAATTGTAATAGTGCTTTAGCAAGTTGTGGGTTTTGTAGGTCGTCCATGTCTGCTAATTTGGGTACTTGCCCTATCAAATTATCAAGTGCATTTTGCTGACAAGGTTGCTCACAGCGTTCGTCTGCTGTTTGCACAAAAAAAGTATTTACCCGCTGCTTTTCCGAGGAGGTAAGCTTAATCTCATCCTGGATTTTTAGGCCCTGAGCGGTTAAGGCTTGATCGACGTTATCGCCCTCTAGGTAATCTATGCCAATTGAAAGCACCGCAAGAGCGCTTACAAATAAAATACCGGCGGCTACTATTTTTAATATTCTTCGCCACACACTCGACATTTTAGGAAGGTATTGTTGTGCCGTCCCTTTATAGAATGCCATAGCCGCAACAAAGGAAATTAAAGTCGCGCTGAGCTTTGCAGCCATAAATATTAAGGCTACATCGATTACTATTGCTATAGCTCGCTTTAGTGGCGTTGCTAAGGGTAAACCTAGTAGGGCGTTATCAATTTTAAACGCGTAAGGGGTGATGACTTCTCGAGTTTCGGTTTTAGATAGCGCTAATTGTTCTATTTCTTTTGCTTTCATTTTAATTCTTGTTATTAAAATAGGTAACGCGGTTAACTTACGCGCTTTTTATTTTTTGCTCAAGCTAATTCAAACCAAGGCCAGTTTATCTTTCGAGGTTAAAAATTTTTATTCTGAAAGTTTACAAGCTCTAGAATATTGTTAATAAATTAGTTTTATATTAAGTGAACAATTCATGTATTTAATCGTATTAGTTAACCAAAGCCTTTAGGAGCAACCCAATGACCACCAAACAACTATCATCTGTTTTTGTATTTAATGCTTTGCTGCTGAGCGCAGAAGTAAACGCCAATCAGCGTTGGTATGTGGTCAACGATTCGGTTATGGGCGGTGTATCTAATAGCCAAGTAAGTCATACAAAAGATGCTTTGATATTTGAAGGTAATGTATCGCTCGAAAATAACGGAGGGTTTGCTTCTATCCGCACTGAGCTAAATATACAAAGCCAAAACACACGTACTATTAATTTACGTGTTAAAGGTGATGGGCAAACCTATCAACTAAGGCTGCGTACATCTAACTACCTTGATGGGCCTGCGTATACACACTCATTTAAAACAATAGAAAATGAGTGGACTAACGTTAATTTTACACCAAGTGATTTTACACTTACTTTTCGTGGGCGTACGCTAACAGAGCAACCAGAAATTGATTTTAATGATATTAAGCAACTTGGTTTTATGATTGCAGGAAAGCAAGCGGGGAAATTTAAACTTGAAATAGCACATATTGAATTTGCAGATTAGTATAACTTGCTCACTCTAAATCGGTTCAAAGTGAGCAAGTACCGTATATTTATGACTCTATTGCAAGTAGTTCTACTTCAAAAATAAGCAGTGATGCAGGCGGAATACTCCCTACCCGCTTTTCGCCATAAGCTAGTTGATGCGGTATATAAAACTGAAATTTATCACCCGGACTCATTAATTGAAGCCCTTCGGTCCACCCTTTAATAACTTGGTGCAAACCAAAACTAATCGGTGATTTGCGCTCTACTGAGCTATCAAACACGGTGCCGTCGATAAGCGTACCGTGGTAATGCACATTGACCATACTTGTTGAACTGGGCGTGTTGCTGTTTTCTCCTTTGTGCAATACTTTGTATTGCAAGCCAGAGGCAGTCTCAAGTACACCGTCTACTTTAGCGTTTGCTACTAAATAGTCGCTTTCAATTTGCGCATTAGCAATCGCCTGTTGTTTGGCCTTTTTACTGTTTTTAAATATTAAAACGCACAAAATGGCGATGACAACTGCCAAAATAATGTTGATCATAACTCCCCTTTTTCATCTTCTGGTTTTTCATTTTCTAACTCATCATCTGCATCGTCTTCGTTGTCGCCATTAACAATATCAGCAATCTCCTTTAGACGCGCAAGTGCGATGCCATTTACTGAATTTTCAGGGTATTCATCGTCGATGAGGTCGCCTGCTTCAATATCCATCAGTAAGTTTAACGCCTGATCCACCGTCTCTACGGCGTATATGTTAAATTTACCTTGCTCTACGGCGTTGAGTATTTCGTCATCTAGCACTAAGTTTACTTGGTTTGATTTAGGAATAATAACGCCTTGCTCACCTGTTAAACCACGCATTTTACACAACTTAAAAAAGCCTTCTATTTTCTCGTTTACACCACCGATAGCTTGTACATCGCCATGTTGGTTTATAGAGCCGGTAAGCGCAATTGATTGGCTTATTGGTAAGCTTGTAATAGCAGAAATTAACGCGCAAAGCTCAGCTAACGAGGCGCTATCGCCGTCTATGTAGCCATAGCTTTGCTCTATTGCAATATTTGCGCTGAGCGTAAGGCTAAACTGCTGGGCATATTTATTACCTAAATAACCGGTAAGTAACATCACGCCTTTAGAGTGAATAGCTTTACCCAGCTCTGCTTCGCGCTCTACGTCTATTACGCCATCGGCGCCGGCGTATACCGTGGCGGTAATTCGCGCCGGTGTACCAAACGACGTATCACCAATATGCAATACCGTTAAACCATTTACTTTACCAATAGCTTGACCCGTTGTAGCAATTAACGTGTGGCCTTCTTTGATATCACTGAGCATATTTTCACTAATTTGACCGGTGCGATATTGCTTACCCTCAATGGCTTCATCAATATGGTGCGCATCAATAACCGTTAGCGTATCTTGTTTTGCGTAATAACTTGCCTCAGCCACCAGCTCTAACACATCAGCAAAACGCGCTGAGAGCTTATTATGATGCTCAGCTTGGCGATAACTAAATTTAAGTAACCTCACCATAGCCGCTTGCGTTGTAGTGCACTTGAGGGTTTTTTCGCAGTACTCAGTCACCTTAGTAATAAACTGATACTGTAACTTATCGCTACTTGGTAGGTAGTAATCAAAGTCGGCTAGCACCCTAAATAACTCAGCAAATTCTTCATCGTATTCACCTATGGTGTAATACAAATCGCGCGAGCCTAATAAAATAATTTTTACATCAAGCGGGATCAATTGTGGGCGAAGCGTAAAACTCGTACCTACTGTGCTGTCTTGATACGGCAAATCGTTTTTAATCTGGTGCATTTTAAGCGATAGCTTTAACCCATCCCATACTTGCGGGTTAGCCATTACTTTTTCAGCATCCATTATTAAGTAACCGCCATTTGCACGGTGTAATGCACCGGGCTGAATTGAGCGGTAGCTGGTGATTAGTGTACCTTGTGAAGTGGCATACTCTATTTTGCCAAATAAATTGCCAAAGGTGGGGTTTGGCTCGTATACCACAGGCGCTGCATCGTCTTCCTTAAACTCAACTAAAATATTGGGTGCAAAAAAGTCAGTAAGCATGCCTTTACGATCAAAATCTTCTTTGCTTTCTTCGCTTTCGTCTTCGTCATCAAGCCATTCAAGTACGGCATCTATAATTTCTACACGTATGTCTTTTAAGTAACGAAGTACACCAATATGGGTAGCGTATTTATGTTCTAAGTCTTTTAGTAGCGGTTTTGTTGCTTGCTCAGCGGTCGACTTTTTAAGGTTACGGAGTTTTTCTTTTGATTCGCGTTTCCAACGAGGTAGTTCTATCAGCGCTTCAATTAACGCATCTTCTAGTTTCTCTATTTTCTCAAAAAACTCTTCGCGTAAATCATCTTCTAGCTCTGCAAATTCGCTATCGCTCAATTGCTTGCCATCTATTAGTGGCGCAAACCCCACTGAGCTTTTTTCTTCAACCAGTGCAACGCTTTGTTGAAGTGCCGCCACTTCAACAGCGGTAATTGCGCTGTCGTAAGCATCATTAAACTCACGATCAATTGACTTCTTCTTACGTTGATAAGCTGGGTTATCAAATGCGGCTGGAAATGTATCGAGTACCTCGTCTAAAAACGAGTCTATGTCGTCACTTAACTGCTTGCTTTGCCCTGCTTGCATAAACAGCGCTATCGGCTCGCGGTGGTCGTCGTAGTTGTTAACATACAACCATTCGTTTGGCGTTACTCGACCTTTAGCATGTTGTTTTAGCTTGTCTTTTACTAATGTATAACGCCCATGTGCAGCTTCGCCCATAACGTATACGTTGTAACCGGGTAATTCCATTCCCAGCGAAAAGTCGAGCGCGCTTTGTGCACGTTGTTGCCCAATAAAATTGAGCTGCTCTGGATAGGGGTTATTCATGCACGTCAGTACGTGATTAGCAGAAATACTAGGTGCAAGCGTAGATACAGGTAGTGGCAGCAGTTTTTTCGTCATTCTAACTTCTTTATGTACCAGCATAATCGCTGGCTTTGGGCGTATTAAGTGGCCAGCAGCCACTTAATACATATGCTTAAGGGTGCAGCGCCTTACGACTAAAATAGATTCCATCACACTCAATACACGGTAAAATTTGTGTCGCGTGATAAACATCATAACTATGAGTGCAATTCTTACATACTAATGTGCCCATGGCTATCCATTCGCCTGCGTGATACACCCCATTGTGCTTAAAATCTTGGTTTAGGGATTGCCATTCCAGCTGAGTTTTGTCTTCTATATGCGAAAGCTCAAACCATAAAGACTCTTTAAGCTCTTGCCATGCAAGCGAGTTGTAGTGGGAGTCGTTCTCGCTAAGGTGCTCTATATCGCGCTTTAGGTAATTGCGGTAAAGCTGATACTTTTCTTCACCTAAATTTTTAAGTGCTTGCTCTGATTCAACAAAACGAGTTACCGCATCTTTTACCTCATGATCTTTTATGTCTTTTAGCCACGCGCTTAAATCACTAAGCCATGCTTTATAATCTGCCATTATGTACTCCTTCAAAATTGCTAATAAACGAGTTGGGTTGACGCAATATTTATTAATGTTTACTCAGACCACTAAGTGACATCTTATAGTGTGGTTAGAGAACTCTAAACTGAGCAAATTTCAATCCACAAAGGTCAACACGCCTAACGTTTAACATAGATAAGTATAGGTTAACCTGACCTGAAGGTTAGAATTTAGCAAAACGGTGTTTTTGACGCTGTGAATAGCACTTTATTTGGGTTATCATATCGGCAATTTTTTATTAGTTTGCAAGAAGTCTGGAATCGTAGATGCAAGAGCAATATAACCCGCAAGATATAGAGTCAAAAGTACAAAGCTACTGGGAAGAAAACCAAGTATTTAAAGTCACTGAAGATGAGAGCAAAGAAAAGTATTACTGTCTTTCTATGTTCCCATACCCGAGTGGTCGACTGCATATGGGTCATGTGCGTAACTACACCATTGGTGATGTTGTTTCTCGTTTCCAACGTTTGCAAGGCAAAAACGTAATGCAGCCGATGGGTTGGGATGCGTTTGGTTTACCAGCAGAAAACGCAGCTATTAAAAACAAAACAGCGCCTGCAAAATGGACCTACGAAAATATTGATTACATGCGTACCCAACTTAAACAATTAGGTTTTGGTTACGACTGGGACCGTGAAATTGCGACTTGTCACCCAGAGTATTACAAATGGGAGCAGTGGTTTTTCACTAAGCTTTACGAAAAAGGCCTAGTGTATAAAAAAATGTCAACGGTTAACTGGGATCCGGTTGATCAAACTGTACTTGCTAACGAACAAGTAATTGACGGCCGTGGTTGGCGCTCAGGCGCTGTGGTTGAGCAAAAAGAAATTCCGCAGTGGTTTATTAAAATTACCGACTACGCTCAAGAGCTTTTAGACGATTTAGACAAGTTAGAAGACTGGCCTGAACAAGTTAAAACCATGCAGCGCAACTGGATTGGTCGCTCTGAAGGGTTAGACATAGAATTTACACGTACTGATAACAACGAAAAGTTTAGCGTATATACTACGCGCCCAGATACCTTTATGGGTGTAACTTACCTAGCCGTTGCAGGTGGCCACCCTATTGCACAAGAAGCAGCTAAAAACAGCGATGCAATTGCAATGTTTGTTGAAGAATGCAAAAACACCAAAGTAGCCGAAGCAGACATGGCAACCATGGAAAAGAAAGGCATTGCAACTGGCTTTTACGCCACTCACCC
The DNA here is from genome assembly GCF_019392235.1 of Pseudoalteromonas sp. CR1. Taxonomy (NCBI): domain Bacteria; kingdom Pseudomonadati; phylum Pseudomonadota; class Gammaproteobacteria; order Alteromonadales; family Pseudoalteromonadaceae; genus Pseudoalteromonas; species Pseudoalteromonas sp. CR1. The sequence goes on along the minus strand of NZ_JAHXRM010000001.1, from coordinate 603,423 downwards.
GTTAACAGGCGAGCAAGTGCCTATTTGGGTAGCTAACTTTGTACTTATGCATTATGGCTCTGGTGCGGTGATGGCAGTACCTGCACACGACCAACGTGACTTTGAATTTGCAAATGCATACGGCTTAGATATCAAACAAGTTATTGCGCCAGTTGAAGGCTCAGACCTTGAAGTAAACCTAGAGCAAGAAGCATTCACCGAAAAAGGTGTATTAGTAAACTCTGGTGAATTTGACGGGTTAGACTTTTCAGCAGCGTTTAATGCGATTGCCAACAAACTAGAAGCGCTAGGTGTTGGTGAGCGTAAAGTTAACTTCCGTCTACGTGATTGGGGTGTTAGCCGCCAACGTTACTGGGGTTCACCAATCCCAATGCTTAGCGATGAAGATGGTAATGAACTTGCTGCAACAGAGGATATGCTACCAGTTCGCTTACCAGAAGACGTGGTAATGAATGGTGTTACATCGCCAATTAAAGCAGATCCAGAGTGGGCTAAAACCACAGTAAACGGCGTACCTGCTACTCACGAAACTGATACCTTTGATACTTTTATGGAATCGTCTTGGTATTACGCACGTTACTGTAGCCCGCGCTACGATGAAGGCATGTTAGACCCTGCAGCGGCTAACTACTGGTTACCAGTAAACCAATATATTGGTGGTATTGAGCATGCAATTTTACACTTATTGTACTCGCGCTTTTTCCATAAATTATTACGTGACTTTGGTTTAGTAAATTCAGACGAACCGTTTGATCGCTTACTTTGTCAAGGTATGGTACTTGCCGAAACGTTCTACCGTAAAGATGAGAAAGGTGGTGACATTTGGATTTCACCGAGCGATGTAGAAACCGAAACTGACGAAAAAGGCCGCGTAACTAAAGCATGGCATAAAGACGACGGTGAGCCAGTATTCTCATCTGGCATGAGCAAAATGTCTAAGTCTAAAAACAACGGAATAGACCCACAACAAGTCATTGCCCAATACGGTGCAGATACAGTGCGTTTATTCATGATGTTTACTGCACCACCAGAGCAAACACTTGAATGGTCAGACTCAGGTGTAGAAGGCGCGCATCGCTTCTTAAAACGTGTATGGAAATACGCGGTAGACGTTAAAACTGTTGGCTACCAAACACTTGATAAATCGGCTTTGTCTAACCCGCAAAAAGTACTTCGCCGCGAACTACATAAAGCCATTGCAAAAGTAAGTGATGATGTTGAACGCCGTCAAACGTTTAATACAGCGATTGCTGCCATCATGGAGCTATCTAACAAGTTAATTAAAGCGCCACTTAACGATGCACAAGACATTGCCATTGCAAATGAAGCACTTGAAGCGCTTGTGATTATGCTTGCCCCTATTACGCCGCATTTATCTCACGAATTGTGGCAAGAGCTAGGTAAAGAAGGCAACATTTTAGATGCAGCATGGCCAACGGTTGACGAATCAGCCCTTGTTGAAGATGAAAAGCTCATCATCGTACAAGTAAACGGTAAACTTCGCGCTAAGTTAACTGTGGCAGCGGATGCAACGCAAGAGCAAGTAGAAGCACTGGCTTTTGCAGAAGCTAACGTAACTAAATTTACGAATGGCGCAACTATTCGTAAAATTATTTACGTGCCAGGTAAATTACTTAACGTAGTTGCTAACTAATATGGCTTTATTTAACGCCATTAAAAACGGACTAGCCTTAGCGTTAGTCTGTTTTTTGTTATCTAGCTGTGGATTTCACTTAAAACAAGCGTCAAGCCTGCCTGATAACTTAAAAGTAATAACGCTCATTGGCGATGATGAAAAATCAGCGTTATTTGAACAGCTACAAAAAGAGCTGTTAGCAAGTGGAGTCGAGTTTACCTCGTCATCTAAAAACGTAGCGCAACTGTATTTACGCAAAGAAACCATAGAACGCCAAAACTTGTCGTTATTTAAAAATGGTCAGGTTGCTGAATACGAACTTGCCTATGGCGTATCGTATGTTCTAAAACATCCCAATAAAGATGCAATAGAAAAGCGCTTTGAACTATACCGAAATTATCAAGACGACCCCGATAACGCCCTTGCAAAAGCAAAAGAGCTTGAGCTACTAATTAACGAAATTCGTAAGCAAGCAAGTCGCCGCATTGTTAGAGAGCTGTCGCAACTGTAATGCGCTGTTACGCTAATCAATTACCCAACGAATTAAAAAAAGGCTTAAAACCTTTTTATTTAGTGTTTGGCGAAGAACCTTTTCAAGAAGCGCAATGCGTACAACAAATACGCGATGCCGCCAAAGAACAAGGCTTTGATGAAGTTATTAAACTTACTTTAATGCAAGGGTTTGATTGGCAGGAAATAATCGCGCAATATCAAAGTATGTCGTTATTTAGCGCTCGCACTATTGTTGAGTTTGATCTAAACCAGCAAAAGCCCGGAGTCATTGGTAGTAATACCTTTAAGCGTGTAGTTGAGCTTGTTAACCCAGACACAATACTAATTATTAAAGGTGCTAAAGCCAGCCAAGAAGTACAACGTGGGGCATGGTTTAAAGCGCTCGACAAACAAGGGGTATTTGTACCTTGTTACCCTCTTACAGGCTCGCATGTGAAACGATGGCTTGATGAGCAATGCCAGCGCTTGGCTCTTAACATGCAAAACGATGCCAAATTAAGCCTTATCAATGCAACAGAAGGTAATTTATTAGCGTGTTTTCAGGAACTCGAAAAGCTTTCTTTACTCCACGGCAATGCACTTATTACCCAGCAATTAGTTATGCAAGGGCTATTAAATCAAGCCAAATTTGATATTTTTGATTTAAGCGATGCTTTATTAAATGGTCACGCTAAACAAGCGATTAAAGTGTTAAACAAATTAGCCCGTGATAACACCGAAGTAGTGAGTATATTGTGGGCAATTACAAAAGAACTCAACACCTTGTTGAATGTGCAACTAGGATTGTTAAATGGTGAGCCAATCGCCAACTTATTTAAACAAAACGCCATTTGGAAAAATCAACAAGGGCCTGTACAAAGTGCCGTTAATCGCCTAAACATTGCTGTGCTTGAGCAAATAAACAGTGACGTTGCTTTATTTGATGCAAGCTACAAACAAGGCAATTTAATAGCTCCCTATCAAGCACTTGCACATATTTGTATTAAGTTTTGTCAACCGCTCGAAATTCCTATGCCGTGTCACAGCCTTAATTAATCGCTTAACCTGTTGGACAATAAAATGATTGCTATTTTTGGTGGCACCTTCGACCCCGTTCATCTGGGCCATATTAATATGGCACAGCAATGTGTAAGCGCATTTAATTTAAGCACTTTGTATTTTATGCCTTGCGCGCTACCAGCTCATAAAGCGGCACCCGGTATAAGCACAGAGCATCGTGTTAATATGCTCAATGCAGCTATAAAATCGTTCCCTCATTTTGCACTCGATTTAAGAGAGCTAAATCGTAAGGGGCCGTCGTATTCATTACTTAGCCTGCAAGAGCTTCGAAGTGAACACCCTAATGAGCCTATATTATTTTTAATCGGTATGGATTCATTTAATACACTTGATAAATGGTTTGAATGGGAGGCAATTACTGAGCTTTGCCATATTGTGGTGTATCAACGACCATTACAACAGTGCCATGTTACTGGCAAACTCAAAGCATACATGCAACAGGCTCTAGTGGAAGACCCTGCTAGTGTTTTAAAGCATTCTGGCGGCAAACTTTATTTTTTACCCGGTAAAATGCTTGATGCGGCCTCTAGTACTATTCGTGATGACCTTAAAAAAAGTAACAAAAAGAATGAACTATTGCCTGATGCAGTGAGTCATTACATACAAATGCATCAGCTTTATCAAATTGATGCTTAAAAATGCCTAGCGTGTTAAAATATGCGCCATTAAATTTTAAATTGAGACAAAACCTTGGATTCAAAACAACTACTCGCCTTTGCAATGGATAAAATTGACGATATGAAAGCGCGTGACATCGTTGACATAGACGTAACTGATAAATCAGACATTACCGATTACATGGTAATTTGTACTGGCACGTCTAAGCGCCACGTTCAATCAATCGCCGACCACTTAGCAAAAGAAGCACGTCATGCAGATTCAGAGCCGCTAGGCTATGAAGGCGAAAATGACGGCGAATGGGCACTGGTTGATTTAGGTGATGTGGTTGTACACGTGATGCAAACTGAAGCACGTAGCTATTACGATCTAGAAAAACTGTGGGGCTAACCACCCACTTGTTAAAAGCAACGCTTGGAAGTTATTCGTGAAAATACAAATGATTGCTGTTGGCACAAAAATGCCAGCGTGGGTAGAAACGGGATTTGCTGAATATCAGCGCCGTTTTCCCAAGGATATGGCTTTAGAGCTAATTGAAATACCCGCCGGTAAACGTGGCAAAAATGCAGATATAAAGCGTATTTTACACATTGAGGGCGAAAAAACATTAGCCGCTATTCCTAAAGGCAATCGTATTGTTACACTAGAGGTTACTGGCAAAGCGCTGGATACTCACCAACTTGCTAAAAACATGGAAAAATGGCAACTCGATGGCCGCGATGTAAGCTTACTTATTGGCGGCCCAGAGGGACTTGCTCCAGAATGTATAGCGGCATCGGAGCAAAAATGGTCGTTATCAAATTTAACATTACCACATCCTTTGGTGCGCATTATTGTAGCAGAGAGCCTTTACAGAGGCTGGAGCTTAAATAACAATCATCCTTATCATCGCGAGTAACGCTTGCCATGTTAAAAAAAAGACCCACTATTCGTGACCACTCTGCTGAAGCTAATTTATTTGCGCGGAGAGCGTTTGTGGGTTTTGTTTTTGTACTGGGGCTAGTGGCTGTTTTAATCACTAACCTTTACAATATTCAAGTAAAAGACCACCAAGATTACCAAACCCGCTCTAATGACAACCGAATTAAAGTTATCCCTATTGCACCTAATCGCGGCTTAATTTACGACCGAAACGGTGTGCTGCTTGCCGAAAACAAACCCGTTTATAATCTTGAGGTGATCCCCGAAGACGTTGACAACCTTGAAGAATCACTTGAACAAGTAAGCCACCTAATCGCTATTACAGAGCAAGAAAAACAAGACTTTTTAAAAGATATAAAAAACACGCGCCGTTTTAAATCACAAGTACTTAAAGCGCGCCTTGATGAAGCCGACGTTGCTACATTTTCGGTAAACCAACATAAATTCCCCGGTTTTAGTATAGAAGCCCGTTTAGCCCGTTATTACCCGTACGGCGACACACTGACTCATGCACTAGGCTATGTGGCAAAGCTAAACCGAAAAGAGCTAAACAAACTCGAACAAGAACAGCAAGCCACTAACTATCGTGCAACCCACGATATTGGCAAACTTGGTATTGAAAAATACTATGAGCAACTCTTGCATGGCCAAGTTGGTTCGCAACGTGTAGAGGTAAATAACCGAGGTCGTGTTATTCGTACCCTGAGCATGCTCCCCCCGCAGCCAGGTAGTGATTTAGTGTTAACGCTCGATATTGGCCTTCAACAAATAGCCCAACATGCACTTAAAGATATGCGCGGTGCGGTTGTTGTTATGGACGCAAAAGATGGCGGCATACTTGCGCTATACTCAAACCCAAGCTACGACCCAAATTTATTTGTACACGGTATTAGTAGTAAAAATTATAAAGCACTTCTAAACCCAGATCGCCCACTAATTAATAGAGCCACCCAAGGCCGATATGCTCCAGCGTCCACCATTAAACCGCATATGGCTATTTTAGCACTTGAAGAAAACATGGTAACGGAAGGGACAACTATGTGGGACCCCGGTTTTTTTGAAATACGAAACGTAGAGCATAAATGGCGTGACTGGAAGCGCTGGGGGCACGGCCATGTAGATGTATACAAAGCTATTGAAGAGTCATGCGATACATACTTTTACGATACTGCATACCGATTAGGCATTACAAAAATCAGTAATTTTATGGCGAACTTTGGTTTTGGTGATCTATCGGGTATAGATATACACGAAGAAACCACCGCCATATTGCCTTCAAAAGAATGGAAAGAAAACAGATTTAAAGAGTCTTGGTGGCCTGGCGATACAATTTCTGTAGGCATTGGCCAAGGATATTGGACCGCAACACCCATTCAAATAGCTAACGCAACCAACATACTCGTTAACAAAGGGATTAATCATCCTCCCCACTTAGCGCAAGTGGCTAAAAAAGAGGACGATGTAACCCAAATAAATAATGAAGAAAAACCACCCGTTGTGTTAAACAACCCAGACAATTGGCGTATAGCTATTGATGCTATGCACAATACCGTAACCAAGGTAACAGGCACCGCTCATAAAGCATTTAAAGGTGTAAATTACGATCCAGCAGGCAAAACTGGCACAGCACAAGTTGTGAGCATTGCACAGGGTGAAAAGTACGATGCAGAATCACTAAAAGAACGACAACGCGATAATGCCATTTATGTGGGGTTTGCACCTTACAATAACCCTCAAATAGTTGTGTCTATTGTTGTTGAAAATAATGGTGGTGGCAGCACGGTTGGCGCGCCTATTGCCAGGCAGTTAATGGATTATTACTTTGCTGCTAACCCTGTTGAACTGGCAAGGAATAACACCCTATGACCGCCCTGCATGACAAGCGCTCTATTTGGATGCGTATGCACTTAGACTTGCCTTTACTTATTGCTATTTTACTCATGATGGCTGGAAGCATAACGGTTGTGTACAGCGCAAGTGGCCAAGAATCAGCCATGATGATAAGGCACATGACGCGGATGGGTGTGGCCATCATTGCCATGATAGTACTTGCACAAATCCCCCCTGCTACACTTAAAAGGCTCACTATACCTATGTACTGCGTTGGATTATTAATGCTGGTTGGTGTGTTGTTATTTGGCGTGAGCTCTAAAGGCGCACAACGTTGGCTTGATTTAGGTATAACCCGCTTTCAACCCTCTGAACTAATGAAGCTAGCAGTACCTATGATGGTAGCTTGGTATATTGGTCGCAAACATTTACCACCTCAACCACTACACTTAATTTTCGGCTTTGCGATAGTAATGCTGCCTACATTATTAATCAAAGAGCAGCCAGATTTAGGAACATCAATACTAATTGCAAGCTCTGGCATATTTGTACTTTTTTTATCTGGGTTGAGCTGGCGACTAATTAGCTTTTTAAGCGCGGCCGTTGCCTTAGCAGCTTGGCCATTTTGGCAATACGGTATGCATGCTTATCAACGCCAACGCGTACTGACATTCTTAGATCCTGAGAGCGATCCACTTGGCTCAGGTTATCATATTATTCAATCTAAAATAGCCATTGGTTCTGGTGGCGTTGAAGGTAAAGGCTGGTTGCAAGGTACACAGTCACAACTTGAGTTTTTACCAGAGCGCCATACCGATTTTATTTTTTCGGTATTAAGTGAGGAGTTTGGCTTATTTGGTGTTTGCGTTTTACTTAGCTTGTACTTGTTTATTATTGGCCGCAGCTTGTATATTGCAGTAAATGCACAAGACGCGTTTGGAAAGCTGTTAGCAGGCGCACTAACCTTAACTTTTTTTGTTTATATATTTGTAAACATTGGCATGGTATCGGGACTACTACCTGTTGTAGGCGTGCCATTGCCTCTGATAAGTTATGGTGGCACATCGATGATTACGCTAATGGCTGGCTTTGGTATTATTATGTCGATAGCAACAGATAAAAGGATGCTTTTAAAATAATGCAACGTTACGCTCAGACTCTCATAACCATTTTACTCGCTATTACTGTCAGTGCCTGTAGCAGTGGTTCGAGTGGGCGTTACCACATGCGTCATGATTCAGCCCCCCTGCGTGCGCCAACTGCGCTTGAAATGCAAGACGCTATAGTTACCGAGGTGCAAAAAAGTGCCAGTGCTTCTCGCCCCTACGAGGTACTCGGTAAACGTTACACCCCTATGCTTGACGAAACAGGTTATAAAGAAGAAGGCATTGCATCGTGGTATGGCCGAAAATTTCACGGCTACCACACTTCAAATGGTGAAATATACGATATGTTTGCCATGACCGCGGCGCATAAAACATTACCTTTGCCTAGTTTTGTTCGTGTTACAAACACGCAAAATGGTAAGTCAGTCATTGTACGCGTAAACGACCGTGGGCCTTTTCACGATGACAGAATTATTGACCTTTCCTATGCAGCCGCATACAAGCTTGGCTATTACAAACATGGTACAGCAAAGGTTAAGCTTGAAGCGGTTACGCTTCCTAGCTCTGCAGCTAATAAAACGTATATTCAAGTGGCTGCTGGCAGCACATTGGCAAATATTGAAGCCCTTGCACAGCGTTTACGCCAACAATACAAATTACCGACAAATATTGTTAAGAAAGACACTATTTATAGACTGCATTTAGGGCCAATAAAAAACGCGCAGCACGCAGAAAAAGTATTAAAAAAATTAAAACAAGATCAATTTCAAAACGCGTTCTTGCTTTACACTCAGTAAGACAAATACCCAAACTAGCCCAACGAGGCTCGCATCTCAGGGGGGTTTGGGTATAGAATGGCATAACGCGAATTTTTAACTTTAACCATTAATGAGTATGATGAAATCAATTAAACATAAAATCCTCAAAGGTGTATGTGGCTTAGTTTGTTCAGCCGCCGTATTTTCAGCCAGCGCCCAAATCATTCCGGCACCACCTCAAGTTAATGCAAAGGGTTATTTTTTAGTCGACTTTACAACCGGTAAGGTTATTGCAGAGGGCGAAGCCGATACTAAACTTGCGCCAGCAAGCTTAACTAAAATGATGACCAGTTATGTAATTGGTACAGAAATTAAAGTAGGTAACATAGCCCCTACAGATATGGTTACAATTAGCGAAAAAGCATGGGCAAAAAACTTCCCAGAATCTTCAAAAATGTTTATTGAAGTGGGTAAACAAATTAGTGTTGATGAGCTCAATCATGGCATTATTATTCAATCAGGGAACGACGCCTGTGTTGCTATGTCGGAGCACATAGCAGGCAGTGAGAGTGCTTTTGCCGACTTAATGAATGCACATGCCGCTAAATTAGGTATGAGTAATAGCCACTTTATTAACAGCCACGGGTTAGATACAGACGAGCACTACACAACACCTCGTGATATGGCCACATTAAGCGCAGCACTTATCAGAGATGTACCTGAAGAATATGCTATCTACAAAGAAAAATCATACACCTACAACGGTATTAAACAATATAACCGTAACTCGTTATTATGGGATGAAAGCCTAGACGTTGACGGCATAAAAACAGGCCATACTTCTGAAGCTGGTTACAGCCTTGTTACCTCAGCCACTAAAAATGGTATGCGCTTAATTGCTGTTGTTATGGGTACATCAAGCGAGCGCGCTCGTAAAGTAGAAAGCAAAAAACTACTTAACTACGGCTTTCGCTTTTTTGAAACAATTACACCTTATAAAGCGGGCGACAGCTTTGCAGAGCAACGTATTTGGATGGGTAACAAAGAAAATGTATCGTTAGGTATTTTAGAAGATACACCTATTACTATTCCACGCGGTCAGCATAAAAACCTAAAGGCTAACTTTGAATTAGACAATACACTTGAAGCCCCACTAGCCAAAGGCACTAAAGTAGGCACCTTGTTCTTGCAACTAGAGGGTGAAGACATTGCACAATACCCACTAGTAACACTTGAAGAAGTGGAAGAAGGCAGCTTCTTTAGCAAAATCTACGACTATTTACGCTTACAAATAATGTAAACGTAAATATAAACCCACAGTTGCTGGGTTGTAAAAAAGCGCCTCTGTTATGAGGCGTTTTTTTTTGCTTGAAAAATGCTAGAATGCTCCCCATATATGCAACACTGCTAAACGCCTATCTGTATTAAGCTTCGAGCTTTACATAGAGTTCACACTTTTGTATGAGGAGTCACTATCGTGGTTCAACCAGTTAAAAATACTAAATTTGATGAGTACCTAGAGTACCCTTGCCCATTTACATTTAAAATTATGGGTTTAGCCAACGTTAATTTAACAGATCAAATATTAGCAAAATTACAACCTATTGCTCCGGGTGATTACGCACCAAAAGTAAAACCAAGCAGTAAAGGTAATTATGAGTCTGTAACGCTAGTGGCTACGGTTACAAGCGGGAAGCACATTGAAGAAATTTACAACGTGATCAGCAACATCGATGACGTACGTCACATGCTTTAAGCCATAATTGAGATTTGTTGTGAACGAAAACACCTTGATCGTACGCCAACTAGGTCGTCAGCGTTACATGCCAATTTGGCAAAAAATGCAAGACTTTACCGACACCCGAGATGACAGCACTCCAGATGAAATTTGGCTTGTAGAGCACGAAAGTGTATTTACTCAAGGCCAAGCAGGAAAAGACGAGCATTTACTCGCCCCAGGCGATATTGAAGTGATTAAAGTTGATCGCGGCGGCCAGATAACTTATCACGGCCCTGGCCAACAAATGATGTATGTATTATTTAATTTGCGCCGCTTAAAAATTGGTGTGCGAGAGCTTGTAACCTGGCTCGAAGTGTGCATTATTGAGTCGCTTGCTGAATACGATATAAAAGCATACGCTAAAGCCGACGCACCGGGTGTTTACGTTAACGACAGCAAAATAGCATCATTAGGTTTGAGAGTTCGCCGCGGCTGCTCATTTCATGGTTTAGCATTAAATGTTAACATGGATCTAAGCCCGTTTTTACGCATAAACCCGTGTGGTTATGCCGGCATGAATATGGTGCAAACGAAAGAATTGAATGGTCCTCAAAACCTACAAAGCGCAGGTGAAGGCCTAGTAAAACACATGATAAAAAAGCTTAATGCAGCACAGGTTAAGCATACTGAAGGGTTTGAAAACGAATGAATAAACCAGTCAAAATGGAACCAGGTGTAAAACTACGCGACGCAGAAAAAATGGCGTTGATCCCCGTTAAAGTTTTACCAACAGAAAAAACCGAAATGTTGCGCAAGCCAGAGTGGCTTAAAATTCGCTTACCTAAATCAACTGAGCGTATCGATGGTATTAAACAAGCAATGCGTAAGCATGGCTTACATTCAGTATGTGAAGAGGCCTCGTGCCCTAACCTATCTGAGTGTTTTAACCACGGTACAGCAACCTTTATGATTTTAGGTGCTATTTGTACGCGTCGTTGCCCATTTTGTGATGTTGCCCATGGTCGCCCATTAAAACCTGATGCAGCAGAGCCAGAAAAGCTTGCACTAACAATTAAAGACATGAAGCTAAGCTACGTGGTAATTACCTCGGTTGACCGTGATGATTTACGTGATGGCGGCGCACAGCACTTTGCCGATTGTATTCGCGAAATTCGTAAACACAACCCAACGATCACCATCGAGATTTTAGTACCCGATTTCCGTGGTCGTATGGACCGTGCGCTTGAAATTTTAATTGAAACGCCACCTGATGTGTTTAACCACAACTTAGAAACAGCGCCACGCCTATACAAACTTGCGCGCCCAGGTGCCGATTACAAATGGTCATTAGAATTACTTCGTCGCTTTAAAGAAGCACACCCAGAAGTAAAAACTAAGTCAGGCTTAATGGTTGGTTTAGGTGAAGAGATTAGCGAAATAGAAGAAGTACTGCGTGATCTGCGTGCGCATAACGTAGATATGCTTACTGTTGGCCAATACTTACAGCCATCTAAGCATCATTTACCAGTTAAACGTTACGTGCCACCAGCAGAGTTTGATGCATTAAAAGAGTACGCGGATGAAATTGGCTTTACTCATGCAGCCTCTGGCCCGTTTGTTCGTTCAAGCTATCATGCTGACCAACAAGCCGCTGGTAAAGAAGTAAAATAATTACTTTTTATAACATATTAAAAAAGCCCTTAACAATTTAATTGGTAAGGGCTTTTTTGTGAGTATTCTACATCCATCCTTCGGCTACTTTGTTAAAACACCTTTTTTAATCACAAAATCAGCAAATCGTACCTGCTCTTCTTCAGCGCGAAGGCTGTCGGTTTCTACTATTGAGCGATAAATTCCCCACTTAGGGCGAGCAAAGTCATCATCGCTAAAACCACGCCACATATCTATGTTTTGCTCGCTAATACTAAATAGCTCTTCGTTGTCACTTACGCGGGTGAGGGTCATATCAAACTGACCTTCTTCGCTAAAGGTCGCTTGAACAAATACCGCTACCCATTCATCAGTAATAAGTGACCAATCGGTTTCTATGAGGTTTTTATCAAGCACTGTGCTGTTACCATTTACGTCAAAACCTGCGCTATAACGCACCTGTAGTTGATTCCCTGTACTGTTTTTTTGCGCCCCAGAGAGCGTAATAATTGGCTGGTCATCGTTGCCATTGGTGTTGTCGTTACTCTCGTTCCGAGCTTTTATTTGAAAAAAATGACTAAATTTGCTCGTTAATTCAAGCTCACTACTTACTTTAAACTTCCAACTGTATTGTACTGTTTCATTTTCAAAAGCAAGGGTTGCAGCAGGTGACTTGTCGTAAGCTTTTATTTCGTTGCGCTGGCGGTCGCTTACGCCTTTGTCTTTATCTTGGTCGTCATCGCGATGCGCTAAAAAAACAAAGTGATTACCAATTATTGAGTCGGTATCTTCAATTATATGAGTAACACCTTCATGGTTACCAGCATACATATCTGGCGACTCTATAGCCCCTTCGCTAAAAACAGTTTCTATTAGTGCATATGCGCTCAGCCCTGAATTAACACCGTCAGCATTAAGTGTTGTTTCATCGGTTACTAAAAAATCATCAGCCGAGGCAACACCTACGATAGTGACAGTGATAGTTGCTTCAGTCCCATCGGCTGAACTGACTACTATTTCGTCAAGTAGGATTTCATTTTCATCTAAAGAATTAATATTTGCATTGCGTGTATTTAAGGTATAAAACCAATTACCGTCACTTGTAAGGCTAAATGTACCATAACTCGTTTGAGTATCATTTTGAGCATTAAATACAGCCTCACTGGCTTGAGCATCAGATATAGAAAGCTCGCCAGTTACCGCACTATCACGGTCACTGTTAATATTGACTGAAGTTTCACCGCCTATTACAGCGTGGGTTTGGGCTGTCAAGGCAACACTTACTGGTTCGCCTTGTGAGCCCGAACTACCACAAGCGGCCAATCCGCAACATAAAAAACATACAATAACAATTTTTAAAATACCTAAGCGATACATTGGCATAATACCCCACACACAAAACATTGGTCATCTATAAATTTAAAATATAACTTACCAATTTTAAATTTAAATAACCATTTATTTATTACCAATTAACGCTATTGTTCTTAATGTTAAATTAAGTAGCTTAAATTGAGGAGTGTATGGCTGAGTAAAAATATAATTAGGTTAAAGCCAAATTACTTGAGATAATCAAGCTGAACCCATTATTTAGGTTAAACATGAAATTATTAGTTCGTAATTTGTCTCGCACAACATCAGAGCAAGACCTTCGTACGTTGTTTACAGCTCACGGTAAAGTGACAACTTGTAACTTGGTACTTGATAAAGAAACTGGCCAATCTAAAGGTTTTGCCTTTTTAGAAATGCCAAACGACATTGAAAGTAAAAGCGCGATTAAAGCACTTAATCAATCAACCGTTGATAAAAGTAAGATTCGCGTAAAATACGCAGATGAAAAATAGCCGCTTGATATGCACTTTTAAAACCAGCTAAATGCTGGTTTTTTCAATTATTAGTATTGCTGTATTTTCAGCTCAAAATCGTACCTAAGTTTGCTACTTTTAGACTACGACAAGTGAACGTTTACACCCCAACTTACTGTTTTATATTAGATTTTTTAAAAGCTACTTCCAACCTTGACGCCATTTTTCAGTGTTTTTAAGATCTCGCCAGCTAATGGGATATTGGTTTTTAGAAAACACCGACTCAGTAATACAAGCTATTACATTAGCATCTTCATCGTACTCTACTTCTACAATTACAAAATGCTTTTCTTTATTAATGGCAGGTGTTGCAGTCCATTTGCTATTAAGTAATTTTTTTGGATTGAGGTTATTCATAAAATTTAAAGCTTATTATTAATTTATAGAGCCTAATACGAACAAATATGCATCTAAGCTCAATTAAAAACCCCTCATGAAAGCGTTAACTGGTTTGCCATTAGCAAAAAACCGAATAAATTTCTTTATTCGGTTTAATATCGATAACGCTTTGCTTTAACGTAAACTTAATAGTTTACTAATCAATAAAGCTTAATCATCCTCAATATTGTCCAGGCCTTTGGTGCCCTCTTTTGGTTTGAGTTTATGATGAATAGCCGACTTAATTAACATATAGCCACTAATTGGGGCCGTTATTAATAGAAATATAGTGATCAGTATTTCTTTAACACTTAAACCCGTTTTAGAGTTTGCAAAATACACCATAGCGGCAATTAACATACTTGCCATACCCAACGTTGTTGCTTTAGTTGGGCCATGTAAACGCATAAAAAAGTCTGGCAGTTTTAATAAGCCTAACGAACCAATTAAAATAAACGTGCCACCAAATAACAATAAAATTGATACAACCCATTCGCTAATCATTTTGCCACCTTATTCAATTATATCGCCACGTAGTAAATACTTACATACAGCTACTGTGCTTACAAAACCCAGCATAGCTATTAATAATGCGGCCTCAAAGTACAACCCTGTTCCCATGCTTATACTGTATAAAACAATGAGTGCAATAACATTTATGTACATAGTATCAAGCGCCAATACTCTATCGGGGATTGATGGGCCAATAATTAAACGCCATAAATTAAGCAGTAAAGAAAGTCCTATCATTGCGAAAACAATAAGTAATACAGTATCTAACATTGAAATATCTCCTTTAGTGGAGCTTCGTAGCGTTTTTTAATATGCTTGATAAGCTCAGCCTCGTCGTCAAGGTCAAGTACATGTATGAGCAAATAACGCTGTGTCATTTCCTCTCCCTCAGCTAACGACTCTGGAATAGGATACACCTCAGCACTTACAGTACCGGGAGTTAATGAGACACTGCTTGCTAAAATTGTAATTGGCATATCGTGAGTTAAGTCTAATGGGACTTTAATAAATGCTGGGCGTAGTTTTTTGGAAGGCCCAACAATTAATAACGCAACCTGTAAGTTAGCAACAATAATATCGTAAAGTACAATTACAAATTGTTTTAGAGCTAGCCCTGGCTTTAAAATTAGCGGCTGAGGATCCCTAAATGAAAAGCTTAAAATAGGAATAAAAATAGCAAAAAATGTTGCCAGTACAATATGGCCAACCGACACACTATTGTTAAGCAACAACCATACTATAAACAAAAATAAACTACGAAATGGCGTTGGTAACCACCGAAAACGGGCTTGTAGTCTCATTACATGCCTCCCTTAAGTACAGCATTTATACCGCCGCTAATATCATGTAACTGCGTAGCAGCACCTACCATGTACTCGCTAATCGGCCCACCGAAAATAACCAACAGCGGCGAACAAGCAAGTAAACCTATTATTACCGTCACTTGCAATGGGTTTGCATCAGCGCAGTCTGCGCTTTCGCTGCGTTTATCCTTTCTTTCCCAAAACAAGCTTGTACCCGCCCGAGAAAGTGCCACTAATAGCGCAAAGCTTGTCACTAAATACACTGGCCAAAATACTAAGGCTTGCTCACTATTTAACGTCGATTTTAGTATCCATATTTTACCAACAAAGCCCGATAGTGGCGGCATACCTACCACAGTTAAGGCTGCTACAACAAAGCATGCCCCAAGTAAAAGCGGCTGTTTAACTGCGCGCCCACCAACAAGCCTATCAGCAACTTTACCGCGTTGCTTAGCAATTAAGTCAGCTAGTAAAAATAACGCAGCACTCACTAATGTTGAATGCACTAAGTAATACAACAATGCAGCCGTTGCATTTACATTTTGTAAAGCTACTAGTGCAACTAAAGTACCTACCGACACCAAGACTAAATTAGCAGTTAACTTACGCAAATCTTGCGCAGCAATAGCGCCCATGGCGCCAACCACAATCGTTGCAATCGCTAATCCCCAAAGCCAAGGTTGTACCATGTGCTCAAGTGCACCCGCCTGTTCACCAAATATAACGGTGTAAACACGCAGCATGGCATAAACACCCACCTTAGTCATAATAGCAAATAAGGCTGCTACAACAGGTTTTGCGCTAGCATACGTATTTGGAAGCCATAAATGTAGCGGCAACAATGCGCCTTTTAAAGCAAATACAATAAGTAGTAATAAACCGCCGGCTTTAGCAATAAATACATCGTCGCCATTAAGTTGTGATACCTTTTGCGCCATATCAGCAATATTCAATGTACCTAATACGCCATATAAAATACCTAAACCGATTAAAAATACACTCGAGCCCACTAAGTTTAGAATTACATATTGTAGTGCTGCACGTGTGTTTTGTTTGTCGCCACCGTGCATAAGTAATGCATACGATGCAATCAGTAAAACTTCAAAAAACACAAACAGGTTAAACAAATCACCGGTTAAAAAAGCGCCATTAACACCCAGCACTAAAAAATGAACCAGTGGGTGATAAAAGCTCCCTTTTTCATCATCGCCTGCACTGCCATATAAAATGGCCCCAAGCCCTAAAAACGAGGTTAGCGCTACGAGTAATGTTGATAGATTGTCGGCCACAAGTACTATCCCGTAGGGGGCTGACCAATCACCGATGGCATAAACACTAATGCCTGTGTTGTAAATATGTATTAATAAAAACACACTAACAGCAAATGTAATAAGCGCCATAGTATTTGATGCGTATCGACGAATTTGTACACTTTTACCGCAAGGTGGGAGTAACAAAATTACAGCTGCAAGCATAGGCAGTAAAATAGGTAACGAAGCTAAATGTTGGATCATTTTTGCTCCTTACTTGCTGCAGCTGATTTAACGGGGCTTCCATCAACGTGGTCGCTTCCTAAATCAGCACGTCCACGAATAGCCAAAATAACCACAAATGCTGTCATTGCAAAACCAATTACAATTGCGGTTAAAACCAAGGCTTGAGGAAGTGGATCGGCGTAATCTGCACCGGTACCAAGCACCACGGCTTTGTTTATAGTTAAACGCCCTGATGAAAATAAAAATAAGTTTACTGCATATGAAATCATGGTAAGGCCCAGTACAACAGGAAACGTACGTGCTCTTAACAGTAAAAATATACCGCAGCTAACTAATACACCAACGCACGATGCGTATAATAGCTCCATTAAATATTCACCTCTTTTTTAGGGGCATCGGAAGTCATATTACCCAAACTAGCTAAAATCATTAATGTTGCACCTACAACTGTGAGGTACACGCCAAGGTCAAACACAATTGCACTAGCAAGTTCTGTTTTACCTACAAATGGAATATCAAAGTAATCGAACCACGTGGTTAAAAATGGTCTACCAAAAAACCAACTACCCACACCAGTAAACATTGCTATACCTATACCCGAGGCGATAATTTTACGGTAGTTGATATCAAAGCGCTCGGTGATCCAATTAGAGCCATGCGCCATGTACTGTAAAATAAAGGCTATTGACGTAACTAAACCAGCAATAAAGCCACCGCCGGGTAAGTTATGACCACGCAAGAATATATATGCTGATACTAACAATGCCAGCGGTAATAAACTTTGTGAAATACTTGCAAGTAAAATTGGGTATCGTTCACGCGCCCAAGGACGCCCTTCACTGTCACTAGCTGGCATAAATAGCGGAATACGCGATAACACTTTAAATATACCTAGTGCAGCAATGCCCAATACCGTTATTTCACCTAGGGTGTCAAACCCTCTAAAGTCGACCAGTATAACGTTAACTACGTTTGTGCCACCGCCACCCGTTTTAGCATTAGCTACAAAGTAATCAGAAATAGAATTTAATGGGCGCGTTAGTATTGCATAACAAATACTAGCAACTACGACACCAATAGTAGAAGCAATCCCTAAGTCGCGTAGCACTCGCAACGAGCTCGACTCTTTAGGCGTATGCTGCGGTAAAAAGAACAGCGCAAGCATTAGCAATATAATGGTGGCAACTTCAACTGTTAGCTGAGTTAACGCTAAATCTGGCGCAGAAAAACGAGTGAATAAGACCGACACCATTAAACCAACAATAGAAAGCATTAACAGTGCGACCATTCTTGATCTGTGCCAAATAACGGTGGCTATTGCCCCAATTATTAATAAACCAGCACCAATCGCATTATGCACATCAACAGGTGTGCGCGGCATACTGCCGGCTAATTGTTGCATTTCAAATAATGGCCAACCTGCACAAAGTAATACCACGCCCAGCATAATAACTAAGTAACGCTGTAAAGAACCGTTTTCAGTACTGTTAATTTTACTTTGACACCATGCAACGACACTCAGCACGGCACGCTCAAAGGTTTTTTTAGCATTGAGTGTGGGTAATGACGCCTGAAATTGAAATAAATATTTGCGATTTACGTAAATGAACAAACCACCAACAACAGCCATTGCACTCATCAGTAACGGCAAATTAAAACCATGCCAAATTGTTAATTTATACTCTGGCATCGCCTCCCCTAATACTGCTAATGAAGCTGCAGATAAAATACTATCAACAGTAAAGCTTGGGAAAATACCTACCAAAATACACAGTACAACCAGTATTTCTATTGGCACTCGCATATAGCGTGGAGGTTCATGCGGTGTTCGCGGTAAGTCTATTGGGTCACCGTTAAAAAATACATCGTGAATAAAGCGGGCTGAATAGGCAACTGCAAATGCACCAGCCACCGTCGCAAGCACCGGTATTAACCATGACATAGAGCCAAGTACTTGCTGATGGAGTGTTTCGGCAAAAAACATTTCTTTAGATAAGAAACCATTGAGCAGAGGCACGCCCGCCATAGCTGCAGCAGCAACCATAGCAAGGGTTGCAGTATAAGGCATAAACCGCCACATACCATTGAGTTTACGCATATCACGCGTACCAGTTTCATGGTCAATAATACCGGTTGCCATAAATAGCGAGGCTTTAAATGTCGCATGGTTAATTATATGAAATATGGCTGCCACCGTTGCAAGCTCGGTATCAAGGCCAAGTAATAGCGTGATCAAACCTAAGTGGCTAATTGTCGAATATGCAAGTAACCCCTTTAAATCGTGCTTAAATAACGCAATGTAAGCACCAAACAGCAGGGTAGCTAAACCCGTTAAACCAACTAATAAAAACCACATCTCGGTCCCAGCTAAAGCTGGATAGAAACGCGCAAGTAAAAAGATACCTGCTTTAACCATTGTTGCTGAGTGTAAATAAGCGCTAACAGGCGTAGGCGCAGCCATGGCATGGGGTAACCAAAAGTGAAACGGAAACTGAGCCGACTTAGTAAATGCACCCAGCAATACTAAAACAAGTGCTAATTCGTATAAATCATGGGATTGTATAATGGCTTTGCTCGCTAAAATAACATCTAAGTCGTAACTGCCAACAATGTCCCCTAACAACATTAACCCGCCAAGTAGTGCTAAACCGCCTGCACCCGTTACAGCTAGCGCCATTCGCGCGCCCTTACGCGCTTCAGATTTATGCCACCAATAGCTTATCAATAAAAAAGAACTGATACTGGTCAATTCCCAAAATAACCATAGTTGTATAACGTTATTAGACATAACAATACCTAGCATTGCCGTCATAAATAACATTAAGTAGCTATAAAGCTTAGCCATTGAGTCATTAGGGCTGAGGTAATAACGTGTATATACAATAACAAGCAAACCAATGCCTAGTATCATAAACATAAACAAGAGGCTTAAACCGTCTATACGAAGCGATAAATCAAGCCCAATAGATGGGATCCACGCTAATGAATAGCGAATAGTTTCACCAGAAAGAACCGCAGGCGCGTGGTATAAAGTAATAGCCAAAGCGGTAAACGGTGCAAGCACAGTAATAAATGTACTTTGATTGCGAGAAAGTTTGCCTGTGAATGCAGAAATAACACTGCCAATCAAGGATAACAAGGGTATCCAGAGCAAAGTCATAATGTAGGGCCTTTTATAATCATAAGTTTATCAGGGCGCCACTTTTATACATTAAGTGATGCTTTTACTGCCTGTTTTTAAACGACATTAATGGTAATAGTTATACTCAATAACAGATATTTTGTCTATAAAAAGCGAAGCATGTTGAGTTAATTTAAAGAGGGAAAATAGGGACTTAAAAACCTATGGTTATAAACATATTAACGCTTAATTTTATCTATATGTGCCAACCAAAGGGCCCTGTATTGATCAGAAAGCGTGATCTGCTGATATTCTAGAATTGACCAGTCTTTACTTGGTTTGTAGGCTACACCGCCAATCTGGCAGCTTTTACTTTTATGCCAGCCATTTGGTGATTTTTCTCCTTTTTTTGCAATATACAAGTTAGGAGCAACTAAACCTCTCCTTTTACACAACCACGCTTGCTTAGACTTGGGTAAAATATATTCATCTTCAAAGCCATTAAAGTGCATTAGCTCGTGCAAAAAAATACCATAATTAGCGCCTGAATTTAATTGCATAACACCACGGCTAACATTAGCACTTCCATATTTGGACATCATCACAACAAAATCAAATTTTCTTAAAAGCTGTTGATTTATTAACGCTGATTGCCAATCACAATTAGCCGCTTTACTCATGCTATTGCTGCATTTTAAAGCACCTGCCACATATACTGGTTTACTAAAACAAAAAGCGCCCGGTCTTGGTTCAGGTTTTTTATTATAGGTTTTTATTAATGCCGACAACTTATAAAGTCCACTTCGATGATCGCTCATCGTTAAAACATTAAACTGGCATTTTTTATTTGCCAAAATATTAGAGTCTAACGATAAAAACTCCAATGAATGTAAAAATGGCTTAGGGATCTGTGTGTGAATAACACCATGGTGTAAATTAAAATGATTTAATACAAAACCAGGCTTAAGGTACCCTAACGTGTTTAATATATTAAGATCGCCCCATTGCTCAGTAGCGAGTAGTTGCTCCGATAAGTTAGTAATCTGAGCATTATTTATATTGGGTAAACTTGCACGCCAAAATAATTTAGCAGCTTTGATCTGTTTTACCTTGAGCAGATGTAAAGAATACTCGTATTGCGCAGTAGGAATTTGATGCCTAGCAAGTAGGCCAAGGGTGTTTTTAGGCAGCTTATTTATACGTGCTAAAAAGTAGTGTGGAAATTGCCAATATAATTGTAACGGATTGGCCTTGGCATTTAATACCTGCCAAAAACCAATACCGCCATAACTGTTACTCGACCCTGCTATTGATAAGCTAAAAAGTAACGCGATTGTTGCTCTTAACACACTAACTTGCGTCTGCTTCCATTAACAGCTCAAGTTCTAAACGTGCATATTTGTATTCTATGAACTCATGTACGTTGGTAGACAGTGCCAATCTAAAATAATCCGCAGCAACATAGGTATCACCTGCAGCTTGATGTAGCTTAGCTAAGTAAAAATAAGCTTCGCACAAACGTTGTGCATATTCTTGCTCTGACTTAACGCCATCGCTAACGCCAGATAAAAATGCATGCTCACTCATATCACCCGCAAAAAGTGAAATTAGCTGATAAGCCCATTGTGAGTCATCAAGCGCTTTAGAATTGGTTTTTAGTTCGGCGAGCGCTGAGTCTTTATCTAATTTAGCTTGTGCTAAATAAACCCACAACACACGGTAAGGATCATTGGGAGAACGCGCTAAAAATTGGCTAAAATCGGTCTTTGCAATACTAGGCCTATCGCCATAGTACAATGCAATGCCCCGGTTTAAATAAGCATACTCATGTTCTTCATCAAGCTCTAAAGCAGAATCAAAAAGCTCATACGCTTTTTCGTATTGCTGCATTAATGTATGTTGAATACCTAAAAAGTTATAAACTTCGGCTAAGTCTGGCTTAAGCTTTACAGCACGGTTGAAGTCAATACGCGACAATGTCGTCATACCTAAGCTGTCAAACAGTACTCCCCGATCATAATATAATTTAGCTTGTTGCTCGGGTGTTAAATCAGCTCTGTTGAGTAACTCAGAATAACGCGCAATGGCTATTTCACTACGAAAGTCAGACGCTAATGGTGCTGTAAAAGGCACATTCACCACTGGTGTTGGTTCTGATTGAGTTGTTGTTTGGCAAGCGCTTAAAGACAAAATAGCAAAAGACGCCAAAGCAATGTGTTTGAATATCATTAAAATCCTTAATACCAAGGTTGGTAGCTCTAAGACTGACGACGACCAATTTGGTTCATAATCACATATACACTGTATATCATCGTAAGTAATCGAACCTCCTTGAATAATCTTTGTTTAAATTCAAGTTCCTCATTAAAGCATAAAAAAAGGGGCTAAACAGCCCCCTTTTATATTATCCAGTAAATATCTGGATTAAGCATTAGCAATTACGCGTCAGTTGGCGCATCAGCTGCTGGTGCAGCAGATTCCATTGCTTCTTTAATACTTAGACGTACACGGCCTTGGCGATCTACTTCTAGTACTTTAACTTTAACTTCTTGACCTTCGCTAAGGTGGTCAGCAACGTTATTAACGCGCTCAGTACTAATTTGAGAAATATGTACTAAACCATCTTTACCAGGAAGAATGTTTACGAACGCACCAAAATCTACGATTCGTACAACTTTACCTTCGTAAATAGTACCTACTTCAAGTTCAGCTGTTAGTTGCTCGATACGGCTGATTGCATTTGCAGCACTTTCACCGTCAGTAGCGGCAATTTTAATTGTACCGTCGTCACCAATCTCAATCGTTGTACCTGTTTCTTCAGTAAGTTGACGAATAGTAGCGCCACCTTTACCGATAACTTCAGCGATTTTCTTCTGTGGAATTTTCATTGTGTAAATGCGTGGAGCAAACATTGAAAGCTCTTCAGAAGGAGCAGAAATAGCTTCGTCCATAACTTCTAAGATGTGTAAACGTGCTGCTTTTGCTTGTTTAAGCGCAATTTGCATGATTTCTTGCGTGATACCTTCAATTTTAATATCCATTTGAAGTGCAGTAATACCTGCAGCAGTACCCGCTACTTTAAAGTCCATGTCACCTAAGTGATCTTCATCACCTAAGATGTCAGAAAGAACAACGAATTTCTCGTCTTCTTTTACTAGACCCATCGCAATACCTGCAACAGATGCTTTAATTGGCACACCTGCGTTCATCAGTGCAAGTGAAGTACCACATACAGACGCCATTGAAGATGAACCGTTTGATTCAGTGATTTCAGATACTACACGGATTGAGTAAGGGAAATCTGTTAGCGTAGGCATAACTGCTGCAATACCACGCTTAGCTAGGTTACCGTGGCCGATTTCACGACGCTTAGGAGAACCTACAAAACCTGTTTCACCTACACAGAATGGAGGGAAGTTATAGTTAAGCATAAAGTGGTTTTTGTGTGTGCCAGTCAAGTCATCGATTAACTGTGAGTCACGCTCTGTACCAAGCGTAGCCGTAACTAATGCTTGAGTTTCACCACGTGTAAAGATAGCAGAACCGTGAGTACGCGGTAATACGCCAGTCATTACGTCTAGTGCGCGGATCATATCTGGTTCACGACCATCGATACGCTTTTCGCCTGCAGCGATACGGCCACGAACAATTTTCTTCTCAAGTGAACCGAATACCTTACCCACTTCTTGCTTATCAAGCGTTTCGCCTTCAGCAAGCTCGCTTGATAGTGCTTCGATAACTGCATCTTTAGCTACGCCAAGTGCTTCTTTACGCGCTACTTTATCAGTGATACGGTAAGCTTCGCCTACTTTATCAGCAGCAAGTTCAGCTACTTTCTCTTCAAGAGATACGTTTTTCTCAGGTGCAGTCCAATCCCAAGTAGGCTTGCCTGCTTCTGCTTTAAATTCGTTAATAGCGTTGATGATAGCTTGAGATTGCTCATGGCCATATACAACAGCGCCTAGCATTACGTCTTCTGCAAGAACGTCTGCTTCAGATTCAACCATAAGTACCGCGTTATCTGTACCCGCTACTACTAAATCTAGTTGGCTTTCTTCAAGTTCTTTTAACGTTGGGTTAAGAACATATTCGCCACCAATGTAACCAACACGCGCAGCACCAATTGGACCGCTGAACGGGATGCCAGAAATAGCAAGCGCCGCAGATGTACCAATCATTGCAACCATATCAGGTTGGATCTCAGGGTTAACAGACACAACCGTTGCAATAACTTGTACTTCGTTAACGAAACCATTTGGGAAAAGTGGACGAATTGGACGGTCAATAAGACGTGCTATTAGTGTTTCACCGTCGTTTGGACGACCTTCACGCTTAAGGAAACCACCTGGGATGCGACCTGCAGCGTACATACGTTCTTGGTAGTTAACTGTTAGTGGGAAAAAGTCTTGGCCAGGTTGTGCTTCACGCTTACCAACAACAGTTACTAAAACTGACGTGTCGCCAATGCTTGCTAAAACTGCACCATCTGCTTGACGCGCAATTGCGCCTGTTTCTAGAGTTACAGTGTGTTGACCTAGTTGAAATTCTTTTATAATTGCTTGCACTTAAAATATCCTTTAAATCTAAATAAGTGTTCCATCAAAGTACCAATTACAGTACATAATTGTATTCAGTTGGAAATCAATTAAGTACTACAATTGGCAATGATGTTATTAACTGTAGATAAACCTTTTTATCTACGCGCATAGTATATACCAAAGCCACGTAAAAATGCGAGTCTAGCAAACAGTTTATAGTATGTATGTTTATCATCTAAATGGGTTGAATTAACGAGAAAAACTGCGCACAGCTTTATAGAAGACTTTTATACTAATCCGCTTAATAAAGTGATCTATTTTAAGAGTGGAAAAACGTGTAAATAACTAAGCAAAAAAATTGCTATTAAGTTGTTCTCAAAATAAATTTTTAACGCGAATAGTGACACGTTTAGCCCCGCAACATGGTTAAGTATTATTGCGGATTGGTGTAAATATTATGGCCAGTTACTAGTCGATGTTATTTTCTAAATTTCAGGCACAAAAAAAGGAGCTATAAAGCTCCTTTTCTCGTAATCAAGTTCTTAGCGACGTAGGCCAAGCTCTTGGATTAACGCAGTATAACGCGAGATATCTTTACCTTTAAGGTAATCAAGCAATTTACGGCGAGTGCTTACTTTACGAAGCAGACCACGACGTGAGTGGAAGTCATGCTTGTGATCAGCAAAGTGACCTTGAAGCTTGTTGATATCAAAAGTAAGTAATGCTACTTGTACTTCAGGTGAACCAGTGTCGCCTTCAGCACGTGCGAATTTAGCAATGATATCGATTTTTTCTTGATTGCTTAGTGACATAATAACTCCAAAAATTAAATTTAAAAGGTGTCTTAGCCGATCACTAATTCAGCCAAAACGATTAAGCGGGCGTATTCTAACAAGTATAAGAATAACTACAAGTTAAACTTTACTCTGCCTGCTGATTAGATAGGCCGCGCTTTGATTTTAAATGCCCGTCAGGATTTTTCTCACCAGTGCCTATAAACACGCCATCTGCTAAGACTTTTATCGCACCGTCTGGTAATTCTTTACCTAGCACCACAGCTTGACCATGGCTAAATGCAATGCCCTGCTCTTCACTTATCTCTACAACAGGTAAATCAACTAATGCTGTATCCATGGGTAGAAGCAGTTCATCAAGGTAGCTTGATGGCAAAATTTCTTCGTCTTTCGCTTTAGCTAATAACGACTCTAGTTGCTCGAGCGATACCATTTTCTCTGCAGGATAATGCCCAACAGCTGAACGGTGAAGCATAATTACATGAGCACCACAGCCTAAATTTTCACCTAAGTCATCAACAATAGTACGAATGTAAGTCCCTTTAGATACATGGGCCGTCATTTGTACTTCATTATTTGCTTCATCAAACTCATCAAGCGTTAAACTAAACACATTTATTTTTCTGCACTTTCTTGGAACTTCAATACCTTCGCGGGCATATTTATACAAAGGTTTTCCTTCGTATTTAAGTGCAGAATACATTGATGGATACTGATCCGATTCACCTAAAAACGCTGCAATTTCTTTTTTCAGCTGTTCTATAGTTACATTTACATCTCGTGTCTGAACTATTTCACCATCAGAGTCTGATGTTGTTGTTCTTTCACCTAATTTAGCGCGCACAACATAAGTTTTGTCAGTATCAAGTAAAAACTGGGTAAACTTAGTTGCCTCACCAAAACAAATTGGCAGCATACCAGTCGCTAGCGGATCAAGCGCGCCTGTATGCCCCGCTTTTTGAGCAAAATATATACCTTTTGCCTGTTGTAATGCTTTATTTGACGAAATGCCTTGCGGTTTGTTTAACAACAAAATCCCATCTATTGCACGGCCTTTACTGCGTCTTGCCATCGCTACATGCCTTCTTAACTGTCTTTATCGCCTGCTTGCTCGATATTGTCATCGTTATTTTGCGCTTCATCAACGCTGTCTTCATTGACATGTTTTGCGTTATCTTCTCTGATGATTGTGTCCACTAAGTTAGAGATACGCATCCCTTCCATTAATGAATTATCAACCACAAACTTTAGCTCTGGCATAATACGAGCACGAATACGCTTACCTAGTAACGAGCGAATATAGCCTGTTGCTTCGTTAAGAACTTTTGCGCTTTGCTTAGCTGCATCTTCATCTTTTGTATTGAACACCGTGATGAAAATTTTTGCATAAGATAAATCGCGCGATACTTCTACCGCAGACACTGTCACCATGCCTAAGCGCGGATCTTTAATTTCGCGTTGTAAAATCACAGCAATTTCCTTTTGGATTTGCTGGCCAACACGATCAGTGCGAGAAAACTCTCTCATGAAATTTGTCCTAAAAATGTAACTTATTGAAATTTAATAATAAGCTAATTAAGTTATAGATACACAAATGGGGGCTAAGCCCCCATTTATTAGTTTAGTGAGCTAACAATTATAAAGTACGTTGTACTTCAACTGTTTCAAATACTTCGATTTGGTCACCAACACGTACGTCATTGTAGTTCTTAACACCGATACCACATTCCATACCGTTACGCACTTCTTGAACATCGTCTTTAAAGCGACGAAGTGACTCAAGTTCACCTTCGTATATAACCACGTTATCACGTAGTACACGAATAGGCGCGCTGCGCTTAATAATACCTTCCGTCACCATACAACCGGCAATTGCGCCAATTTTTGGTGATTTGAATACGTCACGAACCTGAGCAAGACCGATAATTTCTTGCTTAAATTCTGGTGCAAGCATACCTGACATCGCTTGCTTAACTTCTTCAATTAAGGCGTAAATAACGCTGTAGTAGCGTAAATCTAAGTTTTCAGAGTCAATCACTTTACGTGCAGATGCATCAGCACGTACGTTGAAACCTACAACAATTGCGTTAGAAGCTGCAGCAAGCGTTGCGTCTGTCTCTGTGATTCCACCAACGCCAGAACCTACTATCTTCACTTTTACTTCGTCAGTAGAAAGCTTAGTTAGTGAATCAGAAATTGCTTCGATAGAGCCCTGTACGTCCGCTTTAAGTACCACGTTAACTTCTGAAACGTCACCTTCTGCCATGTTAGTAAACATGTTTTCAAGTTTCGCTTTTTGCTGACGTGCTAGTTTAACATCACGGAATTTACCTTGACGATATAATGCAACTTCACGCGCTTTACGCTCATCTTTAACTACCGTTGCTTCATCACCCGCTGCCGGAATACCAGACAGACCTAAAATCTCTACTGGGATAGATGGACCTGCAGACTTGATGTCTTTACCGTTCTCATCGCGCATTGCACGAACACGGCCATACTCAAGACCACACAATACAATGTCACCTTGGTTTAGCGTACCTGACTGAACAAGAATAGACGCTACTGGACCACGGCCTTTATCAAGACGCGATTCAATTACAACACCTGCAGCCATACCTTGGCTTGGTGCAGTAAGTTCTAATAGCTCAGATTGCATAAGTACAGCTTCAAGTAGTTCATCAATACCTAAGCCAGTTTTAGCTGAGATATGAACGTACTGCGTGTCGCCGCCCCATTCTTCTGGAATAACGTCTAGCTGTGCTAGTTCGTTTTTAACGCGATCTGGATCTGCGCCTTCTTTATCCATTTTGTTAACAGCAATGATTAAAGGAACACCCGCTGCACGAGCATGCTGTACCGCTTCTTTAGTTTGTGGCATTACACCATCATCAGCTGCAACAACTAGGATTACAATATCAGTCGCTTTAGCACCACGAGCACGCATTGATGTAAACGCGGCGTGACCCGGTGTATCTAAGAATGTGATCATGTTGCCGTTAGTTTCAACGTGGTATGCACCAATGTGCTGCGTAATACCACCGGCTTCGCCTGAAGCAACTTTAGCTGAACGAATGTAATCAAGCGTCGATGTTTTACCATGGTCAACGTGACCCATAACAGTAACTACTGGAGCACGCGGCTCAGACTTGCCATCTTCGTGGCGGTCATTTAGTACTGTTTGCTCTAATTCGTTTTCTTTAACAATGATAACTTTATGACCCATTTCTTCTGCTACTAGTTGTGCAGTTTCTTGGTCAATAACTTGGTTAATCGTAACCATGTCACCCATTTTCATCATTGTTTTTACAACTTCAGCGCCTTTAACAGCCATACGTGATGCAAGCTCAGCAACTGTAATTGTTTCGCTAATACGCACTTCATTTTTAACATCAGCCGTTGGTTTTTGGAAACCATGCTGTAATGAAGCAGGTGCTTTTAGCTTACCTTTTTTACCTTTAGACGCTGCAAACTTATCTTTTGCTGGCGCTTTTTTCTTCTTCTTCGCACGGCGTGAGCCTTGCTCTTCGCGAGCATCAGCTACATCTTCTGCTTCACGTGCGTAAGTTGAAGTCGTAAGGTGGTGATCTGCTGTTTCTTCACGCTTCTTACGCTCTTCTTCTTCTTTCTTCCAACGAGCTGAATTTTCTTCAGCTAGTTTTCTTGCTTCTTCTGCCTGACGTTTCGCTTCTTCTTCAGCTTTCTTCAATGCGGCCTCTTCTGCTTCTTTTTGCAGACGCTCAGCTTCGATGCGATCTTTCTCAGACTTAGCACTTTGCTCTGGGGTCATCTGCTTTTGTTTCGCTTTACGCTCAGCATCAGCTTTACGTTTAGCTTCTTCTTTGGCTTTACGATCAGCGTCTTCTTTCGCTTTACGTTCTGCCTCTTGTTTTGCCTTTAACTCAGCGGCTGCTTGTTCAGCTTTTTGCTGCTCTTCAAGACGCGCTTTTTCTTCAGCGGCTAAGCGTTGCTGCTCTTGCTCTTGTTCCATTGCGCTTTTCTTCACGTAGGTACGTGTTTTGCGAACTTCAACTTGAACTGCTTTCGCTTTACCTGTAGAGCCAGTCACATTTAGTGTGCTTTTGCTCTTACGTTGTAAAGTCATGCGTGCAGGGCCTTCAGAGCCCGTGCCACCATGTGACTTGCTTAAATGATCAAGTAACGTTGCTTTTTCTGCTTCAGTTACATTATCAGTTGCCTGCTTAGTGATACCCGCTTGCGAAAATTGCTGTAGCAATTTATCAACAGTTGTACCTATATCGCCGGCTAGTTTTTCAACATTTACTTCTGCCATAGTGTGTAATACCTCCGTTAATAAATTACTCGTCTGCAAACCAACAAATATTTCGTGCAGCCATTATAAGCTCACCTGCTTGTTCAGATGAAAGCTCTGTGATATCAACTAATTCGTCAATACCTTGTTCTGCCAAGTCTTCAAGTGTTACAACACCTTTGCTTGCCATTACAAATGCTAGGTGACGCTCTAACCCTTCAAGCGCAAGTAAGTCTTCAGCTGGCTCTGCGCCCTCTAAGCTTTCTTCTGTTTTAAGCGCTTTTGTTGTTAATGCATCTTTAGCACGTGAACGTAAAACGTCCACTGTCTCTTCGTCAAGACCGTCGATTTCTAAAAACTCAGAGGCTGGCACATAGGCAACTTCTTCAAGCGTTGAGAAACCTTCGTTGATAAGTAGTGTTGCAAACTCATCATCGATATCTAAATTTTCAGTGAATAAGTTAAGTAACTTATCTGATTCTGCTTCATTTTTGGTACGCATCTCGTCAACTGTCATTACGTTTAGTTCCCAACCAGTTAACTGGCTTGCTAAACGAACGTTTTGACCATTACGTCCAATGGCTTGTGCTAGGTTATCGGCTTCAACTGCGATATCCATTGAGTGAGTATCTTCATCTACTACGATTGAAGCAACTTCAGCCGGCGACATTGCATTGATAACAAATTGAGCTGGGTTGTCATCGTAAAGTACAATATCAACACGCTCACCACCAAGCTCAGACGAAACAGCCTGAACACGGGCACCACGCATACCTACACATGCGCCAATTGGATCAATACGCTTGTCATTAGATTTAACCGCGATTTTAGCGCGTGAACCAGGATCACGCGCAGCAGCACGAAGCTCGATCATTTCTTCGCCAATTTCTGGCACCTCAATGCGGAATAACTCCATCAGCATTTCCGGTTTAGAACGCGTTACAAATAATTGTGCGCCGCGAGCTTCTGGCTTAACTTCATATAAAAGACCACGAATACGGTCGCCTGGGCGGAAGTTTTCGCGTGGTAACATGTCGTCACGGTAAATAACGGCTTCTGCGTTGTTGCCTAAGTCAAGTACGATTGAATCACGCGTTGCTTTTTTAACAACACCTGTTACTAACTCACCAACTTGGTCTTTATATGCGTCAACCACTAAAGCACGCTCAGCTTCACGTACTTTTTGTACGATTACTTGTTTAGCCATTTGTGTGGTGATGCGGTCAAATTTGATTGAATCAATTTGCTCTTCAACAAAATCACCAAGCTGTAAATCAGGCTCTTCAACCTGCGCAGCTTCCAAAGTTATTTCGCTGTACGGGTTTTCTAATGACCCATCTTCTAAAACTTCAGCAATCTGCCAGCGGCGGAACGTGTCGTAATCACCTGTTTTACGGTCAATTGATACACGTACTTCAATTTCACCATCGTGTTTTTTCTTTGTCGCCGTCGCTAGTGCGAACTCTAATGCTTCAAAAATCTTTTCTTTTGGAACCGCTTTCTCATTGGAAACGGCTTCAGCAACCAATAATATCTCTTTTGCCATGGGTAATGCCTCGCTTGCCCTATTCCTTCGCACTCGAATTTAAAACTTTGCGATTAAATTCGCACGTTCTATATTACTAAGCATGATCAAATGCTCTACACCATCGCTTGATAGTGTGATCATATCGCTGCTAACTGCTATTAAGTCGCCTTTAAAATTTCGACGACCGTCTTGTGGAAGCTTAGTACGCACGCGTACTTCCTCTCCTTGCGCCTGCTCGTAGTGATCTTGTTTGAATAATGGACGATCAACACCAGGAGACGACACTTCCAAATCATATTCATTTGTAATTGGGTCTTCGACATCTAATATCGCACTAATTTGGCGACTAGCGTCCGCACAGTTATCAACTGAGATCCCATCCTCATGAGCAATATATACTCTTAAGGTAGAATGGCGACCCGCTTGTACAAATTCAAGACCATGTAACTCAAAGCCTAACATTTCTACCGCAGGCGTTAACATGGTTACTAAATCTTGTTCAAGTTTTGTCACGAAAATCCTCCATACAAACAAAAAAAGGGCTTATAGCCCTAAAATACTGAGTTTAAATTTTAATTTAATGACAAACGCCATAAATTAAGAAAGGTGCAGATACAACAACGCCCCGAACCAAGCGGGGCGTCACACCAATAAAGCATAAAACTGTGTGGCCTAGGGCCGAGCTTGGTTGCGAGTCAGTAAATGACCAAATTAAACTGCATTAGCTTAAACGCAAAACGCGCATTACGTAGAATGCGCGATATAAAATAATAAGTTTACACTTATTAGTAGAATTGGTTGCGGGAGCCGGATTTGAACCGACGACCTTCGGGTTATGAGCCCGACGAGCTACCAGGCTGCTCCATCCCGCGCCAATAGATATCAAACCTTGATTTAATATCGCTGTTAGTTGTTTTAAAACAGACTAAACAATGGCCGCTATTATAGGGATGTTGGGGATGATTAGCAACCATAATAACGAATAACTTTTTAAATATTGTGCCCAAAGACGCTAAACAAAATACTCATTATACCTATTAAAGGTATAGAGCTATTCTCGTTGATGTATGATTTACAGTTTAAACAGAGCAAATACAGTAAAAACGAATCAATAACCACTCTCATTTTTATTTTTAAATGTATAAAACTCAAAAAGTTATTTCATAATTAATACTTTTTCATCAAAAAAACGTGTGATTTTTGTTACGCAAACTATAATAATAAAAAAGAATTATAAAAATAAGTTTTTCCTTTCTGTGAGGCTATGATGAATTCACATAAATCCGTTTTGTTAAAAAGTCTTGGTATCATAAAACCAAACTTTCACGCATTTACTGCACGATTCCACAAAAAGCTCGAGCAATCTAATGTATCAATGAAGATACCGAGCGCTGAGCAATTTAACGAAAAAAGTTACATTTTATATTGTACCTTAGAGCGCATAATCAAAAATATAGATAACCCATCATCTGTTGCGCCATTTTTGAGTCATCATTTACAGTTTTTAAAAAAATTAAATATTCAGCAAAGTGATATAAAGCCCCTTACAGATATATTTTATATAACTTTAGTAGAGCACTTGGGTCGACTATTTAAGGAAGATACCCATTTAGCATGGCGTAATGTTCTGACCTATTTTGAACGCTTTACGAATGACACACTGTTTAATGTCTCTAATGTGGTTTGCTTAAGCGAACTTATGCAACAAAAGCGAAGTAATAATTAAAGTCGTTTTAGGGTCTGTTGACCTTTTAAGATTGAATTTGAAGCAGTCTGTTTGGTATTCAGGCAAGGCAGAGCTTGTGTAGTGCTGTTATTCCCCGTAAATTGGCGATAACGAAGCATTAATGCCAAACAGGCGCTGCCCGAGGGGTCTTCCTAAGGGCTATTCACGCTTTGTTGCCTACATGGACGCAAGTAGGGGCGTGAGCAGGACGCAGAAGCTTTGCTCGGTCTGTACTTATACTTACATGAATGAAAGCCAGTAGAATAAAGCAGGAGCAGTTATCGACTGCCCACTAGGTTAAACACCTCGCGCAGCGATTACCCCCCTAGTATGAACAAATCTCAACCCTAAAAGATCATCAACCCCTAATTAAACCCTCTAAAATTGATTTAATAATATAAATAGAACGTAAATTGTAAATTAAGTTGTTAAAAAACAGCGATCGGTTAGGCAAATACCTACGTATTAATTTTCATTTTTGGCTTTATTATGGCGGCTTATAAAACGCTAAGACTCATTTTAGGCGACCAACTCAACCCTTCTCATTCTTGGTTTAAAAATAAAGACGATGACGTCGTTTACCTTATTGCAGAATTAAAACAAGAAACCGACTACGTTAAACACCACATACAAAAGCTGTGTGCTTTTTTTAATGCAATGGAAAACTTTGCAACTGCGTTGAAATCAGCAGGTTTTAATGTCTTACACTTAACACTTGACGACACACATCAGGATGAAAACCTACCTGCACTGCTGAATCGTATTGCAAAAGAATATAACTGCACTTCTATAGAATACTTATACCCGGACGAATTTAGGTTAAAAAAGCAATTGGCTGATTTTGAAAAATCAAACGCAATAAATGTGTCAGCATATGACTCTGAACATTTTTTACTGCCTTTTGGCGATATTAAAGATCGATTCAAAAAAGATAAGCACGTAACTATGGAGCACTTTTACCGTGCTATGCGTAAGCAATATGATCTGTTGATGGAAGGCGATAAACCAGCTGGCGGTAAATGGAACTACGACAGCAATAATCGCAATAAATTTTCTAAGCAAGACTTAAAATCTATCCCAGAGCCTAAATTATTTAAAAACGATGTCAGTCAAATCCTCGCTCGTTTAAAAAAGCATGATGTAGCTTATTTCGGTGAAATAAATGTAGAGAAACTCGAATGGTCGACCTCTCGTAAGCAAGCCAAAGAATCTCTTGAATACTTTTGTAAATATTTACTTGTCAATTTTGGTAAATTTCAGGATGCAATGACAGATCAAAGTAAAGACAATACCAGTCTTTACCATAGCAGGCTCTCTTTTGCCCTAAACACTAAACTTCTTCACCCCTTGTATGTAATCAAACGTGTAATATCTGAATTCAAGCAACGGCCTGACGAAATATCACTTTCACAAGTTGAAGGGTTTACCAGGCAAATACTCGGTTGGCGAGAATACGTTCGTGCTGTTTATTGGGTAAACATGCCCGACTACGCGACTAAAAATCAACTAAAAGCCAATAATAAGCTACCTAAATATTTTTGGGATGGTAATACAAAAATGAACTGTTTGAGCCACTCGTTAAAGCAGAGCTTAGACACCGCCTACGCTCATCATATTCAGCGCTTAATGATTATTGGTAACTTTTGTTTACTCAGCGGGATAAACCCTGATGATGTTGATAACTGGTACTTAGGTGTCTACATAGATGCCATTGAGTGGGTTGAAATGCCCAACACACGTGGAATGAGCCAATTTGCAGACGATGGAATTATTGCTACCAAACCTTATGCTGCAAGTGGTAATTACGTCAATAAAATGAGCGACTACTGCAAAAATTGTCAATACGACGTGAGACAAAAAATGGGGGATAAAGCTTGCCCACTGAACAGTTTATATTGGCGTTTTATGCAAACACACCGCGAAAAACTAGAGAAAAACCCACGCATAGGCATGGTTTATAGAAATTGGGATAAGCAAGACGATGAATTACGCGAAGAGACACTTAATCAAGCTACACACTACATAAATAACATTGAGTCTTTATGACACAAAAAAGCCGCCTCAAAAGAGGCGGCCAAATAATCAGGGGAAAATAATGTTGTTAATAACGAGGTTAGCTGTCTTCTAGTAGTCGACCTTGGCCAATCTCAATTTTACGCGGCTTTAAAGCTTCTGGTATCTCGCGCTTTAGCTCTATTGTTAGCAAGCCGTTTGCTAAGTCGGCGCCAAGTACTTTAACATGGTCTCCTAGCTGAAACTTTCTCTCAAAGTTGCGTTCTGCAATTCCTTGATGAATAAACTTACGTTCTTTGTTTTCATCTTTATTAGCTTTTATACCCGCTACTTTTAATGTGTTATTTTCTGACTCAATGCTTAGCTCGTTGTCGCTAAATCCGGCAACAGCCATAGTGATTTGGTATCTGTCTTGATCGAGTGCTTCAATATTGTAAGGAGGAAAGCTCGGCTGTTTGTCTGTATTCGCCGCAGCATCCATTAAAGACGCTAAATGATCAAATCCAATGAATGAACGATAAAGTGGTGATAAGTCTACTGTACGCATAATAATATCCTCGTATTTAAGCGATATTTTGTTTGCACTTTTCATTTGAACAAGCGCTAACAAATATAAATTAATAATATAAATTTCAATTATTTAAGTTTAGTTTAGGACCCATCAGGCGTCCTACTAAACTATATATGGACGGTAAAAATATTTTCAAGTAAATAAATTAAAATATTTAAAAAAATTCCTCATTTTATAAACTAGTGAAATTAGTAACCCATTTTGAGGCATTAAAAAGTCAAATGCTTTTAATTCCTCAAAATGGTTGTTCAGTATTGTAGATTAGCGCTAAGTATTCATCGCTAATTAGTGTGTTAATGTGCCACGAATTGGATAATCGTTTTCGCGAATAAACTCAATACCAGCCAACAAATCATTTAAATCAGGGCGTGAAAAAGGTGCATTTGATTTATCTAGTATCTGAATTTGATCATGCTCGTTAATTACAAAAATAGCAGGTTCAGCAAATGGGTGATCAGTTTCTTTTTCACTGCGTGGTTCACTAATATACAAACCTAAATCCGTCATTTGCGATAAAGATAAGCCACTGTAAAGAGGAAAGTTAACCTGTAAATCATTTAGATGCTCGGTTAATTGTGCATGGCTGTCGCCACTAACGGCTGCAATCTCTACCCCTGCATCTTTAAATTTATCTTTCATTTTAGCAAGTGCATTAAGTTGTTTAGTACATAGTGGGCAGTGCTTTCCGCGATAAATTACTATCATTTTCCAGGGTAAATCTGTCTGTCGAGCCGAAACGTCAGCAAGGTTATTCTCATTGTCTTTAACATTAAGTGAA
Source organism: Pseudoalteromonas sp. CR1 (assembly GCF_019392235.1). Taxonomy (NCBI): domain Bacteria; kingdom Pseudomonadati; phylum Pseudomonadota; class Gammaproteobacteria; order Alteromonadales; family Pseudoalteromonadaceae; genus Pseudoalteromonas; species Pseudoalteromonas sp. CR1. The sequence goes on along the minus strand of NZ_JAHXRM010000001.1, from coordinate 567,215 downwards.
GGCATTTTCATTGCTGGTTGTAAATAATTGCTCATGATCTAGGTCTCCTTTGCCAGTTAAAAAACATACTCTATATCTGCATCTCAAATATAGAACTTAGGGTTAAATTTATAAATTCAACTGTTAAAATGTAACCAGAAAGTCATTACTGTTTTCTGCTGAACCTTTTCACTAGAAGCATATTTTGTGTAAAAGAGTAAGTTTAAAATAGATGCTTTATTGGCAACTGGGCTTGATACACAAGCAAACGCTAAAGCTCTGCCTATCAAATAAAAGTGGCTGCTTAGCATTTATGTTAGGGTTGGCTTTTAATTATAAATAGGTCAGATAAAATCAATGGCATTAATACGCAGCACGTTAATAAATTTAAGTTTAGCAATACTCGTGTTTTACTTAGCAAGTGCCTACCAAACGCGTAATTTACTTGAAACAAACCACACTCCTGCCCCTTATTTTAACTTGCCTGTTTTAAATGAAAGCGGCGAGCGGTTTAGCATTGCAGAGCTTCAGGGAAATACAACTATTGTGTATTTTTTTGCTCCTTGGTGCTCGGTATGCCGTTATAGCATGCCCAACTTACAAAGCACTTTAATAGGCTCTGACATTAATGTAATTGGTATTGCCCTTGATTATAAAAATGAGCAGCAGGTTATTCAATTTATAGATGACCTAAACCTTAATATCCCTATACTACTGGGTAATCAATACACCCGATCAAATTATAAAGTAAGCGCTTTTCCAACTTATTACGTAATAGATGCAAATTTACAGATAACGGCACACGCAATGGGCTACTCAACCCAATTAGGAATAGCAGCAAGAACGTGGTGAATTAAGCCGTTCATAACTCGCTCAGCTTAATGTCCATTGTAATAATAGAATGGAACAATCACTTTTTTGCGCTTTATTATATTTTTTAATCATTTAAACTTAAGTCAATTAAATAAAGGAGAGCACCATGCTTACAGTAATTTTTGGCCGTGAAGGCTGCCCATTTTGTGTTCGTGCCAAAGATGTTGCAGAGCAACTTGCTAACGAGCGCGATGATTTTAAATATCGTTACATCGACATTATAAAAGAAAGTATAAGCAAAGCAGATTTAGAAAAGTCAGCCGGTAAACCTTGCCCTACTGTCCCACAAATTTTTGTTGATCAAAACCACATAGGCGGTTTTACCGAATTTGAAGCTTACGCAAAAGAAAATCTAGGCTTGTATAAGTAATCTTGTATCAAATTTGTTAACCAGTTTAATAATCCAATTATTCGACTGGTTAAATTTCAACCAACATCAAGCACATACAAATTAGTTTCAATTTATACAAGCATTTGCCTCGCTAATCCTATATAATGCGCGCCTCTTTAAATTCGTTGAGGCGTATTAATGTCAGAACCAGTCACGTTTGAATCTCTAAATCTTTCTCCTGCAATTTTGAAGGCAGTTGAAGAGTTGGGTTACAAGACACCATCTGAAATCCAAGCTCAATGTATACCGTTATTGCTAGAAAGAAAGGACGTACTGGGACTAGCACAAACGGGTACAGGTAAAACCGCAGCATTTGCACTGCCGTTACTAAACAATATTGACCCGTCTGTGAAACAGCCACAGATCCTTGTACTCACACCTACACGTGAGCTTGCGATCCAAGTTGCTGAGGCATTTGAACAATATGCAAAAGGTACTCGTGGTGTTGAAGTATTAGCACTATACGGTGGCCAAAGTTACAGCATTCAATTAAGCGCACTTCGTCGTGGCGCTCAAATCATTGTTGCTACACCGGGTCGACTAATCGATCACATAAACCGTGGCACTATCAAGTTTGACGCTCTTCAGGCACTTGTGCTTGATGAAGCCGATGAAATGTTACGTATGGGCTTTATCGATGATGTAGAAAGCATCATGGAAAAAACACCGCGCGAAAAGCAAACATGTCTTTTCTCTGCGACTATGCCTAAGCAAATTCAAAACATCAGCAGCAAGTATATGAATAACCCTGAACAGGTTCATATCTCTGCGCGTAACTCGACAGTATCGTCTGTTGAGCAAGTGTTTTGGAATGCAAGCGTACATAAAAACAAAGCGATTGTTCGCTTTTTAGAAGCTGAGCAATATGAAGGTGCTATTGTTTTCGTTCGTACACGTAATGACACAGTTCAACTTGCTGAGTTGTTAGAGCGCGAAGGTTTCTCTGCTGCTCCACTTAACGGTGACATGAACCAGCAAGCACGTGAACGCACGGTTGATCGCTTAAAAAGTGGTATGCTAAATGTTGTTATTGCAACAGATGTAGCAGCACGTGGTCTTGATGTTGACCGTTTAAGCTTAGTTATCAACTACGATATTCCACAAGATTCTGAAGCCTACGTTCACCGTATTGGCCGTACAGGTCGTGCTGGTCGTACTGGTAAAGCAATTTTATTTGTTAAGCATAACGAACGTTACTTACTTAAAAATATCATTCGTCATACTAAGTCTGAAATTGCACAGGTTGAATTACCTACAGCTAAAATTGTTGAAGAAAAACGTATCGCTGCGTTACAAGCAAAATTAAGTATTGCGCTTGAAAACAAAGACATTACGTTCTTTAACGACGTTGCTACTAACATGGCTGAAAAACTTGACCTTCCTCTTGAAAGCTTAGCGGGTGCTTTACTGTGTTTAGCGCAGCAACAGTCGCCAATCAAAGTTGAAGAAGTTAAAATTCAACCACGTGAGCGTAACGAACGCAGCCCACGTAATGACCGGGGTGATCGCGGACGTCGTAACGAACGTGGTGGTGAACGCGCTGAGCGTAAACCTCGCGAGCGTAACAGCCGTGATGCAGGCCCTATGGATACTTACCGTATCGAAGTGGGTCGTGAGCATGGTGTTCAGGTTAAGAACATCGTTGGCGCAATCGCTAATGAAGCTGATATATCAAGCAAGTTTATTGGTGATATTCGTCTTCACGATCAGCATAGTACGGTTCAATTACCGCAAAACATGCCTAAAGATGTACTAGATCATTTCCAAAAAGTGTTTATTTGTAAACGTCCAATGGGTATGACAATTACACAAGATCAAGGCCCATCTGAGCCACGTGGCGAACGCCCATCTGGTGATAGAAAACGTAACGATGGCCCACGCGGTGATAAGCGTAGCGGACCTCGTAAAGAACGTCGCCCAGTTAGTTTTACCGCTAAGTAAGCAACACGTCTTTATTAAAAAAACCTTGCCACGACAGTGAGCAAGGTTTTTTTATGTCTTGAGTTTAAGTATCAGGTAAGCCCAATCGCTGCAAAAGCAAGCCACTTTTATCTTCTAAACGCAGCGACTCTAAATCTCTCAATAAATAATTCACTTAAAATAAAAAGGCCTAACCAATGAATGGTGAGGCCTTTACTTTATTATGGTGATTGTTTTTTACGGCGCTACAGCTGGATACACGTAACTTGCATCTAAGCCTAGCGGAATACCCAATGCCCAATAACCAAGTAAAAATAAACTCCAACCAATTAAAAATGCGACCGAGTATGGCAGCATCATCGCTATTAGCGTACCAATGCCGGTACTTTTAACGTATTTTTGACAGTAAACTACAACCAACGGAAAGTAAGGCATTAGTGGTGTAATAATATTAGAGCTAGAGTCACCAACACGATAAGCCGCTTGCGTTAAATCGGGGGAAATACCCAGTTGCATTAACATAGGCACAAACACCGGACCTAGTAAGGCCCACTTGGCCGAACTAGAGCCAACAAATAAATTTACAAATGCGGTTAAAAATATAATGCCTACCACCGTTACCGAACTTGGTAGTGCCATGGCTTTTAATAACTGCGCCCCTTCGATAGCAAGTAAAGCCCCTAAATTTGATTTACTAAATGCGGCAATAAATAATGCACAGAAAAAGGCCATTACAATATAATAAGCCATACCGCCCATCGCTTTGCTCATAGCATCAATCATGTCTTTAGAGCTTTTAAATGTGCCAACTGTGAAGCCATATACAGCGCCTGGGATCCAAAATAATAAAAAGATCAACGGCACAATAGATTGCATTAAAGGTGAACGGAAATTAGTTAATGAGCCATCGCTACTGCGCATTGCAGAGTCAGCAGGAGCAGAGACATAAGCAAGAAGAGCAATACCAGCAATCATCACGCTGCTTGCTATAAAAAATGCACGTTTTTCATCGCTACGAGCATCTTCAAAAACAGGTAAATCTTCACTGTTTCCATCAAGCGGCGTATTTTGTAAACGAGGCTCAATAATTTTATCGGTAATATACCAACCAAGTAATACAATAAACATACTTGAAGCAGACGCAAACGCCCAGTTATTTAATGGGTTTATCGACATATCAGGGTTAATAATATGGGCAGCACTTTGCGTAAAGCTTTGCAGTAGTGGGTCTATTCCTGATGGAATAAAGTTGGCGCCAAAGCCACCACTTACACCGGCAAATGCCGCTGCAATCCCGGCTAAAGGGTGCCTTCCTGCTGCATAAAAGATTACGCCAGCTAACGGTATCACCAACACATAACCTGCATCAGTCGCTGTGTGACTTACAATAGCAACTAAAATAATAGACGGTGTTAACAGCTTTTTAGGTGTTACTTTTAACATCAGCTTAAGGCCAGTATTAATAAAACCTGAGTGCTCAGCTACACCCACACCTAACATAGCTACAAGTACCACGCCCAAAGGAGCAAAGCCTGTAAACGTTTTAACCATAGAAGATAAAAACGTGGCCAACGAATCGCTGGCAAGCATATTATTGATGATAATCGCTTCGCCAGTGCGCGGATCGATTGCATCAAAACTTACGCCAGAGAACCACCACGACAAACCCCATATCAATAACATGGCAAATAAAAATATAATTGCTGGATCGGGTAATTTATTACCAACCCGCTCAACTACATTCAAGAAGCGCGCAACAACTCCTGAAGGTAAAGCATCTTGATTATTATTCATTGTATTTCGCTCATTAAAATTTATTTAAGTAACAATATCGCATTAATACGCAACAGTAAATTAACGTAAAAAGCTATTTTAGGAACGTTAAACAAAAAAAGCACGATTACCTAAGATAATCGTGCTTTTTTTATTCATTGGGCTATTAAGCGAGCGCTTTCACTTCTTCCCATAAGCGAACAACTAATGCTTTGTCTTCTTCGTTAAGTTCACCGTTACGGTAAGCTTTTACCAAGCTTTGCTCTACTGTTTCGTTTAACTGCTCAATACTAATAGTAAGTTGCTCAACTTCAGCATAACCTACAGCTAGATCAAAATGACCCCGTAAGTAGCCGCCTGCAAATAATTCGTCATCCGTTGCTTTGATCACTAAATCGTCATAATACTGTTGGGCCGCGTCAATATAGTTTACTAAGGTCACTTGTTCATCTCCTGATTTTGTATAGCACCCGCTTCATCTTGGTATTGGTGCCCTACTGCATACATAATATGGTCGTTAAATCCGGTGGTTACTTTCATGTAACCTGTTAATTCATCGTCTAATTCACTGTCGCCTGTGTCACAAATTAATGGGCGACCATTCAGCGCTTGTAATTTAGTTTTTGTTGCAACAACAATAATATTTTCTTTGCCAATAGCACGGATCAGAGCAGGGCTTAATTGCTGATTCCCACGACCAAAAATATGCCCTTGTCCACCGATTAAAGTGATCACAAGTTTTGTATTTTGCTCATGGGTAAGTTCTAGTAACTCAGCGGCTGTTAAATCTTGGGCTATAAGTGTTTGGTCTTTTATTAAATCAACACCTAGCAAAGTGTTCTCAAGACCCATTTCTTCCATTATAGCTTCAACGGTTGAGCCACTACCCATAATGTAAAGTGTGTCTTCGTCCATTTCGCTCACTACGTGGGCCGCTATATCTGAAAGTACTAATTCGTCAGTTTCTTTACCGCCATTTTTAACGGCTTGCACATAACGTACTTCGCTGGGTATTTGCATCTCGCCAAAACGTTTGGCTTTTACCGTGCCTTGTCTAAAGGCATCTTCATCAATATCCATTACATCGGCATCAGCCAAAGTGACTAACTCGCCATTTACCAGCATTTCAACAACACGCCCTGCGGCTTTAGGCGTAATAGCATAGACGCCAGAATGGATTTTACAGCCTGCGGGAATTCCTAGTACAGGAGCGGTGTCTTCAATAGCATGACACACATTACGTGCGGTGCCATCGCCTCCTGCAAACAACAATAGGTCAACACCGGCATTTTTTAATAGCTTTGCAGCCTGCTCCGTGTCATCTGGTGTAGTTATCGTGTCGGTGTTGTAAACAATTTCTACGTTAAAGCCTAGAGCTTTTGCAGTGTGTTCGCCCATATCGCCATTTACAGTATAAATTGTAAGGCATTCTTTATACGGAAGTAGTACTTCGAGTGCGGCTTTAGTGCGGCTATTTGCTTTAGGCTGTGCACCTAGCTCAATAGCTTTTGCAGCGGTTTGCGCTCCATCGCTTCCTTTAAGGGCAACGCTTCCGCCTAATCCTGCTACAGGGTTTATAATTAAACCTAATTTAAACTGCATCACAAAACTCCTGAGGATGTTGCCAATTAAACTGCTTTGCGGTCATTGGCCATGGTGTATTGTAAAAATTGGTAAGGGCAATTAATAGTGATTCTGTTCGTGGGTTAAATCCGTTTTCTATCAAGTTAATTACACGCTGGTGCACTCGCTGTTGAAAATCAAACCGGCATGTTTGCTCACCATTTAAATTATCAACCGATACATTAAAAGAAAAACCTGCAGCAGCGCTTAATAACCATTCTATGGCTTGCGGCTTAACTTCTACACTTTCAAATTCAGCCTGCTGGTGTTTATCACGGCCATCAGGGCAATACCAATAGCCATAATCTTCTTGTTGTCGACGATCAATGCCCGCCACTAGCCAATGGGCTATTTCATGTAAGGCACTAGCATAAAAACCATGCGCAAACACAATTTGGTGATAAGGGGTGTTGTGTGTTGCGGGAAGGTATACGGGCTCGCAATCACCTTTGATCAGCCGTGTATTGTGGCTTTGATAAAAAGTGCCTTCAAAAATAGAAATAAGATCAGCTATTTGATGCATAAAATATGGCTAAATTCGTCTCGGTTACAGCGCCCAGCGGCACATTAAAAACGAAACGAATTGTACGGGCTTTTACAGCTAAAGTAAAAGTCGCTTACTTGCTATATTTTTAAATCAACGCCGGCTTCATCAGCATCTACTATATCGGTTTCTTGTAGAGCTTGAGTTATCCAGCTCTGTAATACAGGGCATGCTAATACATGTTGGCAGTAACTGTTGGCTGCTTTAGACAAGGTTATCTGATACGTTTTTAACCGCAGTACAATGGGTGCATACATAGCATCAACAATACTGAAATCACCAAACATCCACTGATTTGGGTAAATTACCTGTTGTTTACTAAAAATGTCGTCAATGCGGGCTATGTCTTTTATAGCATCATCAGAGAGTATGATTTTACGCTTTGCACGAATATTCATTGGCATTTCTCTTCTAAGCGCTATAAAGCCTGAGTGCATTTCAGCGCTTAAAGCACGTGCTGTTGCACGTTGTGTAACATATTTTGGCCATGCAGCTTGTGAGAGGTACGCATCATTAATATATTCACAAATGGCAAGTGAATCCCAGACTTGTAAATCACCATCAATTAATGCTGGCACTTTAAGAACTGTAAAATGCTTTTTTAGCTCGCTGTAAAAGTGTGGAGTATCGAGTACAAGCTGGCTTTCATCAAACTCCAATTCAAATTTACTCATTAAATACCATGCGCGTAACGACCAGCTTGAGTAGTTTTTATTGCCAATAAATAGTTCCATGACCTATTCCTTGTTAAAACGGACTCCCCAACTGTACATTAATCAACCACGAAGTTAATACCAAAAATTACTCAATATTGTCTTTATTTAATTGCTTAGTAATATGCTTTTTTAAAATGTGTGTATTACGGGTATTCGCTTTAAAAAACGCATCAAATATATCGCCAAAAAGGGGAATTGATCCGACAAAAAAGTCTATCAGCATATTAATAATTATCCGTAATTTAATATGCCAGCTTATACCTAGCTTTTGAGCTTCAAATAATACGTAACTAGATAAAATAAGCCCTATCACATCCCCTACAACTGGCACAAAACCAATAACTGCCTCAATGCCAAACCTAAAGTTTGTAAAAGGAAAACGAATACTACTGTCGGTTAGTTGACTAAACCTTTCTAAGCGTTTTAATGTTGCTTTTTGTTTAGCGTATTTACTGTGTGTTTGAATTGAATCTTGCATAATTTACCTCTATAGAAAATTATATAACGGTAAAGTTGAACTGCGCCTTAAACCACTTTAACTCTTTTACATAAACAAAAAGCGCGAAAAACGCGCTTTTATATGACTAACTTCAAACGTTAAACAGAGCCGTTAATTGGCCCGTGCTCGTGGTTCACATGCGGGTTTTGACCGCGTTGACGCAATAAATGGTCCATTAGCGTAATGGCCATCATTGCCTCAGCAATGGGTATGGCACGAATGCCCACACACGGGTCGTGACGACCTTTGGTGATCATCTCTACCGGTTCGTTGCTAGTATTAATACTCTTACCTGGAATAGTAATACTTGATGTAGGTTTAAGCGCAATAGAGGCAATAATATCTTGTCCTGTAGAAATGCCAGCTAAAACACCACCAGCATGGTTTGATGTAAAACCTTCAGGCGTTAGTTCATCACGATGCTCTGAACCTTTTTGCTCTACTACATCAAAGCCATCACCAATTTCAACGCCTTTAACGGCGTTGATGCTCATTAGTGAATGTGCAATTTCAGCATCTAATCGGTCAAACACAGGTTCGCCTAGCCCTACAGGTACGTTGGTCGCCACGACTTTCACTTTAGCGCCGACTGAGTCACCTTGTTTTTTAAGGTCTCGCATATATTCGTCAAGTGCTTCTAGCTTGCTAGCATCAGGGAAAAAGAACAAGTTGTTTTCAACTTCATCCCAATCGTAACTTTCGGCTTTTATTGGTCCTAGCTGGCTCAAGCATGCTTTTACTTCAATACCATGAAATTGTTTTAAGTACTTTTTAGCAATGGCCCCTGCCGCAACGCGAATTGCTGTTTCGCGTGCTGAAGAGCGGCCTCCTCCGCGATAATCACGAAGACCATATTTGTGCCAGTAGCTGTAATCGCCATGACCTGGGCGAAACACATCTTTGATTTTGCCGTAATCTTGTGAACGTTGGTCGGTATTTTCGATTAATAAACCAATACTTGTACCGGTTGTTTTACCTTCAAAAACGCCTGCTAATATTTTTATTTGATCGTTCTCACGGCGCTGCGTTGTATAACGGCTTTGCCCTGGCTTACGGCGATCTAAATCTATTTGTAAGTCGGCCTCTGTTAATTCAAGACCTGCTGGAGTGCCGTCAACAACGCCGCCTAAAGCAACGCCGTGGCTCTCTCCAAAGGTGGACACTTTAAATAACTGCCCAATGCTATTACCTGCCATTAACTTTCCTCATTCCTAATGACGACTAATAGCCGGGCTAACATGCCCAGCTATATATTTACACTCGTTTTAGTTAATACAAATCCAAAAACAAAAGAGTGCTATTTTGCAAAATACTCATCTAACTGCTTTTTGCTAATTACAAACACACCTAAGCCACCTTGCTCAAACTCAATCCACTCAAACGGTGCATTTGGATAAAGTGCATCCATATGTACCATAGAGTTCCCCACCTCTACAAATAACAAACCGTTATCAGTTAGATGATTACTGGCTTCACTTAAAATAGTACGCGTTACGTCAAGCCCGTCGTGACCTGATGCAAGGCCTAGCTCTGGCTCATGGTGAAATTCGCGCGGCAAGTCTGCCATGTCTTCAGCGTCAACATAAGGTGGATTGGCAACAATCAAGTCGTACTTTTGACCTTCTACACCACTAAATACATCTGACTGGATAGGTAGCACGCGATCACTTAACATATAGTCGTTAATGTTGATATCAGTCACTTCAAGCGCTTCATACGAAATATCAACAGCATCTACTTGCGCTTGTTCAAATGCTTGTGCAAGTGCGATGGCTATACAACCCGACCCTGTACATAAATCTAAAATGCGATTTACCGAGCTTGGCTCCAAAAGCCAAGGCGTAAAGCGATTGCTAATAAGCTCTGCAAATGGTGAGCGGGGAATTAGTACACGTTCATCTACGTAAAACGGCATGCCTGCAAACCATGCAATGTTAGTTAAATAAGGTACTGGTGTGCAGTCGTTTATACGCTCTGCGATAAGACCCGCTAGACGGTTTTTTTCTGTACTTGTTAAACGTGCATGCATTAATTCTTTTGGTGCATCAACGGGTAAGCTAAGCGCTGGCAAAAGCAGGCTTACCGCCTCGTCCCACGCGTTATCAGTGCCGTGTCCAAAAAATATACTACTACTTGCAAATTGGCTTGTAGTCCAACGTAACCAGTCATGTAAAGTTGACAGTTCTGCAACAGCTTCTTCGAGTGTTGCTTCTTCTATTTGTAAATCGCTCATATATGTTTACCTGTATTAGCTTACTGACTGTTTTGAGTCTTTAAGACGATTGCATTGCCTATATGCGCTAGGCAAATTACAATTGCCCATCATTTAAGTATTGTACCGCCTTTTGCGCTGCGTTTTTACGTTTTTTTGTTTAGGTAATAGTTATGAAAAAAGACTCTCCATCACAATCGTCCCTAAGCAATGACGACATAGACTTATTTCGTCAAACGATCACAGGCGCTAAAGTATTTAAACAAGATACTCATCGTTTTGATACAAAGCCTAAGGTGTCACAAGCAAAGCAATTTGCCCAGCAAAAAAAGCAGGCTCAATCTGAATTTTATTTCTCAGATGAATATATTCCCGATATAGACACCCATGGCACTGTCAATTACGTAAAAGAAGGGCACGACACTTATTTACCCAAACAATTACGCCGAGGCGACTTTGCACCTGATTTAACACTTGATTTGCATGGCTTAAACAAAGAAATTGCTAAAGATGAATTAGCAGGGCTTATTCATGAATGTAAAAAGCAACATTATTACTGTGCATGCGTAGTGCATGGAATTGGTGGAGGGATACTTAAACATAAAATTCCTCAGTACCTAGTTCAGCATCCAGACGTTATTGCAATGCATCAGGCGCCACTTGAATACGGTGGTAAAGGCGCAGTACTTATTTTAATAAACTTACCACAAAGCGATGAATTCAGACGCTAACCCAACATATTACTAGGAAGTAACTACGTGCATATTGTATCTATTATTTTTCCACTAATATTCATTGTCGCATTGGGTTATTGCTGTTGCCGACTCTCGTTTTTTGACAAACAGCACATTGCAGGCCTAAGTAAATTCACATTTTATATAAGTTTACCGGCTTTTTTGTTATTGAATATGTCGCAAATAGACTTAAAACAAAGCATTAGTCTTTCTGCGTTTTTAAGCTTTTATATTCCAGTGCTGTGTGTTTTTGGGTTAGGTATTTTAGTTGATCGGTATTATTTAAATAAAAAACATCCAAAAAACTACCAAAAGCATGGCGTATTTGGCCTTGCTGCTAGTTATTCCAATATGGTGTTGGTAGGTATCCCAATTATAATTGCGTCCTTAGGCAAAGAGATGATTGCAATTGCTTTTATGATCATCACGTTTCATAGTACTTTATTATTTGCACTGACCTATTTAATTGGGGCAAAAGGCAATAGCAGTTCGTTCTCGTGGCTACAATTTGGTAAAAGCATGGTGCTAAACCCTATTGTTTTGAGTATTGGTTGTGGCTTAATTATTAATATATCTGGGGTTGAACTATTTAAAAACTTAACGGATAGTTTGGCATTATTAGCGACCCCCGCCATTGCCTGTGCGCTATTTGTATTGGGTGCAAACTTAGCGTTTTATAAAATAGCAGCAAACTGGCAACCTGCCTTACTTGCATCTATTCTAAAAATTATAATACTCCCCGCAGGCGTATTAATAACTGGGTCGTATTTGTTTAAGCTCGACCCTCAAATACTTACCGTACTTGTTTTATTAAGTGCCTCACCTGTTGGCGTGAATGCTTATTTAATAGCCAGCCAAATTAAACAGCATGAAGCAACGCTTGCTGGAGCGGTGGTGCTATCAACTATTTTAAGTGTAGTTAGTTTATCGTTTTGGTTGGCGGTTTTACTTTAATTTATAAGCCACCAGCTACATCAATAAAAGCGCCAGTAGTAAATGAGGCAGAGTCTGAGGCTAAAAAATAGATTGCAGCAGCCACTTCTTCAGGTTGACCACCCCTGCGCAGAGGAAGATTACTTTTAAGCCGCTCTACTCGCCCCTCTTCTCCGCCATCTGTGTGCATATCAGTATAAATAAGGCCAGGCCTAACACAATTAACACGTATCCCTTTGCAACCAAGCTCTTTAGCAAGACCCATAGTCAACGTATCAATCGCACCTTTTGTGGCTGCATAATCAATGTATTCATTTGGTGACCCAGTTTTAGCCGCTACCGATGACACATTGACGATACTACTGCCGGGTAACATTCGCTTAATAGCTTCTCGGCTGCATATAAATGCACTGGTAATATTTGTAGTGAGTAATTGGTTAATTCGCTCAGCGTCCATGTTTAGCAGCGGCATTTGAGGTTTAAGCACACCGGCATTATTTACAAGCACGTCGAGCCGACCAAATACTTCATCTATACGTGAAAATAAAGCGCTAACATCACTCTCTTGAGACACATCGGCTTTTACTAGTTCGGCCCTTACGCCAAAACGTCTTATTTTATCGGCAACCTGTTCTGCTTTAACTAAATCAGTCTTATAGTTAATACATACATCATATCCATGGCGCGCAAAATAAAAAGCGGTGGCTGCACCAATCCCTCGGCTAGAACCTGTTATGAGTACCACCCGCGCTTTGTTCATACAAAATTAGTCCTTGAGTGCTGCCACAACCGAAATTTCGACCAATAGCGCATCGCGCGCCATTTTAGCTTGTACACATGCACGTGCTGGTGCGTGTCCTTGCGGAACCCACGCATCCCATACGGCATTCATTTGTGCAAAGTGCTGCATGCTTTTCAAATAAATTGTTGCGCTTAACATATGCTGTTTTGAACTACCCGCTTCGTCTAATAACGCTTCTACTTTATCAAGCATGGTTTGCGTTTGCTCTGTTATGTCTTTTTCAGCATCAGCACACACTTGCCCACACAAATAAACAGTGCCATTGTGTTTTACTATACGGCTCATTCGGGCACCGGTTTGAAGGCGTTCAATCGTCATATTTTTCTCATTATTTATAAATCAGCAGGGGCGTTTATACTTATATATTCGCTGCGGTGGGTATCATCATTGTAATGTATGACAGCCACAGCACCCGTGTTAAATATAGGCATGTTTCCAGGACAAAGCTGATCAACCAAATAACTCACTATTGGCATGTGAGCCACAACTAACCAGCAATTACACTCTGGGTGCATTTGTATTAATGTTTCAAGGTAATCGGCAGCAACATGGGGTTTGCCTTCTGGGATGACATCGTTACACGTTTCACTGTATTTAAACGTTATAGTTTCAGCCACTCCATTTGCAGTTTGCTGAGCGCGTGTGTAAGGGCTAACTAACAGCGCGTCTGGAGAAAAGTTTTTGGCAAGCCATAGCCCCATTTTTTTTGCTTCTAAATGACCCACTTGGGTTAAATTTCTTGCCGCATCGTCAGCCTGCATAGGGGCCGCTTCGCCGTGACGCATTATTAAGATTGTTTTCATAAAAAATCAACCGATTTAAGAATATAAACAGTAGCCAGTTTGCTCACTTGTCAGCTATATTAACAACATAAAGTTATTTTTTCTAAAAATAGTTCTTTCAAGACATTCAGGTAAATCTTTTAGCATATTCTCGCTACCCTGAAGTTATCCTCTATTGTTATCAAGTAAGTATTTAGTTTCAGGAGCATCATTTGAATATCAGCCGCAATGATAATAGAGCATACCACGCCCTTACACTGGACAATGGTCTAAAAGTGCTGCTTGTGCAAGATAAAGATTCGACTAAGGCCGCAGCATCAATGGCTGTAAACGCGGGCCATTTTGACGATCCCTCTGACAGGCAAGGCCTTGCTCACTTTTTAGAACACATGCTTTTTTTAGGCACAGATCAATTTCCAGACTCAGGCAGTTTTAATAATTTTGTATCTCAAGCTGGCGGTAATACCAATGCATGGACGGGTACAGAACACAGTTGCTATTTTTTTGATATAAACAATCAAGAATTTAAACATGCTTTATTACAATTTAGCCGTTTTTTTATTGCCCCCTTGTTAAGCGCCACAGAAACAGAAAAAGAACGCAATGCCATAGAAGCTGAATTTAAACTAAAAATTAAAGACGATGCACGCCGTATTTATCAGGCCCATAAAGAAACCGTTAACCCAGCGCACCCTTTCGCTAAATTCTCTGTTGGTAACCTGCAAACATTAGCAGACAGAGAACGCTGTATTAGCGACGAACTTCGCGACTTTTTTAATGATCACTATCAAGCCCAGTGGATGACACTGGTTATATGTGCAAATGAAGAGTTAGACACACTTCAAACCTGGGCAAACAAATACTTTAACGACATTATTGGCAATAAAAAGGCTGTAAAACCTGAGATCAACGAACCCCTTTACAGAGAGCAAGACCTAGGGAAAATTTTACATATAGAGCCACATAAGCACATGCAAAAGCTAATAGTAAGTTTTGCAATGCCCAATATTGATGACTTTTACCGCCACAAAACAGTGAGCTTTATCGCGCATTTACTTGGCTATGAAGGGCAAGGTTCGCTCTATTCTATTTTAAAAGAACAAGGTTGGATAAACGCCCTTTCTGCGGGTGGTGGCATTAACGGCAGTAACTTTAAAGATTTTAATATAAGTATGGCTCTCACCGATGAGGGCATTGAATACTTTGAAGACATTATCGAAATGCTCTTTGAGTACATTTGCTTAATAAATAACAACACAGAAAAATTACCACGCCTGTACCAGGATAAAAAAAACCTATTACAAATAGCATTTGATAACCAAGAAAAATCACGCCTTATTGATTGGGTAAGTAGTTTAAGCATAAATATGCAGCATTACGACGAATGTAATTATGTGCAGGGTGACTACCTAATGGAAGGCTTTAAAAAGGCAACGCACGAAATGGCGATGCAATGGTTAAAACCTAACAATATGCGCATTGTACTTATACATCCTGATGTCGAGCCTGAACATAAAACAGCGTGGTACAACACACCTTACAAAGTAGAAAAGGTATCGCCTAGCTGGCTTGACGCACTTAGCGACATTAACAAACCTCTAAAAAATATGCTGTTACCCACGGCTAATCCATACTTAACTAAAAATGTTGAGCTTTTTGATGTAGAAAAGCCTCAAAACCAACCTACTCTTTTAGTTAAAAAACCGGGTTTTGATTTTTGGTTTAAACAAGACAACACATTTAGAGTAGCTAAAGGCCACTTTTATTTAGCCATGGACTCTCACTTTGCTGTAAAAGACGTAAAGCACATGGCCTTAACTCGCTTATTTAGCGATTTATTTATGGACAGTGTTGGCGAGCAGTTTTACCCTGCTGAGCTTGCAGGGCTTAGTTATCATTTAACATCTCATCAAGGCGGGCTAACACTTCACACCGCTGGATTATCGTCGAGCCAACTGGAGTTAGTAGATGAGCTGCTCGACGCGTTATTTAATGTAGATATATGTGCCAGACGCTTTGCTGAATACAAAAAACAATTAGTAAGGCACTGGCGTAATAGCAATCAAAATAAGCCTGTTAGCGAATTATTTAGTATTTTAGGTGCTAAAATAATGCCTTGGAATCCTCAGCCTAACGAACTTGCCGCAGCTTTAAAAACAACTAGTTTTCAGCAATTTAATGAATTTAGACAAGACTTTTTTAAAGCATTACATGTTGAGTCGTTCCTACACGGTAACTGGCAAGAAAACCACGCTATTGAATTTCAAAAAAAGGTGGCCGTTCACTTACGTCACACTGCAACAATTGACGATTTAAGGCGCCCTTTATTTGAAATTAAAAAAGCAACACGCTATGAAATTGAGTTACCGTGTAATGATCACGCTATGGTGGTGTATTACCAGGCTCAAACCGATGACGTAAACGAAAAAGTTAAAATGATGGCATTAAACCATTTGATGAACCAAGACTACTTTAACGAATTACGCACAACACAGCAGTTAGGCTATTTAGTTGGTGCGGGTTACGCACCTTTTAACACCCGAGCAGGAATTGCCTTTTATATACAGTCCCCTAAATTTGACGCAAAAACTTTATTGCATCGCCATAGTCACTTTGTAAATCAATACTTGAGTAATATTGGTGGATTAGACGAGCAAAGCTGGCAGCAACAAAAGCATGGTTTAAAGACGCACATTGCAGAAAAAGATAAAAACTTACGTTTGCGTTCACAACGATTGTGGCTTGCCATAGGTAATAGGGATCATAATTTTGATATGCAAAAACGATTACTATCGGCATTAAATATGCTGACTTTACAAGAAATTAAAGATTATGCGCTGGTACTTTTTACTGAAGATAGACCAAGATATGAGCTATTAAGTAACGCTAAAGTTAATAAACCTCAAAAAACACCCGTTTACTCGCATTCTCTTTGACTCTGGGTTTAGCTTGTTTTAAATTATCATTTGTAAATTAGAAGTAATAAAAAATGATAATAAAAACAATAAAACTAAGCTTGTCAGTTGTATTACTTGCTTACTCATTTGATCTTTTCGCCTTTGAGTCTTCATTTAAATACAATTCAGATACCATACTCTTTTTCTCAAGCGCTATTATAGCGCTCGTTCTTCCGTACCTGTTATTTGTGATATACAAACTGAGGCGTTCTCGCCGCCAGCTTCGATTGTCTGAAAAGCGCTTAAAAAGTACTGTAGAAGGCAGTGGTGATACCCTGTGGGATTGGAACATAAAAACGGGTGAAGTTATTCGTATTAACGATAAATATATGATGAACTCCCCCACTATTATGGGTTTCCCACCAAATAAAGGCCTTATACACCCGCAAGATATTCCACATGTTGAGCACCTACTAAAAAAACATTTTGCCGAGCAAAGCGTGTTCTTTGAAGCAACATACAGAATTAAAGATACTTTTGGTAAATGGCATTGGGTACTGGACCGCGGCAAGGTTATCGAAAAAGATGCAAACCTAGCCCCACTAAGAATGACAGGAACAGTACGCGACATCTCACAGTTAAAATCAACCGAAGAACGATTAAATTTGTTTGCAAAATGTGTTGAATCGTTTACTGATGCGCTAGCAATTTACGATAAAAACTTTAAATTAGTCGATATAAATCCCAGTTTTTTAACGTTATTTGGGGGTATGCGCGAACAATACCTAAATAAAGGTTTTAATTTGCCTGGATACGATACAAGTTACGTTGAAAACATTATCGATGTAGTGCGCCAAACTGAGCATATTCAACAAGAAATTAAACTGCGCAATAATGAGCGTGTATTGCTGCCAATAGAAATATCGATTGATGAAATTAAAAACGAGCAAAATCAGATAACTAACTATGTGGTTGTTTATTCAGATTTAACAGAACGTAAAAAAGCAGAATCGCAATTACACAATTTATCAAACCGCGACCGTACCACGAGCCTGCCAAACCGTAATTTATTTTTTACTAACTTACATAAACTAGTAAAACAAGACGCCCATCACGCATTACTGGTTTTTGATTTAGATAATTTTAAAAAAATAAATGACTCATTAGGCCATCAACTTGGTGATAGCTTATTAGCCAAACTCGCTATGCGATTAAATAAGCTCACCCGTGAAAACGATGTATTTTATCGTTTAGGAGGCGATGAATTTGCGCTTGTTATGTCAAATACAAACGACATTCATGTCATAACTCGCACTGCAAAACAGTTTTTAGCCGCTATTTCGACCCCATTTAAAATGGCAGGACATGAGCTGGCCATTACCTCAAGCGTTGGTATTGTGCTATTCCCTGAAGATGGAAACACCCCTGAAGTATTACTTAAAAATGCCGATACCGCTATGTATCACGCGAAAAAGAAAGGTAATAGCTACCTGTTTTTCAACGACACCATGAACCGCCAAGCTGTTAAACGTTTACAAATAGAAAACCTAATGCGTTTTGGTTTAAAAGAAGACCACTTTGAAGTTTATTATCAACCAAAAATGAATATACGAACCGGTAAGCTAACCGGTATGGAAGCATTAGTACGCTTTATTACACCTAAAAAAGGCATTATAAGCCCAGGTGTTTTTATTCCTATTGCTGAAGAAACAGGTCAAATAATAGATATTGGTGAAGTTGTTTTAAACAAAGCCTGTCGAGATGTAAAAAAATGGCTGGACGATGGGCTGTTTAATGGGCGCGTTGCTGTTAACTTGTCTGCTAAACAATTTAGCCTCCCCGATTTAACGTCGCGAATAGATATTATTTTGCAAAAAAATGCATTGCCATCGTACTTTTTAGAGTTAGAAATTACCGAAGGCACAGTAATGGACGATCCAAATGAAGCCATTAACATTATGCGTTCACTAAGCGCACGAGGTATACATTTAGCCATGGATGACTTTGGTACAGGGTACTCTTCTTTAGCTTATTTAAAGCAGTTTCCGCTTAATACACTTAAAGTAGATAAAGCGTTTATTGATGACATGAAAAATGAGCGCGGGCGCAATATGGTCGATTCAATTGTGACAATAGCGCAAAACCTAGACCTGCATGTGGTTGCAGAAGGTGTTGAACAAGCATACCAAATAGACACTTTAAAAGCACTTAACTGCGAAACGGTGCAAGGCTATTACTACTCAAAACCGTTGTCTAAAGACGAATTCACCGAGTTTTTAAAACAACAACAAAGTAAAGCAACACCAAGCTTAATAAGATCTAAAGCAAGCAATGTGGCGTCTCTTAATTAAGGGCGCCATATGCACGCTTTAACACCCACGTTACGCAGCCAGGCTCGCCTGTAGTGCACGTTAAACAAACACCAAGCCAGTGGACCAAGCAGCGCACTGAGTACAAGCCAGCGCTTTACAGGCATGCCTTTTTTTATAGTGTTTAAGTACATGAGTGAAATAAACAAACTACTGAGTAAAGCCAACCACAAAACCACATACCCTCGCCAATTGAATTAAGGCGCGCAGTTTAACGTTTCTTCAATTAAATTTAAAGCAATACACCTTTAGCAAAAAAGCCGCGTTTTTAGTGGCTGTTGACCTTTGCGGATTGAAGTTTGTTAAAACTTGGAGGATTTAATCGCGACGCGAGGTGTGAAACCTAGTGGGCTCTATAACGGCTACTGCATTACTCTACTGGCTTACATCCATATAAGAATAAGTAAAAACTGAGTGAAGCTTTCGCATCCTGCTCGTGCCGCTTACCTACATCCATGTAGGCAACAAAGCGTAAATAGCCCCCCTAAAAGATCAACAGACCCTATTGAGAGCGCAGCTTTCAAATTTAATTAATAACTTGATAAGCGCTACTTTTCAGCGCGCCCCATAAACTTGTTTTCAACCGTATTGATACGAATGCGATCGCCCGTTGAAATATGCTCAGGAACAGATATATTCAGCCCTGTAGACATACGTGCTGGTTTTGAACGAGCACTGGCTGAAGCGCCCTTAATAGAAGGATCGGTTTCTTCAACAACAAGTTCAACGCTTGAAGGTAGGTCTAGCCCTACAGGCGCTCCATCAATGACAATAACGTGCACACCTTGGGTTTCTTCATTAATAAACAAAATTTCTTCACTAATCGCGTCTTTGTTTAAGTTATACGGCGTGTAGTCTTCGCTATCCATAAATACGTATTCATCACCGTCTATGTACGACAGCATAGCTTCACGACGAATTAAATCAGCAAGCGTTAGCATATCGCTGTCTTTAAACGTTTCATCAACTTTACCGCCGGTTACTACATCGTATAAACGCATGCGGTATAAGCTTCCACCAGCACGGCCTTGAGGAACAGAACGTACAATATCTTTTACTACTAATACACGACCATTAAATTCAATAGCTGTGCCTTTTTTAACATCACTCGCCTTTGGCATGTGTAAATCCTATTATTTTTTTGATTGCCAGAAACATACCACGAACTCAACTTTGTTCAACAATAAAGTGAGCTAAATAGGCTTATACCTTGTATTGACTTGTAAAATCTCTATTTATACTAAAATACATATAATCAATTCATTAAAAAACTGCTATGGTGTATCTACCTAGTATGACTTCAAGGAATGGATCATGGATCAAATAAAAGTACATGAGTATTTAATCAAAAAGCCGCTTGTGTTGGTTACAAAGCCATTTGCTCAAGAGGTTGATGTTTACAAAGTGAATCATAAAATGTTCGCCACCCTTGCTGTTGGTAACGATGGTGAAACAAACGAAAACGGTGAAGTAATTTGGTGGCTAAATTTAAAGTGCGATCCTGATGAAGCACTTTCATTACGCGATATTTTCCCCGCGGTTATCCCTGGTTACCACATGAATAAACGTTTATGGAATACGGTTATTTTAGACGGGTCAATTCCCCAAGGTGAAATTGAACGCATGATTGATAACTCGTTTAATTTAGTTGTGGAAAACATGCCTGAAAAAGACCGTAACATGATAGAGCAACATTTAAATGCGAATTAAGTTCGCTTATAAGTCTGTTATTTAGCCTATGTATGGCACAAAAAAACCGCATATAAATGCGGTTTTTTAATACGTGTTAAACGTTATTTAGTATCATCTTTAGCAACGTCTGATTGCTCTTCAGATACCTCGTCTGCTTCTGGCTCTAGTGTTTCTAGCTTTACTACTTCAGCAACGGTTTCGTTTTGTGTTGGCTTTTGGCCATAAAACGTTTCACCTGACTCAGACATTGATACTAGCGACTCACACGGTGTAAATATAGCGTTGCTATTGGCAAGCGTAGACATATCCGAACTTACTTTACTCGCACCGAGTTTGTCCATGTAGCTAAATGGACCACCGAGGAATGGTGGGAACCCAATACCAAAAATAGCACCAATGTCACCATCACGTGGGCTTGCAATAATGCCCTCGTCTAAACAACGTGCAGCTTCATTTAGCATTTGCGCTACACAACGCTGTGCAATTTCACTTTTGTTTAAACGTGAATTAGGTGTTACATCTAGTAGCTCGTATACTGACTCATCAACCTTTTTGCCTTTTTTCTCGTAATCATAAAAACCACGACCCGTTTTACGACCAAGGCGTTTTGAATCAATCATACGTGAAAAGGCATTAGGTCCTTTAAAGCGTTCACCTAATTCTTTTTCAAGAATTGGCGCAATCTTAGAGCCAATATCAATACCTACTTCATCAAGTAACGCAAGCGGTCCTACCGGGAAACCGAACTCTACAAGGGCTGCATCAATTTTTTCAATTGGCTCACCTGCAAGCATTAAGTTAGCTGCTTCATTTAAGTAAGGTGCAAGTATACGGTTTACGTAAAAACCCGCCATGTCTTTAACAACAATGGGTGTTTTACCCTGCTTACGCGCAAAATTAACAACACGTGCAATTGTCTCTTGAGACGTTCCTTCATGCGGAATAATTTCAACCAGTGGCATTTTTTCTACTGGTGAGAAGTAATGCAGGCCAATAACGTTTTCTGGACGTGCAGCGTTTGCCGCAATCTGTGAAATAGGCAACGATGACGTATTACTTGCAAAAATTGTATTCTCTTGGCATTGCTGTTCTACATCAGCAACCATGCCTTGCTTTAACGCTAAGTCTTCAAATACCGCTTCAATAACTAAATCAATGTGTTTAAAGCCACTGTAGTCAGTTGTACCAGTAATACGGTTCATTGTTAACTGCATATCTGCTTTAGACATAATGCGGCGCTTAAGGCGCTTATCAAGAATTTTGTAGGTGTAGTTCATTGCATTGCTAATGCCTTGCTCTGCTACATCTTTAATACGAACAGGCAGCTTCGCTTTTACAGCACTGACGTGGGCAATACCCGCGCCCATCAAGCCACCACCTAATACTGCCGTTTTGGTAATTGCGGGTGCATCGTCATTGCGCCACTCTTTTTTCATTTCAGTGGTAGCAAAAAATAAGCCACGAAGCGCTTTAGATTGCTCACTCATTACAAGTGTTGCAAAACCCTCAGCTTCTGTTTTGTAAGCTTTTAGCTCATCAAGTTCTACGCTTGCACGTACCGCTTTAATAATAGCTAATGGCGCTGGATAGTGCCCGCCCGTCTTTTTCAAGACGTTTTCTTTCGCTTTTTTAAAGATAAAGTTACGGCCAAATGGGTTTGACTCTAATAACTTGCTTACTTTATCGAGCTTTGGCTCTTTAGCTTGTGGCTTTTTCTTAGCGGCAAATTCTTTTGCCACTTTTAAAAGTACGCTATGCGGTACACACTCATCCAATACGCCTGCTTTTTTAGCCTGTTTAGGACGTATTTGCTTACCGGTTAGCATCCACTCAAGTGCTTTTTGAATGCCCACGATTTTTGTTAAACGCTGCGTACCACCGCCACCAGGTAATAAACCTAGTTGAACTTCAGGCAAGCCAATTTTCGTCAAATCGCTATCAGTACCAACACGGTAATCACACGCTAATGCAAACTCTAAACCGCCACCAAGCGCCGCACCATGAATGGCACTTACCGTGGTATAAGGTAGTTTTTTCATATCAAAAAAAGCTTGATGACACAGCTCACTAATGGCAAGCGCATCTTCACGTTTTTCTACGCTATCAAGCATTTTCACGTCAGCGCCTGCAATAAAGTTATCACTCTTGCCGCTAATAAAAACCATGCCTTTAACAGCATGCTCTTGTGCTTGTGCTAATAACGCTTTTAAATCGTCTGCAAACGAGTCGCGCAGGGTGTTCATTTTTTCACCCGGCACATCGATAGTTACAACGGCAATTTTGTTTTCGTCTACCGCTAAATTAAAAACTGAATCTGTCATTACGCGCTCTCCAATACAAAGGCTGCACCTAAACCACCAGCAGCACACGCTGTTGTTAATGCTAAACCGCCACCACGACGTTTAAGCTCGTTTAAGCTTTGTGTGATTAAGCGAGCACCTGTTGCTGCAAATGGATGACCATATGCCAGTGAGCCACCATTCACGTTAAACTTATCCATGTTAATTTCGCCAATTGCTTTGCTACGACCTAGTTTTTCTTGCGCAAACTTGTCTGAGGCAAACATTTTCATGTTCGCAAGGGCTTGCGATGCAAATGCTTCATGCATTTCAATTAAATCTAAATCAGCAAGCGTAATACCGGCTCTGTCAAGTGCGATAGGCGTTGAATGCGCAGGACCCATTAGCATGTCTTGCTCTACACCAATAGCAGAAAACGCAAAGCTGCGAACGTAACCTAAAATTTCGTAACCAAGCGCGCGCGCTTTACTTTCGTTCATCATTAATACCGCAGCTGCACCATCTGTTAGCGGTGTTGCATTAGCAGCTGTAACCGAGCCATGTTGACGGTCAAATACAGGTTTTAGCTTTGCGTAACCTTCAACAGTAGAGTTTTTACGAATATTGTTATCTTCTTCAATAAAGCTTTTATACGGTGGTAAATGAGCCGTCATTACTTCATCTTTAAGCTTGCCATCAGCCCAGGCTTGCGTTGCAAGCGTGTGTGAACGATGTGCTAATGCATCTTGATCTTCACGGCTAATATTATGTGTTTTAGCCATTTGCTCAGCCGTTTGACCCATTGAAAGACCGGTTGAATACTCTGCAACTGCAGGCGGTACTGGCATTAAGTCTTTTAAACGTAGCTTTGAAAAAATTTGTAAGCGTTGGCCTAAAGTACGCGCCTTGTTTAAATCAACTAAACTACCTGCCAATTTTTTACTTACGCCAATAGGTAATACAGACGATGAATCTGCACCACCGGCAATACCTACACTTACTGAGCCCGCCATAATAGACTCAGCTACGTTAGCAATTGCCTGAAAGCTGGTAGCACATGCACGTGACACTGAATAAGCATCAACACCAACTGGCATGCCTGTACCCAGTACAATTTCACGCGCAATATTCGGCGCTTCTGGCATTTGTACTACTTGACCAAATACAAGTTGATCGATTTCTGATTTGTCGAAATTTAATCGCTCAAGCATTTCGTTAACCACTAATTTACCCATATCAAGTGCTGGTACGTGGTGGAATGCTGTTGCTTGTTTTGCAAACGGTGTACGAAGGCCACTTACTATGGCAATACGATCACCCTTTGGTGTTTTTAGTATGTTTTGCTCAGACATTTATGCTCTCCCGCTGACAGGTCTGACCTGTTTGTTTTCCTCGATTCTAAACAACCCGTGTGCTAAAGCCAATAGATAAACTGAAATTTATACAAAGTAGTCATGTTTACATATCACACAATAGGCTTTTTTAAACGCATTTACAAAGATTTGTGGTACGCTAAAAACCGTTAAAAAATAACGAACTATTTTAAAAAATACAGTCTAACTCTTGAGTTACCTAATTATAAACCTTATAAATAGGTCAGTATTTGCAACCTAACCCATTTAGGTACTAACCCAGCTGACGAGGACAGTCCACTTATTATGGCAGCTAACGCATTTTCACAATTAAAAACGTACTTAGATACACAAATCATTGGCCAGCCAGAGCTTACTCAAGCACTACTTATTGCTATTTTAGCTGACGGCCATTTATTAGTTGAAGGCCCTCCAGGGCTTGCAAAAACACGCGCCGTAAATGCGCTTGCAAAAGGTATTGAAGGTTCGTTCCAACGTGTACAGTTTACACCCGATTTATTACCTGCGGATGTTACAGGTACTGATATCTACCGCCAACAAACAAGCGAGTTTGTATTTGAAAAAGGCCCACTTTTTCATAACCTTATTTTGGCTGATGAAATTAACCGTGCCCCAGCAAAAGTACAGTCAGCTTTACTTGAAGCCATGGCTGAACGTCAAGTGACGGTAGGTAAAAACACGTACCCACTTAGCGACTTATTTATGGTTATGGCAACTCAAAACCCGCTAGAGCAAGAAGGCACCTACCCGCTACCTGAAGCACAGCTTGACCGCTTTTTATTACATTTGAGTATTGGTTATCCGGGCGCCGAGCACGAGCTTGACATTTTACGCCTAACACGAGGCGAGGCATTAAAAGAGCAGCAAGCTGTTTTACAAAAAATTAGCCAAAGCGAATTATTTGCTGCCCGCCAAGCAATTTTAGGTTTGTACTTAGCCGAGCCACTTGAGCAGTATTTAGTTCAACTTATTATTGCAACGCGAGAAGGCGCTAAACTAGATGAGCAATTGGGCCGCTGGATTGAATTTGGCGCAAGCCCTCGTGCAACTATTGCGCTAGATAAATGTGCACGTGCTCATGCGTGGTTACAGGGCCGTGACTTTGTAGCCCCTGATGACATACAAGCCGTTGTTCATAATGTATTACGTCACCGTATTATTTTGAGTTACGAGGCACAGGCCGATGGCATTACTAAAGATCAGGTCATTAGCCGAATTGTTGAACTGGTAGCTGTACCGTAATTTATGCAAAAACAATTAGACCCTCAGGCATGGCTTAAACAAAGCCATAGCCACGGTGTTAATTTAGCACTAAAAGAGCTGATGTATTACAAAGCCAAAGCGCAACTGCTTGAGCTTGCCCCTAAGGTAAAGATTAAAAATACTTTAGCGGGGCAATACCTTGCACCGCACAAAGGCCGTGGTATGGAGTTTGCCGAAGTACGTCATTACCAGCAAGGTGACGATATACGCTCAATTGACTGGCGAGTTACAGCGCGTACAGGCGAAACCCATACAAAACTTTTTCAAGAAGAAAAAGAACGCCCAGTTTTTGTATTTACCGATTTTTCAAACTCTATGCTATTTGGCTCAAAGCTACTGCTTAAGTCAGTACAAGCTGCGCACATTAGTGCATTAGTTGCTTGGTCTGCGTGCCAGCGTGGCGACAGAATTGGCGGTATTGTATTCAATCAGCATGCACACCTAGAACTTAAGCCGAGTGCGCGAGAAAAAGCAGTATTAAAGCTTTGCCACAACTTATGTGCAAATCATCAGCAAGCCCTTACAAATATTGATGCTAAAGCCAGCAATAACTTTAGTGATAACCTAAAGCGCCTTAATCATTTAGCAAAACCTGGGAGTTTAGTTT
This sequence comes from Pseudoalteromonas sp. CR1, assembly GCF_019392235.1. Classification (NCBI taxonomy): domain Bacteria; kingdom Pseudomonadati; phylum Pseudomonadota; class Gammaproteobacteria; order Alteromonadales; family Pseudoalteromonadaceae; genus Pseudoalteromonas; species Pseudoalteromonas sp. CR1. The sequence continues at coordinate 540,954 of NZ_JAHXRM010000001.1, read as the reverse complement.
ATTTAGTCTCTGACTTTAGCGCCTTAGATGACGCAAGCTTTAAACAGCTTGAAATACTTAGCCGTCATTGTGAGCTCATAGGGTGCCATATTAGCGACCCATTTGAACATCAATTACCCGCTTTTAAAAACACAGTAACGGTTAATGCGAACGGACAAAACTTTGCCTTACCGCTCATGGATAATACATTTAGGGCACAGTTTGCCAAAAATGCAGAAGATGCATTTAATACACGCCTTACTCGCTTAACTAAATCGGGTCTTAATTTAATATCATTCAATGCAGCCGACCCACTTGAGCTGCAGCTAGTGAGAAAATAAACCATGCAAACCAATCCTCTTGATGGCCTGCACGATGTAATAGCACCAAACCACGTTGACTGGTGGCCACTTGCCCCAACATGGTGGGTGATCATTGCTCTACTTTTTATTGCGGTATTGAGTGCTGTTTATGCAATTTATAAAGCGTATCAATATAAAAAAGCAAAACGCTATGCCGTTTTATTGAGTCAAAATGAGCAGAGCCCTCAGCAGTTACATATTATTTTAAAGCGCCTAGTAATTGAATATTACGGTAAACACCTTGCCGCGCAGCCTACAAAGCAATGGTGTGAAACGCTAAACACACTCAGTGGGCTGACTTTTACCGAGCAAGAAATTTTAAGCCTATACAGCAGTGATAACAGCGATTTAGCATTAAGTAAAAAATTTAGCCAAGCAATCAAATGCTTTAAAGTAAAGGAACCACTACATGTTTGAATTTAGTTGGCCGTGGCTATTTTTATTAATTCCATTACCTTTGTTGCTTTTATTACTAAAACCCATAGCAAGCAATAGCAATACGCGCCTGCGTATTCCGGGCTTTGCTAAGCATGCCTTAAATAACCCAAATTCAGCACCTCAATCACGCCGTTTATCTATATTTGAATGGCTACTTTGGCTATTACTTGTCAGCGCAGCAGCAAACCCAACATGGCTAGATGAGCCAATTTTATTACCAAATGAAGGGCGAGATATCATGCTTGCGGTGGATTTATCTGGATCAATGACCGAACAAGATATGGCTTACAATGGTCAATACGTTGATCGCTTAACCATGGTAAAAGCCGTACTGAGCGATTTTATAGAACAGCGGACTGGCGATAGGCTCGGACTTATTTTATTTGGCGATACCGCTTTTTTACAAACCCCTCTGACACGCGATTTAAAAACGGTAACCAAAATGCTTAACGAAGCACAAATAGGGCTAGTGGGCCGCGCTACAGCTATTGGCGATGCACTTGGTTTATCGGTTAAACGTTTTGCAAGTAAAGAAGACAGCAACCGAATCGTCGTGCTATTAACCGACGGGCAAAATACTGCAGGTAACCTAAATCCTGACGACGCTCTACTTCTAGCGCGGGAAGAAGGTATTAAAGTGTATACCATAGGTGTTGGCTCTGATAACCCACGTGGATTTAGCCTATTTAATATGGGCGGCTCAGGCGGGAGTAATTTGGATGAACGCCTTCTAAAAAATATCGCCGACGATACCGGGGGGCTTTATTTTAGAGCAAAAGATGTTGCGGGACTCAAACAGATTTACGCTGAGCTTGATAAACTTGAACCCATTAGTGCAGATGAAAAAACCTTTCGCCCGCAAAGCTCATTATTTTATTACCCATTACTCATCGCTATTTTTTTAATTAGTCTAAATGTAATGCTAAATACACTGCGCGCATTAAAGGAGCCAAATTGATGGATTTTGAATTTATTCGTCCTGCCGTTTTATGGCTACTTATACCGGCAATTGGACTGTTTTTTGTGGCGTTAATTAAGCACAAAAAAACCACAAGCGAGCAATTAATTGCCCCTCATTTAGCGCAATTTATTATGACTGATACGGACACCAAAACCAGCCAACCGCTTTGGCTTGTAGCTGTATTTTGCACTTTAGGGGTTTTATTTAGTGCAGGCCCCAGCTTTGAAAAAAAACACGTGCCTGTTTTTCAAAGTAAAAGTGCACGTGTCATTGTAATTGACATGTCGTATTCAATGTACAGCACTGATATTTCGCCAAACCGTTTAACACAAGCACGCTATAAATCTCTTGATATGATTGAGCTATTTAAAGAAGGCGACACCGCCTTAGTCGCATATGCGGGCACGGCCTATACTATATCGCCGCTAACCAACGACGCCACAACACTCAGTAATTTAATACCCAGCCTGAGCCCTGACATAATGCCCGACAAAGGGTCTAACGTACTAGCAGGCCTTGATATGGCAAAAGAGCTATTAACTCAAGCAGGCTATATTGATGGCGATATTATTTTAATAACCGACGGCATAGAACAAGAAGAACAAACGGATGTCACACGCTTTATAAGTAACACAACATTTAGACTCAATATTTATGGGGTAGGTTCTGAGCAAGGTGCACCTATTAAATTACCTGAAGGCGGTTTTTTAAAAGATAGATACGGTCAAATTGTCATCCCTACTCTGAATATTTCACAACTGAAAAGTTTGGCCACCCGCAGCGGTGGTAAATTTGCGCGCTATCAACCAAGTAATAGCGACATAAATACGTTTTCGCCAATGGCTAACAGCGAGTTAATTAAAGATGAGACGCAAAGCCATGCGCTATGGCGTATTGATGCGGGTATTTACGGGCTTTTACTTTTATTACCATTTGGTTTGTATTTATTTAGGCGCTCTGCCTTTTTAGGGGGAGTTTTATTGCTTGCCTTTTTACCGCAGCAAAACGCTTATGCATTTGAGCTCCCTGCAATATTAAAAAATACAGACCAACGTGCACTCACCGCATATAACAATGAAGAATACGACAAAGCCGCTAATGCGCAATCAAACCAATTAAAAGGCGCAGCGTTATACAAGCAAGGCAACTTTGATGCTGCACTGGATGCATTTAGCCAAGATAAGTCAGCCACGGGTTATTACAACTATGGCAATGCACTTGCCAAAGCTGGCCAACTAGAAGAGGCCATAAACGCCTATAAACAAGCTCAAACGCTACGAAGTGATTTTAGCCAAGCCGCAGATAATCAGGCCTTAGTTGAGCAGTTGTTAAAACAACAAAATCAACAGAATCAACAAGAACAAAGTGGTGATGAATCCCAAGACCAAGAAAATCAGCAAAAAGGCGATCAAAACCAACAACCAAATAACGATCAATCTGAGCAAGAGCAAGAGCAACAAAATAACGACCAAAACAACTCTCAAAAAGGTGACAAACAAAGCCAAAGCGATGCAAACGAAAAATCTGAGCAGGAGTCTGAACCCTCTGAAGATCAGCAAGGTCAAACAGGTGAGCAATCTCAAGAGCAAAATAAACCTGATATGCAAGCACAGCCACAAAATAAGCAAAGCGAAAGTAATAATGCTGAACAGTCTGACCAGCCAAAACCGCAGGCAATGAGCGAGCAACTAGTCAGCGATGAGCAAAAGCAAAAAGCGCAACAACAGGCTATGCAAGCCCAAGCAAGTGAACTGACAAACGAAGAAAAAGAAAAAGCGCAGCAGCTTAATCAATTACTCAGAAAAGTACCGGACGATCCGGCCATTTTATTACGGAATAAAATGCAACTCGAAGCCCAAAAAAGACAATATCAACGCCGCCCTACAGGAGTAGAAAAATCATGGTAATGCGATTATTTTGCTGTTTATTGCTACTATGCGCGATGCCGTCATTCGCAGCGACAAAACTCGAAGCAAGCGTAGATAAAAACCCAGTATTAGCGGGTGAGTTTTTTATGCTTAACATTTCAGTAAACGATACCGTTAATGGTGAACAACCCGATACATCTGTATTGTTAAAAGACTTTGTAGTCGGCCCCACAAGTTTAAGTACCCGCACAAACATCATAAACGGCAGCATTAATAAACAAACCACTTGGAGCGTTAAGTTAATGACCCGCACTGAGGGGCAGTATACAATCCCCTCGTTTAGTGTTGCTGGGCTTAGCTCTGAACCCATTGATTTAACTGTCGCCAAACGGGCGGTAAACGCAGACAAAAATAACGATATTTTTGTAAAAACATCACTTTCTAGCAGCTCGCTATACGTCCAAGAAGCAGGCGTTTACACGTTAAAACTGTACTTAGCTAAAGAGCTACTTGATGGCAGTTTAAGTACACCCAGCATGGAAGATGCACAGCTAACCCAATTAGGTAAACAAACAGAGAGTTATGAATTAGTCGACGGAAAACGATACCTGGTTATTACCCGAGAGTATTTAATTCAGCCCCAAAAAAGTGGTGCTTATACTATTGCAGCTCCGGTATTTCAGGGCCGAGTTCAACAAAATTATCGTCAGTTAGAAGTATCTGCTCTTGGCGACGATCTAGAAATAGAAATTAAACCTATTCCAAGCGACTACAAAGGGGCTTGGCTACCCAGCGAACTGGTGAACCTAGATGAAGAATGGCAACCTAACGATAGCACCGTAGAAGTAGGCACTCCCATAACACGCACTATTACACTCACGGCTTTAGGGGTAACTAAAGAGCAACTTCCTGATATAACAATGCCTACCATCGAGGGAATTCGTAGTTACCCTGATCAAAAAGAAAACAACAACGCTGTTCGTAATGGGCGTGTAGTATCGCAACAAACTGCATCTTACGCATTACTTCCACAAAAACCTGGAACATATACATTACCCGAAATAAAATTGCCGTGGTTTAATACAAAAATAAACCGTATTAGTTATGCGACCATTGCAGAGCGAACAATTACTGTTATTCCAAGTAGCAGCAGTGTTAACACACCAATTAATACACCACAAAATATGAACGACTTACCTTTGGATGAAGCTAATACCGAAAGTAATAGTGCTGGTAAACCTTTGGCACAAACAGCAACGGTTATAAACCAATCTCCGTTGTGGTTTATTGGTGTTGCAATACTGGGTTATGTTTTATGGATCATTACTGTAATGTTTTATTGGTTTAACCGTTCTAATATTAATACAGTTGAAAATGTGCAGCCTTCACCTACTTCACTTAATCAACCCAGCTTAAAAAAATTGATAAAAGTACATAAAACTGGTGATATTAAAGCGTTTTATAACGAGCTTACTCATTATGCAATGCAAGTCACACACGAAGAGACAGGGGCAATTGATAAGTTATGCCAAAGTATAAATAACCCGCAGCTAAACAATGCAATTATTCAATTACAAGCACAACTGTATGGTAATAAGGCTACAAATAGCGATCTTGGTGCTATTATAAAAATACTAGAGAGCGAGCAAACTCAGTCATTAAAATTACAACCAACTGTATTAAAAGACCTTTATAACTAAAGTGAAGTTAAAGATGAATCTTTTTTAATTAAATAAAAATAAAGTAGTAAAAAGTGCTTATGTTGGGAAATAAAAAGTCAAACAATCAGGTCTTAATCGATATGGCAGAGAAACAAAAACGTTATGAAGCCTTGGTCCACGTTTACAATAAGGAGCTTTATCGCTTTGCTTATTGGTTATGCCGTGACCCGCACATAGCAGATGATTTAGTACAAGAGACATTCTTGCGTGCTTGGCGCTCACTTGACTCATTACTTGATCAAAAAGCCGCAAAACCATGGTTACTTACTATTTTGCGACGAGAGAATGCGCGCCGATTTGAACGCAAACAGTTTGACTACAGCGATGTAGAAAACGACACGTTGGTTGATGAAACCAGCCATTCGCTTGATGATGAAATGGAGCAAACCGTTATTCAACGACAAATTGGATTATTATCTGATGAATACAGAGAACCACTATTGCTACAAGTTGTAATGGGGTGTACTGGCGAGGAAATTGCCGACATTCTCGATTTAAACAAAAACACAGTTATGACGCGTCTATACCGTGCCAGAAACCAACTTAAAGAGGCTTTAAGCCGTGATGATGAACAACTTAAAGGGGCATCAAAGTAATGGATGAACTTGAGTTTCGTCGCCGCACTATTGCGCAGCCAAACGATATTGACAAAGAACTTCAGGAGTTTGCCCAAAGCAATCCTGAACGACAGAATTTTATTAATGAAATGAAAGATTTTGATAAGCATATCCAAGATGCACTCGATATACCTGTACCTGATAATTTAGCCGACCGTATTATTTTAAATACCTCGTTAAAAGAAAAGGCGTTGCAGGAAGAACAAGCTGCTGGTACCAATGTGGTTGATGCCAAATCTCGGTTTAAGTTTGATCGTGTGCACCTTGCTTTAGCCGCGTCATTTATGGTGGCTGTAAGTGCGTTCTTTTTTAGCTCAGAGCAACATATTGGTCACGAAGCAGGCGAACATGCACTCGCACATGTTTACTACGAAATAAATGCGCTTGATAAAAAATCTCCTATTAGCCTGCAAAGTGTGAATGATAAGCTGGCTGTATTAGGTGGCCACATAGACGAGCTACCAGGTGATATAACTTACGCTATGTTTTGTGATTTTAAAGGTGAAAGAGGCTTACACTTAATTTTTGAATCGGACTTTGGGCCAATGACGGTATTTATTGTTCCTTCTGAAAATAAATCGTTTGGTTTGGGCAACGACCATTTCCAAGACGAGCGATTTGAAGGGCAAATTAATCGCGGCACCCAAGCCGATACTATTTTAGTAGCCAGTGTAGGTGCACCGCTTGATACTTATAACGAGCGAGTAACTAACGCAATTCGTTGGCTTTAAACCCCAGTAAATAAAAAAACCGCTTAGTCCATGCTAAGCGGTTTTTTGTATCTACCTTTTATCTATTAAAAAACGATTGATTTACCTCTTCCTGAACTTTCAGACGCAGCGTCTAATTGCCCGTTTTTATTGATAATTACATGCAAGTCACCAAAGTGGCGCTCGTCAATTGTGTAACCCATTTTTTGAAGCTTTAGTTTTACTTCATCATTCAACCCTACATGAGCACGTACAACGTTTTTAGGCCAAAGCTGATGATGAAAGCGAGGTGAATTAACGACTTGCTCTGCACTCATATCAAACTCAATAGCATTTAAAATTGACTGATAAACCGAGCTAATAATAGTTGTACCTCCGGGTGAGCCTGTAACCATTTGTACCGTGTTGTCTTTTAATAAAATAGTAGGCGTCATAGAGCTAAGCATACGTTTGTGTGGCTGTATTTCATTGGCTTTGCCGCCAATAGCACCAAACACATTCATAACACCAGGTTTAGCACTAAAGTCATCCATTTCATCATTTAAAATAAAGCCAGCGCCGTCAACCACTACACCGCTGCCAAACCCTAAGTTTATGGTCGTAGTATTTGCAACAGCATTACCCATTTTATCAATAATAGAAAAATGTGTGGTTTGTTCGCTTTCTTTTAACCCAGGCTTTATTGTTTCGGTTGTAGTAATGGCTGCCAACGAAATACCGCTGCTACGTGTTTGTAAATACGGTTCATCAACTAATGCATTTACCGGCACATTAAAAAAGTCAGGATCACCTAAATACTCCGCTCGGTCGGCAAACACACGTTTACCTATTTCAGAAAGTAAATGTACGTAGGGTGTTGAGTTATGAGCTATGTCGTTAACTGGTTTTTTTAGCTCATACATTTTAAGCCATTGTAAAATTGCAATGCCACCAGAACTAGGCGGCGGCGAAGTAAGTACTTCATAGCTGTTCCAACGTGCTTTTAATGGTGTGCGTGATTTAGCCGTATAATTTTTTAAATCAGCCTTAGTTATGATTCCCCCATGCTGGCGCATGAACTTTTCAATAATATTAGCTGTTTCGCCTTCATAAAATCCTGCTTGGCCATTATCACGAATTCGCATTAAGGTTTTTGCTAGGTCGGGTTGCTTAAATATTTCATTAGCTTTTAAACCAGCAAAATACTTTTCGAAGTTAACGTTTATTTTTTGCTCGTTTAAATAGCTGATATAATTACTAGCTCCTTGCGCTAGCTTTGGTGGCACAACAAACCCCTTCTCAGCCAAAGTAACTGCGGGTTGCACTAGCGTTTCCCAGTCAACCGTGCCATGTTTTTTATGTGCTAACCACATACCCGCAACACTCCCGGGTACACCGCTTGCGTGGATGCCATAAATTGATTTATTGGGGATCACATTACCTTGTTCATCTAAATACATATCACGATGAGCAGCACTTGGGGCAGTTTCTCGGTAATCAATAAAATCACTTTTGCCATCTTTTTGGATGAGCATAAAACCGCCACCACCAATGTTACCCGCTTCGGGAAGCGTCACAGCTAGTACAAATTGTGCTGCTATAGCTGCATCTACTGCGTTACCACCTTGCTCTAATATGTTTTTAGCCGCATCTGCACTGAACGAGTCAGGCATAGCGACAGCACTTTGCACAACCTGCTTAGCCGCTACATTAAATGCACTAAATTGCAGCATAACTACGCTAGTTATCACTAACTTGCTTGGCGAGAAAAATAAGCCCATACAGCATCCTTAAATTATTGTTTTAATATTGGTGTTATTGAAAAATTAATTAAAAAGTAAACATCTTAAAAATAACTAACAGCATAACCTCACGCTTATTTATGCATAGCTTTAATGGCTAGGTCAATCGTTGCGTATTCAGATTTTAGTCTTACCTTAAACGCTTAGAATAAAGAACAGCAGGTAGCTCACCCTGTTCATCGGTATGTGTGTAGGTTTTAATAAACAACAGTCCAAGCTTTTCCATTACTTTTATAGAACCGACATTATCAGCCAGAGCACTGGCGCTAATTTTTTTTACACTAGGTTGTTTTGCTAACTCTCCACACAGTGCCTTAGCGGCTTCAGTAGCGTATCCATGTCCCCAACTAGCTTGTTTAAAGCGCCAACCAATTTCAATATCACTAAAGTTTGGTGAATCACTAAAAAAATCCATAGGCCTCAGTAGAATCCAGCCAATAAACATATTCGTGTCTTTAATTGTTATTGACCAAAGCCCCCACCCTGTTTGCTCATTTCGATAAGCAAGCATACGCGGTATACCTTCCTCTTTAATTTGCTCTTTTGAGGTAGGAACCCCGCGTGTTAAAAATTGCATAACGACAGGGTCTTGATCAAGTTCATACAATTTATGCCAATCATGCTCGTCCATTAATTTAAATTTTAACCGTTTTGTTACGGGGGCGTTCATTTTCATTAGTGTATAGTTCCTTTAAATCAATTATTAATCTCTTGAGGAGATAACACATGAACAAATTAGCAGGTTTAGCATTATTAGGCACTTTAATAACTTTAACGGGTTGTGAAGATGCAAAAGAAGTAAAAGAAGAAACAAAAGAAAAAACCGCTCAAATGCAAGAGCAATTGGGTGATGCATGGAATGAAGTAAAAGAAACAACAAACGATCTTAAAAATGATGAGTCACTAAATGAACTGCTGCAAGAAAGTAAAGCAATGGGCTTAGACATGTACGACGATGGTAAAGAAATTGCTATTGATGCATGGATAAAAAGTAAAGAAGCCGCAGGTGAATTAACAGAAAAAACGAAGCAAAAAGCGCAAGAAATTGCTGATGAAATTGAGCAAGCTCGTGAAGAACATAATAAGGGATAATAAACCTTGTAATAAAAAAAGGTAAGCCATTACGGCTTACCTTTTTTGTATCGTACAAAACAACTGTGAGTAATTAAGCTTTATATTTGCTCATTACCAGAGTGGCGTTTGTACCACCAAAACCAAAGCTGTTAGACATTACTGTATTAAGCGCTACGTCTTTGCGTTCCGTCACAATATCTAAACCTTCAGCTTGCTCGTCTAATTCATCAACATTAATAGATGGCGCTACAAAGCCATGCTCAAGCATTAGCAAAGAGAAAATGGCTTCATGCACACCTGCAGCCCCTAATGCATGACCAGTCATTGCTTTTGTTGCACTGATCATTGGCGAGTTACCACCAAATACATCTTGAATTGCACCAAGCTCTTTGACATCACCCACCGGTGTTGATGTACCATGCGTATTAAGGTAATCAATGCTGTCTACATTTTGCATTGCTTGGCGCATACAACGTGCAGCACCCTCGCCCGAAGGTGCAACCATATCGTAACCATCAGATGTAGCACCATACCCTACTATTTCAGCGTAAATATGTGCGCCACGTGCTAATGCATGCTCAAGCTCTTCCACAACCACAATGCCACCACCGCCAGAAATAACAAACCCATCGCGGTTAGCATCATAGGTGCGCGATGCTTTTTCTGGCGTTTCGTTGTATTTAGTCGACAGTGCACCCATTGCGTCAAATTCCATTGCAAGCGTCCAGTGAAGTTCTTCACCGCCACCAGCAAACACAACGTCTTGCTTACCCAGTTGAATTTGTTCAACCGCATTACCAATACAATGCGCCGACGTAGCACACGCAGAGCTAATTGAATAATTAACGCCTTTTATTTTAAAAGGGGTCGCTAAACATGCTGATGTTGTACTGGCCATAGTACGTGGAACCATATAAGGCCCTACGCGTTTTACGCCTTTTTCACGTAAAATATCAGCAGCTTCAACTTGCCATTTAGATGAACCACCACCAGAGCCAACAATAATACCCGTGCGCTCGTTTGACACTTGGTCTTCTGATAATCCAGAGTCTTCAATTGCTTGCGTCATAGAAATGTAAGAGTACGCAGCTGCATCGCCCATAAAACGCATTGCTTTACGGTCAACGTGATCTTTAACATTTATGTCAATTTTACCCGATACGTTACTGCGTAAGTTATAGTCGGCAAACTCTTGGTTGAAAGCGATACCACTTTTACCTGTTTTTAATGACTCTAAAACTTCTTCTTTGTTGTTACCAATGCTTGATACAACACCGATACCGGTAATTACGGCTCTTCTCATGGGTGATTCCCTTAGCTTAATACTTAATTGCGTTTTATTTTACGCGAATTTAATCACTTAAGTGGTCAGCTTTCTAGCGTACACTTGTACTCTGAACTGCTAGCTTATAAATAACGCCAGACTATTACAAAGAAAACCCGTAAAATAATGAAAAATATATTCTATAAATTTGTTAATTATGATCAAAAACGCACATATACACTTTAACGATTTAGGTACACCGTTTGCTGATGACTTTGGTGATATTTATTTTTCGAATGACGACGGCCTTGCTGAATCGCATTATGTGTTTTATGAGCAAAATAATATAGACACTCGATTACAAACTCATGACCAATCCCATTTTGTAATAGCAGAAACAGGGTTTGGCACAGGGCTGAATTTCTTAAATACATGGCAACACTTTAACGATCATATTGCACGTCAACAATCACAAAATCAATTAGATAAAGGTGTTAAACGCCTTCACTTTATTTCGTTTGAAAAATATCCGTTAAAAGTCGACGATTTAAGCCGAGCACTTCAAGCATGGCCTACATTACAAAAATTAAGCAAAAAACTCGTTAACAGTTACCCTATCAACTTACAAGGATGCCACCGCCTTGAGTTTGACAGCGGGCGTGTTGTGCTCGATTTACATTTTGGTGATGCGCTGGCGTCTATTAATACAATGAGCTACCCACAAACAGGTATTGTTGATGCGTGGTATCTGGATGGCTTTGCCCCAAGTAAAAATCCTGAAATGTGGCAACAAAGCTTATTTAATGGCATGGCTAACATTTCAAAAGCAAAAGCAACACTCGCTACATTTACCGCCGCAGGTTTTGTTCGCCGTGGCTTAATAGAAGCCGGGTTTAATACAATCAAAAGTAAAGGCTTTGGCAAAAAAAGAGACATGCTAATTGGCCAAATAAATGATGCAAATACAGCGCAATCTGCGCCGCCTTACTTTAATCAAAATGCGAGCAAACTCGAAAAAATTGCTATTATTGGTGGCGGTATAGCAAGTAGTTGTATTTTATATAGCCTTGCTAAACGTGGTATTGCAGCTGAATTATTTTGCCAAGACCCACGTCCCGCTATGGGCGCGTCTCATAATGTGCAAGGCGCGGTGTATCCTCACTTACAAGCTAAAAACTCGCCACATAGTGAACTTTTTGCTCATAGTTTTTTATACGCAAAGCGTGTTTACCAACAACTGCTGGATGAAGGCTTTAGTTTTGATCATCAATGGTGTGGTGTTTTGCAACATGCAGTAAAAAAACCGCTGGCTGATAAACACAAAAACCTAGCTCAAAAGCAACTTTGGCCAAAGCAACTTATGCAAAACGTAACCGCAGAGCAAGGCGATGAAATAGCCGGCGTTCAAACTGGTTACCCCGGTGTGTTTTTTGAACAAGGGGGTTGGGTTAATCCACCACAACTCGTTAATGCAATGCTAGCCGCAGCCAATAAACTAGCGCCTCACAACAGCCATTTTAATTGCAATATCACAAACCTAAAAAAAACAGAAAACGGCTGGTTTTTAACAAGCAATCACCAAAAGTTTGGCCCATTTAGCGATGTTATTATTTGCGCTGGTGAGCACAGCGACGCATTTGAGCAAACAAAAGCACTTCCTATTGTAGGTGTACGCGGGCAAGTGTCGCATGTGCAAGCAAGCCCTGAATCTCAAAAGCTTAAGACGGTGCTTTGCCATAAAGGCTACTTTACGCCAGCTTATTTAGACCACCACTGTATGGGTGCTACGTTTGATAAAAACAGTAAAAGCCGTCATGTTTCAGATGAAGATAACCAAACCAACCGTGATCAACTCATCAACTTTTACGAATATAGCGACTTTGCCACAACGTTAGGTAAAGTAAACTCAGCAAAAGCCGCTGTCCGATGCACATTCATCGATCACCTGCCAATGGCTGGGCAATGGTGTGAACAAAGCGATTATACTAACGCATTTGCAAATCTAAGGCTGGGGAAACGTTACCAATACTTGCCTCTGGCTAACCCTCAACAAGGACTGCATATTTTCACAGGTTTTGGAGCTCGCGCTTTATGCAGCGCACCACTGTGTGCCGAACATTTTATTAGCTGCTTAGCAAACGAGCCGTGCCCACTCAGCGAGCGAGTAAGCCAAGCAATACACCCCGCTCGTTTTATTGTAAGAGATTTAATCCGCAATAAAATATAAATGACAAAGCCCCTAATTTAGGTAAACTATTCTTAATAAAAGGAACTTATAGAGCCACAATGAAAAAATTAATTGTACTATCGCTGATATTGTTTACCTCGTTTAAAGCACTTAGCATAAATGTTATTAACATTGCCCTGCCTGATGAGTTTGTTACAACGATGGAAGTAACAGATGAATACCCACTTGTAAAAACAGGGTATTTAACGCAATCTATTTCGTCCATTACAGACTTTTATCAGCAACAGTTAGGTGAGCCATTAAGCGTAACCGGCAATAAAAATTACCGTACCCTTCATTACAATTACCAAACTCGTAAAGTGCGTATTAGCTTATACCACCGTAACTATGTGACCGAAGTGAGTATAATGATCGAATAAACGTTATAAAAAAACACCAATATAGCCACTCATTTTCATACTCAGTTAAGGTGCTCGTTTTAAATTAAACGTTCTTTAAAATTAACCAATTAATATCTCTTTTTACCCTTTAAAAACAATTTTTGAGCCCAAGCTCTATTTGTAAGCAAACACATTTACTAACAAGTGAAAGGAGTTAATTATGAGTAAGACCTTAATTATTGGCGCTAGTGGTCAAATTGGTAAAATGACAACGGAGTTATTACTTAAGAACGAACAAAATGTTACCGCCCTTGTTCGTGATAAAACTAAACTAAGTGATTTAGAAAGCCCGTTTTTAAATATTGTAGAGCAGGACTTAGAAGGTGACTTTAGCGAAGCTGTAAAAGGTTGCGACCAAGTAATTTTTGCAGCGGGTTCTGGTGGTAGTACTGGGGATGATAAAACATTATTGATTGACTTATGGGCTGCTGTTAAAGCAGTAAATTATGCAAAAGATAATAAAGTTAAACACTTTATTATGGTCAGCTCAATCGGTGCAGACAACCCGGACGCAATAGAAAGCGATTTAAAACCTTACTTAGTTGCTAAACACATGGCCGACGAATACTTAACCAATAGCAGCTTAAATTACACCATTGTTCGCCCTGGTACGCTTACTGATGAAACAGCCTCAATGGAAGTGACAAAACAGCGCCCTGATGATCAAGACAAAGCCAAAATCAGTCGAGAAAATGTAGCCAATGCGCTACTGCATATTGCAACTAACTCATTTGAAAAAAATCGTATTTTTGAGTTATTTGATGGTGATACAGCAATAAAATCTGCGGTTAAATAATTTAAGCGCTCCATTAACCTGAGCGTTAGTGGGGCAGCACTTTCATCGATTACCAAGTAAATTAAACAGCCAACATTAAAACAAGGGCGTAATATTGAGCCTAATGGATCTAAATAAGGAATAGGCACTAAGGCACCCATTTGCATGCAACAAACAATTACCTCATTACTTAGCAAAAACGGTAAACCCAAAGTAGTCACGATGAGATTCAGTAAACTAGACGACACAGCCCCAAGATTAGATCTAAGTGAGTGCCGCTCTAATAGTTAAATGTAAAATAATCCACGTTTCCTTCCCTACTTTGCAAATTTTCTTCTTATGAACCCACTTTTCTGTACTAATTTTAAGCACAGTAAATTATTAATGAAAAATCATTAGTGAGGATTATAGATAACCGTGCTCCAATCTGTTAAATTTATGTTATGTATCTAAAATAAAAACAAAGCTTCTTTCTGGGATGTTAATAAGGGAATTAATGTGAGCGCTACATTTAAAATTATTTTTAATGGCCAATTACACCAGCATGCCAATATTCCATTGGTACAAAAAGAACTAAGTCAGTTTTTAAATATTCCCCATGCTATTGCCATCAAATTATTTGACGGTAAACCCTACGCATTGAAAAAAGATCTAACGAGTATTGAAGCTGTTAAAGCCGAATCGTCACTTAAAAAAATGGGCTTAATAACACGAGTTGAACTGCATCAATCTACCTCTTTAACTGAAAAACAGTATCCTTTAGCGTTAAAAACACCAACAAATTACGATAATGCAAAAACACATAAAACGTCCAATTCAAAACGTATACTACTGCAAAAAAAAGCAATTTATGTAAGGGATATGATTACGCGTTACAAAAACTACAAAGTAAAGCTGCAGCGCGCGTCACTAAAAAGCCTGCTCTATTTTTGTTACGTATCCCTGTTAGTTGTGACAATTACGGGCCTTACCATTAGCTGTAATTTACTTTCAAACATTGTGAATGAATCGCAAAGTAACACTTTAGTTAACTTAACCTACCAAGATTACAAACAATACATAACTGACCAAAACGCAATTAACAATCAACAAAGCAATATTAATACCGATAATAATGCATCGCAAAACCAAGGTAGTGAGCAATTCAATCGGTTTGCCCTATTAATTAATAGTTATGCTGAAAATGTAAAACAGCCTAATGTGGAAAAAATGGGAGGAGAAAAATTAAACCTACGCCTGCAAGAAATAGACGAATTAGGTGAAAAAAATGTATTTTGGCTGCAACTCATTAATTTAGCAAAAAACTTATATAACGACGCGCATGTAATGAGCACACTTAGTAATGCCGACCCAAACAAAGTTCAATGGATCAACGCCGTAGACTGGATCAGCCAGCGTTATATTAGGCAGCAACAAAACAGCAACTCTCTTCCTAAAGTTAATGAACCTAACAACGTTATGCTTAATTTAACGCTATCAATTAGTGTTTTATCACTACTTATATTAATGATCATTGTGATAAAAATGAAGCTACGTACAATTAGAGAAACCTAGTATTTTTTATTCATTACATAAAAAAACCCGCAGCCTGATTACTCAAGTTGCGGGTTTTTTAGGGTTTTTAAACAAACGAATTTAAAAACCATTATTGGTGGAGCTGGGGGGATTTGAACCCCCGTCCGAAAAGCCTCGACCGTCGGTACTACATGTTTAGTATTGTCATTTAATTAACCTTTAAATCCCGGACAAACACGGTAAGTAAAGGCGAGGCCGCTTAGTTTTAACGCTTCAACCCCGGCCAGGGTTTCCATCGCGATCAGGTGTTAGGGTGACACTCCAGAATCCAGTCCACAAGAATACATGGAAGGAGCGCTAGCCAGCCTAAGCTGCTAGAGAGTAGTTATCGTCGTTTGCGATTACTTTAGATTGCGGCTTTTTTACGAGGCAAACCGCACCTCGACATGCACCTTGGGCTTCTTGAATTCCGTCGAATCCTAATCAGCCCCTGAATTAGTAAACTCATTCAGAGCGTGCAGGCAGTATAACTGAGTAAAGTGATGATACTCAAGGCTTAATGACGCTTTATTTAATTCACCTATGCTAACTGCGCATTTAATGAACAAATTAACAATAGTGTACTAGATACAGTAAACATTTACTTAACAATATGGTTAACCTGTGTTCAAATGAGGGATTAGCAAACTAGTGCTAAAGGTTTAGTTGTAACTGTAAAAGTTAAGAATAATAACAGGCATAAGAAGTAGGGAATTAAAAATGTCGGTTTTTTCATTAGATAAAAGTACAGGATGTGTGTCTTTAACTAAGCATCCTGTTGATAGTGGTTTTCCGGTCACAAGCACTCAACTAATTGAAATGTTTGAGCAATCTGAGTTTGGTGAATATGAGATCATTTCAGCCAATATCGGAAAACTTTTTGCGCCTACAAATAACCACAAAGAAGTGTCTTTAGTTGTCGCAAAAGCAGTGGATGCATCTATTGTAATTAATATTGATGAAAAAAACATGGTTGCAGAAGCAACAATAACAACCGCCAAAGGTGGTGCACTGCTTTCAATAGAAGATGCACAAGAGGCGTTGAACAAAGCGGGTGTAAAAAAAGGGATTAGTCCTCGCGCACTTGATAGCTTTTTGGGTCAACAATTTGAACAAGCTTCTGGGTCAACTTACAGCGCTATTGTTGCGCATGGTCGTAATCCAAAAGAAGGAAGCGATGCTAAATTTGTTCGCCTTTGTTCAACAGCACAAGATCGTATTTTAAGCCCTCAAGCTACTGCCGGTGGCAAAGTAGATATGAAAGATCTTGGTGCCATTATTACTGTTAAACCAGGCACACCTCTTATGCAACGTATTGCTGCCACAATGGGTGAAGACGGCTATACCGTGTTTGGCGATATCATTCCTGCAACGCCTGGTAAAGAGCTTGAGCTGCAACCTTTTGAAGGGACAAAAATAGACCCAACAAACCCCAATTTACTAATAGCAGACTGCAAAGGCGTACCTGTTGCGCTACCACGCGGGATGCGCGTTGACGACGTTTTATGTTTCGATAATGTCGATGTGAGCACCGGTCATGTTGATTTTGATGGCAGTGTAATTATCAGCGGTGACATAAAAGACGGTATGCGAGTAAAGGCAAAAGGTGATATTACTGTTTTAGGCTTTGTTGAATCGGCCATTGTTGAAAGCCAAAGTGCAGTTACAATTGTGCTAGGGGCTATAGGCCGTAACCGTGA
Source organism: Pseudoalteromonas sp. CR1 (assembly GCF_019392235.1). Classification (NCBI taxonomy): domain Bacteria; kingdom Pseudomonadati; phylum Pseudomonadota; class Gammaproteobacteria; order Alteromonadales; family Pseudoalteromonadaceae; genus Pseudoalteromonas; species Pseudoalteromonas sp. CR1. The sequence goes on along the minus strand of NZ_JAHXRM010000001.1, from coordinate 523,522 downwards.
AAACGAAGAAGCATTTACATGTAGCATTTCAGCTAAGCGCACAATTTCTATAGGTTATGCCCAATACTGTAATATTAAAACCGACCAAAACCTGTTTATCGAACGTCAAGTATTGCATTGTGATTTAACGGCTAAACGTTTAATTCGTGTTGGCAAGGCAGATAAGCCTCGTGGCAAAATTATAGGTGGTAATATATTTGATGCTATGCGTATTGAAACTGGCGAACTAGGTGCACCAGCCGGTACTAAAACGCGTGTATTTTTAGCTCAAAACTGGTTTGAACTGCGTGATAAGCAGAGCCAAATTAACGACTTTGAAAAAGTATTAAGCACTAAATTAGTGGATTTAAAAAATGCGCGAACTAAAGCAGAAAAAATCACGAACCCTGCTCAGCGTAAACAATTTACAGATAAAATCAGTGCTAACGAAAAGCAACTGAATGCTCGCTCTCGCAATGTTAAGCAGCAAAAAGCAATCGTAAAAAGAAAAATAGCCCAGCTATTAGCTTCTAGCCGCGTAAAAGTGAACGAATTAATGCACCCTGGTGTAGAGGTTAAAATAGCAAAAGAAACAAAACAGTTTTCGCGTATTTATCCCCCCCACTTCGTAAAACTATCTGAGGGTAAAATTACTCAGTCGTTTTAGGTTCATTGGCTGCTTCATCTTCGTCACTATCATCAAGTGGTGCAAGCGGCCAACCGCCTAGCTCTTGCCAACGGTTTACGATTAAACAGTATAATTCAGCGGTGCGTTCTGTGTCGTAAAGTGCTGAGTGGGCTTGACTGTTATCAAATTCAATTCCAGCTGCACGACACGCTTTAGCTAATACTGTTTGACCTAATGCAAGCCCTGCTAACGTTGTTGTATCAAAGCTTACAAATGGATGAAACGGGGTGCGTTTTATACTATTGCGTTCAATAGCTGCATTTAAAAATCCGTGATCAAAGGCCGCGTTATGCGCCACAATAACAGAACGCTGACATCCGGCTGCCTTTTGCGCTTTGCGCACTACCTTACAAATCTCTTTAATGGCATCCTCTTCTTTTACTGCTCCTCTTAACGGTGAAAATGGATCAATTCCGTTAAATTCGATTGCCGCTTGCTCAATATTAGCACCTTCAAACGGCTCAACATGAAAATGCACTGTTTGATCTATGCTCAACAAGCCATTGTCATCCATTTTTAATACAGAGACTGCAATTTCAAGTAATGCATCTGTTTCTTTATTAAAACCTGCGGTTTCAACATCAATAACAACAGGAAAAAAGCCACGAAAGCGTTTTGCGAAAAGAGTTTGCTCAGTATTTGCCATAGTCTTCTTGGTTTGTAGGTATAAGCCTTCTATTATGTCAAAAGTATAGGGCTTTCGGCTAGAGGCATTAACTATTATTTACGCCTATAATAATAGGCATATAACTTGCTTTAGAATGACGCTAGCAAAGTTTACGTTGCACTTTAATAAAGTAGTACTGAACAATGCCAAATTTTTGGCGTGTAGGGTTACGGAGAGTTTTATGAAGTTTAAATTATTATTGATGAGCGCCAGTATTAGCTCTGTGCTATTAAGCGCAAGTGCAACTGCAGCCATGCGTAATTACTCTGCGAATCAAGACAGTTCAAGCTGGGAAGTCGTTAGAACAACACGCTTACAGTGCCAATTAAATCATGAGGTTCCTTACTACGGGGAAGCTATTTTTAAAGCCACTGCGAGCAAAAATAAAAACCTAACTTTTAATTTAGATATGGTTGTGCGCCCAGATAACTACTCTATTGCTGGACTTAAAGCAGTTCCGCCTTCATGGCGTTCTGGGCTACCAGCCCGAGATATTGCCAATATGAAGCTACTAAAAAAGTTTGATGGCGAGCTAGGCAATCAAACAGCTTGGGAAATGCTCACTGAGCTTGAAAAAGGATTTTACCCCACTTTTTACTATCAAGACTGGCAAAATAGTGCCGATAAAATTGCCGTTGGTATTTCAAGCGTTAATTTTAAGCAAGCTTATTGGGCGTTTTTACAATGTCGTGACGAACTACTGCCTTACAGCTTTGAAGATATTTCGTTTACAGTAATGAACTATCAATCTAACAGCAGTAAGCTCACTAAATCATCTCAGCAACGCCTTAACAAAATTGCTGAATATTTAAAAAACGATTCAACCATCGAATCAATTAGTATCGATTCTTATACCGACAGCTACGGCGGTCGTTGGAACAATTTAGACCTATCGCGTAAACGCGCTAAAGCAATAAAAGACTTCATGGTTAGCCTAGGGGTAGATGAAAATAAAGTCAAAACAACGGGGTTTGGTGAAAAGCGCTTTGTAGACACCAACGATAATATTTTAGGTCGCGATAAAAACCGCCGTTTGGTAATTCAAATAGCTAAAATGTAGGAGCGTATACTCAGCCCACCAGGTTACAAACCTCACGCTGTAATTTAATCGCTCCTGGATTGAACAAATTTCTAGCCACAAAGTTCAACACGCCCTAGTGCTAACACTTTGCTTTTAAATATTTATCGCCAAATTGAAAAAAGCCTAAACTAATAACAATGATAACCGCGCCAGTTATTAGCTCTATACTCAGTAGCTCGTTGTTAAGCCACGCACCTAGTCCAATAGCAAAACTTGGTGTAATAAGTGTGGTTAACGCAACGGTACTTGCATTTAAATTTTGTAAAACATGAAAATATGCTAATGCCCCTATTAACGAACCAAATATTCCTAAATAACCAATTGCCCAAAGCGACCTTACATTCCAGTTTTGTATATTAAGCTCACCATCAAGCAACCACCATGCAATAAAAAATAGTGGCGTTACAAACACAAGTGCACCAAATGTTGTGGCCATAGGGTGAATTGCAATTTTCACCCGCTTTATCATGACACCGCTTAAGCTAAAAAAACACACAGCCATAAATACATATACAAGCCCGAGTCCCTGAGTTTGTGAATTTTGTACTTGGTTGTAGCTTACAAAATAAAGGCCAACTAAAGCGCTTGCTAAAGCAATGAGCTTTATTGGGCTAAATTTAGGCTCATTTAATAGCTGCTGAGCAAGCAACCCCGATAAAATAGGAGCCAACCCAAACATGAGTGAAATAATGCCAGAAGGCACTGTTTTAGCCGCCATATAACTCAATAGCATGCCACCAAAAATACCAATACTTGAGTAAGAATATAGTAAACACGCCGACTTATTCCATGGCACTCTTACATTAGTGACGGCTACGACAAGCGCCCCCATAAATAGTCCCACCAGCATACGCATTAACACCGCTAATGAGGGCGAAACACTTTCACTACTCCACACTATACCCAGCGGTGTGGTGGACCATATAAGAACCATTAAAAAATAAGAAACTTTAACTGGCACGTGCCATTCCTTTGTAAGTTAAAAATAAGGCGAGTTGAGCTTAGGAAGTAAAAACCAGCTTAACGCATGAATAAATGAGTTACAGGCAAAGCTAAATAGCTTTTGTTAAAACTCGCTAAAAGCACTTAACTGTCAGCTTAATCTTAAAATATAAGCGCCTAAAAACTGGTCACACGATTATACGCTGTAAAGGGTTTATGAATAGGCGTTTAATCATATTAAAGATTAAAAAACGTGTAAATATACAGCTGTAAATTGTAAGTTACATTTTATTTAATGCCATTTAGAACAAAACTATTTGAGTTTTACTGAAGTAGTTATATCGTGCGTGTAAATTAATAATAATTAAGGTAATTAAGTGCTCAAAAATAAAACAATAGGCAGCATGTTAATCGTAGCTGGTACCACAATTGGTGCTGGCATGCTTGCTTTACCTATCGCCTCTGCTGGTTTAGGTTTTATGACTGCACTTGCACTTATTGTTGCAAGCTGGGTATTAATGACTTACACCGCTTTACTGATGTTAGAGCTACATCAATTTGCCCCACGTGATGCCACGTTGAATACACTTGCTAAACGCTTGCTTGGGAAGCGCGGTCAATACATTGCCAATTTTTCTATGGTGTTTTTATTTTATGCTTTATGCGCAGCGTATATTGCAGGCGGTGGTGCACAGCTTCAAGAACGAATTAATCTTGGATTTGATTTAGACATGGCTCCCCAATTTGGGTCTGTCATATTAGCGGTCATTATTGCAAGCGTAGTTACACTGGGAACAAGCAAAGTAGATAAATTCAATAGAGTGCTGTTTACAATTAAAGTGATTGTTTTAGCCAGCTTATTTTATATGCTTACACCTTATGTACAAGCCAAGCATTTACTCGAAATGCCAGTACAACAAGGATTAATATTATCCGCGATCCCTGTCGTCTTTACCTCTTTTGGATTTCATGGCTCTATTCCATCAATCGTGAAATACGTAGGCCTTGACGTAAAAACGCTTCGTAAAGTGATGATTGCAGGCGCGGCACTTCCTTTAGTAATTTATATTTTTTGGCAATTATTAAGCCAAGGTATTATGAGCCAAAGCGATTTACTTAATAGCGAAGGTTTGAGCGGGTTTGTAGCCAGTGTTGCAAGCATTGCACATAATTCAAACGTGTCGGTAGCGGTAAAGTTATTTGCCGATTTAGCACTAGCAACTTCATTTTTAGGTGTAAGCTTGGGTTTATTTGACTTTTTTGCCGATACATTCAAGCAAGTCGATAACAACGTAGGCCGAATTAAAACTGCGCTTGTTACGTTTATACCGCCTTTGGGGTTTGCCCTTTTTTACCCGCAAGGGTTTATTATGGCTCTAGGTTACGCTGCAATAGCTTTAGTTATATTAGCTGTATTTTTACCTGTTGCTATGGTTTATAAGCAACGAGGTTCAGCAAGCACTGTCACTGGTTATAAAGTACAAAGTGGTAGTATTGGGCTATTAATTGCAGGGTTATGTGGCGTGCTAATAATTGCTGCGCAATTTATGCAAATGGCGGGGTTTATACCCGCAATTGGTTAAACCGTACTTTTGTAACAACAAAATTTAGTTAATAAAAAACCGCATACCATTATTAATGGAGTGCGGTTTTTTTATATTAACTACGCTTATTTACAAACGTCAGCCACTGCATTTGCAAAGTAATCAAGGTTTGCTTTGCTAACACCCGCTACATTTACGCGGCTTGAGCCAACAATGTATATACCGTATTCTTTTTGTAATCGCTCAATTTGCTCTTTATTAATACCCAAGAACGAAAACATACCGTGTTGACGTTCAATAAACGAAAAGTCTTGCGCTATGTCTTTTGATGCTAGACTTTCTTTAATTAAACTACGAAGGCCATTAATACGTGTACGCATTTCATCAAGTTCAGCATGCCACATTTGCGTAAGCTCTGTACTGCTTAGAATAGTGTTAACAATATCAGCGCCATGTGCCGGAGGCATTGAGTAAATACTACGTACCACACTTAACATTACTGAGTTAGACACATCAGCTGTTGCACTGTCTTTTGCGATTAATGAACATGCACCTATACGCTCACGGTATAGACCAAAGTTTTTAGAGCACGAAGAGCAAATAATTAACTCTTCTACGGCGTCGGCTAAAATACGTAGCCCGCGTGCGTCTTCTTCAAGTGAAGAACCAAAACCTTGATAAGCAATATCTACTAACGGTGTAAAACCAACATCTTTGGCAAGCTCTGCAACGGTTCTCCACTGCTCTTCGTTTAAATCCATACCACTTGGGTTATGACAACATGCATGTAACAGCACTACATCACCCTTTGGTACTTGCTTAAGGGTATTGATCATTTCATCAAATAACAGATCTTTATTTTCGTAGTCGTAGTACGGGTATTCTTTGACGGTTAAACCTGCCGCTTCAAATAAACTAATGTGGTTTGCCCAAGTCGGCGTTGTAACCCATACGGTTGCATCTGTATTACAGCGTTTAATAAATTCAGCAGCAACACGAAGTGCGCCTGTACCACCTGGTGCTTGTGCAGTACGAACACGATTAGCCAATAATGCTTGGTGCTCACCAAGTAATAGCTGTTCCATTTTTTGACAGTAATCTAAGTTACCTGCTAAGCCAATATAAGATTTGCTTGTTTCATTTTCCAAACGGAACGCTTCTGCTTTTTTTACTGCATTTAGTACAGGTGTATTGCCGTGCTCATCTTTGTAAACACCCACACCTAAATCAATTTTATTAGGGTTTGTGTCTTGTTTGTAGGCCGCCATAAGGCCAAGGATCGGATCAGTTGGTAATGGTTTTAATACTGAGAACATGGGCTATCTCTTATCTATATTTATGGGTTAGCAATTAAGCTTAGCTTAACATAAAAGCACATCACGTTGACTAGTGTTATTTACACTAGTGAATGAGGAATTTTAATACAACATGCAATTAAAATGGCCAGTACTTTTTCATCAAAAAAATCATTATTAAATGCTTCCGCATCAATAATACCTACGCAATCATTTTGAGCATTAAACAAAGGCAAACACACTTCAGATTTAACTTTAGGGTCACAGGTATAATATTCTCCACCTTGTGCCAAGTATTGCTCTATATTATTAATAATGCGGCCTTTTTGAGATAAAGCCACTTGAACGTTATTGCTTCCTGCAGCAAAGGCTTGTGTAAGCGGAAATAAAGGACGGCTAGGCACGCCATGATAAGCAAGCTTTAATAGCTGTTTACCTTCGTCAGTGTCCGTTGATTGATAAATACCATACCAGTCAACACCCGTTTGCGAGTGCACATAGTTAACAATACTTTGCAGCTGTGCAAGCTTGTCATTGGTATTGCTATCGTTATTTATGAAATCAGCAAGGTTGAAAGGTTCATCTTGCAAGTAACCAAATAAGCTGCATGCTCCGCCTTCGCCTAATTCAGGTATTTGATACTGCCAACGAGTTTCTGGCAAAGATGTATGCGCAAGATAATTCTCGAGCTTTTCAAGCTCGGCTGAAATTAAGTTTGCATCGACGCTTAACTGCGCTTGCGTTAAATAAGAATAAATCATTTGGCCATCCATACATCTAAAGTTTCGAGGATAATAGCATGGATATTTTCGCAGAGCTAGATCAACTTATAGCACATTTCAACTTGGTTACCGCTTGCGTTGTAAGTCACTTTTTCTGCTATTTCTTCAAGCAATGACAGGCCCCGACCAAATTCATTATTACCACTCATTACATCATTTGACTGACTACTAAACCCCCTACCCGAGTCACAAATCATAAAATGGAGGCTAAGTGTATCTGGGCAATAACGTATATCAATGATGATCATGGCATCTTTTAGCTCACTTATTGCCTTTTCACGCATTTCATAAAATTTAAAAAAACCGTCTTCCTGAAGTTTAATCGCAGAGTCTAATCCTAAAACACCATGATCAAGTGAGTTATTGTAAGCTTCAGAAAGGAGTAAAAATATGTTTGAGCGGTGATCATTTAATCCTTCAATTCGACTAAGAATATTTACAATGTCATAGACGGGGTCAGTTTGTTTAATTTGTTTTGAATTTAGGCTCAATGACAAATTAAAAGCAAGCGTTGAGAAAGGTTCTCTGGGCTTTTCTTCCATCGGCAAAGGCAAGCAGTTTAGAAGCACAATGCTTACATCATCTTGTTGCTGTAAGCCTTGTGCAAAATCGCTGACATGAGCAATTATATCCTCACAGGTGATCATAGGCTTACTTTGCAGGGTCGCTATTAAGCGGTCTTCGGCAAAAAAATCATCTTGTTTATTTGTCGTTTCTATTATGCCGTCGGTAGCAAGCACTAAACGCGTATCACTACTGACTTCAAAATGTATTAAGTCGTACTCAAATTCATGTTTGTCTAATATGCCCAGTGCCATATGCTGAGACTCTAGCGTTTTTTTTATATTGCCTTCGCTATCAATCAAATATGCATCAGGTAAGCCACCAAGCCACGCTGATATACTTTTTCCAGATGCACTGAGCTCTACAATAGTCGCCGCACAAAACATGTGCCCTGGTAGCAGGTTATATAGAAGCGTATTTAATTCAAAAGCAATATCATTAACTGCCTTGCCTTTATTTACCATTGTATAAAATGCACGAGATACAGGAAGTGCACCAATAGCAGCTGCTAGACCATGCCCGGTAAAATCGCCCAGCATACAATACAAGTTACCTATTGGACTTTGCGCAACTAAAAACATGTCGCCGTTAAACATAGAAGCGGGAGATAAATTAAAGTCGAGGTGCTGCTTAAAACCATCTTGATTTTCGAGCGAATTATTAAAAATATGCTCAACAATTTCGTGTTCACGCTCAATTTGATTATGGTGATATTCGAGAAGTTGCTTTTGCTGATTCGCTTTTTTACTTAATTCTCGGGTTCTTCTATGCGCTTTAATTTTTGCGTTAAGAATTACTTTATCAAATGGTTTATGAATAAAGTCATCCCCACCAACCTCCAAACATTTTTCAAAACTTGCTTTGTCATCTAAAGAAGTAATAAAAATAATAGGTAGATAAACGTCACTGTGATTATTTTTTATTATTTTGGCGGTCTCAAAACCGTCCATAACTGGCATAATTACATCGAGTAACACAATGTCTATGGGTTCATGTTCGAGGATTTTAATAGCTTCTTGGCCGTTATAGGCCATCGATATTTGATAGCCCTCATCTTTAAGCATTTGACTTAGTAAAATACGGTTTAATGCCTGATCATCGACAATAAGAACATGTGGTGCCATTAGCTAATGTCAAATTTCTTATCGAAGCGCGATATTTGTAGTATTTTTTTAAGCTGTGGCTGGCAATTAGTAATTTCAAACACAGTCACTTTATCTTCTAATGTTTTTTTCATATTTAAAAGCATACCCAGGGCAGAACTATCCATGTAGTCAGTTTCTCTTAAATCAACAATAACTTTATTAGTGCCGTTGTCTATTTGTGCATAGGCTTGGCGAAAAGACTGAACTAAATTAAAGTCAAACTTTCCCTTTATTTGTATTGTTAGCGCTTTTCCATCGGCTGATGTACGAGTAGTTAAATTCATTGATTTCTCCGTTAAATGTATCTTTGACTAAATATAACCTGTTAAAACTATTTAGCAAAAAGAAAAACACACAACAGCAAATTTGCTATCATTTACGCCATTATTTAATACATTTTGACTGAATAAGGTAAACCATGACAGATAGTCACTTAGTATATTCAACAAGCACTGGACGCATTGACCAGCCAAAACCAGAAAAAGAGCTTGATATTAAGCTCTTCAAAGATGGTTTTGTGCGTATTGAGCGTCAAACAAAAGGCCGTAAAGGAAAAGGCGTAATGCTTGTAGTTGGCATAGACCCAAAAGAACATGACTTAAAAAAGTTAGCTAAAACAATAAAAAGTAAAATGGGCCAAGGCGGCGCTGTAAAAGAAGGTATTATTGAAGTTCAAGGTGATGACCGAGATAAATTAAAAGCGATTTTAGAAGGCTTAAAATTTAAAGTGAAAATTGCGGGTGGTTAACCCGCAATTATAAACTACATTACTTTTTTAAATGGTACTTCACCCAGCTTAGTATATAAGTCTGGTAAATCAGATTCAGGAATTGGGCGGCTGTAATAGTACCCTTGCACTATAAAGCAGTTGTTATTTTGTAAAAACTCTACTTGCTCTATGGTTTCTACCCCTTCGGCAACGACATCTAAATTAAGCTTTTGAGCCATTGCTATAATAGCGGCTGTAATTTCCATATCATTGCTATCTTCTGGGATATCTTGCACAAATGAACGATCTATTTTGAGTATATCCACCGGAAAGCGTTTTAAATAACTCAGTGAAGAATAACCCGTTCCAAAATCGTCAATTGAAATAGAAATACCTAACGCTTTTAACTGATGAAGTTGTGTAATAGCGGCCTCTACGTTCCCCATTAACATGCTTTCGGTTAACTCTAAATGTAAGCGCTCAGCCGATACACCTGATGTAATAATCATTTTACTTAGGGTTGGCACAAGATTCGAATCTTTAAATTGGCGAGCAGATAAGTTTATAGATACATTATTTTCACGGTTTTGCTCTGTTAATCTCACAACAAAATTACATGACTCCTGTAATACCCACTCACCTAATTCAACAATAAGCCCTGTCGCCTCAGCAATCGGAATAAACTTATCCGGCGGTATTAACCCTTCTGTTGGGTGGAACCACCTTAATAAGGCCTCGTATCCAACAACCTGTTGAGTACGGCTATCGATTTGTGGCTGATAATAAACCACAAACTGGTCTTCTTTTAATGCAATACGCAGTTCGTTTTCAATGAATAAGCGCTCATTTGCGGCCGCATTAAGTTCTTGGCTATAAAAGTGGAACGTATTACGCCCTTTTTCTTTTGCCTCGTACATCGCTAAATCAGCATGCTTTAATAATTGGTCCTCTTCTAGGCTATCGTACGGCGCCATAGTAATACCAATACTGGCACTTATAATGACCTCATTATTGCCCAGCATGATAGGCATACTAAGTGTTTGCTGAATTGTATTTGCCACATCGGTTGCGTGTTCTTGGCTTTCGATACCACTCAATAGTACTGCAAACTCATCACCACCCAAGCGTGCAATAGTATCTTCAGAGCGAAGACGTTTTTTAAGTCTATTTGCAACCTGTATTAATAGTTGATCGCCCGCATCGTGGCCAAGGGTGTCGTTTATGCGTTTAAACTCATCCAAATCAAAGTAAAAAAGTGAAAACGCGTAATGACCGCGTTCTGCAAGTGCAAGAGATTTGCGCAGCTGCATTCTAAAGAAGGTTCTGTTTGCCAAACCTGTTAGCGTGTCAAAATAAGCCAACTGTTCCATTTTGCGTTGGCTTTCTTTAACAAACGAAATATCTTGTGCAGAAGCAACATAACTGGTGATATTGCCCCCCTCTTCACGTATTGGTGAAACGCTTAATGAAACCCATATAGGCTGTTTACCTTTGCTTTCAATTAAGGTATCGCCGCGCCAATAGTTGCGACTACGAAGATCAATATCAATATCTTCAACCAAAATCGCCATATCTGAAGCAACAATATTTAAAAGGGGTGCTCGGCTAAAGTGGCTTTCAGGGTACCCAGTCATTTCTAACATTTTAGGGTTAACGTATTCAATAACAAAGTTTTCGTCAGTTATAACTACACCTGTTCCTGAGAAAGCGACTGCTTTTGATAATCGGTTAGCTGCTTTTTCGGCTATTTCTTTTTCTGAAATTCGCTGGTTAAGTCCGTCAATTAATTTACGAATTTCAATCGTCATATCTTTAAACGAACCGTTAAGCGTACCAATTTCGTCTTTGTTCTCTTCTGGGAATTTAGTATCAAGTTTTCCTTGTCCAAAACTCGACACAGCATAAACAAGTGAATGCAATCGGCGTAACACAAGATGCTGCAATGCTTGATGCAATAACAAGGCAACTAAAATAGCGTAAAGAATAAAGAGGCCAAAAAACTTAAACTTTAAATCTTGCAGTGCAGACAATGTAGAAGAACGCTTTTTATAAACGCCTATATACCAATCTAGCTCATCAATTTTTTGAATATTGATTAATTGTGCCTCATCATTTTGTAAAAATGAGCTGGCATACTCGGGAAGCTTGGTCGCAATTGCTTCACCAATAATTGACTTAAGTTGTGGGTTTACAAACTCGTCCATAACTACTGTTTTGTTATTTTTTCCGTATTCAGCAAGTAATGAAGCACTTAAATCTGGGTGAGCTAATAATTGGCCTTTGCTATCAAAAACGAGTAAGTTTTTTTCTTTGTCTCCTATAGGTAAAAAAGACACGAGTTTATTAAGCGTAATATCACTGCCTGTAACCCCTATAAATTCATTATTCGAATAAATAGGAACCAGTAAACTGATCACCCAATCATGCCATACCCTATCGTAATAAACCTTTGACCATTCTGGTTCTATTGAGTTACCTAAGCTTTCTCGAACATACTTGTAAGTTGAGCCTGCGCTTACCCGAAAATCAGCAGGGGCATTTAACGCCCAATTAGGAGGCGATATCCTAATAAAGTCATCATTCGTAATAAGGTAAAAATTGTAGAAGTCATAAACTAATGTTGGTGAAATAACATCCCAGAGTGCTTCAGAATTATTAAATAGCTGTTTGTAAAAAGGGCTGTACTTTTCTTGTGGTAAAAAAGCGGCGGATAAGCCATCAGATGAAGCGCTTCGAATCGTACCATCACTGTTAAACTGTAGTTGCGCTTTACTGGTTAGATCAATGGGGGAGTTTTTTTGAAATAACTGCTCATTAACTATGTTGTTAGCTTGCTTAGCAATATTTACTTTAGTTTTTATTCGTTCTTTAAATTGCCTTACTAATAAATCGGTCGAGCTTTTTAGTACTTCATGCTCTTCAAAAACCAGCTGTTTTTCCTCTGATTTAAGCATAAAAAATGCAGCACAAACACCCGCAATCAAACAAATTGAAGATATAAGTAACGACAGTTTTACACTTAAAGAGTTTATTCCAAAACGCGATGGAGGGCGTCTATATAGCACAAGCCAACCTTAATTATTAATAATTGTTATTATTTAGCTGTTAATGAAATATACCAGATTCAAATTCATTATTATAAATTTTTTGTAAACTTTATAAAAAAATTACAAAAGTTGAAATAATCAATACTTAAGCACTATGTTATTAAAGTATGTTATTGACATTACTCCTAACTCTCCATACATTAAGTGCATGAACATATTTAATTCTCGCACTATTTTTTCTTTTTTTAGCTTCTTTATATAAAGAGGCTTGTCTGTTTGTGAGATAAATCAATCGAATAGTAAAGCCTCCCAACCGGGAGGCTTTTTTGTATATGCTGCGTTTACGCAGATTAATTTTGGAATGAGGAAACCAAAAATGACCAACGATGTTTTAAACACCTTAAGACATGATATAAACGAAATAGATTCTGATTTACTCGTACTGCTAGCTAAGCGACGTCGTATTAGTCACGGCGTTGTCGAATATAAGATTGCTAATAATAAACCCATTCGTGATGAGGCTCGTGAATTAGCATTGCTTGAAAAACTCATTGGTTACGGTAAATCACTCGGCTTGGATGCGTATTATGTAAATAACGTTTTTCAAACAATCCTAGAAGACTCAGTACTTCATCAACAAGCAATGCTTCAAAAAAATCTAAATCCTGATGCTTTAAGTGAAACACATCGTGTGACTTACCTTGGTGGGCAAGGTTCATATAGTCAATTAGCTTGCCATAAATACTTTAGTCGTCGTCCAGGAAAGCTTGTTGAAATAGGTTGTTCATCGTTTGAAGAAATCACCTCAAAAGTAGAAAACGGACAAGCCGATTTTGGTTTACTTCCCATTGAAAATACAAGCTCAGGGAGCATTAATGAAGTATTTGATTTGCTTCAGCATGCGCAAGTCTCTATTGTTGGTGAAGTAACACACAGTGTTGAACATTGTTTATTAGCTTCACCGAACACTCAACTAGCCCAAATTACAAAATTATTTGCACACCCTCAACCGTTTGCACAATGCAGCCGCTTTTTGCAAGGGTTAGGTGATTTACAACAAGAAACCTGTGATTCAACCTCCTCGGCGCTTCAATCTGCGCTAAGCACACCAAATAGTGCTGCCATTGGTTCAGCCCAAGCCGGCAAGAATGTAGGACTCGAAGTTATTAAATCAAACTTAGCTAACCAAAGCGAAAACCACAGCCGCTTTATAGTCGTAGCGCGTAAGCCTTTACATGTGTCGAATCAAATACCAACAAAGACCAGTTTAATTATGTCTACTAAACAACAGGCTGGTTCACTTGCTGATGCACTGATGATTTTTAAGCAACACAAAATAAACTTAGTAAAATTGGAATCTCGTCCTACTCCGGGCAATCCGTGGGAAGAAGTGTTTTATGTTGATTTAGAGGCAAATCTAGCCGACGGCCAAGTAAAAGAAGCGTTAGAAGAACTTAAAGAACATACCCAATATGTCCGCATATTAGGCTGCTACCAAAGTGAAACGTTGCAAGCCGTCAGTGTTAATACTTAAATATAAAACTAAAAGGGGCCAGATTCGGCCCCTTTGAGATTGCATTATTAATGTCACAAATTTAGTCGAGTACTTTAGCGTCATTCGCTTTGTTAAGTAAGCTGCGGCTTTGTGTTAGAAAATGCGCGGTAGAGTCTGAAAAATAAGATTTTGCATCGGCAAATGCATCTATTAACGCCGCTTTGTTGCCATTCCTTAATTTTTCGAGTGTTTGTGCAAACGTATCTTGGTATTGAGCCAATAGACTTTCTACATCGTCAAATTGAGCTAACATAATATCTGAATAAAGTTCGGGAGATTGTGCAAACAAGCGTCCTACCATCATTAGTTCTAATTGGTATATTGGCGACGAACAGCTTCGTAACTCTGCCAAAGTATGGCTTTGTTTTGCTAGAAACTGCCCATAAACAAACGTTGTTAAATGTCGCATTACCTGAATTATTTGCATAGCTTCATCGTGTTTTTTAGCATCTAGCTCTACAAGCTGACATCCCCACACTTGTAACTGCTCTAATAGCCCTTTGGCCGCTTGATGATGCCTGCCTTCACAAACCACCACGGTTTGTTTTACCCAATGTGAAATATCTGGGCCAAACATTGGGTGCAAACCGACAACCGGGCCGCTATGTGCAGCCTTTAGCGCTTTAATTGGCGATTGCTTTACTGATGTTATATCAACAAGCAAACACTCTTCATCTAGTTTCGGTAGTTTAGCAACTACAGATTCTAAAGCATTAATTGGTACACTGATCATAACCAGTTTTGCGCCACTCAAAATTTTGTGAGCATCATCTTGTTGATCTTTATCTAGCACTTTAACTTCGTAGCCCGAGCGCATAAATTGCTGCGCGAATAACTGGCCCATTGCCCCCTGCCCACCCACAATAACTATAGGAGAAAGCGATGGCGCTACACAAGCTAGCTTAGCCTGCTGATTTTGATATGCTTCACGCATCATCCGTCTGAGAATGTCTTCTACTAAATCAGGGCTTACACTTTGGCTAATTGCCTCTTCCCGCCTTACTGCTAGTAACTCAGCTTCACGTTCTGGTGCATGTAAAGGCGCACCTGTTTGCTGTTTGATTTCACCGATTTTTTGGGTAATACCATTACGTTTAGCTAGTAAGGCAACCAGCTGCGTATCACATTCATCTATGCCTTTTCTCAGCTGGGCTAAATCACTTATATCTGCCACGTTCAACCTCACCATAAAAACCAAATATCGTAAATATAAATTTACATAAAGGTAAACTAATCAATACAATAAATACTAACAGGATATGTAAACCGTTAAAAGAGCAGAGCAAATATAGATTAGTAAAAACCGAAGTTGTAGCACAGAGGTAATAGAGAAATAACTCACTGGCTGTTAACCAGCTTAACATTAGATTGCAAAGCGTATGCTTAATAAAGTTTTAAAAAATTTGCGCATCGCAAAAAACGGCTTATAACCACAAAATTTTCAATAACAATTGGGGAAGTTTAGGTTGTTAGAGTAATTAATACCTATTTGATTAATCGAATAATCTATTTGGTAGTTATTAAACCCTGTTGGTAGCACAAAAACTTATTGGTTGTTCTGCATCATAATTATTAACGCGATTAGCGTCAGTAATTCCTCCCTCAAACAAGTTAAATATTACAAAACACCTGAACTCTTATTCAAAAAAGTGTTCCTTTATAAAAACGAAAACGGGTTGCAATCCGAAGGCTGCAACCCGTTTTTTTGCGTTGATAAACAGCGCGTATTAGTTAAGTTTTTCTCTAATACGTGCAGATTTACCAGAACGCTCACGTAGGTAGTAAAGCTTAGCACGGCGAACTGCACCGCGACGCTTAACTGTTACGCTATCGATAAGAGGGCTGTGCGTTTGGAATACACGCTCAACACCTTCACCGTTCGAGATTTTACGAACTGTGAATGCTGAGTGAAGACCACGATTACGCTTAGCGATTACAACACCTTCAAAGGCCTGTAGACGCTCTTTAGCACCTTCTTTTACTTTTACCTGTACAACCACTGTATCACCAGGGCCAAATGCAGGTACGTCTGTTTTAAGCTGCTCTTCTTCAAGCGCTTTAATAATATTTTGGTTTACTTTTGCCATTATGTTTCTCACTTTCCTAGGTGTAACTGTCTTCTAGCCACAAGCTTTTTGGTACTCTTGCTGAAATTCTGCGAGTAATACCGCTTGCTCCTCAGTCAGAGCTAGGTTATGCAACAAGTCAGGACGTCGTAACCAAGTTCTGCCTAATGACTGCTTAAGCCGCCACTTTGCTATCGCTTGGTGATTACCACTGAGCAATACAGCAGGAACCTGTTTGTCGTCCAATGTTTCTGGTCGTGTATAGTGAGGACAATCTAGCAAGCCATCCGAAAATGAGTCTTGCTCTGCTGATTGATTGTGTCCTAACACGCCTGGCACCAATCGCGCTACTGCGTCAATTAGTGTCATGGCTGGTAGTTCACCACCACTCAAAATAAAATCACCAATTGACCATTCTTCGTCAACGTATGACTCTATTATTCTCTCATCTACACCTTCATATCGACCGGCAATCAAAATCAGTTTTTCAGAGTTAGCTAATTCGCTAGCCCCTTGCTGATCAAGTTTGCGCCCTTGTGGGGACATATAAATTACTTTAGCACCGTCGCCTGCCGCTTTTTTAGCATCAAGGATGGCTTTTTCTAATGGTTTAACCATCATTAACATACCCGGTCCGCCCCCGTAAGGACGATCATCTACGGTTTTATGCTTATCTAAAGCATAGTCTCGAGGATTCCAGCAGTTAAAATCGATTAATCCATTTTTTACTGCGCGACCAGTAACCCCTTGTTGGGTAATAGCATCAAACATGTCCGGGAAAAGGCTTATCACCCCTACCCATAATGAACTAGTTTGAGTCATTAAAACCCAGGATCCCAGTCTACGGTAATTTCTTTTACGTCGTATTTAACCTCTTTTATAACTGAGTCAGTTAAAAAAGGAATTAAACGCTCCGATTGACCAAATGCATCTTTACTGTTTGCTTTCACAACCAGTACGTCATTTGAGCCTGTCTCCATCAAGTCATCAACAATGCCTAAGTTATAACCTTTATCAGTCATAACCGACATGCCAATGAGATCTCGCCAATAAAACTCACCTTGCGGGAGTTCTGGTAATTGCGTTGCATCCATTGAGATTTCTGCATGGGTATAAGCCATTGCTTCGTCTCGGTCGTTTACTTGCGCAAATTTAGCGATAAAGCCTTTGTTGTGGCGACGCCAGTCGACCACTTCTAAGGACTGCCATTTACCTTGTTGCCCTATCAACCACGGGCTGAAATCGAAGATCCCTGCGGGATCATCAGTAAATGAATGTACCTTAAGCCAGCCCTTTATACCATAAGGGGCGCCGAGCTT
The DNA here is from genome assembly GCF_019392235.1 of Pseudoalteromonas sp. CR1. NCBI lineage: Bacteria > Pseudomonadati > Pseudomonadota > Gammaproteobacteria > Alteromonadales > Pseudoalteromonadaceae > Pseudoalteromonas > Pseudoalteromonas sp. CR1. The sequence continues at coordinate 506,139 of NZ_JAHXRM010000001.1, read as the reverse complement.
TCCTACGACAATTATTGATGAGGTGTTCTCTTGACTCATGGTTACACTTACGCCTATTAAGCCGCTTTACGAGCGTCTTTAACTAATTTAGCTACACGATCTGAAAGACCTGCGCCCTGACCTACCCAGTGATCTACACGAGATAAATCTAAGCGAAGTTTTTCTTCCTGACCCGAAGCGATTGGGTTAAAGAAACCAACTTTCTCGATGAAGCGACCGTCACGCGAGAAACGGCTATCCGCAACCACAATTTGATAGAAAGGGCGTTTTTTAGCGCCACCACGTTGCAAACGAATAGTTACCATACCGTCCTCTAAATAGATTGACTGTTTTCATTAATAAGATTTACTCCCCAGTATGGGGAGCCGGTGAATTGTACGAGTTTTTAGCAATAACGCAAGTAAGAAGTGAAGCAAAAAGCCAGTTTAGTAGGTTAAACCGTGATCTAGGCTAAAAATTAGAGCTAATGCAGTATTGAGTGCATAAATTATTCAACAAAAAAGGAGCGTTATGCTCCCTTTTTGTATTCATTGTGCTCAAATTAAACACAATGCTTATTCAATTTCTAGAATTTTGGACCGCCGCCACCCATCATGCCAGGTGGTAACATCCCTTTCATACCGCGCATCATTTTTTGCATGCCGCCCTTGCCTTTCATTTTTTTCATCATTTTTTGCATTTGCGTGAACTGTTTAAGTAGCTTATTTATCTCTTGTACTTGTGTGCCTGAACCAGCTGCAATACGCTTTTTGCGCGACCCTTTAATTATTTCAGGACGAGCACGCTCTTGCTTTGTCATAGAACTAATAATGGCTTCCATTTGGATAAATGTTTTATCACCCATTTGGCCTTTCACTGCATCTGGTAAGTTAGACATGCCAGGGAGTTTATCAAGCATCGACATCATCCCCCCCATATTTTTCATTTGCTTTAACTGATCAGCAAAGTCATCAAGTGTAAAACCGGCACCTTTAAATACTTTTTCGGCAACTTTTGCAGCTTGCTCTTTATCCACTTTCATTTCGACTTCTTCGATTAATGAAAGTACATCACCCATGCCTAAAATTCGCGATGCAATACGATCAGGGTGAAATGGTTCAAGTGCATCGGTGCGTTCACCAACACCCATAAACTTAATTGGTTTGCCGGTTATGTGACGAATAGATAAAGCAGCACCACCTCGAGCATCACCATCTGTTTTTGTTAGTATTACACCGGTAAGCGGTAGAGCTTCGTCAAATGCTTTTGCAGTATTTGCCGCATCTTGACCTGTCATAGCATCAACAACAAATAGTGTTTCGATTGGATTTATCGCTGAATGAAGATCTTTAATCTCATCCATCATATCGCTATCCACGTGCAAGCGACCCGCAGTATCAACTAGTACCACATCGATAAATTTCTTTTTAGCGTGAGTGATAGCAGCTGTAGCAATATCAACTGGCTTTTGTGATATGTCACTTGGGAAGAAATCTACATCAACTTCCGTCGCTAGCGTTTCAAGCTGTTTTATTGCTGCAGGACGATAAACATCGGCACTTACAACAAGCACTGATTTTTTCTTGCGCTCTTTTAAAAACTTAGCAAGTTTACCCACACTGGTCGTTTTACCCGCACCTTGCAGGCCGGCCATCATAACAACTGCTGGCGGTTGTGCATTAAGGCTTAGCTCTTCGTTTGCTTCGCCCATCGCTTTTTCAAGCTCTTCACGCACAATTTTTACAAACACTTGTCCAGGCGTTAAGCTTTTAGTCACTTCAACACCCACTGCACGTTCTTTAACTTGCTTTACAAAATCGCGAACAACTGGCAAAGCTACATCGGCTTCCAAAAAGGCCATGCGCACTTCGCGAAGAGTATCTTTGATATTGTCTTCTGTTAGGCGGCCACGGCCACTGATATTTTTTAAGGTTTTACCTAATCGTTCTTGGAGATTCTCAAACATGTATCGGTTCCGATAAAACGTTATACCAATTTAATTACGCAGCCGATTTAACTAGCTGCTCGACTAATGATATTGATATTATTAAATTTGAATTAAAAACAGTATACCGTAAATAGTGGCGGACAATACAGTGTTCAAGTGCAGTGAATTAAGTTTCTTTTTTAAGGTCTATTCATTTGCGTTGCTATAAAATACAATGCGTTTGTACTTGAAAGGATTTTTTTTGACTCAAATTAAGTGGCCCAAGCAAAATGCTGATTATCAGTTTAACTATTATCACCAGTATATTTTATGTGTTAGCAACGTCACATGTACTTTCACGGCTTTTTCATAAACAAGGCCCTAGCCAAAAAATAACGGTCATTTTAAGTACTGTTGCTATATTGGCGCATATGCTGTTATTGGTAAATTCGGTATTTCGATCTGACGGACAAGATTTAAGCATCGTAAATGTAGCACTGCTGACTTGTTGGGTTATAGTTGTATCTGTGACTGCCGTGTCGCTTAAGTTCCCAGCTACTTTATTATTGCCTGTGGTGTATGGATTTGCAGCCCTTTTAACTGTTGCGAGCTTGTTTATACCCCATCATATATTACTGCAAAGTATAGACGTTGAGCTTGGTTTGGTTGCTCATATATCACTTTCCTTACTTGCTTATTGTATTTTGATTATTGCAACCTTATACGGCGTACAATTTTACTTTATAGATAAACGCCTTAAGCGCAAAGACCTCGCTATTGTGCACAGTCATTTGCCTCCACTGATGGTAGTGGAGCGCCAGCTATACCAACTTCTTAATCTTGGCACTGCACTGCTTACAGTTGCGCTCGTTTGCGGATTTGTATTTCTCGATGGCATGTTTGCCAAAGAGTTTATCCATAAAACCATACTTTCGTTGGTAGCATGGGCAATTTTTGTTGTTGTCGCACTTGGCCATATTAAACAAGGCTGGCGTGGTAAACCTGTGGTCATTACCATCATGGTTGCAGCATTTACCCTCACATTGGCCTATTTTGGCAGCCGTTTTGTACAAGAAGTGGTGCTAAACAAGTTTTAACTTGACTCTAGTAGCTCACTCTAGCTTAATACGCATTGATTTATAAAAAAAGGATCCATCGTTGGACGACATATCGACAAGTACCCTGTTTATCTCATTAGGATTATTGGTACTTTTTTCTGCTTATTTTTCTGGTTCAGAAACCGGGATCATGTCAATCAATCGTATACGCTTGCGACATCTTGCAAAGCAAGATCACCGCGCAGCTAAACGAGTCAGTAAGTTACTTAGCCGTCCCGATAGGCTTATAGGTCTCATTTTAATTGGTAACAACTTAGTAAATATAGCGGCGGCTCAAGTAGCCACTATTATAGGTATTCGTTTATATGGTGATTTAGGTATTGCGGTAGCAACAGGTGTGCTTACCTTAGTTGTACTTATATTTGCCGAAGTAACGCCTAAAACACTTGCAGCGCTCTATCCTGAAAAAGTAGCCTTCCCAAGCTCAGTAATCCTTAAAGGGTTACTTAAAATAATGTTCCCGTTTGTTGTAGTTGTAAACTGGCTAACTAACGGCATATTACGTTTATTTGGTATTAGTGCGGCTCAAATTGATGAGCACAGCATGAGTAAAGAAGAATTAAAAACGGTAGTTAATGAGTCAGGTGCTTTATTACCTGCTCGCCACCAGAGTATGTTGACTTCTATTTTAGATTTAGAGCAAGTCACTGTTGAAGACATTATGATCCCACGTAACGAAATTGTGGCAATTGATATAAACGACGATTGGAAAGTAATTAGCCGTCAACTAACACATGCGCAGCATACGCGTGTTTTACTGTACCGTGATAACATTGATGATGCCGTTGGTTTTATTCACTCACGTGATGCACTGCGCCTTTTAACAAAAGAGCAGTTTGACAAACCGTCGCTGTTGCGTGCCGTTCGCGAAATATACTTTATCCCTGAAGGGACGTCACTAAATACCCAGCTCTTTAAGTTTCAACAATCCAAAGAGCGAATTGGTATAGTGGTCGATGAATACGGCGATATTCAGGGATTAGTAACACTTGAAGACATTTTAGAAGAAGTGGTGGGCGACTTTACTACCACTCAAACGCGTACGCCAAGTGAAGAAGTAACTACGCAATCTGATGGCTCGTTTATTGTAGATGGTGGCGCAAACGTTCGTGACTTAAACAAAGAAATGGAATGGGACTTCCCTCTTGATGGTCCTAAAACATTGAGTGGCTTAATTGTTGAATATTTAGAAGATATCCCCGACGCAAATATCAGTTTACGTATTGCGGGTTATCCATTAGAAGTACTCGAAGTAAAAGAAAACATGATTAAGTTAGTTAAAATACAGCCTAAAAAGCGTACTCGCCAATAACAAATAAGGAGCCAATAGGCTCCTTATTCACGCTGTTTTTCGATTACGTAAATAACCGTTCCAACCAACCTTTATCAAGTTCATCCTCACATCGTTTTAATTGCGCACCATAACGGCTCGCTCTGTTTTTTACCTTGTTAGCTACGCTCATGAGCCACTTTTTTTTCTTGTAAGTGCCACGTTTATATCCCCCCCAACCTTCATGATAATTGAGGTATTGAGCGTAAGCATCCCATTTAGAAATGCCGTTTACTTTATGCGTTTTATAAACAAACCATGCCATAAAATCGATTGCATCATCAAAGTCATCTCTATCAGCTCCACTGTTCCCTGTTTCACGAACGTAATCAGCCCAAGTAGGAGTTTTGGCTTGTGAATAGCCATATGCTGAGCTTGCTCTACCTGTTGGTATGATCCACAAAAAGTATTCCATTGGTGGCGCTGCATCGTGTTTAAATGAACTTTCTTGATACATCATGCTCATGAGTACATGTTTAGGAGAGCCCCATTTATCTTGCGCGTCTTTTGCATCAAAGTACCAGTCAGGCTTTTCTTCAAAAATTTTACACAGATCGTTTGGCTGTTTAGGGGGCGCTGTAGCACACCCGGCAAGGGTAAAAGCGAGAGTGAGAGATAAAATAAGTGCTTTTTTGTTCATTTTTTGTGTTCTCACTGAACTTTTATAAAAAGTGTTGGTCGTAGTAATTAATGCAGCTGTATAGCATTGTTTCATCCCTGAATAGTATTTACGCAGCCATATTAGGCTGCGTTTTTTTTGCGTGCATATTGGGTATCAGTTTTTATGAAAGTACTCATCTAAAAACATTGTAAACGACTGCGCATCTGCATCTTCTATACTACGCTGAGCTTCATTTGACAGCTCAACTTGCTGCTCAAGCCACGGCTTTAAAAACTCACTGTAGTCTGTGTTTACGTGGCTTTGCTTATACTTATTTGCTAAGTCTAAGGCAAAATGACCATTGTCTAAACCTGACTCTTTTAGTTTTGCTACATATCGCCCAGAGTAAGTAAGCGAAGGATCATTAACCCATGTGCTCATGCGCTCAATTGTTTCTGAGTAGTAACTAACGCCGTAAGCTTTATCCATCCACTTTGCAACATCTGTTAATTGAGAGAATATTTGATGACACCAAGATTGCAGACTACGCGGAGTATTATTATCATTGAGCATCAACCCTTGCTCTCTGCCCTGATTTACCACCGCATCTAAGTTTTCAGTACTACGAGCTTGTTCTTGCCAATCCATTTGTGGTGAATCTTTTAATAAGCAATACGTTAAAAATACATCTAAAAAGTGAATTTGCTCTATATCGATACCCACTTCACTAAACGGATTTACATCTAGTGCACGAATTTCAACATACTCTATACCTGCCCTTAATAAAGCATCCGTTGGTGTCTCACCACTGTTTGCATTACGTTTAGGGCGAATTGGCGAGTAAAACTCATTTTCTATTTGAAGAATGTTTTTATTTAACTGTTTTGGCTGTTCGCTAGTGTAGTCGTCAATATCACTGTAAATATCTGATGGCGTATTGATAGCTTTTTTCAAACCGGCAACGTATTCATCAAGCGAGTTATACATAACACGCAACGACGATTGTGCACTATTTGTGTACCCTAAGTTACCTAAACGCAGAGCAGTTCCTACCTCTAAATATAAGGTGCCTTTACCTAACTTTTTAAATGGTAAATCTGTTTTTCGACCTTGCAAAAATGAGTTACACAGTGCAGGCGATGCGCCAAACATGTAACTAATAAGCCACAGCTCACGTTTAAAGTTTCTTATCAGGGATAAATAACCATCAGATATAAAATCTTGCAAGCTCGCATTACTTTGCTTTAACGAGTGCAGAGACTTCCAAAGTGACTCTGGAAAAGAGATATTAAAATGCACACCAGCAATAGCCTGCATCATACTGCCGTATCGATTTTTTAGCCCTTCACGGTAAAGCGTCTTCATTTTACCTATATTTGAGCTACCAAACTGAGCAAGTACAATGTCGTCTTGATGATTTATAAAACAAGGCATACTGATGGGCCAAAGCAGTTCATCACCCATATTTTCAAGCGTAAATTTTTGAAGGTCGCGCAGCTGCTTCAGGGTCTGTGTTGATGACTCGCTAACAGGCGTAATAAACTCGAGTAAAGACTCCGAAAAATCAGTCGTTATGTGCCCGTTAGTTAATGCACTCCCCACCCCTTTTGGATGACCTTGAGAAGAAATAGCACCGTTACTTTGAATTCTTAGCGACTCGCGTTCAATGCCACGCTTAATGCCCTTAATTGCGTTTTGGTGTTCACCAGTTGATAACGCGTTAAGCGCATTTGTTAGATCATGTGTTGTCAAAAATATTTCCTCAGGCCACGTGGCGTAATCATTCGGTTATGGGGGCTAATTACCGATTACTCAAGATTAAATTGTTAAGAACAATATAGTTTTTTCAATTAGTCCTCATATCCATGATTTGAGCATACGCTTGATATAACTATCTTCATGCAATGATGTTGTAATCTTGCCATTGCTATTCACTTTATACAATTGCTTTACGTAGCTATTTGCTAATATAGCAGTATTAAACCAAGCTGTTCAAAAGACCTGTAATTACTAATAAACAATTCAAATTTTATTTGGTAAACATTGTTAACTTAAAAAAACTTGATACAGATCAATAAAGCATTAGATTTACCTTAAATATAAATATAAACGAGCTGTAATTTTGCTTTGTATAAATAACTGAATATACTTCAATTAATTAAAAAGGATGATAGTGAATGCAATGCACAGTAATAAAACACTAATTAATGAAGAAGTTCTCTTTGATGAGTCACAAGAGCTTGTTTCTACAACCGATCTACGAGGTGTTATTACCTACGCCAATACAGAGTTTTGCACCGTTGCTGGTTACTCAATACAAGAGCTTGTTGGCAAAAATCATAATATAGTTCGTCACCCAAATATGCCCAAAGCGGCGTTCAAAGAAATGTGGGAAACATTAAAACAAGGTCACTCTTGGCGTGGTATGGTAAAAAACCGCTGTAAAGATGGTCGCTACTATTGGGTTGACGCTTTTGTTACCCCAATTTTTGAACATGGTCAGCTCGTTGGTTATCAATCAGTAAGAACAAAGCCAAGCCAAGCGCTTAAAGATAAGGCGCAAAGCTTATACGATACACTTAATGCTAAAAAATCGTTATTTAGTATTCGTGAGCAAACAGGAGTAAGGCAAAGTATCACCATCGCGTGTGTGTTACTTTGGTTAATAAGCTCTGCGGTATTTGGCCCAATAGCCATTACTTTGCTTAACGTTATTGTTTGTGTATTAGTAGTCGCCCTAAATTACGATGAGCTTGTTGCAACCCCAAAAATATTACGTGAGCATAAAGCGAAATCAGATTCTGTTTCTCGCTATATTTACAGCGGCACCACAGCCCACAGCGTGAGTGACTTCAAAGAACAACTGCTAAATGCAAAATTACGTACGGTGCTTGGCCGTATGAAAGACTCAACTTATAACTTTAATAGTATTGCGACTAATTTAGACAAACAGTCAACGCTTACCGAAAAAGGCATTGCCTCTCAGGGAGAGCGTTTAGAACAGATTGCATCTGCGATGACACAAATGGGATCGACCATTGGCGAAATTTCAGTAAACACAGCTGAAACCGCAGATAAAGTTAATGCAACACACAGCAGTTGCTCTGAAATTAAAATACACATTGCCGATAACAGTAATATGATCTCAGATCTGGCCGTTCAAGTTGAGCATGCAGCAAGCACTGCAAGCAGTTTGGCATCAGAAGCTGATAAAATTGGTCAAGTAATGAGTGAAATAGAAGGCATTGCAGATCAAACAAACCTACTTGCACTTAACGCAGCAATAGAAGCAGCAAGGGCAGGTGAACACGGAAGAGGGTTTGCTGTCGTTGCCGATGAAGTAAGAACTTTATCGTCTCGTACACAAAGTGCTACAACACAAATTCACAGCTCAATAAAAGAAATACAAGATACCTTATTTAGCTGGTCAAAAGTGATGCAAGATACTAAAGAACAGGCAGATAATTGTGTAAATACCACAGAAAAAACGCAAGTGGAACTGGAAGGTATTTTTTCTCAAATTAGTGAAATATCGCATTTAGCCATTCAAATATCGTCTGCAGCAGAAGAGCAACAAATGGTGAGTAACGATATCAGCAACAATGTGACTGATATTAAAGCCTTTGGCGATAACAATTTGAGTTTAAGCTTTGAAGTAGCTAAAGGTGCAGCAGAACTGGTTGAAGGCTCACGAAAAGTAAATGACTTGCTATTAACTTTTAAAGTATAAACATTATAGGTTAAAAAACCGCTTAGTTGTATGAGGTAGGCAACTAAGCGGTTTTTATAATTATTTACCGGCTAGTAAATACTAACCCATCACTGCCAGCATCAATAACAATGACACATCCTGGAATGTAATCACCATTGAGTAACTTTTGTGCCAATGGGTTTTCAATCGTTTGCTGAATGGCTCGTTTTAATGGACGTGCACCATACACAGGATCAAATCCACTTGCAGCAATAGTGTCGAGAGCTGCGTCGCTAATTTCTAATAAGTACCCCATCTCAGTTAAACGTTCACGTAACTTCATTAACTGAATATCAGCAATCTCTTTAATGTGCTGATTCGCTAGCGGATGAAATACCACCGTTTCGTCAATGCGGTTTATAAACTCAGGTCTGAATTCACTGATCAATACATCCATTACTTTTGATTTTAGTGTTGCGTAATCATTATTACCCGCCTGCTCTTGAATAATATCTGAACCTAAATTTGAGGTCATGATGATTACGGTATTTTTAAAATCAACAGTACGCCCTTGTCCGTCGGTTAACCTGCCGTCGTCGAGTACTTGCAATAAAATATTAAACACGTCGGGATGTGCTTTTTCTATTTCATCAAGTAATATGACCGAATATGGCTTACGGCGAACAGCTTCTGTTAAGTAGCCCCCTTCTTCATATCCTACATAACCAGGAGGCGCTCCCACTAAACGAGCAACAGAATGTTTTTCCATAAATTCAGACATATCAATGCGTACCATGGCATCTTCTGTGTCAAACATAAACCCAGCAAGGGCTTTAGTCAGCTCTGTTTTACCTACGCCTGTTGGCCCTAAAAACAAAAATGAGCCAATCGGTCGGTTAGGATCAGCAAGTCCTGCTCGAGAGCGACGAATCGCATTTGACACTGCCACAACGGCCTCGTCTTGCCCTATTACTTTACTATGCAGTTTATCTTCCATTTGCAACAGTTTTTCACGTTCCCCCTGTAGCATTCGAGATACAGGAATACCTGTCCAACGAGAGAGTATTTCTGCAATTTCATCTTCGCCTACTTGGTTTTTAAGCAACGTCATGTCTTGCATTTCAGCTTGTGACGCTAAATCTAACTTGCGTTCAAGCTCTGGAATACGACCATATTGCAACTCAGACATACGCTGTAAATCACTTGCTCTTCGAGCTACATCTAAATCAAGCCGAGCTTGTTCAAGCTCCGCTTTAATTACTTGCGTACCTTGCAGTGATGCTTTTTCGGCATTCCAAATTTCATCAAGTTCGCGGTATTGACCATCAAGATCGGTTATGAGCTCTTGCATTTCACTACGGCGTTTTTGGCTGGCTTCATCTTTTTCTTTAGCGAGAGCATTATCTTCGAGTTTTAACTGAATAATACGGCGCTCAAGTTTATCTAATGACTCCGGCTTCGAATCAATTTGCAAACGAATAGAAGAGCCGGCTTCATCAATTAAATCTATTGCTTTATCAGGTAACTGACGGTCGCTAATATAACGATGCGATAACTGCGCGGCAGCAACAATTGCAGGGTCGGTGATTTCAACTGAGTGATGCAGTTCATAACGTTCTTTTAAACCACGCAATATTGCAATAGTGTCTTCAACTGAAGGCTCTTCGATTAATACTTTTTGAAAACGGCGCTCAAGGGCTGCATCTTTTTCTATGTATTTACGGTATTCGTCTAGTGTGGTTGCGCCTACACAATGCAGCTCGCCACGTGCGAGCGCAGGCTTAAGCATATTGCCTGCATCCATTGCGCCATCGCTTTTACCTGCACCCACAATGGTATGAATTTCATCAATAAATAAAATGACTTGGCCTTCTTCTTTTGCCAACTCGTTTAAAACCGATTTTAAACGCTCTTCAAATTCACCTCTAAATTTAGCACCAGCAACCAAGGCTCCTAAATCAAGTGACAGTACGCGTTTATTTTTTAATCCCTCTGGTACTTCACCATTAATAATACGCTGCGCTAAGCCTTCTGCTATGGCGGTTTTACCAACCCCAGGCTCGCCAATAAGTACCGGGTTGTTTTTAGTTCTGCGCTGTAATACCTGGATAGTACGGCGTATTTCGTCGTCTCGACCTATAACAGGGTCAAGCTTGCCTTGCTCTGCGCGTTCGGTTAAATCAATTGTATACTTTTCTAAAGCTTGACGCGTTTCTTCCGCATTCGGGTCGTCAACCTTTTGACCCCCACGGATTGCTTTTATGGCGCTTTCTATTTTTGTTGCAGTGATATTAAGTGATCTAAATATATCTCCAAGCGGCCCTTTATCGTCGCATGCAGCCAACACAAATAGTTCGCTCGAAATAAATTTATCTTTGCGCTTTTGAGCGTACTTATCACATAAATTTATAAGCGTAGCCATATTATTTGATAGCTGTACGTCGCCCCCAACACCTTCTACTTTAAAAAGCTTTTCTATTTCTTGAGACAGCTTTGTATTAAGCTCGTCTGCACTTACACCTGTTTGAGCAAACAGTGCACGAACGCTTGAGCCGCTTTGCTGGAGCAATGCATACATTAAATGAACGGGTTCAATAAATTGATGGTCGCGACCAAGGGCCAGCGATTGCGCATCAGAAAGCGCAGATTGAAATTTACTTGTAAATCTATCTAAACGCATGGGGGGCTACCTATTAAAAAATCTAATTGATTAATAAATGGGTATGTTGCACGATTTGTTCAAGATGCTAAAGAAAATATATTCTTTAAATTGTTAATTACTTGCGCCAGATCAAACTTGCCATACGCCCTGTTTGTCCATCGCGACGATAAGAAAAAAATAAATCAGGTTGAGATACAGTGCAATATTCGCCGCCAGTAATATTTTTAACGCCAAGCTGGGTTAATAAAATATGTGCAATACCATAAATATCAGCAAGATACTTATTATTTGGCTGTAAATTAAATACATCAGCAAACTGCGGGGATTGATTGTTAAATAACTCAAATACCTCGGCGCCTACCTCAAACTGTTGCGCTCCGATTGCGGGTCCAAGCCATGCGTAAATTTTATTTTTAGGAGCAGTAAAGCATTTAAGTGTATTTTGGATAATGCCTTGTTCTAACCCTCGCCAACCGCCGTGAATAGCCGCTACCTCAGTCCCATCATTACTCGCAAGCAATATAGGTAGGCAATCAGCAGTCATTATAGCCAAGGGTTGGTCAACTAAACGCGTATAGAGTGCATCGGCATCATGTAATTTATTAAAATCAAACTTCTTATCAACTGTAATTACATTTGCACTGTGTATTTGATTCAGCCAGATAGCTGGCTTTGGGAGGATATTATTGAGTACTAAGCGATTTTGTAATACATCAGCGTGGCTATCATTAACATGAAGCCCCAAATTTAAACTATTGTATGGGGCCTTTGACACACCGCCTTCACGTTTAGTACTCAAAGTACTTACATTGTGGAGGCTTTGCCATGGTGCTGATAGCAACTGCATTATCTATCGATATCTGGGTTAGCCTGTGTATCTTCACGAAGTGCTAACGTCATTTCTACCATATCATCTGGGATAGGTGCTTGCCATGTCATCATTTCGCCCGTAATTGGGTGCGCAATACTTAATTTTACTGCATGTAAGGCTTGGCGTTTAAAGCTACGAAGTAACTCAAATAACTGCGGTGTTGCACCCTTTGGTGGACGCGGACGGCCATTGTATGACTGATCGCCAATTAGCGGATGGTTTAAATAAGCCATATGTACACGAATTTGGTGAGTACGGCCCGTTTCTAAACGCAAGCGTAAACGCGTATGCGCACGAAATTTTTCAGCAACACGGTAATGCGTTATAGCAGGCTTACCCATTTCATGCACTGCCATGTGAGTACGCTGTGTTGCATGGCGGCCAATTGGTTTTTCAACCATTCCACCAGCGGTCATAGTGCCGTTACAAAGCGCTTCATACTCACGAGTGAAGTTTTCGCGTTTTTGCAATGCTTTAACAAGGTGTGTTTGCGCTTGAATTGTTTTAGCAACAACCATTAAACCTGTTGTATCTTTATCTAGTCGATGAACAATACCCGCACGAGGCACATTTATTATGTCAGGGTAATGGTGCAATAATGCATTAAGTACAGTGCCATCTGGATTACCCGCACCAGGATGAACCACTAATCCCATCGGTTTATTAATAACTAAAATATGGTCATCTTCATAAACAATGTTTAAGTCGATATTTTGTGCAAGGTATTCACGCGGTGCTTCAATGGTTGTTTCAACATTTAACACTTCGCCGCCTAACAATTTTGTGCGCGGTGTGTTTAATATTTCGCCATCAACGGTGATTTTATCATCCAAAATCCACGTTTTTATACGTGAACGTGAATAATCAGGGAACAATTGCGCTAATACTTGGTCTAGACGTTTACCACCTAAGTCGGTTGGAACCTCGGCTTGAAGAGAAATTTGCTCTGTCATTCGTAACTTTACCCAATTTACCAGTGCAAGCTTTGCTCGACTGGGTTAGAATCGCTTTTAATAAAAGCATAATATAATACGTATAGTTTACTCGGTTTTACCGACTTGGCCTAGCCGAAGACATCGAAGGTAACAAATAAAATGATAAATAAAATAGGGAAACGTGCATTTGCCATCGTTTTTTCAGTTTCGGTACTTAGTTTAGGTGCCTGTTCGTCAGCACCTGACCAAGAAGACATTCAACGCGTACCAAATAGATCAGCACAAGCTTTATACGAAGATGCAAAAGAAACGCTAGATTCAGGCTTATATGCCCGTGCAATTGAGCTTTTATCAGCTATTGATTCGCGCTACCCATTTGGGCCATTCTCAAAGCAAGTGCAAATGGATTTAGTGTACGCTCACTACCAGTCGGGTAACACTGAACAAGCATTAGCAACTATTGACCGCTTTATTCGTTTGAACCCAAATCATAAAGATCTAGATTACATGTATTACATGCGTGGTTTGGTAAATATTAAAGCAGACAAAAATGCGTTCCAAGAATACTTTGGTATTGATAGAGCAGACAGAGATGCTAACAGAACACGCGTTGCCTTTACTGATTTATCAACACTTGTAAAACGTTTTCCACAAAGCGGTTACGCACCTGAAGCAAAACGTCGTTTAGTATGGTTATTAAACCGTATGGCACGTTACGAGCTAAAAGTAGCCACATACTACTACGAGCGCGAAGCATACTTAGCCGCAGCTAACCGTGGTAAGTTTGTTGTTGAACACTACTCGCAAAGTAGTTACTTAAATGCAGCGCTTGATATGATGCAAAAAAGTTACGAAAAGTTAGGTTTAACCGAATTAAGCCAAAACGCAAAAAAAGCCCAAGCGCTAAATAAAAGAACACAGTAAATACAAAAAAGGCGCTTTTAAAGCGCCTTTTTACTGTCTGAGCTTTTTTAAACTTAGTTTAAATTGCGTCTTCATCTTCTTCTGCAGTACGAATACGAACTACACGCTCAACCTCAGTGACAAATATTTTACCATCACCGATTTTTCCGGTTTGCGCGGTTTTTACAATAACCTCAATGGCGCGGTCAACACTTTCGTCAGCCAATACGATATCAAGCTTAACTTTCGGTAGAAAATCAACCATATACTCAGCACCACGATAAAGCTCTGTGTGGCCTTTTTGTCGACCAAAACCTTTCACCTCACTTACTGTCATACCGTTAATGCCCACTTCTGACAACGCTTCGCGTACGTCATCAAGTTTGAATGGTTTTATAATTGCTTCTATTTTTTTCATGTTAATTACTTTTTAAAGCTTTAGATGCCACGATTTTAGACAATCATAAGGTTCATAGCAAACAAAGCAATTGAATTACGGTGATAAATTAATCAGCCATGATATAATTTTGGCCATATAAGAATCGTAATACAAAAATTAGCTGTAAATGAGATCGTTATGAAAATTAAACAATCAGGATTCACACTTTTAGAATTAATGGTAACCGTCGCAATTGTTGGCATTATAGCGTCTATCGCTTTTTGGAATAGTAGCGATATGTTAGAAGAAAACCGTGCTGAAAACTTTTTACTAGAGCTGAAAAGAAATATTAGTTATGCCCGCTCACAAGCGGCAAGCACCGATGAAATAGTTGTAATATGTGCAGCGCAACATGGCGAAGTAAAAAACCAAAACGACACTATGCAATGCCGAAATAAATGGGACAAAAATAAAATTATTATTGTTTTTATCGACTCAGATAACAGTGGTAACTACAACAGCTCTACAGACTCTTTACTACGGGTAATGGAAAAAATTAGCCTAGAAGATAAAGTTAAATTTACAGGCAACTCAAAGCGGTTACGTTTTAATACGAGCGGTCGAATTACAACAAACCCAGGGGAGTTTGTTTTTTGCCCTAATAATGGAACAGATAACAATAAAGCCCTTAGCGTTTCTCAATCTGGCACAGCGTTTTACTTAGGTGATAGCACAAAAACGTGCGGTTAAAAAACAACCAATTTATCTTGTCATATTTTTTTCATTTACTAAACTAAATTAACGCTTATTAATTTAGGACTTCAGGGATGAGGTTATCAATATCGAAAAGTAAAGGGATCACGCTTCTTGAACTTATGATTACACTGGCTGTTGTAAGCATAATCAGTCAAATATCTATGTGGTACTATCCTGATTTTCTAGCTAAAAACAGGCTAGAAAATCATGTAAGCCTGCTGCATCGCACAATAAATTATGGTCGTTTGTATGCTATTGAAAACGCGACTTACGTTACTCTTTGCTCGTTAGACGAGGGTGAATGCTCAAAAGATGAGTGGGATGGGCAAATGTCCTTATTTATCGACAAAGATAAATCAACGACATTAGATGATGATGAGCTATTACTTAGTACCTTTGAAAAGGTTCATGATGCTGACGCGCTTGAATACCCTCGCACTGCAATTACTTTTCGCCCTGATGGTTCATTAAACGGTTTTCAAAATGGGACGTTTATTTACTGCCCAAATGAAAAAGCCAACCTAGAAGGGTTGGCTTTATCGGTAAGTCAAACGGGCAGAATACGGATTAAATCAACCGATAAATGCCAAAAAAATTAAACTCAACGGCCCCAGCAATAGTCAATATCTGAGTTACCTTTGGCACCTTTAGCGCCCTTTAAACCTGTATCGGTAATAGATAACTCCTTGCAGTCGTTATCACCTTTTACAGCACCTGCAATTGGCTTTGCTTTTATAGTAAATGCATTGCCATCAACTACATCAATAGATAATTCAAAATGCCCATTTTCGGTTTTATTTTGAAGCCCTAAGTCTGCAAATGTTTCTGTGTATTCACGGTTATCTACAAAGAATTGCTCTTGTTTATTTGCCGTATCTAAAAGTGCTGCAGCAGCTTCCGCTCTTGATGCTCGTTTTACATATTCTGTGTAATTGGGCACTGCAACCGCTGCTATAATGCCAACAATAGCCACCGCTATCATCAGCTCAATCAAGGTAAATCCTCGTTGCTTATTCATTTTTATTCCTTAATTTCCAACTTCATCATTTTCTTCACGCTTATAGATATACGTTTGTTGCGTTCTAAATCCAAAGCCTAATGTATTATCAGGGTTAACAAGCTGTACTTTACCATCAACTACATTTAAACCAGGGCCTGTGATCTCAACTGGCCTCATTGGGTTTTGTGCATTTTCTCCTTTAATACCCGGCCCAATGAGATAAAATTGGCTTTCTTGTGTTACAGATAGGGTTGGGTTGTCATCGCACTTACCATCGCCATTACCATCGGCACATGAAGGGCCTTCTCCAAAGTAAAGTTGCGGTGTATCAGGTACATCATAACTGGTTGAAAATTTCAGGTCGTCATACACTTTTGTCCCGTAATGCAGGTGGAAAGCATACAATGAGCCCCCCCCGCCACTGAGCGAACATTGATTCTCTGTTGATGTTTCTGATGCTGGAGTAAAGCTAGTAAAGTACGCAACACCACCAACAACAGTTGAAGCGGCAAGTGACTTTTCACCAGTGCCTAACTCGTAACGCCAGCCATTAAATTTTGCTAAGTCTATTTCTAAATCTACAAAATCGTCCACATCATCAAGTGCATTACCAAACGGGTCTGAATTCATGAGCATTAAATCATCTGGTTTAATGGTGTCTGGTGCGTTTGATTTAAACGTTTGTGTGACAGTGTTTTCATCTCTTATCATAAACAGTTGGTCTTGCTCATTTGTACCGGTTGGTTTAGAGCGGTTACCACTACCTATAACTATTGCATCATACGGTGTATCCAGACGTGTAATCACTTTTTTACCGTTGATCGTCGTTTCTGATACTTTGCTGT
The DNA here is from genome assembly GCF_019392235.1 of Pseudoalteromonas sp. CR1. NCBI lineage: Bacteria > Pseudomonadati > Pseudomonadota > Gammaproteobacteria > Alteromonadales > Pseudoalteromonadaceae > Pseudoalteromonas > Pseudoalteromonas sp. CR1. The sequence goes on along the minus strand of NZ_JAHXRM010000001.1, from coordinate 489,142 downwards.
AAATAGTACGCGCAACCAGTGGCTTGTAAAAAAAGCGCCTGTCTTCTGTTGCTTTGTTACTGCCAAGTTCTGCCAGTTTGAAATGACTAAAATCATTGGTGTTTGTACCGGGCATATCTATACGCCACACATCACCGCCTGTATCGGCTGCGTATATTCTGTCTATGTAGCCATCATAGTCAGAGTCTAATGTAGTAATATCGGCAGCAATGCTGTGCTCGCCCTTAAACCCATTAATGCTAGGTGTCAAAGCCCATACTCTTTTACCAGTTTCAGCCTCAACAATATATATACCTCGGCCAATACCATCATTACTTCTAATAGCCTCATCTTTATTTATATCGTAGCCTGCTCCAAATATAAGTAATGGTTTATCACCAAATGCTTTAATATAGGCTATCTGTGGCTTAGACCACGACTGACCTAATTCTTTGAAATCTCCTTTACCGCCTTCAATTGGGTTATCCCACAGCTTTTTAGGCTCATCTGGATTAGTAATATCAAGCGCATAGTAATTTTCACCACCGCGGCGCATACCTGCAAACGCCCACACTTTGTCGTCCCCGCTGGCGTCGATAATGCCATCATTTAATCCATCGCTGTTTAGGTTTTTATTACTAAAATAAACACTAATGGGTCCATCCATACCATAAACTTTTGTATCAGCTTGGTTATTCCTAAGCGGCTCAATAATGTCGTATAAGGCTGAAGGAATAAATGCCCAGCTTTCACTCACACTGGTATCAGAATCTTTAAACATATGTAAAAAGCCTGCATTAGTGCCAATTAAAACCCTGATATCATCGTTACCATAATCAATGGCTACAGGTTTTGAATGTAAAGGGTCGCCAAATATATCTTTACGCTGATCTACACTTGACCCATCACCATCTTCATCGTCTACATCTATACCCATAGCCCATTTAATATCCTTGCTCGATAAGCTAATCGGGTTATCGTCAACCAAATCAAGAATATCTGTTACAGTACTTGTATTAAACGTAATAACTTGTCCTTGATTCTCTGTGTATAAGTTACGGCTGTCTGAATCAAGATTAGTTAAATGAAGATTTACCCCACCTTGGGCCACTAAATTACCATCGGCAGCTTCACCGCTAGGTAACCAAAACGTTTTGGCACTTTCGTCAATCAGTCCATTTTCATCAAGAGCCTGGTTGCCCGTTGAGTCAACAATTTGACTGCCCGATACTTTTAATTTCTTAAGGTTACCACGCCAACGTGCACCGGTTTCAGGATAAAACATTGCAAAGTAAATAGCGTCGCGGCTTCGGGTTTGATCTACGTTATTACTTGCCACAGAAGGAGATGAAAAGCTGTCGTTTACCTCTCTAATACGAGAAATTGTATTTTTGAGTGCTTCAGACAAAGCTTCAGATGTTCGAGCTTCTAAATATTGTCCGCCACCAACAGAAGCCGCTCCCTCTAGTAGCTTAATACCGTCTTCACTCATACCTGTACCAAAACCAATGGTATACACTCTACCCGTATCTAAAACATCGCTAGTGTCTGTGTATAAATCTACCTTTGTGTTGTTGGTGCCATGAATAATTTTAGATAAAGCCACTAAATAGCTATTTGAATAGTCACCATCAACAAAAGGAATTGAGTCGTCAAATATATCATTGTGAACATTTCTTATTTGATTATCACGGCCACTATCATTCGTAGGGTCGCCATCTGTCATTAATATCAAATTTATTGAGTTGTCACACCTTAAAGGATCGCCTGAATTTTTTTTAAAGGGCGACTTATAGTTCCCGCTTGCATCTGCGCTTTTATCCCGATTATTTATACCATTTGCAAAATCGAGACTTGCACCTGTTATATAACGGTATGCCTCCCAGAGAGTCTCTGTTATTGGCGTTGAACCGCTTGCTGGCAAGTCATCAATTTCTTTTAATATATTTGATTTGCTAGCACCAGACCTTGCAAGTACATAACCTCCAGAGTTTCCGTTAAAACGCATTAAACCAAAATCAATATCATCGTTATCATTAACTAGTTGTGTGATCGCATTTTTAGCGACTAAAAGTCGGCTATCTTCACAAATAGCTTGAGCAAATCCGTTAACCGATTTGTAGCACTGCTGTGTGTAATTAAAATAAGGCTGACTTTTAAAACAATCTGATTGATAAAATTGTCCATTTTGGTAGCGACGATAACACTGCCCACCATCAGTCACATCCCAAGCCATACTGCCTGACGTATCAAATATCATTAATACTCTTGGGTTTTCATCAGTTTCTACATTATGGTTTACATATAACTCAATGTCTTCTGCACTTGCTGTTGCACTGACCGCCAAGCCAAGAAATGCCGCTAGCACTTTATTTAATTTAAAACTCATCTTAAATTCCCTTACTCATACTAGCCATTTCTTGTGCTACACCCGTCACAATTGTGAGTGAGTGCTTCGCTTTAGAACCATATTCAACAGTTGTAGCAACCTGTAACATGTTGCACGATATACCCGCGGTAAAGTTAAAACGCCTTGGGCACTCTAAATCAAGCGCTCCTTTGTTTAGGTTAATCATTTTACTTTGCATATCGCCATGTGTTGCAATCGTCATACCTTCGCCATTATCACCTGAGTGATGTGATACTTCATCCGGCGTTAAAAAAAACTGGTTTGCAGCTCCTTTATTAGCCTCATCAGAAATCATTCTTTGCACTTCACCAATCAGTTCATTTTCAGCGACTTCTCGCTCTTGCGCTGCATTTGTAATTTTAACGTCAATACTACTGCTGCTCATAAGTGTTACAGCAATACCGGTAACGGCTATAACCATGATCAATGCTGTAATAAGCACAACACCCTGCTGCTTGTTAGGTGAGTTTTTTAAATACGCCATAAGTTTGATCCAACGTTGTTTAATCGAATAGTGGTAGTAAATACGGTGCGTCTGTAACTGTCGTTAAATGTTAATTGACGCTTATTATCGTCTTCGCCCAAGGTATACGTTTGGTTTTTTATTTTAAGCCCCGGATCTTCTTGTAAAGCTCTTATCAATAAGAATACTTGAACAGTTAAAATACCCTTTCGGTCTTCCCAGTCTGAATGTTCCATATCGCTGATACTTTTATAGGTATCAATGCGGCTGTCACTATTTGTGTCGAGACCAAAAACAAAACGCATATTTTCTACGCCTTCCATGATTGTCTCTGTAGAAATATTGCCGCCCACCAAGCGTTTTCTCATCAATGCGGGAACGGTAATATTTTTATTATTAACTTTATAGGTTTGCTCAGAAACATAATAAACATGGTGGCTATAGGGCCAAACAGTTGCATTAATATTTAGCGCACCAGCATTAACCACGCCGCGCACAAATTGCGCTCTTTCTTGCTCAGCAACAAAGTAATTTTGACCCGCTTGGGTTTCGTTTCCTGCAGCTCCTACTGTTAAACGATTTCCCTGTAAAAACTTAAGCTGTAAAATATCTGTACTTTTTACAGGGTTACTCACACAGTTAAGTTCTTTAGACTCTTCAGCAACCTTTGCATAAATAGTTCTAAAGTTAGTGGTAGACGCTAAATCAGGAAAACTCCCATTATTAGCCCCTTCAAAACAATCTGGTGCAGGGGTTGTTGCTGAAGCCCTTGTGGTGTTACCTGCGACAAATGAGTCATCGTAGTATGTGCCCCAAAACCCAATTTGTTCTATATCTCGCTGCATAATATTAATAGCAAGACGCGCAGACTCTTGGATCTCACCGATGGTCATGGTGTCTTTTGTGGTTACTTTCATACCAATGTAGGTAAACATAACGCCACCAAGAACTAAACCACCTATAAAAAGCGAGATCATCATTTCTACAAGGGTAAACCCTTTTTGCTTCATGCTTAGCTCCTTAAGTAAATGTAACTAGTTAAAACAACTAAACGACGCTTTTTGTCTGATTCGCCACACTCAATCGCAGCTGTTGCATCATTAGCTGTAAACTCTTGCCTACCTTGCCATGAAATAATCACTTCTAAGTTAAACGCTTTACCACCTGACCCACCAACTGCCGTTGGCGTAATACACACAGTTGCATCATCTAAGGCACCTGTGTTCTCTCGCGCTCTGATTGCTCTTTTCCATTGTTCTAAATCTAAAGCCGCCACTTGCGCTGCACTACAGCTTGCACTGAAACAAGTTTGAGACGTTGATGTGGAGGTTTCACTGTTAAATGTTTTAGCATAAAGCCCAGCTAATTGCGGTGTATCATTTGCACGAATGCGCTGAATAATGTCGTTTCCAAGCGCAACAGCTGCAGCTCGCTGCATAGAATCAAAGCTTGCTTGCTTAGCCTTAGCTTGCAAAGCGACGGCCCCCAATAAGCCAAAGCTTAAAATAATAAATGCAATGAGTACTTCAATTAGTGTGAAGCCTTTTTGAAATTTTGTTTGAGACGATTGCATACCAAAACCAAATAAAAATTATCTGATTATAAGTTTATGACATTAAAATTTAGATTCAATACTTACTAGGATGAGCGGTAGGATTTGTTGATAAACGGTTAACAACTAGACTTTTAATATATTTTTAACTGCTTTTAGTTCCCGTCGACTTACGGCCAACGGCTCTGTGCAACCAGCAAGTTCAATAGTATGTAAACCAGCACGTTGTGTTTTTAAACACAGCAGTTTATTTTTATTTACTAGGGTGTTTCTATGAATTCTTAACAATTGAGCTGGGTAAAGTAGCTCTAACTGTTTTAAACTTTGTTCAACAAAGGCTTCTCCACCTTCAAAAACCATATTCGTGTATTTTTCCTGCGCATTAAAATAGAAAATATTTTCAAGATCTACACTTTTTATCACCCCTGCTACCTGATAACTAATTTTAGGTGATTGCTGCTTTTGTACATGCGCTTTATTTATACGCCCTAGTTGTTCTAGTACTTTAGCTAAAGACTGCTCGGTAACCGGTTTAACTAAATACCCTGCAGCACTTAACTGCAGTGCATCCAATGCATGTTCAGGGTGAGCTGTTATAAATACTATTGCTGGCGGCAAAGCCAAGCTGTTAAGCTCATACGCAACTTGCAGGCCATTAATACCGGGCATATCAACGTCTAAGAAAATTAAATCGGGATTATACTTGTTAGCAAGCTTCAACGCTTCATTACCATTTGCCGCTTCTGCTTTTATCGTTATGCTGTTTTCATTTGCTAAGAGCCGTTTTAAGCGCATTCTAGCTAATGGTTCGTCATCAACAATTAGTACATTCATAAGCTATTCTCCATGTGCTTAGGGATAACGACTTTTACTCTGTATACGTTGTCCCTATTGGTAATAGTAAGCTGCGCTTTATTTTTATAGTAAATATTTAAACGCTGACGAATATTTTCAAGCGCCATGCCGTTATTAGGCCTAGTCTGCACTTTTGATGCTGTGATTGGGTTTGAAACAATCATAGTAATATAACCCGTGGTTATGTGCAGCTCTACATTAATGGTTGCGCCGTCTTCACTTGTTTCAACACCATGGCATACTGCGTTTTCAAGCAATGGCTGGAGTGATAGACACGGTATATTCAATGCTGGTAATTCTTCTGGAATGAGCCAATTAACTTTTAATCGCTCACCAAAGCGCCATGTTTCTAAAGCAATATATTGCTTACTCAGTGTTACCTCATCGTTTAGTAGCACGCTTTTACCAGAACGCATTGCTGCTTGAGATAATGCAGCTAATGCTAAGATAGCTTGCTCTGCGGCCGCGGCATCGTGATGCGTTAATTCTGCTGCGGTATTTAAGCTGTTATATAAAAAATGTGGACGAATTCGTGCCTGTAAAGCATCTAATTCTGCACGTGAAAGTGCCTTAGTTTGCTTCTCTTTTTCAGCATGAATAAGTAAAAACTGCACAAACAACGCAACCAAAAAAGCGACAATAATAATATTCTGCATTACAAAATAAATAAGGTGTTTAGTTGTATTTATGTCAAACGCAAAGTGCGAAAATAAAACACTAAATAAGCTGGTAAATAATAAAAAAGAAACAAAAAAAAGTGAAAGTTGCAAAACATGAGAACGATTTTGCAATAAAGGTCTGGCTATATATAACGAGGACGTACTTGATAAAACGATTAAGTGTAGAAATAAGCTAATTATCCCAAGCCTAAGCCATATATCCCCCTGAGCGTGCGGAGCAAATGCTAAAACGACCGCTATAACTTGAGTGACAACAAGCGAGGCAAGTACACCTCGCTCATTAAAAAGAGCCGAAAAAAGCAGTGCATCCGATTGAAGCGACTTGCTCATGACAGCTCTCCTTGTAATCTAAATAGTTAATTTATATAGATTAACGCAGCTCCACAGGAACAGCAAATACGATATTTTCTTCTTCGCCTGGATTTTCGACAACTTGCTTACCGCCAAGTTCTTTCAAACGACTGATTACTTGTTGAACAAGCACTTCAGGCGCAGATGCACCGGCAGTCACTCCCACTGAATTAGCACTTGAAACCCATTGCTCTTGTACGTCAGTCGCATCATCAATTAAATAAGCGGTTGTGCCCATTTTATCCGCAAGTTCGCGCAATCGATTTGAGTTTGAGCTGTTTTTTGCACCGACAACTAAAAGCACATCAACTTTATCAGCTAAATCACGCACAGCATCTTGGCGATTTTGTGTTGCATAACAAATATCATCCTTGCGCGGGCCGTCAATTGCTGGAAACTTTTCTCGTAATGCGTCAATGACATCTGCGGTGTCATCAACAGAGAGTGTTGTTTGACTACAATAAAATAAATTTTCTGCATCTTTAACATTAAGCGCAATAACATCGTCAACGGTTTCAACTAAATATATACCGCCAGCATTGTTGTCGTATTGCCCCATGGTGCCTTCAACTTCAGGGTGACCGTGATGACCAATAAGAATACATTCAGTCCCCTTGCGGCTTGCGCGGGTTACTTCCATATGTACTTTGGTAACAAGTGGACATGTTGCATCAAACACTTTTAGTTCTCTGCGCTTGGCTTCAGAACGAACGGCTTGCGAAACGCCATGAGCACTAAATATAACAATGCTATCGTCTGGTACTTGGTGCAATTCTTCGACAAACACAGCACCACGATTTTTTAAGCCATCTACAACATATTTGTTATGAACAACTTCATGACGCACGTAAATTGGCTTTTCAAAAATATCTAAAGCGCGCTCTACTATACTAATTGCTCTGTCAACGCCAGCACAAAAACCACGTGGGTTAGCTAATAAAATATCCATTAGCCCTCTACCTCAATAATATCCACTTCAAATGTTAAGCGCTGCCCAGATAACGGGTGATTAAAATCAATCGTAACCGACTCACCTTGCACTTCACGCACTAACCCAGGAAGTTCTGTTCCATCAGGTTGTGTAAACGCAATAATGGCACCTACTTTAGCAGGTGTCTCTGCGCCAAATTTACTACGATCAACGTAATAAATATTATCTGGATTTGGCTGACCAAATGCATCTTCAGGCTCTAGTTCAAACGTTTTACTTTCGCCTGCACTTAAACCCAATAGGCACTTCTCAAAATTTGCTGTTAAGCTACCATCGCCCATTGTTAATTTTGCAGGTTTGTTATGCACTTTAGTTGAATCAGCGGCAGAGCCATCTTCAAGTTTTATAGAAAAATGAAAAATAACTTGCGAGTTCTCACCAATTACAGCTTGGCTCATGCTTTGTGCTCCTTCGGACTCTCGCCTGTAAAGGCGTCAAATAATAACAATGCCGCGCCAACGCAAATAGCACAATCAGCAAAGTTAAATACAGGAAAATATGAGTCTTCATAAAATACGTGAATAAAGTCAATTACATAACCGTAAGCAATACGGTCGTATAAATTACCAATAGCGCCAGCAAGCACTAACGAGTAAGCACCACATAACACTTTATTAGTAGCAGGTAATCTTTTTAGCCACCACACTAATAAGGCACTTATCGCAATTGCAATTGCGCTTAAAAACCAACGTTGCCAACCACCGGCATCACTTAAAAAACTATAAGCAGCACCGTAATTATGCACATAGGTAATACTAAAAACAGGTAGTAAATTGATAGACTCGCTATAAGCCATCGTATTTACAACAAGTGTTTTGCTGGCAAAGTCTATTGCTAAAAGCAATAGACTCAACCACAACCACACTAAACCACTTTTTTGGGCTAGTTTGCTCACTAACAATATCCCCTAAGCGAATTGACGCTTTTCGCCTTCGCCATCAACATTACTGACACAACGACCACAGATTTCAGGGTGAGTAGGTTCAACACCTACATCGTCGCTGTAATGCCAGCAACGCTCACATTTAGCGGCATCTGTTGCTGCAACACTAATGTACAAACCTTCAATTTCTGTTTCTTGCGTATCTGCAGGTTGGCTATCAACGCGAGTAACGTTAACAGCTGATGTTAACAGTACAAAACGCAGCTCATCACCCAATGCTGTTAATTTATTTGCCAGCTCTTCTCCCGCAAATAAATTAACCGTTGCTTGAAGTGCAGCACCAATAACTTCTTCTTTACGTGCCGCTTCTAATAAACGGTTCACTTCGTCACGTACATTTAAAATTGCTTGCCAGTCATCATTACTAAACTGGGTATTTGTTGGTGCTTGTAAACCTTCATACCACACTGATGTGAATACGTAATCACTGCGTTCACCTGGCAATGCTTCCCAAATTTCTTGCGCTGTAAAGCTCATAATTGGTGCCATCCAACGCGTCATTGCTTCAGCAATATGATAGAGCGCTGTTTGACAAGAACGTCGTGCATGGCTGTCGCTCTTTGCAGTGTACTGACGGTCTTTAATCACATCTAAATAGAACGAACCAAGCTCACCCGTACAGAAGTTCATCAGCTTTTGTGTAACTAATAGCATTTGGTAGCTATCGTAAGCTGCTAAAATTTCGTCCTGCAGCTGAGCTGCACGTCCAACAATCCACTTATCAAGCTCAACCATATCATCAACAGCCACTTGATCTGTTTTAGGATCAAAACCATTTAAGTTAGCTAATAAGTAACGGCTCGTATTACGAATACGGCGGTAGCGATCTGCTGAGCGTTTAAATATTTCGTCCGATACAGTCATTTCTGCCGTGTAATCAGTAGAGGCAACCCATAAACGTAAAATATCTGCACCTAGCTTATTCATAACGTTTTGTGGAGAGATAACGTTACCTAACGATTTAGACATTTTTCTGCCGTTTTCATCAACGGTAAAACCATGCGTAAGCACTTGTTTATAAGGAGCATGACCATTAATTGCGACCGATGTCATCATCGACGACATAAACCAACCACGGTGTTGATCAGACCCTTCAAGGTATAAGTCGGCTGGGCCGACTAATTCTTCACGCGCATCAACAACACACGCATGCGACACGCCTGAGTCAAACCATACATCGAGTGTATCTTGCACTTTCATGTATTGTTTAGCGTCTTCTTCGCCTAATAGTGTTTCTGGCTCTAAGTCATACCATGCTTGTATGCCTGATTTTTCTACTAGTTCTGCGGCTTGCTCAATAAGCGCTTGGGTATTTGGATGTAATGCACCGGTGTCTTTATCAACAAATAAAGCAATCGGCACACCCCATGTACGCTGGCGAGAAATACACCAATCTGGACGGCCTTCAACCATGTTTGCAATACGGCTTTCGCCCCACTCAGGGAGCCACTGTGTATTTTTGATTTCAGCAAGTGAATCATTACGTAAATTAGCTTGATCCATACTAACAAACCATTGCGGCGTAGCACGGAAAATAATAGGGGTTTTATGGCGCCAGCAATGCGGATAACTGTGAGTAAGCGCATGGTGATGCACTAAAGCGCCACGCTCTTTTAATACTTCAATTACGCTCGCGTTAGCTTTAAATACATGCTGACCTGCGAATAATTCTGTATCAGGCAAGTACACACCGTTTGCGCCAACTGGGTTAGCAACTTCAAGGTTGTAGTTTAAGCCTGCCACGAAATCTTCTTGACCATGACCCGGTGCTGTATGCACCACGCCAGTACCTGAGTCCGTAGTTACGTGTTCTGCAACAATCACCGGTACACTAAAATCATAAAAAGGATGTGCTACTTGCAAGTTTTCAAGTGCAGCACCTTTTACATAGCCTAAAACGTGGTAATGGTTAAAACCAAAACGATCCATAGCATCTTTTACAAGCTCTGAGCCTAAAATCAAACGTTGCTCAGCACCTTCATCTTCAACTTGAACCAATGCATATTCTAGGTCAGCATGGACAGCGACTGCACGGTTGGCCGGAAGCGTCCATGGTGTTGTAGTCCATATTACAGTGCCAACATCACCTTTACCTTTATGCCCTTGTGCCATATCAAATGCATTAACTACAGCGTCTTGATCATCAAAAATAAAACGCACATCAATTGCTGGCGATTGTTTATCTTGATACTCAACTTCAGCTTCAGCTAATGCAGAACCACAATCTGTACACCAGTGCACAGGTTTTGCGCCTTTGTGTAGGTGACCATTTTTAATAATACGACCAAGCACACGAATTGCATTCGCCTCAAAGTCAAAGTTCATTGTTAAATAAGGCTTGTCCCAATCGGCAAACACACCTAAACGTTTAAAATCAACTTTTTGACCTTCAACTTGCTTTTTAGCATATGCGCGGCATTTTTCACGAAACTCGCTCGCAGTTACTTTAACGCCAGGCTTACCTACTTTTTTCTCAACCATTAACTCAATTGGTAAACCGTGACAGTCCCAACCTGGAATATACGGCGAGTCGAAATCTGATAAGGTTTTAGACTTAACAATAATGTCTTTTAAAATTTTATTGACTGAGTGACCTAAGTGGATGTCGCCATTTGCATACGGAGGGCCGTCGTGCAAAATAAAGGTTTTTTTACCTTTTTTAGCGCTGCGGATTTGACCGTAAAGGTCGTCTTCATACCATGCTTTTAGCATTTTTGGTTCACGTTGTGCCAAATTGCCACGCATTGGAAACGGTGTTTCCGGTAAGTTCAAAGTATGTTTATAGTCGCTCATTTATCCTACATTCCGTCTCTATCGGCTACCTGATTTAAACCAAAACACTGTTTAGCGGCGGCAACATCTGTTGCTATTTGCGCCGTTAATTGTGTTAATGTCTCGAATTTTTTTTCATCGCGGAGTTTTTGTATCAACTCAACGTGCATAAATTGTCCGTAAATGTCTTGTGCAAAGTCAAAAAGATGAACTTCTAGAAGTGCACGTGTCCCATTAAATGTGGGTTTATTGCCTATATTAGCAACTCCAAAAACCCGTTTCCCTGCAATGGTCGCTTGCACAGCAAACACTCCATTTACGGGGCAAACTTGGCGTTTGAGCGCTATATTTGCGGTTCTAAAGCCAAGTTCACGGCCTCGTTTCCAACCATGTATAACACGCCCAGAAATCGCATAATTATGACCAAGCATTACTTTGGCATCAGCTAAGTTGCCACATGCCAATGCTTCACGTATTAACGTGCTGCTTACTCTAGCATTTAACTGGTGAAAACTCGCAGTGCTTTGTACATCCATGCCCGCTTGTTTACCCATATTAACAAGTAAATTAAAATTACCTTTACGTTGTTGGCCAAACCTAAAGTCGTCACCCACCGTTAGCGCTTTAACACCGAGTTTTTTTATTAGTATCTCGTTTACAAACTGTTCTGCGTGCATATTTGCAAACTGCTGGTTAAAGCTAATGCAAATAACTCGCTCAATGCCTAAATCGCTCAATAAACGCAGCTTATCACGTAACCGAGTAAGCCTTGCTGGGGCATTGTTTTTTGCAAAAAACTCTTGAGGCTGAGGCTCAAACAACAACACCGTACTAGGTAAGTTATGTGCTTTAGCGTCGGCTAACAAGCCTTTTAACACTTGCGCATGACCTAAGTGAACGCCGTCAAAATTACCAATAGTTAACACACACCCAAAATGCTGTGGGCGAATATTGTGTATACCTCTAATTAACTCCATGCCACCTAAAGCCTTTTTTCAGCAAGTATTATCACGACTTATACCAAGGAAAAGCCACAAGGCTGCCGATTATAATCTTTTTTTTAGTTTGATTCAGTAATTGCTACACTTTTTATCGTATTTAGTCTTACGCCCATTAAAAAGAGCATTGTAAAGTAGCTAACTCCTGCTAGTGCAACAAGGGCAATTAATAATATAACTTGCTGTACGAACGCCCACGAGGCCCAGTAATAGTAACTACTTACATACCATGTAACACACCCCATAACTATACTTGCAACAATACACTTTATAGTGAAACGCAAACTCATAGAAGAAAACTGATAAACGTTTTCTTTTTTAAGCTGCCTGTAAAGTAAAAATGCATTACAACTGGCTGACATTGATGTCGCGAGTGCTAACCCTAAGTAACCAATAAAGGGTGCCAACATAATGTTAAATACCATATTTAACACTAGGGTTATAATCCCAATTCGTACCGGGGTTTTAGTATCTTGACGGGAATAAAAACCAGGCGCGAGCACTTTAATCAACATAAAGCTAACTAACCCTACAGAGTAAGCAACAACACCTAAACTTACCGCTTTTACATGATCAACACTGTCCTCTTTAAAAGCACCATGATCGAATAACACCGTAATTATAAGTGGGCTAATTATCATTAAGCCAACCATTGCTGGTATACCTAAAAATATTACAAAGCGAACCCCCCAATCTAACGTATGCTGAAAATCACTGAGTTTTTTACTGCTGTGCAATTTAGAGAGTGCGGGTAAAATGACCGTTGCTATACCAATTCCAAATAAGCCAAGCGGAAACTCTATTAGCCTATCTGAGTAATAAAGCCATGCTATAGAGCCTGTCATCAGTAATGAGGCTATAATGGTATCTAGTAATAAATTAATTTGGCTTATCGATACGCCAAACAATGCAGGCAACATCAGCTTACGCACTTTTTTTACGTTCTCGTCTTGCCAAGCCCAACGCGGACGAGCCAACATTTTAGCGCGGTATAAAAAAGGTAATTGAAACAACAACTGAACAATACCACCGACAAATACACCAACGGCCAACGCATAGGCGCCTACACTAAATTTATCATGTAAAAAGATTGCACAGGTAATAATTGATATATTCAGCAACACGGGGGTAAATGCTGCAACGGCAAAACGATTGTAAACGTTCATTACCGCACCGCTCAGCGCGACTAAACTTACAAAAAACAAATATGGAAAAGTAAACTTTAATAACGAACTGGCCAGTTCAAACTTTTCTGCATTAGGGCCGCCCTGCCACCAATCAATAAACCACCCTGTACCAAATAAAGCGGCGATAACTGGCGAAGCCACCACACCAAAAATAGTGACTAACAGTAAAATAGTACCCAGCGTACCTGCTGCTTGGGCAACAAAGAGCCTTACTTTATCATCACCTTCCTGCTCCTTTATTTCACTTAAAACGGGTACAAATGCCTGTGCAAAAGCGCCTTCTGCAAATAAGCGACGTAAAAAATTAGGAATTCGGTTAGCAAATAAAAAAACATCAGCTGCAGCACTTGCTCCTAATAAATTAGCAACAACAGCATCTCTTACGAGTCCTAAAATGCGCGATATCATAGTCATACAACTAACAATCATACCGGAGCGAAATAAACCTTTTGACACCTTAAACCTACTTAAAAATCCCTAAGACACACGATTATGCCACAGTCTTTTTTATAAATCGCTTTAAAGCACTAGGCTGAGGGTCTGTGCTTTGTTACAATAGCGTCATTAACTGCTAAAGCGGCAAATTGATGCTCGTTATAAGGAGCAGTTTTTCTTGGATTGTTAAATTTAAATTGACATTCATGATAGAAACAGGCATATTCCACGGCCTTTAATTTAAGCTTTATTTTAAGATTGTTAGGAGCAAACCTTGGCTAACATCAAGTCTGCAAAAAAACGCGCTATCACAAGCGAAAAGAACCGTCAGCACAACGCAAGCCGTCGCTCAATGATGCGCACTTACTTCAAAAAAGTAGTTGTTGCTATTGAAGCTGGCGATAAAGAAGCTGCACAGCAAGCTTTCTCTGTTGCTACACCTATCCTAGACCGTTACGCAACTAAGGGTCTAATTCACAAAAACAAAGCAGCTCGTCATAAGAGCCGTTTAGCAGCTAAGATTAAAGCGCTATAATTTGTTTTTGCTTGAATATAAAAAACCGGCTTTTGCCGGTTTTTTTTTACTTTAAATATTGTGATTTACATTATTTCTAAATCAGGATAAAACTTTTTAAGCATGGCGGCTATTTTCTTTGGCGTAAATGGTTTTACAATAAACCCTTTAGCCCCTTTATCTATAGCATCCTTCACGTTATCAACACCTGAATGAGCAGAGACCATCACCACATTTGTTTCGGGGCTCATTTCGTTAATTTGTGCGATTAATTCTTTACCATCTCCATCTGGCAATTCAATATCTAAAAAAATCATACTGTATTTTGCAGCTTGGCATTCACTAATACACTGTGAGGCGGTAGATGCTTCCTTTACATTGTCTATCCCTAGATGCATGAGCGTTTGACTCAAAAAACTACGCACCGTGCTAACGTCATCCACAATTAAAATTGATAGCTGCGTGTCCATCTTCATTCCTCATAGGCTATAAGCTAACTTTACGTTATTATAATAATTAGCTTAGTATATAAATTTACTATTTGAATTATAAAGACCTATGTAAAAAAGGCCAGATCTGCTTTATGTCAAAAACACCAAAAAAACAATCCTTGCTAGGTAAAACACCAGCAAGAAAAAAAACAACACAAAAAAACAAAACTCAGGCAACTTCTCAAAGGCAGGCTCAAACAAATCAACACAATATTGATGCTGCGTTAAATAGCCAAGAACCTAAAGCCAAAAAAGGACTGTTAATAACGCTCGCTATTATTGCAGTAATAATTGTCGCTTTTCCAAAACCAACTTTACTCACCTATAAAAAATTAGGGATGGTTAGCGAAAGTATTTATTGGCCTGGTGTATTTGGATACGGTGCAACCCTTATAGACTCTAATTTACACCCTAAGTTTGACGATAAGCGCAAATCTCTTTATTTATGCAGTGATTTACAGAACCCGCAGAGCTGTCAAAAGTATCAAGTTATTGCTGACGACGGTCTAATTTCAGCGATTAAAAGTTACTTTTAGCATAAATAAAACTAATCTGAAAATATAAAATTACTTGGTTGAAAGGTGCGCAAAAGATCACCATAATGGCGCTCCTTTTTTCAACAACTGAACTATTGAAACGACCATGCTATACGAGCTAGATTGGCTTTTAAACACGATACTACTTGCACTAGGTTTAGGTGCATTCTTTATTAACCACATAACATTACTGCGCGTAGCTGCGATAAGTGCATGTGGCCTGCTATTTTTATCATTTAGCTTAGATCTTATGTCGTCGAGTGTTATTTCAAATATGAGTTTGGTATTGATCAATACATTTTACCTGTTTAAGGTTTATACATTTGGGCAACTAAATGTAACTCAGAGCTAACAACTTCCCTTAGAATTTTTTATAGCCCAGCATTGCTGGGCTTTTTTTATTGTATAAATCAAAATGGTTGGGAAATTGGGTGAACTGAGATAATATTTACCTCGTATTACATTATTTTGAGATTTCGGTATGACTTTATCTGATTTTGATTTATTTTTATCTTCTATGGAAGATGTGACCCCTATTAGCAGTGATACCATTAAGCCATTATCAAATACCCCTCACTCTTCACTTGCGCAGCAACAAAAGCGACAAGCGGCTGAAAACACTTTATCGGTAGATGAAAACTACTTAAGTTCAGAGTCTGTAGAGTTTGTTGAGCCATTTGCTATATTAAGCTTTAAAAAAGACGGTGTGCAAAGCCCTGTATTTAAAAACTTACGTTTAGCAAAGTATCAAGTTGACGCGACCTTAGACCTTCATGGCCAGCTACTTAACAATGCACGCAATACGCTCTTTAATTTTATTAATGACTGTCAGCAGCAAAATGTACGTGTGGTGCTTATTAGGCATGGTGTAGGAATCAAAAATAAAACTAAACCGGGAATACTCAAAAGTTTTGTAAATAAATGGTTACCTGAGATGCCCGCAGTATTAGCATATCACACTGCACAGAGACATCATGGTGGGAGTGGCGCAACGTATGTTTTGCTTAAAAAAAGTGCCGATAAAAAACACGAAAATAGAGAAATTCACAGCAAGCGGTAAACCTGCTGTGTCAATTTTTTATAAAACAGTTGGCTGATTAAACCATGCAGATACGCCTAATATTATTATTGAAATTATAATTAAGCTTAACCTAGCACCGCCCTGATTTGTTTTCATTTCACCCTCTTTATATTTTTATTGTTGAGAACACATACAACATTAATAAAAATTACATATGTTAACAAGCTGTTTCTTTAAATATTTATCAATATCCTTTCGTTCTATCTATTCGATTATTTAAAGTAATACCTTGCTGCAAGCGTTCAACGTTTTCTGCTATTTGTGCTGTAACACTGTTTATATCTGATAATGCAGCACAATGCGGTGTAAGGGTTATTTTATCATGCTGCCAATAAGGGTGTTCTTTACCAAGAGGTTCGTGTTCAAAAACGTCAATAACTGCAGCTCGAAGTGAATTTTCCTCTAAGGCATTAAGTAAATCAGCTTCTATAACATGCTCACCTCGCGCAACATTTATAATAACAGCATGATTAGGAAGCATACTAATTGTACTTTTATTAATAATACCTTTCGTTTTTTTGGTTAATGGCAACAAACATATTAGATAATCAATATTGCTAAGCATTTTTTGAAGCCCTTGTTCGCCATAAAATAAATTAACTGTATTACTCGTTTTATGTGTATGAGCCCAAGCATTTACACTAAAGTTATTGGCAATAAGTTGTTTCGCACATGCTTTGCCTAGCTCCCCAAAACCCAAAATCCCTACCTTATTTTGTTCATAAGCGCGTTTAGGTTTCCATTGCTGCTGTGTTTGCTTAATAAAGTATTCTTTTAATCGTAATTTTTGCGCTAAAACGTGAGTTAAGACATATTCGGCCATGTCTTGCGCTAACTTTTCGTCAACTATACGTACTACATCTATATTGTCGCCAAGCAAACTTAAATCAATGCTGTCTACACCGGCACCGAATGACGATACCGCTTTAAGGTTTGGTAACTTTGCCCACATATCTTGTGGTGCTTTCCATGCTAATACAAAATCAATACTTTCTAGATTATTACAATCTGGCCATTGCTGTATTTGTGTAGAGGGTAATCGGGCTTGTAATTGCTCTATTAACTTTGTGTTATCTCGCCCTGTAATTGCTACTAATACCGACATAGTTACTTCCAAAATAAGTTTATATAAAAATCAATGCTGACCAATCACTAAGCAGCCTTCTTTACACTTTAAAAGGTCACACAACTGCAAAATAACTGTCACACCCTTTTTTTACTCTATATACATGGCAACCAAGCTAAATTGCAAAGAGGTTTGTATGATCAGTGTCGATAAAGTAATTGCAGCAAATTTACCACAATTAGAAAGCTCACCAAAAGTAAAAAGCCTAGTAAAAAAGGGGTTAGGCTATTTATTGCATGAACAAGAGTTTGTTGCCTTTGCCGACACCTACCCTCATTTACAAGGGCTAGAATTTGTTGAACAAGTACTCGATGAGCTAAATTTTGATACACGTTATAAGCCAAAGCAAATAGAGCATATTCCTAGCGAAGGTAAATTAATTATTGTTGCAAACCATCCTATAGGCTCTTTAGATGCGCTTGCATTAATTAAAGTGATCTCAAGCGTAAGAAAAGATTTAAAAGTTGTCGCAAACCGTATGCTTATGTCGGTAACCCCTATGCATGATTTGCTTTTACCTGTAAATAATTTATCAGGCACAAGTAAAAAACAAGAGCTTTATAATATTCACCAGCATTTAAAGAATGAGGGGGTATTATTGATATTTCCCGCCGGCGAAGTTTCACGATTAAGCCCAACAGGTATCAAAGATTGTAAATGGAACAGCGGATTTTTACGTATGGCAAAAAAAGCGAATTGTCCTATATTACCCATTTATATTAAAGCTAAGAACAGCCCGTTATTTTATGGTACTTCAATAATTTATAAACCATTAGCTAGCTTATTATTAGTAAAAGAAATGTTTAAACAACGCCAAAAATCGTTAGAATTTGAAATTGGTGCGTCTATCCCTCCTGCGTCATACCTAATAGAAAACTTGAAAGACAAAGAGGTTGTTAACTTAATTAGAAAACAACTGTACCGCCTCACAAGCAAAAAGCCGTTACCACTAAAAACACAAACACCGATTGCTGTTCCAGAATGCAGAAAAGAGCTGAAAAAAGCGTTAGAGGCGTGCCAGCTTCTGGGGAAAACACAAGATGGAATGCATATTCATCTATATCAATATACAGGTAGCTCACCTATTTTTAGAGAACTGGGTAGGTTGAGAGAAATAGCATTTAGAGCCGTCGGTGAAGGCAGCGGTAAACGCCGCGATATAGATAAATACGATATGGATTATCAACACCTCGTGCTTTGGGATCCAACACAGTTAGAGTTAGCTGGTGCCTATAGATTAGCATGTGCTAAAGAAATAATTGATAAGCATGGTCGTAAAGGGCTATATACCGATAGCCTGTTTACATACACCGATGCCATGGAACCCTATTTGGAGCAAGGAATCGAGCTTGGCCGTAGTTTTATTCAGCCAAAGTATTGGGGCCGTAAAAGTCTAGATTATTTGTGGTACGGTATTGGTGCTTTTATTAAAAGCTACCCTCAATATCGCTATTTATTTGGTGCTGTTAGCGTACCTAACACTCTAGCTGATCCAGCAAAAGCCATGCTAGTGCATTACTACCAACATTATTATAAAGCAGATGAGATACTTGCCACTCCTAATAACGAATTTAAACCCAGTGAACAACAGCTCGCACAATGTGACATCATTTTTTGCAAAAACGATGTAAAAGAGGACTTTGTAGAACTCAAACATGTACTTGCTAATATGGGCGCGCAAGTACCTACGCTTTTTAAACAATACACTGAGCTATGCAAACCTGGCGGAGTGAAATTTTTAAGTTTTAGCATAGATCCCGACTTTAACAATTGTATTGACGGTTTAGTCTTAGTTGACTTACACAGTGTAAAAGAAAATAAAGCCAAACGATATTTAAGCTAATCAAGGCGAGGTGCCCCTCGGTGCTACCTACCTGCTGTTAAAAAGCGAGCTCATTTAAAATTAGTGTCATTTATAAAAATACGTGAAAGTAAATCATAATAAATAGCCTCAACTTTAATTAAGTCATCAATAGATACATGCTCATTAATTTGATGAATTGTTTTGTTTTTTAACCCAAACTCAATCACTTGAGTATGACTGTTAGCAAAAAAACGACCATCAGATGTCCCTCCGCTGGTGCTTAGAAGAGGGTAGTTTCCGGTTTGACTATGTATGGCTTGTTCCACACAAGAAATTAAACTCCAAGTACTCTCAGTGCGGGTATAATATGGCTCACATGGACGTTCCCAGTTAATCGTTATGTAACGTGAAAATTCATCCAACGAATTAATCAATATCGATTTGATTTCGTTACTGTTGTACCGATGGCTATAACGAATATTAAATGTGATTTCGCAGTGACTGGGGACTAAATTATCGACCACATTATTAGTATTTATGCCTGTGACTTGCAGTGTGGTTTTTGAGCCTGCATCATCTAAATGCCACACTTGCTCACTCAATTTGCTGACTATTTTTGCACTGATATGTGCGGCATTAATGGTATTTTGAGGATAAGCTACATGCCCTGCTTTGCCCTTTACCAAAATACGAGCCGAAAGCGCACCACGACGGCCATTTTTAATTGTATCACCAACATGTGTGGAACTTGTAGGCTCGCCTACAATACACCCATCTAAAACAATCCCATTTGAAGAAAGCTTATTAGCTATTTGCGCAGAACCAAACTCAGCTTCCCCCTCTTCATCAGAGGTAATGAGCCAATAAAAAGTCCCCGCTTTTGACGATGTGTTATTTATTAATTTTTTTGTGGCACCTAGCATTGCTGCCACGCCTCCTTTCATATCAGCAGCACCTCTTCCGTAAATTACACCATTAATTATTTTTCCATCAAACGGAGGGCTTAGCCAATCATCATTGTCTGCGGGCACCACATCAATGTGCCCTGAAAAAGCGATACAAGGTCCTTCTTTAAATTTAACACGCGCAATTAAGTTAGTGACACCATTACTCGTAAACTTCTCACAAACAAAACCTAGCTCGCATAACTGCTCAACTAACCAATCTATTGCGCCGGCTTGATTTGGCGTCACTGATTTAAATTGGATAAGCGTTTGTAGTTGTTTTATTAATTCGGCGTTTAACCTATGAGATATGACTGCTTGTTGTGAAACCACTAAAGACATTTTTAACACCTTTATTACTAAGTAAGGCATTATTAAATAGTGAGAGTATGACTAAGAGATGTCAGCATTTATACATTCTGATGATTATTAATTACAAAAATTGTCAATCATTGCAGTTACAAAACAGCGTTAAAATTAATCTAAATCAATAAAACACTTTTCAATGTTCAATCATTTCTGAAACTTTGATCTAGCACAGGTTTTTCATATTTGTTAAACGCAATAATAGCGCCAATCAAAAAGTAGTTCTTGGAGAACAACATGAAAACTAAAATTAGCATTGCAATATTCACCTCTTTATTAGCACTTTCTCCGGCTGCAAACGCAGACTTCAGCGTTAATGTAGGTGCTATTAATGTAAACCCAGACAATAGCGGATCAGCAATTAACGAAGCTCCTTCATTGGGCCTAAAAGGTGATTCAAATACCCAATTGGGTATTACCTTAGATTATGCTTTTAATGATACATGGGTATTAGAATTGATTGCTGCAACACCGTTTTCTCACGATGTGAATGGAACAGGTGGCTTAGCTGGTAATAAAATTGCCAATATTAAACATCTTCCACCTTCACTGGTAGCACAATACCACTTTTTAGATACAAGCTATCAGCTTAGACCATTCATAGGTGTTGGCGTAAACTATACAACCTTTTTCGACGAACAACCTTCACAAGCACTTAAAGCAACACTTGGTACGGACGATGTAGAAGTTGAGCTTGATGATTCTTTTGGCTTGTTAGTACAAGTAGGCGCTAATTACAAAATTGATGATAATTGGGGACTACACGCTATGGTTTCTATGATGGATATCGATACAGATGCAACAGTATATGCTAATGGTTCAAAGGCATTAACATCAACTGTAGAACTTGATCCTGTGGTTGCTATGTTTGGAGTAAAGTATAGCTTTTAATATTAAAGTGTTGTGTTATGTGTGCAAAAAAGGCGCTAAGCGCCTTTTTTTTTGTGTAATGAAAACAGTAACTCAGCTTCCGCTCTGGGTAACTCGCACTCGCGTATCACCTCGTCTAAGTCAGCTCCCAATTCAACCATTTTTACAGCACGAGAATAAATTTTAGCATCAGGATCATCGTACTTTTGAGCTGACTGCTGCTGTATTAAATCTTGGTTTTGTTGCTCAACCTCAAGAACTCGCTTACCTATACTAAGTAAACCTGTTCTTAGCTCTGCAGCTTCGCTTCTTAGAATATGAATCTGCTCTGCACACTCTTTGAGCTTTTGATGCAAATCACCTGCATCACTGGTGTGTTTATTTTTAAGTGCCATAATAAACGTTAACGATATTAATCCTATCGCTAACGCGCTTATAGCAATACTAAGTAACAGCATAGTTTATCTGGTAAAGCTTATAAATCGCTTAACTCATCCCATTCATCATCACTAAGTAATTTATTTAGATCAACCAATATAAGAAGCTCGTTATCTCGATTACACACACCTTGTATAAATTTAGCACTTTCTTCCGTACCTACATTTGGTGCACTGTCAATCTCAGAGCTACGCAGATAAACAACTTCAGATACGCTATCGGCTAAAATACCAATAACCTGCTCTTCTGCTTCAATAATTAAAATACGCGAGTTATCAGTAGCATCGGCTGCCGACAAACCAAATCGAGCGCGTGTATCAATAACGGTTACCACGTTACCACGCAAGTTAATAATGCCTATTACATAAGAAGGTGCACCGGGTACAGGAGCAATTTCAGTGTAACGCAGTATTTCTTGCACCTGCATTACGTTTACACCGTAGGTTTCCTCTTCTAACTTGAATGTAACCCATTGTAATATTTCATCATTATTATCCGCATTTTTATTTGCTGACAGTAATTTCTCTTGGTTCATGCTGTTACCCCATAATGGTCATTACTACTGACGGCTATCTAAGCCTTCTTCTAATAATGTATTTAAATTATCTACATCAATTAAAGCACACATTTTTTCTTTAATAACCCCAGCAAGCCATGGGCGCTTACTCTGATCGGTACGCCATTTTACATCTTCTTTTGTCAATGTAATGTTATTTATTAACTTTTCTGCTAATAATCCCCACTGGCTATCACCCAAGGTGATTAAATATTGATAGTCTAATGAAGCTTCAAGTTTTTCGTCGTATTTTTCT
The DNA here is from genome assembly GCF_019392235.1 of Pseudoalteromonas sp. CR1. Taxonomy (NCBI): domain Bacteria; kingdom Pseudomonadati; phylum Pseudomonadota; class Gammaproteobacteria; order Alteromonadales; family Pseudoalteromonadaceae; genus Pseudoalteromonas; species Pseudoalteromonas sp. CR1. Next base: position 466,544 of record NZ_JAHXRM010000001.1, on the reverse strand, counting down.
GGCATTACCCATCGCGCAGTATCAACAACATTTAATTTTTCATCTCGGTTTAGCATAACGCCTTTAAACCATTTTGGCTTACCAAACAGGTGATTTACTTCACCTAATTGGTGTATACCGCCTAAAGCTTTGAGTGGCACAGCCAACGTAAGCCCTGCAACTTCGAAAAATAATGCTTGAAATTCGCCATCAAAGTAATCTGATTCACTGTTATTTGAGAGCTTTGGCTTTGCCTCTTCGGCTAAATCAACACTTGTACTTGTTACCTCTTTTGGCGAATCTATATTTTCTTCACCAACCGTTTTTGTCTCTGTAACGTCTTGCTTATTTTTTACTACTGGTAATTGAGTGCTTAATTCTGTTTTTACTTCAACATCCGGTTTTTTAAGTCTAGGGTCCGCAGTTACATCATGTGAATCATCCGGTATATTTTCTAAAAGCTTTGCTACGGGCTCTAGATCACTCGCAAGCTCCTCTTCACAAAGCAAGGCACCTAAATACTGAGTCATTACTTTTTCATTAGCAAATAGTTGCTTACTCATTCATTAACCTTGTTCAATTAAATATTCTAATAATGCTTTATAAGCAAATACACCACGAGAACGAGGGCAAAACTCTATTGGTACCTTTTGAGCCAAACTTGCGTCTCTTAATTTTGTATCAACGGGAATAACACCAGGCCAAACTTTATCACCGTACGTTTCTTGTAAAGTTTTATAAGCCTCAAGCGATGCCTTTGTACGTTTATCGTACATTGTAGGTATTATAGTATATTCATAACTTTTCGCCTGTGAGCTCTGCATTAATTCCATTGTGCGCATCATCCTATCAAGGCCTTTAAGTGCAAGAAACTCTGTTTGTACAGGCACTAAAATTCGCTCACTGGCAGCTAATGCGTTAACCATCAATACACCCAAAACAGGTGGACAATCTAAAATAGCATAGTCGTAATGTTCGCTTATTTTTGCAAGCGACTTTTTCAATATTAACCCCATGCCTGTTTTATTGCCCATACTCCTATCAAGCGTAGCAATAGCCATAGTAGCCGGCAAAATATCCAAGTTTTCAAGTGTAGAAGGACACAATGCTTGAAGTATTTCTTCGCTCTGCATACTGGTTCCACGAGCAAAAATATCGTAAACACTGACTTCTAAATCTTCTGAATCAATACCAAAATAATAGGTCAAAGAAGCATGCGGGTCAGTATCAATGAGTAAAACTCGCTTACCTTGTAGTGCTAAAATCCCAGCAAGACTGACCGCAGTAGTTGTTTTACCAACCCCCCCTTTTTGGTTTGCTACAGTCCAAATCTTCACATTACATCCCAGTTACTTTTCATTACGTGTAGTAATACGTATGCCACCATGTGGTAAACGAATAATTTTTATTGTGTCATCGTCTGACGGCAACTCTACTTCTGGCTCTGGCTCTTTAATCTCAGCTGCTTGTTCTTCAGCCAGTGTATTTACTTCATTAGGCAATCCATATTTAGATAAAGCTATAACCACTTTGCGATTTTCAGCGCGCCCCTCTTCTGTATTATTTTCAGCAAAAGGTGAATATTGTCCATACCCTTCAATGGCCATTCTGGCTGAATTTATTCCTAATGATTCAAGCTCAACTAAAACAGAAGTCGCCCGAGCTACAGATAATTCCCAATTAGAGCGAAATATTTCATTTCGAATAGTTTCATCATCTGTATAACCGCGAACCCGTATATAGTTATCTACCGGTTCAATAATATCTTTAACAATTTTAACGACTTGTTTTGCTCGAGAATGTGCAACAGCACTACCGCTAGAAAACAACATACCTGAACTTAGCTCGATAATCAGCCAATCTTGATGTAATTCTAGGTTAGCCTCACCATCACGAATCTCGTCAATAAGCGCAGATTGAAGCTTTGTTAATAAACTATCGAGCGGTTTTCCTAAATATTTTTGCTGGATATTGCTCGTATCACTTTGGCCATCGAGTAACTCGGGGCCTTGCTCTTCTTTGTTTATACTTTCACCATAGAGTAATTCTTTCTCAGGCGTGACTCTATCGGTGAGTATTCCGGTACCCTCTACCCCCGTCCCTTGCTGAGAATAAACACGTGCTGATTTATCAAACACTTGCTCTAAAGAATCCGATAGAATTTGAAAGTTTTCCTCTTTGTTTATTGCAATAGCATACATTACAACAAAAAAAGCAAACATGATGGTCATGTAGTCAGCATACGACACCAACCAGCGTTCTGTGTGCTGACTTTTTTGGGCCGAGCGACCCAAACGTCGACGCATCATTTTATGCGTCCACTAGGTTTGGCCGCTCAACACGGTAAGCTTCAAGCTTTAACTCTATATTCATAGGGCTTTGGCCATCGCTAATTGCAATGATACCTTCAGCAAGCATTTCGTGGTAAAGCATCTTTTCTTCTACACGTTGCTTAAGCTTATTTGCCATGGGTAAAAATAATAAATTAGCCAACCCCACGCCGTATATCGTCGCAATAAAAGCAGTAGCAACTCCAGCACCTAGTAATTGGGGGTCAGTAATAAAAGACATTGCTTGAATAAGTCCAAGCACGGCCCCTAAAATACCTATGGTAGGACTATAGCCGCCCATTGCTTCGTAAACCCGAGCCGCTTCAAGTAAGCGTTCACGTTCTAACAATAAGTCTATCTCAAGTGTATCTCTGAGTTTTTGTTCTGAACCACCATCAACTAATAGGCTGAGCCCCTTTGCGGCATAAACATCTGAATGCGTTAATGCCTCATCTTCTAGTGCTAAATAGCCCTCTTGTCTCGCTTTATGCGACCAACGTTTAACCTGTTCAATCGCATCATCAATATCATAGCTTGGCGTAACAAATACCCAGTGACTCATTCTAAGCATTTTTTTAAAAGTACTGGCAGATGTTTGAAGCATGACAGCACCTAAAGTACCACCTAGTACAATAATGAGTGCCGGACCATTAAAAAGCGCTGCAATCACACCACCTTCTAGATGATAGCCAATTGCTATAGCACTTAGTGCAACTATTAACCCAAGTACGGAGAGCTTATCCACAACCGGTTTCACTTTTTATCCGCGTTGCAATATCATCCAGCGCTAAACTCTCACTTGAAAGTCCCGCATTAGCAACAGCTTGTGGCATACCATAAACAACACAGCTTTTTTCGTCTTGTGCCCAAATAGTAGCCCCTGTTTGTTTTAACATTCTCGCACCATCTCGACCATCGGCGCCCATGCCAGTTAAAATAATTGCTAATACATCGCCTTGAAAAGCCTTAGCTACACTTGCAAACGTTACATCGACGCTAGGCTTATAAGTAATTCGCTCGCTATTATCTTCAAAAACACGCAATGTTTTTGAACCACCTCGTCCTTCAACCATCATTTGTTGACCGCCAGGCGCCAAATAAGCGGTACCTGGGTCTAACCGGTCACCTTGTTGCGCTTCTTTTACTTTTATTTTGCACAAACCATTTAAGCGAGCTGCAAATGCCGGTGTAAAAGCAGCGGGCATATGCTGAATGAGTAAAATAGGATGCGGGAAATTAGCTGGTAATTGCGTAAGCACATTTTGTAAAGCAACTGGGCCACCTGTAGACGTACCAATTGCGACTAATCTATATTGCTTTCCACTGGCACGAGAAGGAAGGGAGCTCTGTGTTTTGGTTAATGATGGTTCAGGGGTTGAACGCTGAAAACTTCTGTCCGGTTGCCTGATGGAAGATGTGCTACTTCTTTGAGGTACCGCACGCGTTGCGGGTTTAGAATACGACACTGGCTTAAAAGTTCTGGGAATGCGTCTATTGCCAATTTCTTTAACTTTAGCTTGGAGAAGCTTTATGGCATCTTCATTATTACGTGCTATGTCTTCAAACTTTTTAGGCAGAAAGTCCATCGCCCCCGCATCAAGAGCATCGAGTGTGGCTGTTGCGCCAGCACGGGTCAAAGAAGAAAACATTAAAATTGGTGTAGGATTGCTGGCCATTATTTCTTTAACCGCGCTAATACCATCAAGCACTGGCATTTCTACATCCATTGTGATCATATCAGGACGCAGTTGGGCCGTTTTTTCAACAGCTTCTCTGCCATTTATGGCAAATCCAATTACTTGTATGTCGCTGTCTTGCTCAAGAATTTCGCTTACTCTGCGACGAAAAAAGCTTGAATCGTCAACAACTAAAACTTTTACGGCCATTTAACTCTCTTATTAAATTTCTATGCAGGCACACTTAATTGTGTGCCTGCTTTATGATTTAGCCTGCGTAGTGTTTTAACATATTGGGAACATCTAAAATAAGTGCAATTCCACCATCTGACGTAATAGTTGCACCTGCCATACCAGGAGTGCCTTGAAGAAGTGCATCAAGGGGCTTTATTACAACTTCTTCTTGCCCTATTAAGGAGTCAACGACAAAACCAACCTGCTGAGTACCTATTTGAACAATAACAACATGGCCTTGAGCTTTGCGCTGAGTACGATCTGCTCCTTTAACTAACCAATGCTCAAGATAAAACAGCGGTATTGCTTTTTTACGTACAATGATCGTTAGTTGACCATCAACTACATTTGTTTTGGTTAAATCTAAGTGAAATATTTCACTAACACCAGCCAATGGTAGTGCAAATGTTTGTTCACCAACTACAACCATTAAGGTAGGTAATATGGCAAGTGTTAGCGGTACTTTAATTTCTAAAATTGTACCAACACCTAGCTCTGACTGAATACTCACTGAGCCATTAAGTTGAGTGATTTTAGTTTTTACAACATCCATACCCACACCACGCCCTGAAATATCAGAGATCTCTTCCTTAGTAGAAAATCCTGGTGCAAATATTAAATTGTACGCTTCGGTATCTGATAAACGGCTCGCTTGATCGTGATCTAAAACGCCTTTACTGATTGCAATTTTTTTGAGCTTCTCAGCATCCATACCCGCACCATCATCTTTGATAGTTAACAAGATATGGTCGCCTTCTTGCGAAGCTGAAAGCGTGACATTACCCGTTCTAGGTTTGCCAGCTGCTTCACGAGCTGCTGGCATCTCTATTCCGTGGTCAACTGAGTTTCTAACTAAGTGAACAAGTGGATCTGCAAGTGCCTCAACCAAGTTTTTATCTAAATCAGTTTCTTCACCAACAAGCTGTAAACTAATATCTTTATTTAAGCTTCGTGCTAAGTCACGAACAACGCGAGGGAAGCGGCCAAATACCTTTTTAATTGGCTGCATTCGCGTTTGCATTACTGCGCCTTGGATATCAGCCGTCACAACATCTAAGTTAGAAATGGCTTTACCCATTGCTTCACTTTCTGAGTTTGTTGCTAAACTTACCAACCTGTTACGAACAAGTACAAGCTCACCCACCATATTCATTATTTGGTCTAGGCGTTTTGTGTCAACTCGGACTGTTGTTTCTGCTTGAGGAGGAGCTGGTTTTTTCACAGCTGCAGGCGCTGGAGCAGGCGCTGCTTTTGCTACCGGTTTTTCTGCAGGCTTTTGCACTGGTTTTGGCGCAGCAGCTTTTACAGGTTCAGGCTTTTTAACAGGCTCACTTACCTTAGCCGCGGGTTTTGGCGCTGGCTTAGACTCTGAAGCTGCAGGACTCTCTATTGATTTAGGGGCGCCGGTGCCATGAAGTTCATCTAGTAAAGCCTCAAATTCATCATCACTAATTTCATCATCGCTAGTATTACTTGCCGATGTATTTGTTGATGCCGTTGCAGTATTTTCTACTGGATTATTACTTGCTGGTTGCTCTTTTGCAGGCTCACTAGCGGCAACAGCGCCAAAACTTCCAACGCCATGGAGTTCATCAAGTAGATTATCAAACTCATCATCTGTAATGTCTCCACTGACATCACTGCTACTTGGCGAACTTTCAGCTATTGGGCTTTGACCTTTCCCGTGTAGCTCGTCGAGTAGGTTTTCGAATTCATCTTCTGTTATTTCATCTATCTGAGTTTCTTCATCGCTTTGCGCAGCTGAACCGCCGCTAAATAACTCATCAAAGGCAAATGGGTCTTCTTCATCTGCTGATGAAGTTTCTTCTGCCGCAGGCGTTTCTAAAGCTTCATGTTGAGGCTCATCTGCCGTGTCAAATGGAGATTCACCAGCAAGCTCTTCCTCTGTTGGAGGCAAGCCCAGTTTGTGAAGAACTTCAAGTAGTTCGGGATCGGCAGGCTCAGGTTTATCGCGGTTTTGAATGGTAGCAAACATCTCGTTAATAGTGTCGAGTGCCTGCAAAATCACATCCATTAACTCAGAGTTAACTGTTCGTACACCCTGTCTGAGTAAATCGAATACATTTTCTGCACCATGACATGCGTCAACTAACTCCGTCATGGCTAAAAACCCAGCACCACCTTTTACAGTGTGAAACCCTCTAAATATGGCATTGAGTAATTCGGTGTCTTCTGGATTGTTTTCCAGCTCAACTAACTGTTCAGATAAAAGCTCTAGGATTTCTCCTGCCTCTACAAGAAAGTCTTGTAAAATATCTTCATCGACTTCAAACATGCAGTTACTCTCCTCTTAGAAGCCCAAACTTGATAAAAGATCATCGACTTCATCTTGATCAGATACAACATCATTACGTGATTCTTTATCAATAATAGGGCCTTCTGGACCTGCTAAAGTTTGTTCGTCTAATGGTTCATTTGTTTTTTGTTGTTCTATTTTTTCGGCTTTACCGTCGTTTTGATCAGCAAAGGCAGTCAAAAGATGGATCAAACTTTCTTCGACTTCTCTAACAAGCTCAATAACCCGGCGAATAACTTGCCCGGTTAAATCTTGATAGTCTTGCGCCATAAGTACATTTGTCATCAAACTTTGCAGCTCATCGGTTTTATGATGAGATTTGTTCATAAACTTATCAATGCTGTGGCATAACGATTTAAACTCTCCTAACTCAATCTCTCGATTCATTAGGCGATCCCATGTCGGTTTGATATGAGATATCTCATCCGCCAACTGCTGAGCAATTGGTAGGCTAGCCTCAACAGCATCCATTGTTTTATTTGCGGCATTTTCTGTCATTTCTATAACATAATTAAGCCGTTTTTTTGCATCTGGAATCGCATCGGTAGTTAAGTCAGTTAAGCGAGTGTCTAGCTCGAAGCTTTTTAAAGCTTCATGCAATTGACGGGTTAACTTTCCAACTTCAGCAAATATTTCAGATTGCTCCTTAGAAGCAGTATCTAAAATTAACTGATTGGCTTTGTCTTGCTCACCGTTTTCTAGATAAACAACGAGCTGACGAGCTTGTTCTAAAGTTATTTGAGGCGCAGCAAGTGCTGACATAAGCCTCTCCCCCTATCATTAGCCTAAACGTTCAAATACTTTTTCTAATTTAGTTTTGAGTGTTCCAGCAGTAAATGGCTTAACAATATAACCATTAACACCTGCCTGTGCTGCCGCTATAATTTGTTCTTTTTTAGCTTCAGCCGTTACCATCAATACCGGAATGTGTTTAAGCTTATCATCCGCACGTATTGCTCTTAGTAGGTCTATACCCTGCATTCCTGGCATATTCCAATCGGTAACAACAAAATCAAATACTTGATTTTGTAGCATTGGCAAAGCGGTTGACCCATCGTCTGCTTCTTGAACATTAGTGAAACCTAAGTCACGCAACAGATTTTTAATAATACGTCTCATTGTTGAAAAATCGTCAACAACCAGAATTTTCATGTTTTTATCCAAAACATCCCCCAGTGAGGTCTTAACCTTGTTTACTTACTACTAATTTATCCAGTCATTGATTTTAGCTTTGAGCTTAATCATCGCCTGACCATGTATTTGACTTACACGCGATTCGCTTACATCGAGTATATGCCCTATTTCTTTTAAATTCATTTCATCGTTATAGTACAAAGACAGCACCATTGCATCTCGCTCTGGCAAAGATTTTATCGCACCTAATAAAGACTCATTAAACCGCTCATTTTTAACGTTATTAAACGGTTTGTCTAGCGCTAAATCTTGATCAACTGGACTGATGACATCCTCGTCGACACCAAGGTCTTCTATACCTAGTACTTTACTTGCATTTACATCGTTTAAGATATGATGGTACTCATTTAACGAAATTTCAAGTTTTTCAGCAACTTCTATATCTGTAGGCTCACGGCTTAAGCTTTTTTCTAAAAAAGCAATTGTTTCAGCCACCAAACGGCTTTTGCGATGCACCGAACGGGGTGCCCAATCGCCGCGTCGCATTTCGTCAAGCATTGCGCCACGAATACGAATCCCTGCAAAAGTTTCAAAGCTGGCGCCTTTGGTTGCATCAAAGCTCTTAGATGCTTCAATCAGGCCAATCATGCCTGATTGTATTAAATCGTCCAGCTGAACGCTGGCAGGTAAACGCGCTATAAGGTGACATGCCACTTTTTTGACGAGTGATGCATGTTTTTCAACAATCACATTTAAATTTTGTGCTGATTGATATCCCATAACTTTATTCACCAATGTTGTCATAATTAGCCGTTTACTAGTTTCTCTATGAAAAACTCCAGATGACCCGATGGTTGGTTAGGTATTGGCCATTTAACTGCTTTTGTTGCTAGCGCTTGAAACGCCAGTGCCGCAGGCGAATTTGGAAAAAGTTCTACAATAACTTTTTGACGGCGTGTTGCCTTACGCATATTTTCGTCGTAGGGAACCGTTGCAACCAAGTCCATTGATACATCTAAAAAACGATCGGTTACTTTGGAAAGTTTAGCAAATAGCTCTTGCCCTTCACGCATGCTGCGGACCATATTTGCAACAATTTTAAATTTATATACACCATGCTCACGGCTCAATACTTTTATCAGCGCGTAGGCATCTGTTATTGATGTGGGCTCGTCGCATACAACAACCATGACATCTTGTGCTGCGCGGGAAAAACTCAGCACCATGTCAGAAATACCTGCTGCAGTATCTACAATTAAAATATCAAATTCTGTATTTAATTCGCTAAAAGCTCTGATGAGTCCCGCATGCTCTGAAGGCGACAATTCAACCATACTTTGAGAACCCGACGTCGCGGGTACAATTTTAATACCTGCGGGGCCTTCAACTAGAATTTCATCAAGTTCGCATTCACCAGATAAAACATGTGATAAGTTACGTTCAACACGCAGCCCTAGCATAACGTCACAGTTTGCTAAGCCTAAATCGGCATCAAGAACCAATACTCTGTTACCTTGCTGGCCTAATGCAATTGCAGTATTAAGAGAAACATTTGTTTTTCCTACTCCACCTTTACCGCCAGTGACAGCGATAACTTTTACGCCGTTGTTATTGTTTTGACTCATTTTGCGCAGGCCACTTGCTTGATCTAATACTGTGTTAATCATACATCCCTACTGTGCTTGGCGCCACTGCTTGGTGCCTTGAATGTTGTGCTTTTGCTCTTTTTAAATAGAGTTGCTCAGCCTTTTTAACTAGTTTTTCAGCATTTGCAACTCGAATATCTTCTGGTACTCGTTGACCGTTAGTAAGATACCCTATTGGAAGGCGATTTTGAATCGCAATACTAATAATCTCACCTAAACTTAAAGATTCGTCTAATTTGGTGAATATACAACCACTTAACTGCACTTTCTTAAAGTGTCTAACGGTTTCTTGCAACACGTGTATTTGCGATGTTGCACTGAGCACTAAATAACTACGAATATCAACGCGCTGGTTACGCATAAGAGTATTAAGCTGCTCAGTTAAACGTAAGTCGCGTTGGCTCATACCCGCAGTATCAATTAATACTAGTCGTTTATTTCGTAAATGATATAAAACTTCAGCTAATTCATTAGCATCTTTAACTTGCTTAACGCCACAGCCTATAATTCGACCATACGTAGCAAGTTGCTCATAAGCACCAATTCTGTATGTGTCGGTTGTGATTAAAGCGACTTTGTCTGCACCGTACTTTTGTGCACCAAGTGCAGCTAATTTAGCAACTGTGGTTGTTTTACCAACCCCAGTTGGGCCAACCAAAGCGTATACGCCGCCTTGACGTAAAATTTCGTTATTGGTTGTCTGCATCTGATCTTCAACCATTGTTAAAAGTGCTTTCCAACCTTGCTGACGAGACACATCGTCAGGTACAAAGCACGCCATTTGCTCTGCAACATCTTTATCTATACCCATACCAACTAAACGATCAATCATGCATGCACGAGTAGGGTCGCGTCTTGCCATGTCTTGTTGCATAAGCCCTGATACTTGATGCTCTAACAACTGACGAATGGCATTCATTTCATCACGCATTGACGAAATTTGCTCACTTTCATTGTGTTTAGTTTCTTGACGGTTTGTCACTGGGGTATCAAGGTCATCAAAATCACTTTCTAGGTCATCAAACCCAAGGCTGTCTGCTTGTGTTTGCGGACGAGCTGAAGCTTGACGTTCATTGGTAAATATAGGTCGAGGACGCTGTTCTTGCACTGGCTCTTGGTAGTTGTCTGTAGTATCAATACCTGATTGCGAAAACATAGAAGCCAGTTCTGCAGAGCGAGGACGAGGAGCTTGACGCTCTAATAATGCTTGAAGACTATCAGCTACTTTCGCTTGTGGCTCTGGCTTAGCGCGAAGTGGCTCTGGTTTTACAAAATTATGCACTGGCTGTGACTTTGCAAAACTTTGTGCTGGCGCACTTTGCGGTTGCTTTTTTTTAGGGGCTGCTTTGTCATAATCAACTGCTGCTACAATTTCGACACCGTTAGCTAGCTTTTTATTCGACATAATAACCGCATCAACACCCAATTCGTCTTTAACTTCTTTAAGTACTGTGCGCATATCTTTAGCAAAAAAACGTTTTATTTTCATGATTCAACCCCTTTAAAATCTTATTGTTGGCCTACAGAGCTGACTATCTTGATCTGTCTTTCATCTGGTACCTCTTGATAAGACATCACCCTTAAACCCGGGATGGTGTACTTAACAAAACGAGATAACACAGTGCGTAACATTCCCGACGTTAGCAATATTGAAGGTTCACCGGACATTTCTTGGTTTTGATGCGCTTCGTTTAGTGACACTTGAAGTCGCTCTGCAAGTCCTGGTTCTATACCGGCACCTTCGTCGCCTGCATTTTGTAGTGACTGATGCAACATCTGTTCCAACTCAGGCGCCAAGGTTATGACAGGGATTTCTGACGACATACCTACAGCATCTTGAACTATTAATCGGCGTAATGAAATACGCACTGCAGCCGTTAAGACATCGGGGTCTTGACTACGCGGGCCATACTCAACAAGCGTTTGTACAATTGAACGCATGTCGCGAATTGCAACCCCTTCATTAAGTAAGTTTTGTAGTACTTTTACAATCACAGTTAACGGTAATACGTCAGGAACTAAACCTTCAACTAAGCGAGGGTGACTTTTACCTAACATGTCTAATAAGTTCTGTACTTCCTCGTGGCCTAACAGCAGTGCTGCACTGTTTGTGAGTAACTGGCTAATATGTGTAGCCACAACTGTGGCTGAATCTACCACGGTATAACCAAGCGATTGTGCTTCGTCTTTTTGATCTGGTTTTATCCATACCGCATCAAGTCCAAAAGCAGGGTCTTTAGTTTCAACCCCTTTAATTGGCCCAAACACTTGACCAGGGTTTATCGCCAGTTCATCACCATGCTTGAGTTCACCTTCACCTGTAGATACCCCCATAAGCGTAATTCTGTATGCATTAGGGTCAAGCTCTAAGTTATCGCGAATGTGTACTGGTGGGACTAAAAAGCCCAGCTCTTGAGAAAGCTTTTTACGTACTCCCTTAATGCGATTTAGTAGTTCCCCGCCTTGAGATTGATCAACCAAAGGAATTAACCTGTAGCCTACCTCTAATCCTATTACATCGACTTGCTGAACATCATCCCACCCCAGTTCTTTTTGTTCTTGTTTATTGGCAACGCCCGTACCAGCACTTCCATTTGCAGCAGCTTCAGCCTCTGCTGCAGCCACTTTTAGTTTACTTTGTTGAGTGTAATAAGCTAAATAACCTAATAATGCGCCTAGGCTTAAAAATGCTAAATGAGGCATGCCCGGCACTAAGCCCATGGTAATTAAGATGCCAGAAGCTATAAATAATGACTTCTCATTGCCAAGTTGTTTCTTAAACTGGTCGCCCATATTGAGTGACTCGTTTTGACGTGTTACTACAATCGCTGTACCAATCGATAGTAACAGTGAGGGAAGCTGAGCTACTAGGCCATCACCAATCGTAAGCAGTGTGTAAACTTCCATAGCTTGGCCAAAACTTAAATCGTGCTGGATCATGCCAACAAATAAACCACCAACAATGTTGATAATTAAAATGACAATACCAGCAATAGCATCACCTTTTACAAACTTACTTGCACCATCCATTGAACCATAGAAGTCAGCTTCGCGAGTAACCTCTTCGCGACGATCACGCGCTTGCTCTGCACTAATGAATCCTGCGTTTAAATCGGCGTCAATTGCCATTTGTTTACCTGGCATTGCATCAAGTGTAAAACGTGCTGATACTTCAGAAATACGCCCTGCACCTTTGGTAATTACAACAAAGTTAATAATGATAAGAATTAAAAATACCACTAGGCCAACAGCATAGTTACCGCCAATAACAACAGACCCAAAGGCTTCTATCACTTTCCCCGCGGCATCTCCACCATTATGTCCTTCAAGTAGTACAACACGTGTACTTGCTACGTTAAGTGCTAAACGCATAATTGTGGCGATAAGTAACACGGCCGGAAACATACCAAACTCAACCGGTTTCATGGTGTAAACCGTTACGAGTAGTACCACCAACGCCAAAGCAATATTGAATGAAAAAAGGATATCAAGTAAAAATGGCGGTAACGGTAAAATGACCATTCCCAAAGCTGCAAGCACAAGCAAAGGTGTACCTACGCCTTTTGCATATTCTTTTTTATCTGCGTTAAGTTGTTGTAATACCGCTTTAAAACTCATAATTCTACAATTTCAAAAAATTGACACTACGTAGAATTAGCAATAACTATTCCAAGTTAATAAAGGAGTAATATTAATACCTGTAAGCATCTGGGATGGGGAGCTTTTTATTGAGCTTTGTCGGGCGTTTTCCGCGACCTTTATTGAAGCGTTTTAACTGAAAAACATAAGCTAACACCTGTGCAACGGCAGTAAAGAGTTGGTCAGGAATTTGTTCACCCACTTCTGCGGTATGATAAAGCGCTCTCGTAAGCATGGGCGACTCAACAATTGGTACATCGTTACCATTTGCCACCTTTCGTATTTGCATAGCAAGTTCATCTACGCCTTTTGCAAGCACTATAGGAGCACCTGCTCGCTCGGTGTCGTATTTAAGCGCGACAGAATAATGCGTTGGGTTAGTAACCACAACATCGGCATCAGGCACGTCTTGCATCATTCTTTTTTGAGACATTTGCCTTTGAGTTTGCCTAATACGCGCTTTTATTTGAGGATCACCTTCAGAGTTTTTGTACTCGTCTTTTACCTCTTGCAGTGTCATTTTTAACTGCTTATGGTGAGTATGACTTTGATACGGCGCATCAATTGCAGCAATAATTACCAACGTGCACGATAGTGCCAAAAACATCCACGAAAGTATTTCGAGCGCGTGAATAATATTATTAGGTGCAGACTCAATGCTCAAGTGTAAAATTTCGTCGAAAAAAGTATTAATTAGAAAAAAAGCAAAGCTTGCAACGACTAAGAACTTTAAAATAGCTTTAGTAAGCTCTACCGCTGCTTGCGGACCAAACATACGTTTAAAGCCTTTAAACGGAGACATTTTGCTTGCTTTAGGAGCGGCTGCTTGCCAACTAAAATTAAAGCCACCCAATAAAGTATTGCCTATAATGCCTGCAAATAAAATAATGAATACAAACATAGCCATAGGAAAAATAAGCGCATCAGCCACACTAGACCAAACCGCAAACATTTTAGTAGTGTCGTAGGTTTCATTTCGATTAAGGCTAAGCATTCTGCCCATAATATTGTATAAACCCTTACCAATTTCAGGGCCGTACATTAACAGTGAAATAGCTGAAAAAATAAGTACAAACATAGTACCTAGTTCTTTAGAACGAGCAACCTGCCCTTTCTTTTTAGACTCTTCTATTTTTTTCCCTGTGGGTTCTTCTGTTTTTTCTTGACCTGAATCTTCAGCCATAACGCACTCCTAAGGCGAGCAACCAACTAAGGTACACATTAGTTCGATCATTTTAAGCCACTGAAATTCAAACTGCAGAATAAAGTTGCCTAATGTTGCCCAAATAATGACAAGCCCTGCTACAAGAGTGAATGGAAAACCAATCGCAAAAATATTTAGCTGCGGCGCCGCACGTGTCATAATGCCAAATGAAATATTAATAACCAGCATTGCTGTCAATGGGGCAAGTGAGAGCACTAAAGCTGTTGTAAACATCCAGCCGCCCCAAGTTACAATATCCCAATAGTGGTCTACCGACCACCAATTACCATCAATTGGCAGCACTTCAAAACTATGCACAACCATTTGTATCATCATTAAATGGCCATTAAATACAAAAAATAATAGTGTTGCTAAAATAAGAAAAAACTGGCCAACCGCCGGAACGCTAGCCCCATTTGAGGGGTCAATAACAGAAGCAAAACCCAAACCGGTTTGCATAGCAAGTATTTGACCTGCCAATACAAAGGTATTGAGGAGTAAGGTAGATGCAAAGCCAATCGCGATTCCAATAAGCATTTGCTGTATCACTACTAAAATCATTTCGAACGAGAACAGGTTAGTAAATGTAGCAGGAGGAAGCACTGGAACAACCAACAGAGTCACGACGACTGATAAACCCAGCTTTATACGTGTTGGCACATTTTTAGCGCCAAGACCCGCCATTATCATAATCATGGAGCTAATTCTTACCAAAGGGAGTAAAAAATCGCTCAACCATTGAATGACAACTGAAAACGGGTACTCCACTTGTTAACCTGCAATTTCGGGGATAAGCAGCACTAACCGAGTAAAAAAATCCATTAGCTCTTGAGTGAACCAGTGGCCACCAACAATTAACGCGCTAATAGTGATCAATAAGCGAGGCAAAAAACTCAACGTTTGCTCATTGATAGACGTAGCCGCTTGAAACACCGCAACCACTAGGCCAATAATTAAACCTGGAACAACAATAGCTGATACTAATTTAATAACTAAAAACAGTGCATCGCTAAGAATATCAACAAAAATTTCCGGTTCCATGCTGTAATCCTATCTTTTAGTTACATTCAAACAATACATACTATGTGCCTAAACCAAAGCTTTTTGCTAGGGTTCCCATCACTAAGCTCCAACCGTCTACAAGTACAAACAGCATTATTTTAAAGGGTAAGGAGACAATCATGGGGGAGAGCATCATCATACCCATAGCCATGAGTACAGATGCAACAACCAGATCAACAATTAAAAAAGGTATAAAAAACATAAACCCGATAATAAATGCAGTTTGTAATTCGCTTGTTACAAATGCGGGTATAAGTACAATTAACGGGGTCTCTTCTGGTGATTCTAGCTTGTCGTAACCAGCTATCTTAGCAAATGTTTCTAAGTCTTTTAAACGAACCTGCGAGAGCATAAATGCTTTCATTGGCTCTTTTGCGAGCTCCAATGCTTGAACTGAAGTCACTTGCTCACTCAAATAAGGTTCTATGGCTACGTCATTTACCTTTTGGTAAATAGGCGCCATGATAAAAATACTTAAGAATAAAGACATGCCCAACAGTACCTGATTTGATGGCGTTTGCTGCAAACCAATTGCCTGGCGTAGTATAGCCAACACAACAATAATACGTGTAAAAGACGTCATCATTATAATGGCGGCTGGTATAAAGCTCAGCGCCGTCATAATGGCTAAAACTTGCAACGTCACTGAGTAATCTTGTGTGCCATCTGCGTTTGTAGTAATGGTAAGCGCATCGATACCTTCAGCGCTTGCGCTTGGAACAAACATAATGGCGAAAATAATTAGCAGCCACTTAATCATAGGTTCAGTTCTTTTTATTTTGTTTTGATTTGGGATTTAACAATTTGCTAAATTGTTTAGCAAGTTCTGGAATTTCTTTTTCACTCAGTGGTGATTCTAATTTATGAAGGTAGTTAATGCTGTGCGGCGTGACGCCTAATAAATGCTGCGCATTATCAATCTCTACCACCATTAAGCGTTCGCGGGAGCCTAAGGGAAGACTTCGAACCACTTTAAATTCATCACTGTTTGCCAAATTAGGATTAAGCTTTTTTACAAAAACAGCCAGAACAACAATGAGCACTAGCACTGCAATAAGCGAAAGCACCATGGAGATTAAATCGCCCGTAGGTGTAACCGACTCTGTTTTTGTAAATACAGAAGCTGTTAGCGCAAAAAAGGCACTCATCGTAGCTTTTTGATCCGCTCTACTTGGCTGATAACATCCGTTAAACGAATACCAAACTTGTCATTTACCACAACCACTTCACCATGGGCAATCAAGGTACCATTAACCAATACATCTAATGGCTCACCAGCAACACGATCTAGCTCTACTACTGAACCTTGGTTAAGTTGTAGTAAATTACGAATATTAATTTTTGAGCGCCCAACTTCCATCGATATTGTCACTGGGATGTCTAAAATTGTATCGAGCTTGCGCTTTTCTTCGCCCGTTATTTCGCTTTTTTCATCACTTAATTCATCAAGTTCGGCAACTTGCGCTTCGCCAGCATCATCGCCGCCTTCAGCCTCAGCAAGTGCGGCTGCCCATTCGTCCATTGTATCTTGATCATCGCTCATACGTTTAACCTTTTAATCAATTACCAGTCTAAGTCTACACCGTCTGAAAGGTGTAAATCTTCTTCTAATTCTGCTAACTCTGCATCTGAGTCAATTTTCTTGCCGCCTTTAGTAAATACATGCAACTCAGATTTAACTGAATCAGGTCGTTTAATTTTTTCACTAATTTGTAGGGCGACATTATCACGAGAACGACCCATTTTAGCTCTGAATGTGGGCAGCTCTTCTACAAATACAGTAATATGCTCTGGCATTTCAACAGGAATAATATCACCTGCTTTAAGCTCCATTATTTGTTGAAGTGTTAAGTCGACCTCTAGAAGCTGAGTCGACATATCAACTTCAACATCCATTATTTCATCTCGTAATGCTTTACTCCAACGTAAGTCGGTATCCTCGGTGTCTGATTGAACACCTGCATCCAAAAGTTCCCTTATTGGTTCGAGCATTGAGTACGGCAAAGCAATGTGAAAATCACCGCCACCGCCATCAAGTTCAATATGAAAAGAGCTAATAACCACAACTTCAGTCGGGCTTACAATATTAGCCATAGCAGGATTTACTTCTGAATCGAGGTACTCAAACGACACATCCATGACCGGTGCCCATGCCTCTTTATAATCTTCAAAGATTATTTTTAGTAGCATTTGCACAATTCGGCGCTCTGTCGGGGTAAATTCACGGCCTTCAATTTTTGCGTGGTAGCGACCATCACCGCCAAAAAAGTTATCCACCAAAATAAACACTAAACGTGCTTCCATGGTGATCAAACCGGTTCCTTTTAACGGTCTAAAACGCACCATATTTAAGCTGGTTGGTACAAACAAGGTATGTACGTACTCACCAAATTTTATCATTTGAACGCCATTAATGGATACTTCCGCTGTACGGCGCATCATATTAAATAGGCTAATTCGCATATGGCGAGCAAAGCGCTCATTAACAATTTCCAGCGTCGGCATGCGACCACGTACGATTCGATCTTGCGAAGAAAAATCGTACTGTAGCGTACTTCCCCCGCCATCTTCGCCATCGTTTATATCTTCCTCTTCAACGTCATCAACACCGTGTAATAGCGCATCAATTTCGTCTTGGGATAATAAGTCGCTCACGCTAACCCCTTATTGCATTACAAAGCCGGTAAACAATACCCGCTCAATTACTTTACTGCCTTCAACGTCATTTAAGGCGGTTTGCACTGTCTCTAGTGCAGAAAAACGCAGTGTTTCTTTGCCTGCACTGGTACTTAACTCATCTGCAGTAGTCGTTGAAAATACGCTGAGTAACTTACCTTCGATAAGCGGGATATGCTTTTTAGCGGTTTCTTCATTAACTTCGCCACGAACCAAAAGCTGCACTTTAATTTGTACAATTCTATCTCTGCTAGAGCCCGGTACGTTAAATACAAATGGTCTAGGCATCGCAACGTAAAGAGCACTGCCTATCTCTGCAGATGAACCAGAAGCCTCTGGCGCTTCTTCTGAAAGAGTTGTTTCTTCATCTAACGTCTCAACTGGCTCATCCGAGCCCGACATTAAAAAGAAACCCGCAGCACCACCTACAACTAGCAATGCTGCTGCAATAATAATTATCAGCTTTTTTTTACTTTTAGGCGCTTCTTCTATTTCTAAACTTGTTTCTTCAGCCATCATCATTCCTTATATCGCAAAGGTATTTGCTTGTTTTAGTTATTATAATAGCAGTAGTTAGGCATAGTAATCTATTGATGATGATGTTTGTAGCGCAGAAGTTTGTTCTGGGCTATTTGCTGGCTCATCACTTTCACTATTTACTACTCCATTTTGGGCCAATTGTTCCCCCGAACCCGATTCATTTTGCTCAGCATTTTCGCCACCTGACTGGCCATATGAAATAGTGCTCTCACCCAGCTCCAAACCTTGCTGTGCTAGCATTTCGCGTAAACGAGGCATAGATTGTTCAAGTGCCTCTTTGGCCTGCTGGTTCTGTACCACAAAGTTAATTTGTGCTTGTTCTGCATCGCTACGAACGCGTATTTGCATGCTGCCCATTTCAGGTGGGTCAAGACGAATTTCAGCCTCTTTGTTATTAATGCTTAACATTGAACTAACGCGCTCTTGTAACAACTTGGCCGCGTCACTTTTAACTATGTTAATCGCCTGCATCATACCAGGGTCAATACTCACCTGCTTTGTCTGTGCTGTACTTTGTAACTGCTGATTTTGCGTAACCTGTTGATCCAATATCCCCATTTCATAATCAATCGAATCATAATAGCTTTGGGTACTGGTTTGGGTTGTATTTAATGCATTAGTTATAGTGTTAAACAACTGCGTAACTTTAGCCGGTGACTGCTCAGCCGTGGTATTTTTTAGCCCCTCTTTTTGCAGTTGGTCAAGCGCTTTTGTTAGATCTTCATCACTAGTAGGCTGTGCAGCTAATTTGGTTGGTTCTGCGCTACTTTCAGAACCTGATTTCACACTCACTTTTTGTGGCTTATTCACCGTATTTGGTGTTTGTGAAGCTATAAAAGTAACTGGCTTTGTTGTCTCTTCACCTTTTACCGCTAAAGTAACTGCTTTGTCTATTTGCGATTCATTTGCTTGCGGCAGTTTCTGTGAATCGTTTACAGCTTTTTGAGATATTGTAAATTTAGTATCTGCCGCAATCGAGACTTTTAGCTCACCTATCGCTTGCTTAATAACCGCTAACTGTTCACCTTTTGGTTGCTCGGTTTTAATAAAAGTATTTAATTGAGTCAGTAGTCCCTGCTTTTCAGTCCCAGAAAGTGTATTAAACTGCCCGCTAGGCGACGACTTAACTTCAGTGCTTTGTGTCTGCTCGTTATCCGTTATAAATTGAGTGAGCATTTGCTTTAAAGCCGTCAACTTTTCAACGCTATTTGATGAAGAAAGCGAATCTGCTTTAATCTGATCATTTAATTTTGAAAGTTGTTCAGGCGTTAAACTTGCTAATACCTTATCTGTTTTTATTGCATTCACATCTTTAACCGTTAGCGCATCTATCGCGTCTGCTTTTTCGGTTTCAGTGATACTTGAGTTAGCTGAAATTGCTCTTGACGTATTTTCTGCTGGTTCCGTAACTGTATTTTGAGCTACAGCATTTTGAGCTACGGTATTGGCATTAATTTTATTACTGTTCTCTGGTGTGCTTTGGGTAGTCGCAATTTTATCAACATCCGTTTTTAAAACAGTGTTATCAGAATTTATACTCGCTTCAGAAAGTACTGAGCTTTGTGAAGCGGCTCGTTTATCTGCAAAAGTGCCTTTGTTAGCCTCTGCCCCGCCGTCTTTTGCATCAGTTCCCTGAGCTATACTTTGCGTTTCTGCAGTGTGTTTAACTGTATCCGATTTTATATTTAGCTGTGTTTCAACAGCCTGTGCGATAGACGTTTTATTTTGTTTTTCTGAATTTAACGAGCTACTAATATCAGCATCATCGACTAATTTTGCCACACCACTTTTACTGCTGTCAGCAATTGGCGAATGAGGTCTAATTATTTTACCTACCTCATCTTTAACAGGTAAATCTTTTGCTGGCACAGCAACATAACCTTTAACAGGCAGCTTCTCGTTTAAATCAGCAATACCGAGCGGAGTTTTTATTGTAGATGTATCTGTTAGGTGTGTATCTTCCGCATTTTCGCTTGGTTTTGTGACTTCAGTATTTATTGATTGGGATGAATTAATTTGTTCGAAAATGTCATTGCCAGACTCTGCATCGAATTTGGCAGCATTTTTGTCATCAATGTGGCTCACTGAGCTTTTTTCAACATCTGAAGCTGATGAAGCAGCAAACTGCCCGTCAGCCTGAGTCTGTTCAAACTCTTTTTTTATAGGCTCAAATGCATTGTGCGCATCTTGTAGCTGAGTAAAAAACTCCGCACCTGATTCATCACCGGAAGTAGCTAAGCCGCTGTCTTTAAATGCTAAAAAAGACTCTTTATCAGCCGCAATTGAAACAGACATATCATTCATCGCCATAAATCACCTAATACGGTTACGGCAACATGTCACCGCACATTGCCCAAAATTAAATACCACCCATTAATAAAGCAATAAACGTGCCTAACTTAAGAGAGTTTTCGACGCTGAAAAAATTGATTAGATGTAAACTCGTCTAACATTTTCTGTTCGTTTTTAGCAACTATAGCTGCAGCTTTCACTTTTTGATTTTCAATCAACTTAGCAACCGCTTTCGCTTTTATTTGTTGTTTTAGCCACAGCGTTTTTCGCTGTGAAACAACTTGCTTTGCTGTATTAACCGTACTTGCTTGTTGGCGAATAGCTTCTTCAATTTTTGCAATAAACGCATGATACTGCCCAAAACCTGCACTTGATAAACCCGACTGCCCTTTTAAATGTAATTGCTGGGAGTACTCAAGTCGAAAATCGTTTAAGCCTTGAAGTTTTTGCTGATTTGCGAGCAAGTTTTGATTTGCTTGCAGGTAACTCATACGCAAGTTTTCTTCTTTTTCGCTTTCAAGCTTTAGTAATAATTCGAATTTACTTTTAGCCATTATCCTTGGCCTAATAATTGAGCAAGACCTTGTAGCCCATCGTCATAACTTATTACATCACGCATACCTTGCTGTAAAAAACCGTTAACCCTAGGCATCATGTTTATTGCTTGATCGAGCATAGGATCGGTTCCCTTTTGATACGCACCTAACGTGATCATGTCTTTATTTTGTTGGTACATCGAATACACCTGCTTGAGCACTCGCGCTTGCTGCATATGAGGTTCAGAAACTACTTGAGGCATAACTCGAGATATTGATTTTTCGATATCTATTGCGGGGTAATGTCCGCTATCGGCCAACTCACGAGAAAGTACAATATGACCGTCGAGTATGGCGCGAGCGGCATCAGCTATTGGGTCTTGCATATCGTCACCTTCACTCAATACAGTAAAAAAGGCCGTAATTGCACCTTGCCCTTCTCCCCCATTACCCGCTCGCTCAACCAAGGCGGGTAACTTTGCAAAAACCGACGGTGGATAACCTTTTGTAGCGGGTGGCTCTCCAACTGCTAAAGCTATTTCTCGCTGAGCCATGGCATAACGAGTTACTGAATCGAGTAGCAGTAATACATTTAAGCCTTGGTCTCTAAAATACTCAGCAATAGTAACTGCGCTTTCACAGCCTTTTAGTCGCATTAGCGGTGATGAATCAGCCGGTGCAGCAACAACAACCGAACGTTTACGCCCTTCTACACCAAGTATTTCTTCAATGAACTCTTTTACCTCACGGCCACGCTCACCTACCAAACCCACTACAATGACATCGGCTTCACTGCCCCGTGTCATCATGCCTAATAATACAGATTTACCTACACCAGAGCCTGCGAACAATCCCATTCGTTGACCTTGCCCTACGGTGATCACTGAGTTTATAGCACGTACACCTACATCCATGGGTTGGCTGATGGGTCGTCTTGCTAATGGGTTTATTGTATTTTGGGCAAACTTTAAGTAATGCTCAGCATTAATTTTGCCCAAACCGTCGAGTGGTCTGCCTAACCCATCAACAACACGCCCTAATAAGCTCATGCCTACAGGTAAACCCAAATTAATTATTTGAGGAATTACACGCGCACCAGGTAGCACACCAGAAATATGATCGTTGGGCATTAAATATAAGGTTTGATCGTTAAAGCCAACGATTTCGGCGTCAACAAAACCATTCATGGTTTCTATTTTACATTGACTACCAACTGGTGCTCGTAATCCCTTAGCCTCTAGAGTAAGGCCAACTACACGCGTTAATATCCCCGCTACAGCAGGTGTATGGGGCTTAATATTTTGTTGATATTGCGATAAGCGTTCGCTTAAAGAGGCACTTTGAGCAGACATAGTACGCCTAAAAAATACTTAGATATTGCTATTATGCAAAAAGCTATCCAACGTTTCTTTGACACGTGTTTTTAGAGTCATATCAAGAGAGGATTGCGCGGTTTTCACCTCACATCCACCTCTATCAAGCGTGGGTTCGGGAACCAATTGCCAGTTGTTTTGTGCAATAGTTTGTTCGCCATAGCTTTCTTTGATTATATCGAGGTCGGTCGGGTTTAGGTGAATTTTCACTGTTTCTTGCTGCGCATTTAACGAATCAATACTGTGTTTTAATGTATGTAAAATAACCTCTGACGATGTTTGTACCTCTTGGTAAATCACAGCCTCAGCAAGCATGCTAGCCAATTGAACAAGCTGCAATTCGGCTTGTTCGTCCACCTTTTTTAGCGGTGAATTAAGCGCCTCTAAAATGCTTTTTAAGCTAATTAGCTGCTCTTCAACAATCGGTTTAATATCTTCTTGCCCTTGAGTTTTTCCAAGCTCTAACCCTTCTTTGTAACCGGCCTCTTTTCCCTCACTAACGCCTTTTTCAAAGCCGTCAATGTAGCCTTGTTCATGGCCTTGCTTTAGACCTTCTTCGTAAGCATCTTGCCTAATGCGTTCAAGCTCAACCATAGTAAGCTTAGGCATCTCGGGTTCTTGTGGTTCATCAGCGGGCATTTCTTCGGCAAGCTCTTTTTTATAAAGCTCACTAAGGGGCGTACCATAGGCTGTTGAGCGGTTACCAAAGCTTTTTTCGTTAGGTGCTACATCTGGGATAGCCCAGTTTTTTAATAATTCATCGGCTTCTTCAGCTCGAAGTGGACGCCCTTTGAGTTTGCTCATGGCTTACAAGAACTCCTCACCACCACCACCACCTAACTGAATTTCACCCGAATCAGATAAACGTCGTGCTGTTGATAAAATCTCTTTTTGTGCTGCTTCTACTTCACTAATACGCACAGGCGCCATAGCTTCTAGATCATCGGCAAGCATATCCGCGGCACGTTTAGACATATTACCAAGTATCTTATCTTTTAGACCGTCGTCAGCACCTTTGATTGCTTTCATTAGCACGTCCTGTTGTACTTCTCGTAATATAGCTTGAATACCACGGTCATCCACATCCATTAAGTTTTCAAATACAAACATTAGATCTTGAATTTGCTGAGACATCTCTTCGTCATGCTCACGAATAGAATCCATTAACTGACCTTCAACATTTGTATCTAGGTAGTTCATTATGTCTGCCGCTGCTTTTAAGCCACCCATTTTCGCAGCTTGTGCACCCGCTTGACCGGCAAATTGTTTTTCCATTATTTCATTAAGTTCTTGTAGTGCAGCTGGTTGAACTTCTTCAAGGTTGGCTATACGCATGGTCAAATCAAGGCGAACTTTTTCAGGGAACTGCGCGATAATCTCTGCAGACTGCTCAGGCTCTAAATAAGACAACACAATAGTTTGTATTTGCGGGTGCTCATTACGAATAATGTTTGCCACTTGCTTAGAGTCCATCCACTTAAGCGAATCAAGGCCTTTAGCACCCGATCCCATAACAATTTGATCAATAAGGCTAGCGGCTTTATCTTCACCCAATGCAGCGGTAAGCGCCTTTTTAATAAAGTCTTCTGACTGAAATCCGATAGTGCTGAAGCTTTGAATCTGTTCAATAAACAAATTATGAACTGCACTAATCTTAGCCTGCGAAAGGTCATCTAACGCCGCCATTGCCATACCCACTTTTTGCACCTGCTTAGGCTCTAAGTGTTTTAGTATTTGCGCTGCATCTTCTTCTGATAGGCTCAACAGTAATATTGCGGCTTTATCTACGCCATCGAGCTTATCAACATCAAACGCTGGCGGTAATTGTTTTTGTTCTTGATCAGTCATCTTCTGTTAACCACGCTTTCACTACTTGTGATGAGAGTTCTGGTTCATTGGCTACAAGGGCACGAATTGCTTTTAGTAAGTCTTCGTCGCCATGTAGGTCTGGTAACTGAAGTGTACCATCGCTTGAGAAACCAATTGAAGCAGAATCAAAGTCTTTGTTTAGCATATCTAACGTGCTATCGCCAATATCTACACCAGCACTTAAGGCATCTTCGTCATACTCTTCAAGTGTATCGTCTGGGTAAATTAAGCGTTTAAGCATCGGTTTAACTACCGCCATTATCAGTACAATAATAACGAGGGCACCCAGTACTAAGCGGATTATTTTCATAAACCAGTCTTGTTCCCAAAGCGGCACACTAATGTCAAAATCAGTTGCTTCACGCACAAACGGAACCGTTACCACTTCAAGTGCATCACCACGTTGCATATCAAAACCAACACCACCTTGTAATAAACGGCGAATATTTGACAGTTCTTCCACTGAGCGCGGTGTCATGGTTGTTTCACCGTTTTCACCTACTTTTGGAGTGTAATCAACAGCCACCGACACGCTTATTCTACGTATTACACCTGTTTGCTGGCGCTTATGTGAAATAGTTGTATCTAGCTCATAATTACGCGTAGCTTCTTTATGTGTTCTTGATGGTGAAGTTGCACTACCTGCTCCACCTTGGCCAGCTACTTCAGGAATGTTTGAGTTTACTGGCGGCTGATTCGTCAACGCACCAGGTATACCTACCGCTAAACCGCCTATATTATTTTCTTCAAACGTTGTTTCGCTTCTTACTGCTGGCAGATCTGGGTTGTAGCGCTTTTGCGTTTCTTCAATGGCACTAAAATCCATGCTTAAATCAACTTGTGCAGTGTAGTTTGCAAGCCCTACGACGGGAATTAGAATGCTATCAATTTTTTCAAGATACTCTTGTTCACGCTTGCGCTCTATGTCGTACTCTTTGCGCGAACGTGCCGCAAGAGACGTTTGTGAGCCAGAATTTAATAAGCGACCATTTTGATCCGTTACCGTTACACGAGCTGGCTCTAAACCTTGTACAGCCGATGCAACCATATCAACAACAGAGTCTACTTCTTCGCTGTCAAGTGAACGCCCTCGCTTAAGAGTCAATACAACGGTAGCTGAAGGTTTTTTCTCTCTGCGCGCAAATACATTTTCTTTTGGGATGGCAAGTAATACACGTGCGCGAGTAATGTTGTTAAGCTCTTCAATTGTACGTGCGAGTTGTTGCTCACGACCATGCTTTAAGCGTTCGCGCTCTAAGCGTTGACTTACACCAAAGCCCATGTCTTGCATGATGATATCTGAACCCGATGTAGGCCCTTGCTCTAACCCTTCACGAGTCATTAACAGCTTAATGTTTTGATATTCGGTTTCAGGGACAAGTACCACATTACCATCAACTTGATATTCAATTTTTTGTGCATCTAAAAAGTCGAGCGTTTGTATTAGCTCTTCTGTTTGCATTTTACCAAGCGGGCGCATATCTGGCTGGCGAGCCCAAATAATGATGAATATAGCAATTGCTAAACAAATGCCTAAAGCAATAACAAGCGTTACTTGGCGCAATAAATCAACACCGTTTAACGAACTTAAATAGCCAGATTTTTGTTCTTGTTGATCGTCGCTATCGCTTTGGTCAATATCACCAGTAGCAAGTGCAAGATCGGTTGATTGATTGGATTGCGCCACAATAATTCTCCACTACCTAGTTAAACAGGCATGTTCATGATTTCTTTGTAAGCTTCAACAAGTTTATTACGAACTTGTACTGTCGCTTCAAATGCCACTGACGATTTTTGAGATGCAATCATCGCTTCAGCCAAAGAGACGCTTCTGTCGCCGGTCTCTACTGCAACCACTTTTTGCTTAGCATCTTGCTGTAAACCGTGCACAGTATTAATTGCATCTGACAGCATGTCGCCAAATTGAGCCGTTGATGAGGCTTGTGTTTTTACTGGCAGTCGTTCAACTTGATTACTAAGACCAGCCTCTAAAGCCATTGATTGCATTTCTTGAAATACAGCGCTATTTTGAATTTTCATAATTTTTCTCTGACAGTGCAGTTAACTCTTAATATAGATAAAGCACAAACCATGCCAAATAATAAGTGTTAACTTTCAATAACTTAAAGTTTAATTTTGTGAGTCAGAGTTTTGACAGCCCTTAAATTCAATAACTGAATCAAGGGCTAAATGTGAGGCTACGCAGGAAGTGAAATACCTAAGTCGCGCATTTGCGCTAGTTTATAACGCAGAGTCCGAGGGCTAATACCGAGGGTTTCAGCAACATCTTTTCGTTTACCTTGGCATCTTGCTAACGTTTCTAAAATGATACGGTGTTCTTTATCTTTGAGCTCATCTTTATAACTGCCCGTATCAACAGCTAATAAGTCTTGTTTTGGCAGCTCTACTAATGATGACTTTTCATCATAATAAGCCGAGCTAGTAGGGCCATGCTCAATACTTTTATCAGAAGTGTTCGCCTGAGACTGATTAGCACTTTGTGTGCTAATCGATGTAGGCGTCATTACAAAATCTGTTGCGGCTATGTTTTCAATGAAAATAGCATGCTCATTAATAGTATTACCAGTCCTAAGTATAAGCGCACGTTGTATAACGTTATCAAGCTCACGCACATTACCTGGCCAAGAGTGAGCAAGTAATTTTTTCTCTGCGCCACTATCGAGGTAAGCCATAGGCTCTTTGCTTTTGCTTAAATGGCGTTCAATTAAATGTTTAGCCAATACAATAATATCCCCTGGGCGCTGATTGAGCGGTCGCCACATTAATGGAAACACGTTAAGTCTGTAATATAAATCTTCTCTAAATTGATTCTCGCTTACCGCTTCTTTTAGGTCACGGTTACTTGTTGCAAGTATGCGTACATCTAACTGAATTGTCTTGCGTCCACCCAAGCGCTCCACTTCGCGCTCTTGCAAAACGCGTAATAATTTAGCTTGTAATCCAAGATCCATCTCAGTTATTTCGTCGAGCAAGATAGTTCCGCCTTGCGCTTGCTCAAACTTACCAGGGCATGCTTGAATTGCACCTGTAAACGCGCCTTTCTCATACCCAAATAAAGTTGCTTCTAACATGTTTTCAGGAATTGCTGCACAGTTAATTGCAACAAACGGCTCATCGCATCGATTCGATTTATCATGTATGTAGCGAGCTAACACTTCTTTACCAGAACCACTAGGACCAAGCACCATTACACTTGCATCGGAACGTGCCACTCTACTTGCCAATTCTAATAACTGAATACTACTTGGATCGGCAACAATAGGACCGTCTGTCTCTTTGGCTTTTTCAGGTAAGTAGCGGCTTACCATATTGAGCAAAACTTCAGGTGCAAACGGCTTTGCCATGTAATCAATCGCACCTAAGCGCATAGCTTCAACGGCATCATCTATGGTGGCGTACGCCGTCATCATTAAAACAGGTAGCTCAGGGTGGTTAAGCTTAATACTTCGTAGTAAATCTAAACCACTCATAGTCCCCATTTGTACATCACTCACCACCAGCGAAAATTGCTCTTTTTTAAGCAAAAGCATGGCTTGCTCTGCACAATTAGCCGCAATGCATTCAATCCCCGACATTTCGAGTGTATCAATTAAGGCTTCACGAAGCCCTGCATCATCTTCTACAACTAAAATAGTGTTACTCATAATGATTCCTCTAATTTAGATGCGGTGCGAATAGGTAAAAGCAAACTAAAACATGCTCCACCGCCTTTATTATTGGTCACTTCAACACGTCCTTGATGTGCGTTTGCAACTGAACTCACAACAGCAAGCCCTAATCCCGTACCTTGACTTTTAGTGGTATAAAACGGTTCAAATATTTTTTCTGCTAAGCTTAAATCAACACCGGGCCCATTATCAGCAACGCTAATGCGCACATAGTCTGAATCTAGCTCATCGGTAACTGCACTTAAATGCACTTCTGCGCCAGCACCAGTGATCTGGATACTGTTATGAATCAAGTTTTGAATTGCACTGGCTATGGCGGATTTATTACCTATTATTTGAATATCTGGTTCTGGGAGACCGACAGCTAAGTGGCTATCGTTTAGTGTCACCATCGCATCGGCGCCCGCCTTTACTTCGCTGAGTAATTGCTGCATAGACACTTGCTCAACAACCTGCTGATCGCCGCTTTTGGCAAAAAGTAGCATGTCGTTTACTTGAGTTTCTAAATCTTTTAAGCGAGACATTAACTTGGTTTGAAAATTATCGCGAGATGCCTCAGGTAAGCGCTTAGAGCCTAAATTAGCAGCATAAAGCATAGCCGCTGAAAGCGGCGTTCGAACCTGATGCGCAAGAGACGCCACCATTTTACCCAACGCACTAAGGCGCTGCATATGGGCAACACGCTTTTGCAAACGGCGTGTTTCACTTAAATCGGTCATTAAAATAAGTTGCCCCGGCTCGGGAGCTAACGCTGTTATATCAAGCTTTATTAACCGTCCATCTTTTAGTGACACTTCGTGGCCATCGTCCTGGTGGGGTCTAAAAGAGCGCTGAATTACATTAAACCACTTCTCGCCCTCTAAAGGCTCACCCAACATATCAATCGCTATTTGATTGGCCTTTGCAATCATTCCTTTACCATCAAGCACAACTACACCTGCTGGCATAGTATCAACTAAATGAGAAAGCCAACTTGCTTGCTGACGCAGATCGCTTAATTCACCTATGTACTCCTCTTGAAGTAAACATGGGTTATACTGATTTGCAGAAATAAACTGTGGTTTTAGCACGCTAGCAAGGGCCATAATCAAATCTCGAATTTGTATAGATACAAAGCTTAATGCACAATACGTACCAAAATTAAATTGCTATATTTTCATAATCTTACAATAATAATAACGCGACATAAAAATGACGCGAATAAAAAGGAATACAGATGAGTGAGCAAAATAAGTGCCGCTGCCCGTGGCTCGATACCACTAAGCCCGATTATGTTTTGTACCATGATTTAGAATGGGGTGTGCCTGTTTACGATGACCAAACCCTGTTTGAATTTATCACCCTTGAGTCAGCTCAGGCGGGATTGAGTTGGTATACCATTTTAAAAAAACGACAAGGCTATAAAAACGCATTTGCTAACTTTAATGTAAACAAAGTGGCCTTGTTTACAGCTGATGATGTTGAGCGACTCATGCTTGATAAAACAATCGTTCGCAACCGTTTAAAAATTACAGCAACAATAAATAACGCGCAGCGATTTTTAAACATTCAAAAAGAGTTTGGCAGTTTTAGCGCGTATCAATGGCAGTTTGTAAATAACACCCCCATAGTCAGCAATTTTAATAATACCGAGGACTACCCCGCAATCACTGAGGCATCAACAGCTTTTGCAAAAGATTTAAAAAAGCGAGGTTTTAAATTTTTAGGCCCTACAACAGTATATGCCTACATGCAGGCTTGCGGTATGGTTAACGACCATAGTAATGATTGTTTTAGAAAAGAAGAAATTATTAAGGCTTTTGCTGAATAAGGACTTATAACCATAAAAGTGATCTGTTCACAAAGAGGCTAAAAGACGCTTCGCTTTAAAGAAGTAACGTGTAAGTTAACTATGGTTTCTCATTTGCCTTCGTTTTTAAGATGCGTGTTTAAGTAATTAAAAGCTACGCTTTTCACGCGAGCAAGCTCAGCGTCTACCGCTAAAATTTACACCTAGGCTAAATTTACTCGTAGACGTCAAGCTTGCTTACGTGACGGGCAAAGCCCGTAAAGTGATTGATCACAAATGAATAACTAAAATTATTTCACCATTTGCGTACTTCTAATCTCGTGAAAGGTTATACTTTTTCATTTTTTCGACGAGCGTTGTTCTTCTCACGCCCAGTATTTCAGCTGCACGGGCCACCACATAATCGTATCTTTCTAGCGCCTGCGTTATTAGGCTTATTTCAAGCTCAGCTAAATACTCTTTAAGCTCAATGCCATCATCTGGAAGTAAGCCACCGGCGTTACTATTAAACTCTGCCTCGGGTTCGTTTTCATAGTCACTAAACCCAGTACTGAATATATCGTTAAACGCATCTTTCTCCATTAGTTCTTCAGGATACTCAGGCTCATAGGCATCAACTTCAATATAACGGTATTTATTAGGTAGGTCAGGTATGTCTACTACCTTTTCGGGGAACATTATAACCATGCGCTCAACCAAATTCGCAAGTTCACGAATATTACCCGGCCACGCATGCTCTTTTAAGCTTTCAATTGCACGCTCAGTAAACTTAGCGGTAGTACCCGTTTGCTCATTTACACGACGCATTAATTCTTTGAGTAATAAAGGAATGTCAGCAGCACGCTCACTTAGCGACGGGTTCTCTATAGGGAATACATTTAGCCGATAATACAAGTCTTCACGAAAGCTACCGGCTTCTATCATGGTTTCAAGGTTACGGTGAGTCGCAGCAATAACACGTACATCGGCTTGAATTGCTTTAGTGCCACCTACACGCTCATAGCTTCGTTCTTGTAATACGCGTAAAAGTTTAACCTGCATTTGTAGCGGCATATCACCAATTTCATCTAAAAACAGCGTACCGCCTTGCGCTAACTCAAAACGACCTTTACGAGCAGAGATAGCCCCTGTAAACGCCCCTTTTTCATGAC
The DNA here is from genome assembly GCF_019392235.1 of Pseudoalteromonas sp. CR1. NCBI lineage: Bacteria > Pseudomonadati > Pseudomonadota > Gammaproteobacteria > Alteromonadales > Pseudoalteromonadaceae > Pseudoalteromonas > Pseudoalteromonas sp. CR1. Next base: position 435,408 of record NZ_JAHXRM010000001.1, on the reverse strand, counting down.
CAAAAAGCTCACTTTCTAGTAACTCTGCCGGAATGGCCCCACAGTTTACTGGTACAAAGGGTCCTGTACTTCGCTTAGATAGCAAATGAACGTTACGCGCAACCACTTCTTTACCTGTACCTGACTCACCTAAAATTAAAACGTTTGCATCTGTTTTTGCAACTTGCTCAATTAAAAAGCGGACCTCTTTAACTGCTTGTGTTTCACCAACAAGGCCATCAAAAGACTTATGCGGCTGACTATTTTTGTGCTCCCCCGGCAACATACGATGATACTGCTGGCAATCATGAAGTAACTGTGTGGTAACTTCGTGATTAAATGGCTCGCAAATAAGCCCAACTACGTTAGCAATGCTAAGTAACGGTCTTAACGTTTCACCAATTAATAAAAATGGAAGTGTTGGGTAGCGCTTGATTAAGCTTTCATGATCGAGTGACTGTAAAGCCCCCAAAATAACCATGCACTCGTGCTGCTTATATTTTGCACACTCTTGTTCAAAGTTATCTTCATCTAAGCGATGAGTAACCTCACCGATAAAACCAAGTGATGCGTTTAACCCAATAGAGCGATTGTTATTATTATCTAAAATCAGGATCATAGTTAGCGAGCCGTGCTTCACTCTTTGATATAATTAGCTAAATTGTAAGCCAGTTAAGCACGGATGCAAGTGATAGCGGCAGTTTTTTGACATAAACGCCAAAAAACAGACGCACTAGTAAGATCAATAATACTTAAGAATTAACTATTAAGTATTAAAATTTAAAGTAAACCTAAAATAGACTCAGCAGATTGGTTAGCCTGACCACGAAGTGCAACTGATGATTGCGCTAAAATGTCATTAGACACTTGTTGCGAAATTGCCTGCGCATAATCGGTATCTTGAATTCGGCTTTGACTAGCTGCAATATTTTCTTGCTGCCCCCCTAATCCTTTAATTGTACTTGCCAACGTATTTTGAAATGCACCTAACTCAGCGCGTTGCGCATTTATTTCATCATTTGCTTGCTTGGTTATATCGATAGCTGCTTGTGCTCCAGCCTGAGTCGAAATATCAATAGTAGATAGCGTCGGGGCAAGACTTCCATCAGATTGGTTTAGTGTTTGACTGATATTTGCATCAGAGCCTACCTGAAATGATACAGGCTCACCATTAAACAACGGTTTCCCTGCAAAATTAGCGTTTTCGAACGTGTCGTTAATTTGACTTTGCAGCTGCACGACTTCTTCTTGTAGCGCAGCACGATCATTATCAGTCAGTGCACCATTACCCGCTTGAACAGATAACTCTTGAATGCGCGTGACAGCATCATTTACACCACTCAAGCTAGCTTCGCTTACTTGAGTATATGAAATTCCGTCATAGGCGTTATTTAAAGCCTGACTGAAGCCATTTTGCTGTGAAGTAAGTCTATCAATAATTTGTAACGCTGCAGCATCATCTGCTGCGCTATTTACTTTTTTACCGGTTGCTAGTTGCTCTGCAAGTTTGTTATTTGTTTGCTGAGTTTGGTTTAAAAAGTTAGCTGATGGTGATTGAATTTTCATAACGGCCTCCGTGGTGCTGACTGATTAAATTATAGCTTAATTTGCGAAATTTTGTGCTTTGTACCATGGTTAGACTAAATTAACTTGGCACTTTGCTTGCTTAGTGGTTAAAGTATTGAGATGCGTATTAAAAAATCACGTTTGCGTGTCATATAACGCCAATAATAAATAATTTGGGTAGCACTATGTTCGATAACAAAACAATTTTAATCACCGGTGGTACCGGTTCATTCGGGAAAAAATACGTCAAAACGCTACTTGAGCGTTACAATCCAAAAAAGATCATTATTTTTTCACGCGATGAACTTAAGCAATTTGAAATGCAACAAGAGTTTGACCAACCTTGTATGCGTTATTTTATTGGCGATGTAAGAGACAAAGACAGATTAATACGTGCCATGCGCGGTGTAAACTATGTTATTCACGCAGCTGCTTTGAAGCAGGTTCCGGCCGCTGAATACAACCCGATGGAATGTATTAAAACAAATATTAATGGCGCTGAAAACGTGATTGATGCAGCTCTTGATAACGATGTCGAAAAAGTAATTGCGCTGTCTACTGATAAGGCTGCAAACCCAATTAACTTGTATGGTGCCACTAAATTGGCATCAGATAAACTTTTTGTAGCCGCTAATAATATTGCAGGTGGCAACCGCACTACCTTTTCTGTTGTACGCTACGGTAATGTGGTTTGCTCTCGCGGCTCTGTTGTGCCTGTTTTTCAAAAGTTTATTGATGAGGGGCGCGACCATATTCCAATCACACACGATGAAATGACTCGTTTTTGGATAAACCTTCAACAAGGCGTCGATTTTGTACTGACTAACTTTGAACGTATGTTAGGCGGTGAAATTTTCGTTCCTAAAATTCCTTCAATCCGTATTACCGATCTTGCCAAAGCGATGGCTCCTGACTTACCACTAAAAATAATTGGCATTCGCCCTGGTGAGAAACTTCATGAAGTAATGTGCCCAGCAGACTTGTGTTTTGAAACCTACGAGTACAACGACCACTTTGTTATTGCGCCTGGTATTAAGTTCAGTAGTCGCAGTAATGACTTTACCGTTAACGCGATTGGTGAGAAGGGTAAAAAGGTAGATCAAGGATTTGAATATAACTCTCTGCATAACTCGCATTACATGACGATTGATGAGATTAAAGAATTTAACACTCAGGCATTAAGTTAAAGCTGAATAAAATAAATGATTCCATATGGTAAACAACTAATAAGCCAAGCAGATATTGATAGCGTTGTAGCTGTTTTAGAGTCTGATTGGCTAACTCAAGGACCAAAAGTACCCGCTTTTGAGGCTGCTATTGCAAAATACTGTAACGCTCAATATGGTATTGCTGTTAATAGCGCGACTTCTGCTCTACATATTGCATGTTTAGCATTAAATGTAAGCGAAGGTGATACTGTTTGGACGTCGCCAATTTCGTTCGTAGCCTCAGCCAATTGTGCGCTTTACTGTGGGGCTGCTGTGGACTTTGTAGATATTGACTTGGCAACTGGCAATATGTCAGTGCCAGCCCTTGCTGATAAGCTTATTAGCGCAAAAAAAAATAATTGCTTACCTAAAGTCGTTATCCCTGTTCACTTGGCAGGTCAATCGTGTGATATGGAAGCTATTTACGATTTATCAAAGCAGTATGGTTTTAAAATCATTGAAGATGCATCACATGCTATTGGCGCACAATATAATGGCAATAAAGTAGGTTGCTGTGAATTTTCAGATATCACTGTATTTAGTTTTCACCCGGTAAAGATAATTACCTCTGCCGAAGGCGGTATGGCAGTTAGTAATAATCAACAGCTTGCAAAAAAATTACAGCGCTTAAGAAGTCATGGGATCACTAATGATCCAAATGAAATGACTGAGCAAAGCCATGGCCCTTGGTATTACCAGCAAGTAGAGCTTGGCTTTAATTACCGAATGACAGAACTACAAGCAGCACTTGGTCTCAGCCAACTTGATAAACTTGATGAATTTGTTACAACCAGAAACGCACTCGCTATTTCATATTCTAATGCGTTTGAAACTATGCCACTCTCGCATTTAACACAACTTACAAAATGCTATTCGAGCTACCATTTATACGTAGTTAAACTTGCTGATGGCCACTGCCACCTTCATAGGCATATTATTGAGCAATTGAGGAGTAAAGGCATTATTAGTCATCTTCACTATATTCCAATACACACTCAACCTTTTTATAAAGAAATGGGCTTTAAAGATAGCGACTTCCCCAACGCAATGAAATACTATAAAACAGCATTCACTATCCCTTTGCATCCTCAACTTACAGAGCAAGAGCAGAGCTATATTATTGATGAAATTGGTAAATTACTGTGAAGCTCGCACTAGGTACTGTTCAGTTTGGTGTTGACTACGGAATAAGTAATACACGTGGCAAAACACATCAGAAAGAAATAAAAAAAATACTGAACCTTGCCAAAAGCGAAAATATAACGACCATTGATACTGCATCAGCTTATGGTAATGCTGAAAAAGAATTAGGCCAGTGCCTAGTAAATTCATTCAATATAGTAAGTAAAGTTCCTCCTATATCTAATTTAATCAATGTTGATGATTTTATAACAAAAACGGTTAAACAGTCTCTTTGCGACTTAAATTGTGACGCTTTATATGGATTACTACTTCATCGCTTTGAAGATTTTAGTCAATTCCCTGTTGCACTTGATTGCTTAAAGCAAATTAAAGCAGATAATAAAGTAAAAAAAGTGGGAGTATCTTTATATTCCCCCGAGCAGCTTAATAATGATGTATTAGCATTTGCAGATCTAATTCAGTTACCTCTTAATATTCTTGATCAACGCTTCGTTCAATCAAATTCATTAAAACAACTAAAAGCTGCAGATATAGAAATTCATACTCGTTCAGCCTTTCTTCAGGGGTTATTGCTAATGGAAAGTGACACTTTCCCAGATTATTTTAAACCTATTGCTCCTTTACTAGAAAAGCTTACCAAGCTGAGTAATTACTTAAATGTCTCAACGTTATCACTAGCATTAAATTATGTGGTTAATATTGATGAAGTAGACAAAGTGGTTGTAGGCGTAAACAACGAACAACAGCTTAATGAAATTTTAAGCTGCTTAACTTCAAGCTTATCCAATATTGATTTATCTGAGTTTAGCCTACCTGATGAGCGTTTTATTAACCCAGCACTTTGGCAATTAAACTGATAGAGATTGATAGTGAGTATGTGCTCTCGAGCATGTATTAATTAATTTAGCTGTTTCAACAGGCCCAACGTTAAATAAGCAGTCAATCACACTTAAATGAGAGATAAACTCACCCTTAATTTGTGGGTATTTAGGATGAATAAAGTTTTGATAAAAAACATCAATACCATTTTTAACTAATGCCCCGCCTGGGGTCTCTTGTTCAATGTAAGCCTGCGCGCCTACTGGTGATAAATAAGTATTACATTCTAACTCATGACAAATAGATACTAGCCGAGCATCTTTAACACCAGACACGCCTTTAAGCTGAGAAGCAGTAAATGTTGGTGTGGTTATATTCATATACCCCATCAATACTCTAATGATTTTAATATTCATTTGAGCCAGGCAAGTAATGCTCTCGTCTTTATAAATGGGAGCTAATAGTGGAAACAAGGAACTAAAAAACGGTGCTTTTGCGTAGCTTTCAGCAATGCTTTTAAGATGCTTTCTTCGCCAAGGATTTGCACTGACAAATTGAGTGTTTTCAATTGTTGCTGTCATTCTTCCTTTAGGGGTACTTACCGGACAAGTCAGCATAAGCTCTTGCTTACCCGATTTAATTTTATTTCTAACATGCCAATCACTTTTTTCAAGCTTTACGTTGTCTAAAAATACGAATTTATCGGCGCTGTTAATTAACCCAAAATAACCTAACCAGGGTAAGTAAGTAGGCTGCATTATACTCAGTAACATGTTATTTCGCTTTTACTTAATTGCATTGTAAATTCATAAGGGTAACCACCTGGCTTAGTAACGTAGTCATGCTTTAAGGAAACAAAAGGTGTCATTGTTGTTTTGCATAATTCAAATAATTCTAAGGGTGAGACATAAAAAAGAGCCTCATTTTTAAATTCCACAAATGTCGATAACGCATTAAAAATAACCGACTGCTCACACTGCTGAATACTTTTTTGTAAGGTAAGTGTTAAAAAGCCCATGTTATCAGTCATTTTATTATTGAACACACCGCTAATAAGCACATGGTCATAGCCTTGTGCTATCTCATCCTCATAGATATCAAACACTTTGAATTGAGCTTTTGTATCTGAGGTAAACTTGGCATTTGCGGCGTCTATAAACTCTGGTACAAAGTCATAACCTAAATACTCACCGGTAAAACCGTTTTTTCTTAGATACGAAAGCATATCACCCAGCCCACAGCCTAAATCAATAACTCGGCTACTTGATGAAATCATATTCAGAAATATCGCAAATCTTATATTTTGTGATTCTTTTGATACATGCTGTACTGATTTGTGGCTGTCACCATACTCTTTATACAGAGACTGATAATACGACTTTAAAGTATTACTTGTCTTGGTAGTCATTTATAAACATTACCATATTGGTTAATTGCTCTTGAGGTGTTTCGGGACGGACAAATAAATTTATAATTTGATCATCAATCAGTGACGCATTTGGATAATGTCCATTGGTTTGTAATTCACCTAACGATTTATAATGCTTAGTAAAAATAATGCCACTCTCTTTTGCCTTAGCTAAAAAGTGACTTCTATTTTTTATAAGTAAAGGGTAGCGCCAATACGTTACTTCAGCATCAAAACTTGCTTTTACAAAAAGCGAATTAGTAATATTATTTTGCAGATAATCTACATTCTCTTTTCGCACTTGCATTTGCTTATTTAAATTTAAAAAGCGGCCATTTAATACTTCTAACGGTTTTACGTCACTAAATTGAGCCATTTTATTCTCGTTTAAAAACTCCTTAGCGCATTCAAATAGCCGCTCAGAGTTAGTTAAAATAGCTCCGCCGTATTGATTATCAATAGGTTTATCATACCCAAAACTTAAAATAGAGAAGTCGCCAAAGCTACCTAACGGTTTGCCTTTGTATTTACTGCCATACACCAAACATGCATCTTCTATTAGTGTAATGTTATTGTGTTTTGCAAACTTTTCTATTTCATCAATTTTACAATAGTGTCCGTAACCATGAACGGCCACTATTACTGATACAGAATCATTAAAAACAGCTTCTATATTAGTGACCTCCATAGACAAAGAGCACAACGAAACATCAGCCAAAATAACGTTGTAACCTGCCATTTGAATAGCAAACAAAACAATCGGGCAACAGCTTGCTGGCATTATTACTGAGCTACCCTTTGGAGCCTGTGAGGCATTGAGTGCAGTTATAAGCGCAAAGCTTCCAGAGCTAGTCAATAATGCATGCTGGCGGTCAAATGCAGTAGCAATAAGGCTCTGTAATCGAGTTAAACCCATAACCTCAAATCCTTGCGATAACGAGATAAAGGAAAACCTTCTGGTTGAGTCAGTATTTCTACTTTCTTAACACAATGCTGTAAATCAGTTTTCAATTGCTCAAAAGAAAAAAAGCGCCACTGAGAATAACGATGTATCAACGGAATCGTTTTTTCATATTCCAGATCACTTGCACTTTTTATATCGTGCTCAAAGTGTTTATCGAGTATATCGCCAATCAAAATTATACCTCCGGGCTTGCATACTCGTATCATTTCTTTAATCGCATCAAGTGCATATTGATAGCTTGGGAAGTAATGAAAGATACTGTAACTGAGTACTCTCTCAAACTCATTGTTGTCAAATTTAAGAACACTCGCTTGTGATTGATAAAAAACGCCTTGAGGGAGTAATTTTTTTGCTTCATCTATCATTGCTTGAGAGTAGTCAACACCTGCATACTGTGAGCACTTGTGTAATTTTGATAATAGTAAGCCGTTACCACACCCTACATCTAAAATACTATTACCTTGCGCTGAGAACATGAGTTTTTGCTCAACATCATCGATGAGCGCCTGCCAAAGTGTATCGTCAAAGGGTCGCCCAACCTGTGCTTTAAAATCACTGTTTATACGCGCAATTTCATCCCACTCTGCTTGTTTAGAATTAAACTCACTCATTTGATACCTTTAAAATTTCTTTTGCGAATTGCTCGGTCGAATCGAGATAATATGATGATAACATTGCGTCTCTTTGCGCCAGAACACCAGTGTGTAAAAACCCCTCAATGTTTAATGTTAAGCTTTCTATCGTTGCATCTTCAGCAAGACCCAAATCAAAGGTTAAATGTGCTCTGGCAAGTTCTAAAGTATCGGTATGTTGTTCTCTCGTTTGTGAAATGGCGCAGTTAGGTATAAGGCAAAAACCTGCTTCATACTTTGTTAATCCCCCGCCATTAATGATTAAATCGGCTTGTTTGTATACAGCAGACATATCATCAACAAACTCTAATGCTTGGTAAGTGTTATTTTTTAAACTAATAGAAGGGGCTTTTTGATCTAATAAAATAATTTTCTTACCTACCACTAGCTTATCTAAGGCATTTACAACATGCGTAGCCACATCAAATCGATCATTACCGCCAATAAAAACCAAAATAGTATTAATACTATTTTGAAAGTGACCTTGTGAGCGGCTTCGCCTTAATGATAATAATTCTTGGGCAAATGAAAAGTAACGTACCCCTAACCTATGTTTATTGGTTGAACGACAAAACGCCTCAGCGTTAAATCTAAAATTCACAATAAGATCTATAAAAGTGTAATTATATTGATCAAAGTCGTCGATGATGCATAGCTTCAACCCTATTTTTTTTAACTCAAATAATTGCTCAAAAGTGAACTGATAGCTATCGGCAAGCACCGTCATATCTGGCTCAAAAGTAAAGTCACTGCCTGCTACGGTGAAACCAAAATTATTAATACGCTGGGTAGAAAATTGATCAAAGTCGCCAAAAAAAACAATATTACTAAAAGGCTGTAATGCAAAGGTCGCCCTTGCAACATTTAAACACCTTGATAAATGCCCAAAGCCTGTTTTCATAGTTCCATTACAATAGAATATAAAATTAGCCAACAGTGCAATACTCTTTTAATTCTTTATGAGCAAGAATTAGCACATCAGATAACAACCAGCAACGACCACTAAACCTACCCGATACAATAATATTTTTAAACGAATTTGTTAATGTTTCATAATTAATCTGTGTTGTAGTACAAAAATCATGCGTAGGTACAGGAAAAGTATTATCAATTATTTGTACACATCCACTTTTCATTTTGGTGTCAGGCGTTAAAACTCCCATATTTTTTAGATCAATAACACCCTGCTCTAATGTGTACGTAGGATCTGCTTTGTACCTTAATACCTCTGCCGATACTTGATACTTATCACTTTGCCTTAAATTGTTATACAGTGTAACCCTGAAAATATCCGAACATGGGTCCCAGTTCCAAAGGTAATGCGATTCTTTATTTAAAGGCTGCTTATCAAACGTAAAATGTAAGATATTTGCGGTCCTAAATATGGGTTTATAATTTGCGATCGGTAAATTAGCGGCCTTTAGTGCAAATACAGGCGGCGCACTCCAAAATAACAAGTCGCACTTAATACGTGAGCCATCGTTAAGGCTAAACGCAGTAACTAAATCATCTTGATATTCAATATCTACCACTTGACTACTACAGCGAATTTCAACTCCTAAAGATTCAGCTTTTGCCTGTAATTGATCGATCCAAGTCTGCGCGCCTTTAGCGCTATTTGGGTAGTAATAATTAGGAAGGTATGAACCTTGCTCTGCAAGTAATGTTTCAAATTCAGCAGCACTATGATAGCCAAGCTTTTTATCAAACTCTGGATGTTGCTTTAAGACTCGTGACAACGATGCATTGAATGCTTTTATTCTTGTAGCGCCAAAATAATTAATGCTGGTATTTTTAGCTAAATCAGTAAATGCTACGTCGTCACCATAAAGCTTATTAATAACCGGTTTTGCAAGGTACTGATAAAACACTACACCTAAAGTTTCACATAAATATTGCTCAATGTTATTAGCCTCAGACCCTGATGTGAGTGACATAAACTCACCAATACCTTGTTTATAAAGTGCTGTATCTAATTTTCTTGCATCAATTGTTTGTGTTTCTAAATCCCACTTACCTGCAAAGTAATTTCCTGTTTTGAGGTGTTTAAATGTATGCCAATTATTAGAAAAGTGAGGGTGGTTGAATAGTATCTCGTCTATTTCAGCAACACCGGTGCTAGCTGGAATGTGTGTACCTTGGTCGTAAAAATTACCAGCATCGTCAGTGACTGAATTCAACAAGCCACCTAACGATTCAGACTGCTCAATTAATACAACGCGATCGTAATGCTTGCGCAACAAAATGCTTGCCGTTATTCCACAAATCCCACCACCGACCACTGCACATGTTTTCATAGCTAGCCTCTTAACTTATTCGTTAACGCAAAACTAACTCTATCACCCAGCTCTACATCGCTTGTTAAACACAGTCCTAGTACATCATCAAAATGCTTAGTGTGTAAGCCAAAGCCTGGCCTAACCGATTTGATATCGTGTTTTGTAATAACATGGCCCTTAGGTAAATCCTTAGCAAAATAGAGTGAGCGCCTAGCTAACATATTTTTTTTCGCTGAATCTGTTATGTCATAGCTCACAGTACCTATTGCTTTTTCGGCGTCTCTTACTGACCTAACCAGTGATGAAAATTCGTCTCTATCTAATGAGAAAAAGGCATCTACTGAATCGTCAGATTTATCAATAATAAAATGTTTTTCAATTATTTTTGCACCCAATGTAACACTTACTATCGGTGAAATAATCCCTTGTGTATGATCAGATAAACCAGCAATACAATTAAATCGTTTAGCTATATCGGAAATTGTTGCTAAGTTGCATTCTTCTAATGGGGTTGGATAAGCTGTTGTACACTTTAAAATTGCAATGCTATCACACCCGTTATTGCGCAATGTACTAACCGCAAGTTCAATGTCAGCTAACTCAGCAATTCCTGTTGAAAGAATCACAGGCTTGCCTGTTGCCGCAACATATTTCAAAAGGGGAATATCTGTTATTTCCGGAGAGGCAATTTTATATACCGGTGTATTTAATGATTCAAGTAAATCAACGGAAGATTCATCAAATGGGGAAGAGAATATATCAATTTCGCAACGCTTGGCCTCTTCGAACAGCGCCTGATGCCATTCCCAAGGTGTAAACGCTTTTTGATAAAGTGAGTGCAAAGACACATGTTCTTGCCAAGGGTTGTCGCTAGGCAAACAAAAATCTGGCTTCGAACAATTTAGTGTGATTGTATCTGCCGTGTAAGTTTGTAGCTTTACAGCATCTGCCCCAGCTAACTTAGCCTCAGCGATTAATTTTTTCGCTTTATTTATGTCTCCACCATGGTTTGCAGACATTTCAGCTATAATGTAACACGGACTATTTTCATCGATTATTTTATTGTTAATTTTCATAATAAGTCCAAAGCTAATTAATGTTGTTCATTTTGTAATGAAATAGCTAACCCTTCGTTACGAATAACTTGGCTATTAATCTGTTTAATGTGAGGATAAGCATCAAGTATATTTTTTATATTTTGATAATTAATGTTAACAGTATCGTTAGTAAAACGTGCTAATTCTTTAATAACCTGCCAATCTTCAGGTGTATCTAATGTAAACCGATAGCTGCTGTCATCTGTTGTGTTTTGCATTTCATAGGTAGAAAATTGATTTAGTTTATTTTCGTAAAAATGTAACGTCACGTGTTCACGTTCAGACTCTCTGAGTGCAGCCGTATCTAAAGAAGACAGTACGCTCGTTTTAAAAACCTCACAATCAACGCCTTCGGCAAATTGTTCACTCAAAAAGGCATAATCAACCTGTTTTTCAAAGTACGTCTGCAATAATAAATCACACACGCCAACATCTACAAAAGGTGAATCGCCTGTTATTCTCACAATATGGTCTGATGGATATGCTTGGCTTGCTTGCTGGAAACGCGCTAAAACATTATCCTCTGAACCTCTAAACACGTTGATATTATGGCGTTTGGCTAACTTAACCAACTTATCATTTTCTTCGTTAAAAGAAGTAAGAAGAACAATATTATCAATGTACCTAGATTGCTTTAAACGCATTACAATGTGCAAAATAACGGGGATCCCATTTAATTCTTTTAACACCTTGCCTGGTAATCTTGACGACCCCATTCTTGCTTGAATAAATGCAGCAACTGATTTCATTAATTTAACCTTTGAAAGCCACTGTGGCATACCGGCCCATTGATTAGGCTTTCTATATCTGCATTACTGTCTAGCGACTGCTGAAGAAAATAAAAAACATCTCTCATTGCATCAATATATTTATCGCAAAGCTCATCGGTATGGGCAATCGAAAGGTAAATAACATTACTCGCTAAAAATCCTCTTTTAAGCATTTCTTGGGTAAATAGTGTTTTTAATGCCAAAGCATGATCACCTGGAAATATAAATATAGGGACACTATCAATACCTATAATTTTTAGGTTAAAGCCTGTTTGAGTGACGACTTCTTCAATTCGAGATTTTAGTCTTGCGCCAGTTTCATTTAAGCGTTTGGGAATATTATCTCTTTGAAATACTTCTAATGTTTTTAACGCAGCTGTAAAGCCAACTCGTTCGGTCCAATAAGAACTACTAATGAAAGATTGTTGCGCTGCATCCATCACTTCAGAACGACCTATTATAGCCCCTATTGGATGGCCGTTACCCAGTGCCTTTCCTAGTACACAAATATCTGGCTCTATCGATGTTAAAAGATGAGAAGCCCCTGTGTTGAGTCTAAACCCTGAGGATATTTCATCAAAAATTACAACAATGTTATGTTCAACAGCTAAATCTTTCACAGCTTGAAGAAAGGCAACATCCGGCAACCCATGACGAAAAACTTCCATCATAACAACGCCAAGGTTATCACCGTGAGCATCTATGATTGCCTTAAAGCCATCAATATCACCTTCTTTAAATGGCACCACAGTATTTTGTAATTGCTTAGGTACACCAGCAGGCCTTAAACCAGGTAATAATTGCTCGTCTAAATTTTCAGCGTCAGTTATATTTGTTGCTAAGTACCAATCATGCCAACCATGGTAGCCGCAAAAGGCAACAACATCTTTTTTACTATAGGCACGGGCAATTCGCACTGCTAACGCACACGATTCCCCACCAGTACGAGTAAAGCGGACAGCTCCCGCCCAAGGGTGTATTTCAATAAGTTTTTCTGCTAATTCAACTTCTTCATGGCAATTCAAACTACTCATACTTCCGTTAGAAATCGAACTTATCACCGCATCGTTAATTTCATCATTAGCGTAACCTAAAGAACTAGTACCAATTCCCATAATAGAGAAGTCATAGTAATGGTTATCATCTAAATCCCAAACTTCACAGCCTTTAGACTTTTTATAATAGGCAGGCCATTGATCGGGTAAAAACATTTCGGCACGCTTTGAAAGTAATTGATTCCCACCTGGAATAATTTTTTTGGCTTTTTGCCACAGCTCAGCACCCGAATTGCTTTTTGATGACATGTTTTTTCCTTAGAAATAATAAGTTTAAATTATTTATCAACCATTATAATGAAATTTCGCTTACGCTCTAATAACTTATCGGCTATTTTAAGAAAAGGCTTAGGAAGAATAGATATTTTTATAGAAGTGATTTTTTCATAAACAAACCATGGTCAGTTTGCTCGCTAATTTCAAAACCCAATTTATTATAAGCAGATATTGCAGGCATATTACCCTTATCAACACCCAGTATAATTGTTTCTATATGAAAGTTTTTAGCTAAGTAATCTGCACTTGCAGAAATAACCTCAGCTGCAACACCTTTACCACGCCATCTAGCCTCACCCAACAAAATCCCCATTGTCGCGGTTTTATTAACTAAGTCGATAGGCTCATACTTTATATTGCCAATATGCTCACCATCAGCAAAAATACCCAGCAAAATAGCTGCGGGGTCTTCATTTTTAGTTTTAATATAAGCCTTCAATTCGTTTAAAGATGACGATGTATAGCTAATAAACTCTTTAGCTTTATTATCTTCAAACCAGCTGAGGTATCGATTTGAAGCATGGGCCTCAGTTAAGAGCGTAAGAACAAATCGTTTACTCTTAATCTGCATATTTACTAGCTCACAGAAGGTTTTGAGTAATCAAAGCTGTAATCACTTAACTCATTCCAACGGTCTCTGTATTGCTGTGGAGCATCCGCAATGAAATCTCGCCAAAGTGTTTTTGCCTTCTCATAATAAGGTACTATCGATGTCTCATCACCAAAGTTATAAAGTAACGAGATAAGCACCGAGGTAACGTAAAGCGACTCACCTTCAAGTAACAAATAAAGATGTGTGTATCTTGGATGATTTTTAAATGAGAACAAATACCTTAAACTTTCAAGTAGCTGCTTGAGCGCTTCAGCTCGATTTAAAATTGGACCATCAAGTATCTCAACCATTGTGTTACATAGCTGCTCAAACTCATCAAAATCCAAATAATCTGTTAAACACACACTTTCATCTACACTAGAGAATGGCTGCGTTTTTATATGATCAATAACTTCATTTTTAGAAAAAATAAATTCTTCTAGTAAAATATCATCTGACCTTAAAGGCATGCTCCCCTTAACAGCGGCCCCATCACTGCAATTAAAACAATTTATCCCTGAATCAAGTTTAGACTCTAAAAAACGTTCCATTTGCACTTTTCCTGTGTGCATGAAGTGATCGGTAATTATATCGCCGCCAAAATTGCCAGGTATAATGAGCTCGCCCCCCATTTTTAAAGGCGCATGTATCGTTTCACCCTCACCTGAGTAATAATAGCTACCTTTTGAATGATGATGGTTAGGATCTTTATAACCATTATCAGCACCGAAAAGATAAATATTTTTAAATTCCATACTACCAAAAAAACTAAGTGCTGTGTTCCCAACCAAGGGGTTGCTGAACCCTATAGTTGATGTGATTCTGCCATTATTTAAAAACTCCGAAATATGAAATAATGATGTACCTGCTTCGTTACTTTTTAGTGCAACGCCACACCAGCCAAACAAATCGAGTACGTTTGGGTACATTACATTTAGCACAAGTAGATTTATTTTTTGGCGGGTATTTTCAGGAATAAATGCTGTTAAAAAATCTTCTGTTGCCTTCGTTCTTTCAAGTGCAACATGAAAATCAGGTGTAATACCTTGCTTTAATAATGCTGTTGTAGCAGAGTTACATGCAACGACAATGACCTTGTCTTGTAACTTTTTAATTGTTTCAATATCGTTATCCAATGAAGGTCCATTTGCAACAATAAATATAGGATAATGATTATACTTTTCGGAAACCTTTTTCGCAGGCTGTAGCAAATTAATAGGTTTTAAAGAGTTTTCGACTGAATGAGCAACGCTTAAGAGCGCATCATCAAAAAAACCCCACCCCATAAAAAACTGATGATAATTGCCTTTAAACTCATTAATTAATTTATTTACAGATTCAGAAGGGTAATGTTGAAAAAATAGTGCACTTGCAACACTAAACGCACCAATTTCTCCAGCTCTTAAATGCAAAGCTTCATACATTTCTTGCTCAGGCACACCAATCGAGAAATATAAATAACTTCCAGCTTCATCTACTTTGCTAAGAAAATTAGCCCAGTCAAATGTAAATAAACTTGCAAAAAAATAATCTTCATTGGGTTCAAAGATGCTTATATAAGCTGCATTAAAAGAGTCAAAAAAATGATCTAAATGATATCCTAAGCCAACGCCAAAAATAATTGCACTGGGTACATATTCAGCAACATTTTTTGTCGAAGGAAGATCCTGTTGCGTTTCATTGTAGATAGCGCCAATTTCAGCCATTAAATCAATATGGATAAAACCCGTCTCATTTTTTAAGAATTCCAATTGGCTATGGTCAACTTTACCCATTATAGGGTTTTCAAGCATATTCTTTATTTGCTCACTAGACTGCTTATGCGGGTCTTCACTATAAATAGGAACCCCTGTGTCGTAGTCAACAAAATTAGCTGTACCATTGTGGTTAAGAAATAAATTAAATTTACTGCTTGGCTGATGCGAACTAAATTTCTCGGCAATATCAGGAAAATACTTTTTAAACGCTACGATATTATTGTCGAAAGTCGTGCTCGCTTTATCTACAAAAGCATCTTCGTTTTTTTGTTTTTGCGAAATTGAATTAAGGGTCTCTTCAATCTCATTTATTGACTGTTGAGCACTTTGCAGATCATTTTTAGACATTTTGATATTTCTTAATATTCTTTTGGTTTTTATTAAACTGAGTAATATTTTTAAAAGACTGTTTTTTTAAGTCGTCGACTTTATTTATTATATTTTGATGCTTTGCGGCGACTGATAGAAAATAAGTAGCATTTTCATGTAGGGATATTTCATCGGTCGCTTTTATTTCATCAAGTAACTTGCGGTCTAAATTGAGTGCTTTTTCAAGGTTTGGCTCATCAATCGCAGCTTCAAGCTGCGAAATCAAAGAGTCAATTTTATCCAACATGAGCATCGATACCATTTTCAGATAACGTTTGTTCTCTTACTTCATGAGGGATTGCATCCCACGCTGATTTTATCTCTTTTAATAGGTTCGACACTTCAGTAATTATTTCAGGGTCGTTTTTGATACTCGCATCCAATAGACGCTCATCCATGTAAGTATAAAGTGAATAAAGATTTGTTGACACATCACCACCAGCGTCAAAATCTAAACAACCGCGCAATGCATTGATAATCGCTGATGCTCTTGAGATATGTTCGCTTTTAGCTTCCAAGTGTTTTTTTTCAATCGCTACTTTTGCTAAGACCATTTTCTCAATTGCGCCCGCCATTAGCATTTGAATAATTTCATACCTATCGGCCCCTGCAACTCGCGTTTTTAGGGCCTCTTTTTGATAATTTTTTACTTTAGCGTTGTACATAACTCACCTATATATTTTATTGCTAAATCAATTACTTATACTTAACCATCTGAACGTGTAAAGCCCGGAAGACTTGCCAATTGTGCACTCAAGTAGGTTTGCGTTGACTGCATTTGTGCAAGCAGTACATCTAACCCTGCATATTGTTCGCGAAGTCTAGCTTCCAAAGACTCCATTCTGAATTGATGATTTTCAACATCATCTTCTAAATCAGAAATTTGTCCATTTAAACTGTCCTCTCGCTGCTTCATAATGCCGTTCGTATCGACATAGTTATCCAATAACGTTTCAAACTTTGAAGCTATACCGTTTTCACCTGCAAAAGCCTTGCCAATATCATCAAAATTATTATCTAACGCATCATTCAAGCTTCTCACTAGAGTCGATTTTTCTAAGTAACCTTCTTTATTAACTCCAAGCCCGATATCAAAAATACTCTCAAAAGGACCTGCATCTGATAAGCTAGTTGATAGAGCATTCACTAATTGCGAACTAAGAGAGCGGATAGTAGAATCACCATTTAAAGGCTTACCGATGCGTGACTGAAACCCTAGTTGACCTATAACATTGTTATAATTTGTGATTAATTCATCAACTAACGTTGTTGCACTTTCTCGGTCAAAATCAACTGAAAGCTTGGCTGTCTCATTGTCGACACTTTCACGTTTTGCTGTTATCGTCATATCTTGTACAGCATCTTTAAAGGTGTTTGTATCGTTTGTTATGGTAATACCATCAACTTTAATAATTGCATCTTTTGCGGAGTTTTCTGCTGCTATTCCAATGCCGCCTGCACCACCTGCATTTGCTACAGTAGATACGTTATCAAGTTCAGCGTTATCGTTTGTGATAACAAGATCGTTTCCGGTCCCTGTTACAGTAGAAGTCAAAACAAGCTTCGCTTCAGTACCCGTGTTAATAATATTTGCCGTAACACCAAAATTACTGTCAGAGTCGTTTATAGCATCACGTAAGTCAGAGAGAGTAGCACCGGCGTCTAAGGTTAAATCAAAAGTTTTATCAGGGCCTGCAGAAAACGATAATGTGCCACCTGAAGCACTCACAACGTCTTCATTAGTAGCAAATAACCCATCTTCAGATAAAGCTCTACTCCCTTGAGCAATTGCAACCACTTCTATCTTGAAGTCACCTGGAGTTATATCAGAGGTAGGTGTAACAGAGATCAAGTCTCCGTCATCACTTGTTGGCTGGGTTATATTAGCAACTCGTTTATTGAAGTTATCTGGGTCTGCTAATTTTTCAATTGTATCTTGTAACTGCGATAAAGCAGATTTAACTTCACCTATCGCTGATAACTCGACTTGAAGCGCCTCATCCTTCGCTGCAAAGGCATTCATTTTAGGTACATTTTCAGCATCAACTGACGCCGAAATAATACTTTCCAAATCGAGACCTGAACCAATACCCGCAGATGTAATAAGAGGCATAATATAATCCTAAATAGCTGGAATGGCCTAAACTGTTTTGTTAAACAGTAAACCTTTATTAGTTAATTTATCGGCAAATTCATCTAAAGCTTTAGCTATTTCCCTAAACTCTTCGGTAGGTATCTCTCTAATTACTTCATCGTTACTTTTATCAAGCACTTTAATGATAGGAAGATCTCCACTATCATCAAACTCAAATTTTAAGTTAGTTGATGTTACCGGGATATACTCATTTAACTTCTCTAGATTATCTTTTACCTCGACAAACAAATCTTTATCTTGTTTGCCTTCTTGTTCATCAATATTTTGAGCATTCTTCAAATCAACAGCTTCTCTTGCTGTTAAAGAGGTGCCCTTTTCAAGCTTTTCCTCTTTTACCGCATCTTTACTAATAGATGAACTTACAATACTAAGCCCGTCTATTGTTTTTTGTGTAGAATTTAAATCAATCATCTCGGCTATCCTCGAAACATATAATAAGACTATAAGCCACATTTGAACTATTTGCTTAGTCTAAAGTGGCTCATAGTTCAAATCAATTAGCCTAAAAGCGATAACGCTGCTTGTGGACGTTGATTTGCTTGGCTTAAGATTGTTTGGCTAGCCTGTTGTAAAATCTGCATCTTAGTTAGGTTAGCTGTTTCTTGCGCAAAATCGGTATCTTGAATACGTGATTTTGCAGCCGATAAGTTTTCTGAGATATTTGACTGATTTCGAATAGTTGATTGAAAACGGTTTTGAACAGCACCAAGCTCAGCACGCTTCTTATCAACAACAGCAATCATCGAGTCCATACCAGCTAAAACAAACTGAGCATTACCCTGCGTTGATACACTAATTGTATCTGCTCTAAATTTAGTATCAAAGTCATCTGTTGCACCAACTGCTGCGCCAGAAACATCAGAAACACCAGCAGCTAAAGTTGTTAAACCTTTACCTGTTAGGTTACTAGCAACACCTGCGATTCCTGATAACGTGAATCCACCATTTGCAGAAATAGAGTTAGGACCACTTGCCGTAGTACCCACATCTTGCATACTAAAACCAATAGTTTGCACAGCATCTGCACCTACTTGGAATTTGGCGTCATAACTACCATCTAATAAATTTTGACCACCGAATGTAGTGTCTTCTGCAACACGGTTTACTTCTGAAGACAATGAACGAATTTCTTCTTGAATCGCTAGGCGATCTTCATCTGTGTTTGAACCATTTGATGCTTGTTGTGCCAGTGTACGAATACGTTGGAACATCGATGTTACTTCATCAAGTGCCCCTTCAGCTGTTTGTGCAAGTGAAATACCATCATTTGCGTTTCGGTTACCCTGATTTAAACCATTAACTTGTGATGATAAACGGTTTGAAATCTGCATACCTGCAGCATCGTCTTTTGCACTGTTGATACGCATACCTGAAGATAGACGTTGGAATGAAGTATCCAATGCGTTACTTGATTTGCTCAGTTGTCTTTGTGCGTTCAAAGAACTCACATTACTATTTACATATAAAGCCATGATAGCCTCCGCTTCAAAGTTCGATAGATAGTAACGGGATACCCCTACCCTGTTATTATCCGTGATTTAGAGTCCTGGATTTTTAGTCCTCTAAATCATTTATCGTCCGATAAAGCGAAAGCTTTAGCTTTATTTGTATTTAATTTCTACTTACTTTAATTTTATTAACCTTGAAGTAGACTAAGTGCGGCCTGTGGACGCTGGTTAGCTTGCCCTAAAATAGTTTGACTTGCTTGTTGTAATATCTGATTTTTAGTTAAGTTAGCCGTCTCCATTGCAAAGTCAGCGTCTTTGATACGCGATTTCGCAGCAGATAAATTTTCAGAAATATTAGCTTGGTTTCGAATTGTTGATTGGAAACGGTTCTGTACCGCACCTAATTCAGCACGCTTTTTATCAACTACAGCAATCATTGCATCCATACCTGCAAACACTTGCTGTGCATTAGCCTGAGTAGATACACTGATCTCTGCAGCAACCATACTTGTGAAGCTAGCAGTTGCAGCTGTAATACTACCACTACCAATTTCGCTAATTCCGGCCGCAAAAGTAGACATACTTTTACCTGCAACTGCAGATGCAATCCCTGCTATACCAGACATTGTAAAACCACCGTTTGCAGAAATTGTATTAGCACTGCCACCTACATCCTGCATGCTAAACCCGATTGTTTGAACCGCATCAGCACCAATTTGAAAACTTGCAGAGTAAGTACCATCAAGCAGATTTTGACCGCCAAAAGTAGTATCGGTAGCTATACGGTTAACTTCATCAGATAATTGACGGATTTCTTCTTGGATAGCTAATCTGTCTTCATCTGTATTTGAGCCGTTTGAAGCTTGTTGTGCAAGCGTGCGAATACGCTGAAAAGTAGAGGTAATTTCATCCATAGCACCTTCAGCAGTTTGCGCTAAAGAAATACCATCATTCGCATTTCGGTTACCTTGGTTAAGACCTAATATTTGCGACTGTAGACGATCTGAAATTTGTAAACCTGCGGCATCATCTGCTGCGCTGTTAATACGAAGGCCAGAGGATAAGCGTTTGAAAGACGTATCTAAGTCACCGCCGCTTCTCTCAAGCTGCCTTTGTGCATTAATCGCACTCACATTGGTATTTACATATAAAGCCATAATAAACTCTCTTCTTATCTGTCAAAGTTAGGTCACTATCTCGTTCAAAGAAAGTGGGAATTTGACAAAGTAGCTAGATATATAGGCGTTATACTCTGCCTAGGGGCAACTATCTGCCACTTTGTAAGTTAATAATAAACTTACAAAGACAAAAGCAAGCATTAGGCCAACTTTATTTTAAGGACTGTTAAAGATTGAGAATACGTTGTCTGGTGTGTCTTGATTTAAGTTTGGGCAGTTTGAGATTGAAGGAGTATAATTAATGAATAAGGCCCGTTAAGGGCCTTATTATTTGATAAGTTTGAGAGTGGGTGACTAAAATAAACTAATGGCATAGTTTATGCTAGTACATATATGTTCTACAAATGTTAGAACAACTTGGATTAAAGCCTCCGCTGGCAAAATCCTATAGCGCCTTTGTTAATACCCCATTAAGCAAGGGCGCTTTCATTTTTTCTTCGTCAATAAATTGACTAACATCATTTCTAAAATTTTAATTAACCTAGTAGGCTAAGTGCAGCCTGTGGACGCTGATTAGCTTGTCCTAAAATTGTTTGGCTTGCTTGTTGTAAAATCTGCATTTTAGTTAAGTTTGCAGTCTCTGATGCGAAATCGGTATCTTTGATACGTGAACGCGCAGCTGATAAGTTTTCAGAAATATTTGACTGATTACGAATTGTTGATTGGAAACGGTTTTGAACCGCACCAAGCTCTGCACGTTTTTTATCAACAACAGCAATCAACGAATCCATACCTGCTAAAACAAATTGTGCATTACCTTGAGTAGATACACTGATTGTGTCAGCTCTAAATTTAGCATCAAAGTCATCCGTGCCTGCTACGGCTGCACCAGAAATATCAGAAACACCTGCGGCTAAAGTTGTCAAACCTTTACCCGTTAAGTTACTAGCAACACCTGCAATTCCTGATAATGTAAAACCGCCGTTTGCAGAAATTGAGTTTGGACCACTTGCCGTGTTGCCCACATCTTTCATGCTGAAACCGATAGTTTGTACTGCATCAGCACCAACTTGGAAGCTTGCTTTGTAAGAACCATCAAGAAGGTTTTGACCACCGAATGTTGTATCTTCAGCAACACGGTTTACTTCTGATGATAACGAGCGAATTTCCTCTTGGATAGCTAAACGGTCTTCATCAGTATTTGAACCATTTGATGCTTGCTGAGCAAGTGTACGAATACGTTGGAACATTGATGTTACTTCGTCAAGTGCACCCTCAGCAGTTTGTGCTAGAGAAATACCGTCATTCGCGTTACGGTTACCTTGATTCAAACCATTTACTTGTGATGTAAGACGGTCAGAAATTTGTAGGCCTGCCGCATCATCTTTTGCGCTATTGATACGCATACCAGATGATAAACGTTGGAATGATGTATCAAGTGCATTACCTGAGTTGTTTAATTGTCTTTGTGCGTTTAACGCGCTAACATTTGTATTTACATATAAAGCCATGATGTCTCTCCTAAAGTAAACTTATCATTTACTCTCAAACTTACTAGATTAAGCAGTGGTTGTAATTTCAACGCTGTGCTTGGTTAATTAAGTTATCGGTCTAGAAAAAAAATCCTTTAGCTTTTTTTTTAAAAAATCAGACTTATTTTTTAACTTACTGAATTTATTAAATTAAAATATACAAAATTTAAATTCATCGATAAATGCAAACACCATTAAAAATGTTTATAAAGTGCTTTTATTTATGAGATAAGCGGTTAATTTAAATAAAGTATTTATTAAAAGCGAAGAGTTTTAAAGAGTAAGGCAAAGTATTGCCTTACTCTGAGTTTAATTACAAGTAATCAAACAATGAAAGGTTTGCTAAACGGCCAAAGGTTGCCTGTGATGCCTGAAGTGCAGTTTCTTGTTTGGTTAACTCAGTTATTGCTTCTGTTATATCTATATCTACTAAGTCAGATCGTGCTGATTTGTTATTAATATCTAAATCTGTATTTGATTGCAGTACTTTTTCTGCTGTATTTATTCTCCCACCCAGCCCAGCTTGTGTTAGAGACACATTATTTTTAGCGTTCATAATTTGAACAAGCGAGTCTGCAATAACTTGCTCAAACTCCTCTTCTGTTAACGCAGGGTTAGTCAGGCCTGCAATAAGTTCACTCATTGAGTTGAGCACATTTTCTTTTTTAGGTGCTTCAAGCGTAATATCAATTTGGCCTGTTGCAACTGGAGTAACACTTATCTCCATACCAGCAAACTTAATAGTAGAGTCGTTAATATTGCCAGTTGCTAGTATTGTACCTGCTTGCTCAATTTGATAAGTGTTGGGTGTTCCCGCCGTTGTGATCACATTTAGTGTATTGGCACCCGCTGCAGCTGCCGGATCAGGGTTATAATTAGTTTTATGAAACGTATCAAATTGACCTTGCTCGGTCACATACACCTTAGAGCTTGTAATCCCGCCCGATACAATTCCATCGCTAGAAACAACATCTAAACGCGCATCCACTTTTTCAAATGCATCAAACCCATTATCACTTGATTTAATATTAACCCCTTCGGCTATCTTAATCATATGCTGACCTTGGTCGCCACCATACACATACAAGCCAGTAGATGAATCGAGCGAGTAAGTCTGTGTATTGTCCTGATAACCAGAAAAAATGTATTTTCCGTCTTCCGTTTTAGAGTTCATTAAATCAAGGACTGTACTTTGAAGCGCTTTGATTTCTTCGGCAAGCCCTTCTCTGTCAGCAGCACTGTAAGCACCGTTACCTGATTGAATGGTTAAAGTATGCGCTCTCTCTAAGGCGCCTTTTATGTTTTCAAGGGCACCTTCTTCTATATTCAAACGGCTATTAAGCATGGTTATATTTTTACTGTACTGCTCATTACTCTGAATTCTATCGGTATATTGAAGTGCGCGAGAAGCTGCAGCAGGATCATCCGACGCCGTTAATACACGCTTTTGAGTATTAACTTGCTCTTGAGCCTTACTAACATTTTGTTGATTGTTCAAAATTGAATTTAAACTACTTTGGTACATCAAGTTATTTGATAAGCGCATAATTACCTCGCAGCACTTAATATAGTGTCAAAAATAGTACGAGCGGTTGCAAGCACCTGCGCAGAAGCGGCGTAAGACTGTTGAAAACGTAATAAATTGGCAGCCTCTTCATCTAGGTTTACACCAGAAAGCGATTCGTACCAGGCTTCAGATTGCTGAGCAAGCGCTTCAAACGCGTCGCCATTTGTTTTTGCTTGATTAGTTACCACGCCAATATCGCTAACCAACCCAGCATAAGCCTGATTAAATGTTTTGTGGTTGTCTGAGTTTGCACCGGTAACAACATTTTGGCGCACTAGTTCACCTTGTTGTAACCCCGCTAACTTTTGACCGTTACGATTATCATCAAAACCACCTTCGTTAAACTCAAGCGTAAATGTGTCGCCGGTTTCAGGGCTGCCTTCAATATCAAAGTCAAAACCATATAATTCAAAGCCACCACCAGCCTGTTGCAACATGTCTTTTGCTGGCGAAGTTGCTGTAAAAGTACTGCTATTCACACCATCGCTTATTGTGTATTCATTTAGATTAGCGGTTTTAACAACAGTAATAGGCCCGTTTGTAAGGCCTGCTGGTGATGTTGTAAAGCTACCTGTAGTAACATCACTTACTTCACCAGCCGTAATTGTGGCATTACCTATGTTGTTAATGTCGTTTGCTGTTCTTATTGGTGCTGCAAGGGCTAGATCTTCACCACGGTTTGTTGTTAAAGACATATTTGCCGCCGACTCAGAGTTAAGCTTTATTTGAAACTGATCACCTGTATTTGCAGCGCCCGCAACATTAATTTCTAAACCAAACGATTCGCCACTCGTGATTGTAGATGAATCAATGACGCCAGCGGTTATATTTGCTGTTGATGCGGTGCCTAGCGGCTCACCTTTATTATCTATGGGCTGAATCTCTACCGTTGTCGCACTGGTATAAGTGACTATAAAATCACTTGCCGGCAATTCACCGCCTTTGCCTGCTTCAAGCGTTGCAGTCATACTTGAGCTACCCGTATTCGCTGCATAAGCATAGCCACCAACCGTAGGAATATTAAAAATGTTGCCCCCAAGCTCTCCATTAGCGTCCATACCTAGCTTGTTTTGTTCATTAAAAGAATCAGCTATTGCTAAACCCATTTGGCCAATTTGATTTTGAGCCGGGACTAGCACATCGTCTCTAAATGCCAGTAATCCGCCGATTTTTCCTTTTAATTTAGATACATCAACTTCAAGCGGCACTGCCTTGCCACCATTTACATCTAGCCTAAGCTCTTTAAAATTTGGATCAGGATCGCCACGCATAGAAAACAAATTAAACGAGCCATTTTGCATTACAACTGCTTCACCTGTGCCCATAAATACAAGTTTTTCACCGTTTGGACCATCCAGTGTTTCTATGTCTATTAGCTCAGATAAATCACGGATAGCCTTATCGCGTTCATTATAAGTAGAGCTCGCATCTGCTTGGTTATTAGTGCCGTTTACAGCGGCAATATCCTGATTTAATGTGCCAATTTTTTGAATTAAGCCATTCGCCTCTTCTGTAAATACGTCTAGCTGTTCATTGACAATATTTTTCTGATCAAAAACAATGCCTGAGAGTCTGTCCATTTGATTCACTAAGTTTTCAGCATCGGTCATCACAAGCGAGCGAGCAACAGTAGATGAGGGTTGATTTAGCGACTCTTGAACATTATTAAACAATGAGTTTATACTAGTAGATAAACTATTAGAGTCTTCTGAAAACAAACTATCAACACGATTTGCTTCTGTAACAAACTGATCAAAAAACGTTTTATTAGAGGTATCTCTATTTAATTGCTCTTGCGCAAACTGATTTAACAAGCGATAGGTTTCTCCTTTTCCTACCTGGTTATCGATCATAGTTGTATGCTCAGTGCGCTCTCGCACGTAGCCTTCGGTATTTACATTCGCAATATTTTTACTTGTCGTTTGCAGTAGTTCAGAGTTAGCTCTAACCCCTGAACTGGCAATATTTAATAAGTTAAACGACATTTACTTTACTCCTTGGCGAATTACGCTTGTTGCAACATCTTTTAATTGAGCACTGTTAAGTACTTTTTTTATCTTGTCCGCGTAATTAGGATCCGTTGCATAGCCAGCTCTTTGTAAAGAATCTAAAAAATCGCTTGGCTTAGCAGTATTTTGTAATGCTTCTTGATAACGAGGATTTTGAGTTAAAAAATCAACAAAGTCGTTAACACTCTCTTTTATCGAGTCATAAGCTCTGAAACTAGCCTGCTTTTTAACAGGTGTTCCTTCTTCAAATTCTAGGGTTACTTTACTTGCCTTTTCGCCATCCCAGCTTTTATCTGATTTGATATTAAATAAGTTATTTGAACTATTGCCGTCGCTCTTATTAATAATGTGCTTACCCCAACCAGTCTCAAGTGCCGCTTGTGCAACCATTACAGCAGGGTTTAAGCCAATTTTTTGTGCTGCAGTTTTAGCGTGTTCCCACACTGTAGTAACAAACTCTTCTGTGCTTTCGAATGGCGCTGAAGATGCTTTAGGCACTTTAGAATCGGCTTTATTGTTATGCACATTAATCGCTGCATTTTCTTCGTTTTGAGTATGAGGAAGCGACGAGCCAGCACGCATATCACTTAAAAAGTCATTGGTGGTTCTCAATACAGAGCCCGGCATAAAAGTTTTGCCGTCTGGCGATAACTGCTGAACAATTAAATCAGCAAGGCCTAAAGAGCCATTTGATGAAAGCTCAGTAGATAGCTGTTGATCGTGCATGTCTTCAAAAAACTTAACACTACTTGAGTTAAGCGGACTTTCTTTATCTTCAAACGCTTCGTTAGCTTTACGCATACTTTTAAGTAACATTTGAGTGAAAATAGCTTCAAATTGCGCAGCTGCTTTTTTTAGAGCGGCTTTAGACGCATCAGTCGATGCATCACCACTGCTTAAGGCTTCTTTACGAAGTGAATCTAAATTGCCTAAATCAAAAAAGTTTTGTTTGTCTAGATGATTAGTTTCCATCAGCTTTTTGACACAATAGTGAATAATATAAATTAAAATGCAAAATTTAAGCCAGATTGGAAATGTGAATGAGGGAGTAAAAGGGAAGCTTTAGCAAAGCATTTGCTAAAGCTTAATAAATATTAAATAACAACAAGTTGACCGTTAATAGCTCCAGCTTCTTTTAGGGCTTCTAAAATAGCCATTAAGTCGCCTGGTGCAGCGCCTACCTCGTTAATAGCGCGTACTAAATCGTCTAAGCTAACACCCGGGTTAAAAACAAATGCACGAGAATCATCTTGGTTAACATCAATGATTGATTGCTGTGTCACTACCGTTTCCCCCTCAGCCAACGCATTAGGTTGAGTCACGTTTTGCTGCTCTGTAATAGTAACTGTTAACCCACCATGCGTTATTGCAGCAGGCTGCAACTTAACATTTTTGCCTATTACAATAGTACCAGTACGGGAGTTAACTATAATTTTGGCAGACATATCTGCAGGTTTAAACTCCAGGTTTTCAAGTGTTGATAAATAAGATACGCGTTGAGAGGCATCTCTAGGAGCAATCACACGAACAGAGACTGAATCGATTGCTTTTGCACTGTTAGGCCCGACTAGATCGTTAATTGTTTTTTCAAGGCGCTTTGCTGTTGTAAAATCAGGGCGATTTAAATTAAAAGTTATAAAGTCACCTTGCATAAACGGGCTTTTAACTTCACGCTCTACTGTTGCGCCACTTGGAATGCGCCCCACCGTCGGGGTATTAATAACAACACGGCTGCCGTCAGCACCTTGTGCGCCGAGGCCTCCAACAATTAAACTGCCTTGAGCTACAGCATATACATTGCCATCAGCCCCTTTTAAAAACGTTTGCAACAAAGTACCGCCACGCAAGCTACCCGCACTGCCGATAGATGAAACGGTGACGTCAATTGTTTGACCTGGCTTTCTAAAAGCAGGTAATTCAGCATGTACAGCAACGGCAGCAACGTTTTTAATTTTAGGACTTAAGCTTGCAGGTAGCGAAATTCCAAAATTGCTCAACATGCCTTTAAAGCTTTGTTGAGTAAACCGGCTTTGCTCACCTGTACCCGGTAAACCGACTACTAAGCCATAACCTACCAACTGGTTCGATCTAACCCCTTCGACCATAGAAATATCTTTAATACGCTCTGCATTTGCCGAAAAATGGCAACCTATTAGCGAGATTAAACAAATTAACTTTAATACATTCATAATGAATGCCCTCTAAAAAGGAAAAATCGAACTGCTGAAAAAACGTGTTAACCAACCTGCACTTTGCGCTTCTTGTGTTTGCCCTTTGCCAGAGTACTGAATACGTGCATTGGCTATTCGGTTTGACTCAACTGTATTATCAGAACTCACATCTTGCGGGCGTACCAAACCTTCCAAACGAATAAATTCTTCGCCAGTGTTTAACGTTAACCACTTTTCGCCGCGAATCACTAAGTTACCGTTAGGTAGAACACGCATAACATTGACCGAAATATTGCCAAATAAGCTGTTGGATTGATTTGATTTAGAATCACCCGTAAAAGAGGCATCGCTACCAATACCAAACTGAATACTATCGCCACCAATGTTAACGGGTAAACCACCAAGCCCTATTACAGGGTCTAGGCTTGCATCAGATTGCTTATCAGTTTCTGTTTTAGCAGCTTTCGTTGCTTGAGTAGACTCTTGTAGATTAACAGTAATAATATCGCCAGTACGCAGTGCTTTTCGGTCTGCGTATAAGTCGTTTGATACATTAGTATTAAATAACGAACCCGTTGCAACTACCGGCTCCATACTTGGTTCAGGATACATTGGTGCATAATAGGGGTCATCTTGAACAACATCACTATTTTGTGTTGAGACACAGCCACTTAAAAATAATGTACCTACCGCAAATAACATATAATGACGCATAATTCCCCCTACATCTTATAATTGCTGATTAATGTAACTCATCATTTCATCAACAGCCGAAATAACTTTTGAGTTCATTTCATAGATTCGCTGCGTTTCAATCAGGTTAACCAACTCTTCTGTTACATTTACATTTGATGTTTCAAGTGAACCCTGAATAATTGTGCCTAAGCCTTCTACACCCGGGTTACCTTGCACAGGCGCGCCACTTACAGCCGTTTCGGTGTAAAGGTTTTGCCCTACAGGCTCAAGACCCGATGGATTGATAAAGTCACTAATTGTAAGCTGGCCAATAACAACGTTGTCGGCTTGGCCTGAAATACGCACAGATACTTCACCATCTTGTGAAATAGTGATTGATTGCGCATCATCAGGAACGTTCATCTCTGGTTGCACAACATAGCCAGAACCAGACGTTACAATTCGACCATCGCCATCGGTAGTAAACTGCCCATTACGAGAATAAGCAATATTGCCATCGGGTTGTAATACTTCAAAAAAGCCAGGCCCTGAGATCATCCAATCCAATGAATTCTCAGTAGTTAGCATATTACCTTGAGAAAAGTTTTTTTGGTTAGCCACTACTTTTGCACCGGCACCTAACATTAAACCAGATGGCATTTCGGTGTCTTGTGACGAGCGGCCTCCGGGCTGGTTAATATTTTGATAGAGTAAATCTTCAAAAATAGCGCGGCTTTTTTTATAACCGACCGTACTGGCATTCGCTAAATTGTTTGATATAACCGAAATATCGGTTTGTTGAGCGTCTAGCCCCGTTTTACTGATCCACAATGCTGGATTCATAATCGTGTCCTCATTTAAAGTTAAACTATGCGCATCAGCTGATCTTGTGATCTATCAAGATCTTCAGCTGTTTTCATCAGTTTTACTTGTAACTCAAATTGACGTTGATGGCTGATCATATCGACCATTTCGTGAACAGGGTTCACATTAGACATTTCTAAGGTTCCGCTTAATACTTTGACATTGGCAGAAGTATCAACAACCTCTCCTGCCTTGGGCCTAAATAAACCATCGTTCCCTTTTTCTAGTTGAAAACTATTAGCTTCAACCACCTTCAAACGGTCAACTTCTTCTAAAAACGTAGCAGGCGCCCCCTGCGGACGAACTTGAATTGCGCCGTCTTCACTAAATTCAATTTTTTCGATCGGTACTGGTAAAATGACAGGCCCGCCTTCGCCAATTACTTGACGACCATGGCTGGTCATTAAAATACCTTCAGCGGTAATATTTAATGTACCCACCTTGGTGTAAGCTTCATTGCCTGATGCATCCTGCACGCTTAACCACGCGTTATCGCTCATTGCAATATCTAGATCTCTGCCTGTTTCGACTATGCCGCCAGAGGTCATATTAGAACCCGGACGCTCTTGCATAGAAAAAACACGCGACGGCAACCCTTCGCCAAAAGCCTGCATAGAGCGAGCTTGTGCAAAGTCTGACTTAAATCCAGTGGTATTCGCATTCGCCAAATTATTGGCTTTGAGGGCCAGCCCCTGTAGGCTTTGTTTAGCGCCTGAGGCCGCAATGTAGACCATTTTGTCCATAGCATCGACTCGTTTCAAAAATCTCTATAAACAGGAAATGCAAAATAGATGCCACAATAAGAAACGATGTGAAATGGTTATTAAACAAACTAAATGAAGTAAAAGTAAAAAGGGCCACTTTAAAAAGCAGCCCTTAAAATGGTGTTAAGTATTAAATTAACGAATCTGTAAAATTGCCTGTTGCAGTGTTGAGTTAACCTCAAGCGCACGAGAGTTAGCCTGGAAGTTACGCTGAGCACTAATTAGGTCAACCAACTCATTCGTTAAGTTTACATTAGATTGCTCTAGTGCTGATGAATTTATTGAACCTAATGTACCCGAACCTGGTTCACCTGCAATTGGCTCACCTGACGTTAAGCTTTTTTTCCAAGAGGTATCACCAACTTGCGATAAACCCTGTGAATTAGAAAAACGAACCATCGCTACCTGACCTAAGAAAGATGTGTCGCCATTACTGTATGAAGCCACTATTTTTCCGTCGGTACCAATATCAATACCCGCTAAACGACCAACCGTAGCGCCATCTTGGTCTAGCGCTTTAACTTCAAATCGACTTGCGTACTGAGTTGGCTGCTTATTTGTAGTTGCTGCCTCATCTCGCCAATTAAGCTCTACGCCCGTATCAGGAAATGACGCGCCGTTAGTCAGTAACGAAGATAAACCAGTCCCAGCACCCGCAGGTAAAACTAACTCATCGAAACTGCTTGGGTTTGTATTAGCAACCCCATTTGTTGTTTCAGGTAAACCGCTTGAACTAAAACCTAGGGTGGTTAAAGGTGTATATGGCGCAGTAGTTTGCTCAGCGCCCGTTGCTGGATCAACAACTAAACCATCGAGCGTTGCATGTATATCCCACTCATTAGGGTTTGTCGTCGGATCATTTTTTACAAAAAAGTATTGTAAAACATGTGCCTCACCCAGTGAATCGTAGACAGTGGTTGAAGTTGATGAGTTATACGAAGCACTTTCTGTTGGATCAAATGGCAACGAAGGCGCATCTGCACGTGAATCTAAATTAAATGAGCTGTATACCGTTGCCGTTGCACGAGGTGATCCAGACGAATCAGGGATTTGCAGTGCCGACGAAGTACTTAAACTAACAGAGGTCGTATCGCCGGTAGCCTCATCTACAGGGAAACCTTGTAAAAAGTTACCTTTAGCATCAACGATAAAGTTATCTTTATCTAACTTAAAAGCCCCTGCTCTTGTAAAGGTAAAATCTTGCGCACCCAGGTCTTGGCTCATTGCAAAGTAGCCTTCACCTGTAATGGCTAAATCCAATGAGTTATTAGTAAATTGCAGCGAACCTTGGTGAAATTGCTGGGCAACCATAGTAGTTTGAACACCGTCACCATTTTTAGTTCTACCAGAACTAAACACTGAAGAGGCATATACATCTGCAAACTCAGCACGTGACTCTTTAAAACCGGTTGTATTAACGTTCGCAATATTATTTGCGGTAACGTCTAAATCTTTTTGTGCGGCAGCTATGCCTGTTAATGCAATATTGAAGCTCATAATTGACCTCTAACCTATAAAATACAGCCTGCAAACAGGCGAAATATTATTAAACTCTATTACGCGATCTCTGCGACATCAGTCAGCCTAACCGCACCTTCTTTAGTGTTAATAATGATGCCATTAGCACCATTTATATTTACACTTTCAATATTTTTAAACGTAGCTATAGGAAGGCTTGAAAATTCACCGTTAGTGCTGCCTTCAGCCACTATATTGTATTCACCCTCCGGTAAACGTTCACCCGCTTCGTTTTTACCATCCCAAGCAAAACGTACTGCACCAGCCGATTGCGATCCTAGTTCAATACTTCTTACAAGTTGTCCAGATTCATCCGTAATACGAAGCGTTAAACTCTCTACTGGGCTTTCTGCAACCACTGACCCTTTGGCTTCACCCGTTGCATTTAAATCTAAAGAATCTGACTCTAGTAATGCTTGCTTTCCAACTAATGTTGACGCTTGTAAAGCGGAGTTAGATGTCATCGAAGCTGCAAGTGACTCAAAATTACTATTAAGGTTTGAGATACCTTCAGCCATCGTGAAGTTGGTCATTTGCGCAATCATTTGATCGTTATCCGCAGGCTTGCTCGGATCTTGAAACGATAATTGCTGAGTTAACAACGAGAAGAAGTCTTCTTGAGTTAACGCATCGCTCTTTTCTTCATTTGAAGTGGGCGTTGTATCTTGCCACCGTAAAGAGTCTAAATAGGATGAAGATGTACTAATATCGTTACTCATAACCTACCCTCGGTTAACGCTGACCTAGCAGCAGAGTTTTACTTAACATTTGCTTAGCTGCATCTGCAACTTGCACGTTTGTTTCATAAGAGCGAGAAGCAGAAATCATGTTCGCCATCTCCTCTACAACATTAACGTTGGGTTTATAGATATAACCATTTTCATCCGCACTCGGGTGATTAGGGTTGTATTCAATTTGTAATGGTGCACTGCTTTCAACAATGCCCAGCACTTTAACACCAACAGAAGAGCCCTGATTGTTACTTACTGACTCAGAAGCTTTGGTAAGCTCTGCAGCAAATACAGGTTGTCGCGCTCGGTACGTTTTGTCTTGAGAAGAACTAATTGTATTGGCATTCGAAATATTACTTGCAGTGGTATTCAAACGCACATTTTGTGCGCTCATACCAGAACCAGCAATATCAAAAACGTTATATAAACTCATAATTATTATCCTTGACTACCGAGGGCTTTATTCAGGCCTTTAAACTTGCCGCTTAAAAATTGTAAGCTGGCCTGATACTCCATCGCATTCTGTGTATACAAGTTCCGTTCCACTTGCACATCCACTGAGTTACCATCACCTGTATCTGTTTGATTTGGCGTACGAAATAATTCAACTCCACCCACACTTCGGGTACCACCACCAATGTGTTTTTCATTAGTAGTTACCATTGTATTGCCGCTTTGCTGGTGTGATTTTGCCGCTTTTAATGCTGAGGCAAAATTAATATCTTTTGCTTTGTAGCCCGGCGTATCAGCATTAGCAATATTACTCGCTAGCACTTCTGCTCGTTGTGAACGGATCAACATAGTATGCTGATGCACACCTAAAGCTTTATCAAAACTGATAGCCATAACCATCTCCAAAAAATTGACTTAGTTTGAATAAAGCAATAAATAAGCCATTTATAATTGAGTGATTATATTTTTTGTAATCGAATGATTTAAAATGAAAAACGACACATAGTGTGTCGTTTTAAAGGAAAGAAAGAGGGTTTACTTCTTTTGGTAAATAATGCCAGGGTTGCATCTAACCATATCAAATTCGTCACTTAATCCGGCCATTGACTCCGAAGCCCCTAAAAATAAATAACCTTTAGGGTTAAGTGCTTGCGCAAATTGTTTAATAATTTTAGCTTTTACTTCAGGAGAAAAATAAATAAGTACATTACGGCAAAAAATAATATCGAATTTACCCATCAACGCATACGAATCGAGTAAATTTAAGTGCCTAAAACTCACTTGCTTTTTCAATGTATCGTTTACTTTTGCCATGCCATTGCCGCTGTCTATAAAAAACTTTTTACGGCGCTCAGCCGATAGGCCTCGTGCTAAAGCTAGCGCGTCGTACTCGCCATTTTTGCACATATCTAGCATGGTATTAGAAATATCAGTACCAATTATTTGAGCACCCATTTTTAATACACCAGGCTGTTTAGCCTGAAACTCCGCAACCGACATAGAAATAGAGTAAGGCTCTTGCCCAGACGAGCTGGCCGCAGACCAA
The DNA here is from genome assembly GCF_019392235.1 of Pseudoalteromonas sp. CR1. NCBI lineage: Bacteria > Pseudomonadati > Pseudomonadota > Gammaproteobacteria > Alteromonadales > Pseudoalteromonadaceae > Pseudoalteromonas > Pseudoalteromonas sp. CR1. Next base: position 401,444 of record NZ_JAHXRM010000001.1, on the reverse strand, counting down.
ATTTTTACCGGTCGCCTTAACTCTTTAAACTCAGGAAACAAGCGGTTTTGAAGAAGCTCAAACGGGTATTGATCTCTAAACCACAAAGTTTCGTTGGTGGTCATCGCATCAACAACAGCCGCTCGTAATTGCCTTTCATGTGGCCCTAGTGTTTTGCTAACAAGTTCAGATAACGACCCTACATCAAAACGAGCCATTAATGGCGCAAGCCTGCTTTTAACCAAGTATTGCTTATTTTCACCAAGAACAATACCACATTGCTGTTCTAAAAATGAACGAAATTGATCGTATTCATTTTGCTGCAAGTCTTTGTTATTCAAATTAGTAGCACCTGTTTTGATTATTCACAATGAACCCATTTTTTAACCGCAGTGGCTAATTCATCAGGGTTAAATTTAGCAATAAAATCGTCTGCCCCTACCTTTTCAATCATTGCTTGGTTAAATACACCACTGAGTGACGTATGCAAAATAACATGTAAAGGTGCAAGTTTAGGGTCTGCTTTTATTTCTGCCGTTAGTGTATAGCCATCCATTTCGGGCATTTCAACATCAGATATAAGCAGCGCCACACGTTCTGTAATATCGGTTTGGCAATCAAGCTCGGCAATTTCTTTGAGTCTTACGAGTGCTTCTTTACCATTTTTGGCAAGTTCAGTTTGCACACCAAGCGGCTCTAGCGCACGTTTTACCTGATTACGTGCAACCGCACTATCATCAGCTATAAATACTATTCGCTCACCCAAGTCTTTCTGAATATCGCCACTTTCAGCAACTTCTGCGCTTACTTCGGTGTTAACAGGGCAAATTTCATTTAGGATTTTTTCAACGTCGAGTATTTCAACAAGTTCGTTTTCAATTTCTGTAACAGCAGTCAAGTAAGAATAACGACCCGCACCCGATGGCGGCGGCATTATTTTTTCCCAGTTCATATTAACAATACGCTCTACACCACCAACTAAAAAGCCCTGCACAGAGCGATTGTATTCGGCAATAATAATAAAGCTGTCTTGAATATTGTCTATCGGGCGTCCACCTACAGCCATTGATAAATCAATAACCGAAATAGTTTGACCACGAATATGTGCAACACCACGAATGTAAGTATTCGACTTTGGCATACTAGTAAGCGGAGGACATTGAAGAACTTCTCTTACCTTAAATACATTGATCCCAAAACGCTGGCGCCCTCTGAGTTTAAATAATAGTAATTCTAGGCGGTTCTGGCCAACCAGCTGAGTACGCTGGTTTACTGAGTCTAAAATGCCTGCCATTAAAATCTCCTTTAGAAAACAAATAATACGGAACGATAATTGCTTCCTATATATACAAAGCTACACAACATCGTGGGTGCGTCTTAATTTTGACGCAAAATATTTATACCCTGTTTGAAACCATAAGCATAGTCGAAACATTATGAGTTTGTTAAAAAAAATCAAAAGATACAGTGTTTTTTATTTTGTTGCTAGCCTAGGTTTAGCATTCCCTGTATCTGCTCAGGTATTTAATAAAGCATTACTTCAAGAAATGGCTGTAAATTACATTGCTGAACAAATTGGTGAACACGATAGTAATCAAATACAACTTAGTGCATTACCGTTAGACAGCCGTATACCCGATCGTGCTTGTTCAACAACACCTACTATTATTTCATCGAGTGAACCCCCGTTTAACAGGCAAATTACAATACAAATTAAATGCGACGATCTGAAAAGCTGGGCGCAATACGTTCATATTAAGGTGCAAAAAATGGCGCCAGTTGTTGTTACTACTGATAATATTGCGCGGGGTGAAGTAATAACCAGCGATCATCTAACCATTGAAATGAAACCAACGCACTTTGTAAGAGTACAATACCTAGACGAACCAAAAGTACTTATTGGAAGCAGAAGTAAACGCAACATTCGCGAAGGTATGCCAATATTACTGAACCAAATATGCATGGTGTGCAAAGGTGATGCAATTAACATTTATGCAAGTACCAAAGGGTTACAAATAAAAACAACTGGCGTTGCGCTTGAAGATGGTACATTAGGCGATCAAATACGTGTAGAGAACAAAAAAACAGGTAAAGTTTTAAATGCGCGTGTAGATGGTGTAGAGTCTGTACAAGTAAATATTTAATTAAAAATAATATTAAAGTTTACTAAAGATATGCCGATATACTGGTATTAGTTGGGTAAATTATGGATTTTTATTATGGTTAATCAAGTCAATTCAGGTAATCAACAACCAAGCGCTTTAGCTAACGCTAAACAACAAAAGGTTGATTTGCAAAGAGATAATGCAAATACACAAGCTGCTCAATCGGCTACACCTAAAGCTGCCAGCGATTCTGTGAGCTTAACACCACAAGCACAGCAGTTAAAAACTTTGCAAGAAAAAGCACAACAGTCGTCTGGGTTTGATAGTGACAAAGTTGCTGAGCTTAAAAAAGCAATCACTGAAGGTAAGTATCAAATTGACAGTGAAAAGCTTGCAAAAAATCTAGCTGACTTCGAGTTTGATGTATATGGCTGATCATAATAGCTTAATTATTGTTAAGCTAAACGAGCAAGATAAGTGTTTAGACTCTCTCGATGTTTTATTAAACGACGAGCTAACAGCTATTGCCTCAAGAAGAGGTGAAGGTTTAAAAGAAATTACCCAACAAAAAATGTCTTTATTAACCAAGCTAAATACCCTCGACCAAGAGCTTAATAAGTTACTTGCTAAAAACGACGAACAATCAGAAGAGCTTCCAGAGCTTATTTCCCAAGTTCGTACTAAGTTAGAGAAATGCCAAAAACAAAATGAAGTAAACGCACATGCAGCGCATCAAGCTCAGCTAAGTGTTAAACAATTAAAAAGTATTTTAATTGGAGCCCCGTCATCCACTACATACAACCAGTCTGGCGGTGAAGTTAACACTAATGGCCAACTGGTGCGAAACTTAAAAGCTTAAATCAGAAACTATTCAGCTTAATAGCGCCGCCTTTAAAACATTACCTACCTGTTGTTTAATATATAGAATCTCAAAATTACTTAGCAAATGTAAATCAACTACATTAGTGCGTGTTGTACTCTGGTGGGTTAATTTTCAACAGCTTGTTTGGGTTTTATGTAAGGCGGAGCCCATATAGTGTGGCACTCCCAATAAATTGACGATAACGCAACATTAATGGTCAGTAGTCGCTGCTCGAATAGGTATATCTAGAGGTTATTTACTCTTTATTGCCTACATGGATGTAATACCAATCCGCAATAATACTTAATCTTTTTGCGGGGCAAAACGCGTTAATAGCTTTAAAATAGATGACTTAATTAAGCGAATTGGTATAGCCAGTAGAATAACGCAGGAGCAGTTATCCTACTGGGTTACATACCTCGTGCAGTGATTAAATAACCTCTAGTTTGAAAAGTTTTAATCCACAAAAATCAACAGGTCTTAGTAATAAGTCACTTTTTTAACTTCACGTGGTTTTATTTCACCAATATATAGGTCGTGCACACGCTTCATGTTGAGCTCAAGCTCAGTAACATAAGTATCGTCTACCGCATAAGTTTTAATAATTTGCGCACCTTTAATTACGCCTTGCACTTTGCTTTGTAAGTAATCGTCTTTTGCTACTGCGTTTTCTACACTCATACCTGCGGTCACCTTTTGCCCATAAACTTGTTCAGTGAGCTCTCGATAGGCCTCTAGCTTAGAGGCTTTGATAGCCATAAGCTGTTTTTGAGAAGCACTCGCTCCTTTTTGTAAACTAATAGGCGCGTAACCTACCGCTTTTAACACGGGGTAATTATTAGGTTCAACGTATTTGTATTCTACGTGCTTATCAAACACGCTGCTGCATCCACTTAAAGTTAAACACCCTAATGTGATCAGTAATGAAATTGCTCGCATAGTTTTATGCCCTAATATATTAATTATTTTGATTTATGCACATTTAATGCCATTAATAGCGTTATATTCGTTGATAAATAACATTGGTACAGTCCTTGCTGCTTTGATAATAAAGCTAACGTATATTTGGAGTAAAAGTATGAAATCGTTTTTATTAAAGGCATTTGCAGGACTAAGCGCAACTGCGTTATTTACGTTTTCGGCTTTTTCAAATGCGCAGTGGTATGAATCTACCGGGCATGCACTTATTCAAAACGACGACATAAGCACGGCCAAATCAGCAGCTATAAAAGATGCCATCACTCAAGCGTTGGTTTTTTCTGGGGCACGTGTTAGCTCTGTACAAACCCTGGTAGACGGCGTGTTAATGCAAGATCAGTTAAAAATTAGTAGCCATGGCGAAATTCAAAAAATTGAACTTGTAAGTGAAAATAAATACGACGATAAATTTGCCATTACCCTGCGTTTAGATATATTTGCGCAAACAGAGCAATGCCCGCAAAGCAGCTTTAACAAATTTGTTGCCGTAACACAAAGTCAGCTAGCTCATCGAGAGCAAGCCAGAATGGGTCAAATATTTGACGTAAACAAAGCAATTAGCAAGCGAATATTCACCACCTTACAAAAATCAAAAATGAGCGCCCTACCCGTTGCTTATTACAACATGCCTGTAAATGTAGATAATTACTTTTCACAACAGTACGACTATTCAAAAATACAGTTAGAAGAAATAGCATCCCGTACTAACGCTCAGTACGTGTTACTTAGCCAAATTACCGACCTATCAACAAGCGATAAACTCAATAGCGATTATGCTTTTTGGCAAGACGACAGCTACCAACGCAATTACAAAATAGAGTTTAGCCTTTTTAATGGCACAACCTACGAGCAACTTTGGACTAATAGCTATCAAGGCCAAGGTATTTGGCCGTTTGAAAAAACCGCTATTATTGATGTAAACAGTGATAGATTTTGGCAATCGCCTTACGGCCAAAGCATACAAGATATAAATCAAACCTTGAGTTATGATTTACAAGCTGTGCTAGCCTGTTTTCCAACACAAGGTAAAATAATGCATATGGAAAACAGCAAAATAGTGATTAATTTAGGTAAAGCACATGGCCTAAAAAAAGGACAAATGCTAAGTATTGCACACCATAACTACCTAACTGATGCTGCAGGTAATGTAATGCCTCATACCACTACAACACTTAATAAAATACGCGTAGAGCAGTTATATCAACAAACTGCGGTTGCAGTTAGCATTGACGACCAACCTTTGCCCGGCGTACAAATCAACGATGTAGTTGAAGTAATAAGCCAAGATCTTTAAAGCGCTTTAGCAAGCTGTGTTTTTAAATTAGGGTGAGCCGACAACCACTCACCTAATTGCTCAACCCCTGCCAAATGCGGATAATGCTTTCTGCATGCAAATACAACATTACGCTGTTGGTTGGGAAATATAGGCATATAATCAATGCCTGTTCGCTGCGTGCAAGCTAACTTTGGCACAAAAGTAACCCCATCATCCATCGCCACTAATGCAAGTAACGTTTCTAGGCTATTGCCTTTATATTGATTAGACACATCAACCCCTGCTGAAAAACAAAACTTTTGGGCTTGATCTTTAAAGCAATGACCATCACTTAACATTAATAGGCTGCATCCTTGAAGATCGCTAAGCGCTACTTTTTTATGCTTAGCCAATGCGTTGTCTTGTGAAACAGCAACTAAAAAGTCTTCTTTATAAAGTGGGATAGTATGGTAGTGCTTAAGCTCTGGTACGTCGGCTAAAATTGCAAAATCAAGCTCACCATTGTTAAGCGCATCTAATATGGTCGCTGTTTGCATTTCGATAAACGAAAATTGGCTGTCTACAAACGCCTCTTTCATCGAAGTTAACAACGTAGGCAATAAATACGGTGCGATAGTTGGAATAATACCAATTGTTAACTTACCTTGTAATGGGTCGTTAGAGGTAGAAGCAAGCTCTTTGAGTATTTGGGTTTGCTCTAAAATAACCTCTATTTGCGCTAGTAAACGTACTCCTTTAGCCGTTAGGGTAACTTGTTTAGTTGAGCGGTCAAATAAAGAAACACCCAAGGTTTGCTCAAGCTTTTTAACCTGCCCACTCAGTGTTGGCTGGCTAACAAAGCATGCATCGGCTGCTTTACGAAAATGTTTATGTTGCGCTATAGCTTTAACGTATTCAAAATCTTTTAAGTTCATGTTCAGCTCCAACCTGATAGCTTTTGACTATCAGTTTAATACAAACAAACGATTAGAACTATATTTAAATTTTCGCCATAATGGCCTTAACAAATCAAGAGGAACTAAACCATGTTAAAGAATATTGAAGGTCAAACAATCCCTAACGTTACATTTGCAACACGTCAAAACGACGAATGGAAATCGGTAACAACAGACGAAATTTTTAAAGGCAGAACAGTCGCTGTATTTTCACTGCCAGGCGCATTTACTCCAACATGTTCATCTACTCACCTTCCTCGCTACAACGAGTTAGCTGGCGTATTTAAACAAAATGGCGTAGACGAAATAGTGTGTTTATCAGTAAACGATACATTTGTAATGAATGCATGGGCTGAACACCAAGAAGCGCAAAACATTACTTTACTACCAGACGGCAACGGCGAGTTTACAGACGGCATGGGCATGTTAGTAGACAAAAACGATTTAGGCTTTGGTAAGCGCAGCTGGAGATACTCTATGCTGGTAAAAGATGGCGTAATTGAAAAAATGTTCATCGAGCCAGATCTACCAGGCGACCCGTTTGAAGTGTCTGACGCTGACACCATGCTTGATTACATCAACCCTAAACAAGCTAAACCAGAGCCAGTGAGCGTTTTCACTAAACCTGGTTGTCCATTCTGTAAAAAAGCAAAAGAGCTTCTTACAGAAAAAGGATTTGCCTACGAAGAAATTGTTATGGGTGCAGGTGCATCATTAACAAGCCTTAAAGCAATCTCTGGCCGCGACACCGTTCCACAAGTATTTATTGGTGGTAAACACATTGGTGGCTCAGACGACCTAGAAAAATACTTTGCTTAATAAGTAATTTTAAATAGGGGCCAAGCGCCCCTATTTACTAAAGGAAAAAGACGATGAAACAATTGCAAACCGACGTAGTAGTTATTGGCGCAGGTACCGCAGGACTCAGTGCATACCGAAACGCCAAACAGTTTACCCCTAACGTACTTATGATCGAATCAGGTCCCTATGGCACAACCTGCGCACGCGTTGGCTGCATGCCGAGTAAATTATTGATAGCTGCTGCAGAAGCTGCGCACTCTATCGAAATGGCACCTGCATTTGGTGTGCATAGCTCAAAGCCTGTAATAGACGGCAAAGCTGTTATGTCACGCGTTAAAAGTGAACGCGATCGTTTTGCAGGATTCGTAGTTGAAGCCGTAGATGAACTTCCAGACGAAGACAAAATTAAAGGTTACGCTAAATTTTTAGATGCCAACCGTGTGCAAATTGATGACCATACTATTATTACAGCCAAGCGTTTTGTTATAGCCACAGGCTCTCGCCCTTCATATCCTGGTGTATTTAATAATTTTGGTGACAAATTAATCATTAACGACGACGTATTCGATTGGGACGACCTACCAGAATCTGTTGCCGTATTTGGCCCGGGCGTAATTGGCCTTGAAATAGGTCAAGCACTTAGTCGCTTAGGCGTTAATGTAAAATTATTTGGCGTTGGTGGTGCTATTGGCCCCCTCACCGACCCCGTAGTAAAAGACTATGCAAATACTGTTTTTGCAAAAGAATTTTTTGTTGATACCGACTCAAACGTATCAGACATGATGCAAGTGGGCGACAAAGCACAGCTTACATACACCGACAAGCAAGGTGAAAAACACACCGAACAGTTTGACTATGTACTAGCCGCAACAGGCCGAGTTCCCAATGTTGACAAGCTAGGCCTCGAAAACACAGGCATAGAGCTTGACGAGCGCGGTGTACCGCATGCCGATCCGCATACAATGCAATGTGGCGAATCAAACATATTCATAGCCGGCGATGCCAGCAACATGATCCCGCTACTTCACGAGGCGTCTGATCAGGGAACCATTGCAGGGCAAAATGCAGGGCGTTTTCCAGATGTACGTATTGGCCTACGCAGAGCCAAAATTGCCGCTGTATTCAGCGACCCACAAATAGCCATGGTAGGTGAAAGCTTTACCCAAATAACAGACCGTTTAGGTTCATGTGGCTGTTTTGAAGTAGGCGAAGTAAGCTTTGAAAATCAAGGCAGGAGCCGTGTAATGCTAAAAAATAAGGGCCACATGCGTGTATACGCAGAGCAAGGCACCGGCTTATTTTTAGGCGCAGAATTTATTGGCCCACAAGCAGAGCACATAGCACACCTACTTGCATGGGCAGTACAAAACAAAATGACCGTACCACAAATGCTTAATATGCCTTATTACCACCCGGTTATAGAAGAGGGTTTACGCACCGCACTTCGCGATTTAAACGCCAAGCTTAAGTTTGGCCCAGATATCATTAACCACTGTATGGAATGTGGCCCAGGCGCATAACTTACAAAAAATAAACACTTGCTATCAAAAAGCCAAAACGTTTGTTTTGGCTTTTTTATTTATATAATTTTTAAGCACTGGTATCTCAAAAAATAGTTTAGCTGTTACACTCAATACGTAATTTAATTAAAAAGATGGAATAGCTATGCCCAATAATAAATTTAGACTAGTCACCCGTAGCGATTTTGATGGCCTTGTATGTGCCGTACTACTTAAAGATTTAGATCTAATTGACGATATTTTGTTTGTTCACCCAAAAGACATGCAAGATGGAAAAATAGACATTACCGCTAACGATATTACTACTAACCTCCCCTATGTAGCGGGTTGTCACATAGCATTTGACCACCACCTAAGTGAAACCGTTCGTAACGCAAGCGACATTAAAAATCACGTTATTGATCCTAAAGCGCCTTCTGCTGCGCGTGTAGTATACGACTACTACGGTGGCGCTGAAAAATTTCCTAATATTTCAGTAGACATGATGGACGCTGTAGACAAAGGCGATGCTGCACAGTTTTCAAAAGACGAAATACTCAATCCAACCGACTGGGTGTTAATGAACTTTATAATGGATGCCCGCACAGGCTTGGGCCGCTTTCGCGAATTTAAAATTTCAAACTACCAATTAATGATGAAGCTAATTGATGCCTGTAAAGATCAAAGCATTGACGACATATTAAAAATGGAAGATGTAGCCGAGCGAGTAGCGCTGTATAACGAACACAACGAAAAAGCAAAAGCACAAATAACACAATGTGCAACAGTACATAAAAACCTAGTAGTGCTAGATCTTACACAAGAAGAAATCATTTACGCCACCAACCGCTTTGTAATTTACGCCATGTACCCCGACTGCAATATTTCAATTCATAAAATGTGGGGGCTTAAAAAGCAAAACGTAGTGTATGCAATTGGTAAGTCAATTACTAACCGCAGCTCAAATACAAACGTGGGTGAGTTATGCCTTAAATACGGCGGCGGCGGCCACTTAAATGCAGGTACGTGCCAAGTAGAAACCAGCCAAGCTGAAACAGTACTAAGTGAATTAATTGATAAAATTACCAATGATGGTTAATTACTAATTATCAGCTATTAAATTGTAAAGCGAGTAAGTTTAGATTTACTCGCTTTTTTATGTGTAGTTATAAATTTTTAGCTATAAAAATAACTGTTTTACTAACGCTTCAACTCAATAGTTATTAATATTTTAGGTTTTTAAGAGCAGGTTTGAGAGAAACTGTCAGTCAAAAGTTCTGATGTCTGAAGTCAAGATTTGACCCTCGGCTCTTAAAAGCAAAACGTAGTGTATGCAATTGGTAAGTCAATTACTAACCGCAGCTCAAATACAAACGTGGGTGAGTTATGCCTTAAATACGGCGGCGGCGGCCACTTAAATGCAGGTACGTGCCAAGTAGAAACCAGCCAAGCTGAAACAGTACTAAGTGAATTAATTGATAAAATTACCAATGATGGTTAATTACTAATTATCAGCTATTAAATTGTAAAGCGAGTAAGTTTAGATTTACTCGCTTTTTTATGTGTAGTTATAAATTTTTAGCTATAAAAATAACTGTTTTACTAACGCTTCAACTCAATAGTTATTAATATTTTAGGTTTTTAAGAGCAGGTTTGAGAGAAACTGTCAGTCAAAAGTTCTGATGTCTGAAGTCAAGATTTGACCCTCGGCTCCTACTCGGCTCCATACTACTTAGTATCACTGTCAGATGAAAGTCAATCTTTCTTATCAAAACTAAAAGTCAAATAATAGGTTAGAGAGAGTTTTATTCATTTATTTAAATAAATGACCATACACTATAAATTTCGCTTTCAACTTTATTCAATGCTGTCATCATCCACGCCATACTTGTGTTTTTCTAAAGCGACTCTTTCATCAACCCTTTTAATTTCTTGTTCAATATAATTTTTCAATTTTTCGCTATAGAGAGTTGCGAATGTAACAACCTTCTCATTTCCGCTGCTTAACCAAGGTCTTATATCTTCAAGCTTTTGTTTTAAAGCATTGGCAGCTCCATATTCACCACTTGTTACGCCTGTTTGAAATAATGCGTTACTAATCATACTACGATTTTCATCGTTACAATCAAGCTCTGTCAATAATGCCTCAACTAATGGAAGAATCGATGAGTGGCCTTCATAACATGAAATTATAGCAATAATAACTTGTAATTCGCTTTTATCTTTTGGATCTAACTCCTTAAGAATAATATCAGTTAGATATGAGTCATAAGGTGTAAAACATTTCTTAAATAAACTCACCACGCCATATCTATGAACACCGTAATCATATTGGTAGTTTCTTTTGATTAAAGATATAAGTTTTATTGGGCTTGATGATAAAACATTCGAAATTGAATATAGGCTAAAAGGTATATCTTCATATTTACTGTCATAGTCCTTCGCCTTAGCGTATTCAATCCTTTTATCAAAGAAATTAAATATTGCATCAATATCTGAGCTAGCTAAATGCTCAAGGATTCCTTCTACTCTGTGATCAACGTCATTCACAAACACCAAGTTATCAACAATTAAGTTCAAATTTTCTTGTGACAGTGCTTCAACAAAAGATTCTTCCTTCCTAGAGAACCAGACATAATTTATCCAGCTAGTAGCAGTTTTGTCATTCAGATAGGTAAATATTTTTTTTACGCATTCATTGAGAAATTCGGGTTCTAACTGTTTCTCACTATTTTCAAAAATCCTTAATATCGAACCAACGATTATAGTATCATCAACTGTAATGGCACTTTCAATTAGTTTTTTAATCTGTTCATTATCAACATCTTTTAGTGATATAAATGCAGTTGAAACTTCCCATAAGTAGCTTTTATTTATTATCCAGTCATTTATTTTAAGCTTGAATTCTTTGTGAATTGATGAGTTCCAAATACCTCTAAAAATAGCAACAGCGGGTTTAGTCAATGATGACCCTTGCTGAAATTTAGCCAAAGTTTGCTGAGGGAAAGTCGAAGAAATTAGCTCCATAAATTTAAACAGCTCAGGAAAAGTCGCCAGATCCTTAGAATCAGTTTGAAAGTAAAGCTCTACTCTATTGAACCATTCTTCTAAATTTTCCAAAGAAAGGTTTTTGATATGTTTATCAATTCGTTCTTTGCGTAATTCGCGTTGTTTTTCGTAATTTGAATTTAATTCTTTCTCTAGCTCCCAGCTACCAAAAACCCCTTGGAAGCCAACAAAGTCTTTATAAATTTGATACTCCGAATGAGCAATAAGGGTTTTCTCTATTTCTAGGGCTGCTGCTCGCACTGGTTTGCTTGAGCTACGATAAAAGATCCAATAAGAATCATGTTCTATCACCTGAACAATTTCTAAAACTTCATTTTCTATTACAGAATCCCAAAAGCTCAATACTTGAACGGTATTTTCATTGATAATCGACTTCGTTTCGTCACTCAATTTGGAGCTAGACCTATAACTACAAGCTCGATTCATTAGCGAAATTAGTTCTTTCTTTTGAGGCAGCAACTCGACCTTATTATACATTTCGAACAAATATTCAATTGTTGTATTTCTGATTTTATTAGTTTGCTCACCCCCCGGTAACGCCATAGATTGTAAAGTAACCGTTCTATAATTCCATTGATGCCCTTCAATATCAGTAGCTAGAAAACTTTCTAGCACCCCAGATACAACAGGAAACAACTCTATTTTTTCTAATAAACTCAGTTCTTTAAGAAAGTCTAACAACTTAATTTGAGGGGTGAAGCCAATTCTCTCTACGGCATGAAGATTAAACTGAGCAATATCTTTAAAAGACTTTTCAACATTTTCTCTAACTGTTTGCTCTTCTCTCCAGAACTTTATCAGAGTAACCATAACTGCTTTTTGTTCTAAATACCGTAATTGACTAAGCAACGAGATAATCTTTGAATATAGCTTGTGTTTAGTCTGATATTTAGCCAAAAGTGATTCACTAACTTCCAATTTTTCAGTTTGCTGAATTCTGACCCAACAGTTACTTAAGTCCTTTATAGCTCTGTGAGCAACAAAGCTTATAAACTTCTCTAAAATCTCTAAGCTTGAAGATAGAGAGTCGAATGAAATTGAGTTATTTAGAACACTTTCAATATCTTTATAGATTGACTCAAAGTACCTTATAGATTTTGGATCATCGTGTGGCTTTGAAGCAAAGTGTTCTATTGCCTTAATTTTCATGCTATTCATTTTCTTGCTCCATCAAATAATCCAATATTTCTTCTTCCATTTGCTCTGCGGCCTCTTGAGAAAAACCGCAATTCATAGGCATAAGGTAATTCTCGGTAGCTTTTATTAGCTTATTTTGAATTAGGTACTCAACCCTATTAGAAATTTCACCTACCTGATGTCCTTTTCGATCATGAAAATATCGAAAACATATGTTCTTTTCTACGGTATCAAAAAATGCGATAAATCCTATAATTGCTTCATCTAAAGGCATTACTTCATCATTTGCTTGTAACAAGGCATTTCTCAATAAGCCCTCTATTTTTTTTTGTTCAATTCCCGAAGGTGAGGCTATTTCCAAAGCATCAAGAACTTTACCATTTTCATCATTTAATCTTAATATCAAGTCTTTAAGCTTAGTTAGAAGGTCGGAATGGTCATTTCCTTGACCAGCATAAGAGATAAGGTTTATTCCAAATGCTTCTTTGTAGTGTTCCTTGATAGGCTCACAGTCACGCATAAAGGCCCAAAGTTCCATATTCTTTGGCGTAGCAATTTCGTTTAAATAATCTCTAATGTGGTTAAAGTCAGGGTCTTCCAATCCCGCACCGATGAAAACAATTGTCTTTGTTTGAATTAATGCTCTCAAACATTCCTTATCTATATTTGGAGTGTGTATTAGCGTGTTATATTGATTAAAATCGAAAATAATATCATCGGGTTTAGTTATGCAACCGTGATATTTATATATATAGTCTTTAATAGCATTTCTTAAAATACTATTTATTCGATCTTTATCTCCCTTGTAAACCATCTCCATTGGTTTCCCTGTCTCATCAAAAGTTTTTTCAAGCAATAGATCATAATTGGGAGTAATTATGGAGGAAGTTGGAAGTTGAGCAATAAGTTGGTGAATCTCTTTGGGAGTGGCACTCGTGAATATTTCGCACTTTGGTTCTTCGTTAAAAAAATCAGCTAAGGATTTACCTATCTTATTAAGCTGAGAGGTTAACGTACTTGTTGCATTGATCAATTGACTTGTTTTTAGATATTCATTTGCTGCATTAATATCTCCGCCTAAAGAATTCGTGTAGTCTTTTAACCAATCTACAAGTTCCCACCAACTAGGAAGACCTGCAGGCGAAGAAGCTCCTGAGCCAATGAATAGAACTGTATCTCTATCCATTTTTGCAGCCAGTTGTTCGATTTCTTCCATCTAAATCCTTTTAAGTCTCATAAATGTTTATTGATATATGTCTATTAAATATTTTTCGAAATTACAGTAGCTGATTATTGGTAATTAATACACTTAAAGTATCATCTTGAAGTGGCTTTTGAGTATTTACGTTAACATATAATGAAGCGGTAAACTTTTAAATCATAACGCCCGCTATTGGCAGCAAAGCAGCCTGAATACAATTTGGCTATTTTAATAAAAGAGCATCACTAGATTATTCATATTTCAACATGCAATGCTACATATGTGCTACACAGAAATTAAAAATAGAGTCAGTAATACTTTAATTCATTGATTTTATTGGTAGCCCCTGCAACCACCAAACAGAACCAACAACTGATTGATAAATATAAATTTTACTACCAACAGAAGTAGGATATGTAACATAGGGTGTAACAAAAATATTTTTTGTAACTTTTGAAACACCCTGGGCTAAAAATAAATAAAGTTTTTTAAATTACTTTACTGAGCGTATTGAACATCTGCCCTAAAGTACCCTTTAACAGGAAAAGCTATATCTGAAGAGGCCATATAAGAAAAGTTTAGAATGTAAACCCCATCTTCTGGTAGCTCATATTCTAGGTCCTTAGTACAACTATATGGTCCATCATTTATACTTATACCTGTTGCGGCACGCCCTAACTTATTGCTACTTTGGCACCTAGAAAATATTATTTGTGGTATAAACTCCTCTAGGTAGGTGTTAATAAACAACTTATCACCAGCTTTACCTTCAAAAACATAATAGTTTTTATTCAAATCAGCATTAATATCGTTGTTTTGAGTTAGGCTTATACGACGAGGAGCACTGGGTAAACCTCCGAAGCCATTTTCGTCTAAAATTTCACGTTCATTATTCGCTACTGTATCTATTGTAAAGTAGCCGTAGTTTTCATCAGGGTAATTAAAGTGAATTTCATGCTCACCAGCGCTTAAATCAAATCTAGCACGAAAATCACAAGCCACATTTATACCGTCAGCAGTTATGAAGCTTTTACTCTCTGTCCCGGAGCTTTCGCATCGCGTTTGTTTAAGTACTTCAAGTCCAAGATCAAGCAATGCTGATATGTAAACCTTCGAGTCTTTTTCTAAATTTATAGTAAAATAATTCTCGAAAGCATCGACGTTAATTTTATTTTTCTTAACAAAAGAAACTTGTCCTGGATTACTTGGCGTTCCTCCAAGATTAAATTCACTTCCTGTGTCAACTGTACCACCGCTGTTATCGGGTACTGAGCTATTTCCTGACTCGCTTTCACTACCACCTCCACAACCGGCTAATGCTAATAGTAAAATTGAAGCGGTTATATGTTTCATTATATTCCTTTATTTGTAGTTCAATCTCTAAGTAACAATTACGAAGAGTTTTTATATTAAAATGCTTTATCAGCTATCTATCGTTTTAAATCACATTAACTAGCTAAATTAGAACCTATTAAATGTTCAATCTCTTCTAAATACTTTTCCCACTTGGTTACTAAGGCGCGCGTAACTTCGAACTCATAGCGGGAATAATCATTCCCTTTAAACCAATCATGAGTTTTTTGAGATACTCTATCTTTATAGCCAGCTCCCTGCCCCCACTCTCTGTATAAAACATTCCAAAGCACCTTATCTGTTTTCATCGTGCTTTCGTAAGCTGAACGACCTTTTGATAAAGCTAGCTGTGCTATTTCATCTATACGTATATCTGTTGTATTTCTGAGTTGCTTAAGTAAAGAGTGTGCTGGCTGTAATTCATTTTGAGCAAGCATATTCTCGATCAAAGTGTTTAAATCGCTTTTAACTGGGTAAATTTTATTTACGCATTGGGCACGTGCTCCCGATGCTATTTCTTGATAATAATCTAGATTATGCCAATCACCACTTCTATTCACACTAGCCCTAACACTGGCAGCATAGGTCCCTTTTGCGCTAATTGTTTTTACTAAAGGTAAGAAAAACTCGTTTAGCGTAGGTGTAGAGCCTCGAGACTTTTTTAACCAAGGCTCCAAAGTCATTTTTACTTGTCGTTTTGCAAGCTCTGCTGACTCTGATTTCAACTCGAGCTCAATTTCATTAACTGAATTACTAATTTCGGCTAAACGTACTTGGTGGTGCTCACGTAATGCCGAGACTTTATCAATTAGCAGCTTAAGTAAGTCAGTTGGTTCGTCCTGTTTCGCATCAAAAAATTCAATATCAAGTTTATTTACAGCAAACTTTTGCGAAAGCTCACTACTAATTTGGTCAGCTTTAATATCACGACCATCTTCTTTATCACCTACGGCTTCTTCATAATCCATAACATCTTCAGCTTCACCCGCGCGGTCTAAAACAAGTAATGCTGATTCTGAATTTATCCGTGATTTTAAACCCGCTTGAATCGCGCTATCTATCATTCGTGAACAGGTTTGATCTGGCGCATCATTAAAGCGAGTACAAAAAACACTTAGCGTTCGGTCATCTGTTAAACATTGGTCTAAGTCAACTCTGTTAACTGTTTGGTCAACTCCCTTTGTATCAACAAAAGTAAGTATAAAATCACCGCTATTAATATTGAGCTCAGGTACGTAAAGGGTGATTTTTTTAGCCAGACTAACATTAGGTTGAGTCGCACTATTTATTTGTTTAAATGTATTGTTTAACCATTCTAAGTTAGGCTCTGAGCCATCATTTTCAAAACGCGTTTGAGTACGTTTTTCTAGCTTAATAATTTTATTAAACTCATTAATTAACTCATCACGGCTAAAGTCTCTTGCAAACACTTTCGCAAAATCAGTGGCAATTCGTTTTCCATCAACTTTTTTACGTTCTATTTTCAGATCAAGCATATTACGTATAGCGCGCTCAACCTCAGCGCTTAATTTAAAACCCTCCTGATCAGCATCACTGTTATCTGATTTTAAATATAAAGCAAAATCCAGTAAAAAACTTTGTACTTCATCGTTTGTATAAGGTTCAACATCAACCATAGCTTGTTGGCTATGCTTTAAGTGAACTTCACATAATGTAGTTCTACCTGAGCCAGTACTTAATACAGGTGTGCCATTACTCACTAGTCCAAGCAAATGACAAATTGATGTTGTTTTACCAGCACCAACATTACCAATAAACGCTATTTTATGATTTTTATCGTTTAAGTAGCTTTCACTACGCTCATACAATTCGGCGTGGTTTTCGAGCTGTTTTCGAGTCGCACTTTGCATGTGCTCAGTCATTAATGTTTCTATTTTTTTAATTACGTTTGTATTCATTACTTTTTAACTTCCATTATTTATGCGTAATAATGTCAGTGAGTCTATGTAAACTCACTTTTCAATATTGTACTTACAACGCCTGTTCGACTATGGCGTCGGTTAGGTGAAGTTTAGTGGTTTGTGCGTCGGTTAAACTGGCTTTGAGTTGGTCGCAAAGTGCCATTAGTTCATCGACTTTGGTTACGATACGACGTTGCTCTTCTACTGATGGGAGAGGTACTTTTGTAGTTGAAAGTCTGTTAAGAGCCATCTTTTGAACTCCAACTTGTTTGGTCTTATCAAAAAATTGCTCTTGAGCGAAATCACTATCTAAATATTTAAACAAATAATATTTATCGACCCCTATAAATGGGGTCAATCTAGCCGCATTTTCAGTTAAATTCATGCCGTTGAACCTAATCGGTATTAAGCCACATTTACCGATGGTCGCACCGACAATGGTCATGTATAAATCATCCGTAGTTATTATATAATTGCTGATTTGAGATTGGACATCTTCAGTAATATAGTGAAGATCGTCTTCTCTAATGCTGCCATTTCTCATATCAGATACTCGAATATAGATATAAGGGGTTACTTGCCTAGATAATACTTGCCCTTTAGGTAAACGTTTTCCGCCCCGAATTGTAACTAACTCACCTAGATTAACCCACTCCCACCCTTTTGGTAATTCAAACGGCTTTTCTTCGTCGGTGATTTCAGGCAGTGGTTTTTGCTTTTTGATTTTTTTATCTTTAATCAGTTGGGCTTTTTCTGCTGCTATACGCTCTAGGAGTTTGGCGGCGGGTTCGTCGTTTGGGTTTTGTGGGACGAGTTTACCCATTACTGCGAGTTGTAAAATGGTTTGCTTTAGCGTGTCGATGCTGGCGGTGGTGGTGAATAGCGTGTCGAAGTGCTCGCTTAAGCGTTGCCAGTTTTGTTGGAACTGTGTTGTGGCTTGCTCAGGCGTTGCTCCTTGCTCTGGTGCTTTCAGTAAGGCCTCTAACAGCACTTCAACTAATGTTTGATGTGCCGCAATGCTATTTTCAGTTTGCGCTTCAAGCACATCACACAAGTTCATTAGCTCATCGACTTTAGCTACGATACGTTGTTGTTCTTCAATCGGTGGTAATGGGTGAATAACTTTTTCCATACGTTCTTTCGTCATATGAATCATTGCTATACCATTTCCGCTGGCTTTTATTCTTTCTGATATAGCTGCTAGAAATAGTTTTGAAAAGTTTTTATCTAGTGCTATTTCTGAGTAAATATCCATCTTCCAAATATGGTAATGATAGATTACTTTGCCTCCGTTCCATATAAATGGCCCAAAAGAAGCTGACCAAGCATATATCAAATCACCATCATCTATATATTTTTCAGGCTCTAGTTGAAGATCAGAATAATACCAATCATTTGAGGTAAAAAGGTTTCCAACTCTAAGTATGGGTGTACCAGATGTAAGCATTTCAGCTTTTTTGTAAGCTCGACCATTAATTACATTCAATAGCTCTTCTAATCTCGCAGTAGACCAGCTGCTTGGGTATGAATAAAAATGCTCATCCTTAATGTTTTTCTTTGACCTACTTCTTTTTATCACCCCATCATTAATCAAAGCTTCTTTTTTATCAATTGAACCTCTAAGTGCTTGTTGGGGTGAACTATCTTTTGGATCTTGTGGCACTAACTTGCCGCGCACTGCGAGCTCTAAAATAAGCTCACGGAGTTTTTTAATGCCGTGAAGTGAAAACTTTTTAGATGAGCCGCGACCTGATGAAGATTTTTGCTCGATGGCTGTCGTCCAAATATCAAGGTGCTCGGTGATTAACTGATCAGCGTTTGTGCTTGGTGTTTTTGAGTCAGCCATTACTTGTCCTCAGTATCTTTTGAAAGGGCTGCTGACAATATGCCTTTAAGCTGATCGCGCAGTGCTTGTATGTCGGCTTGTTGTTTTGAGTAGTCGGCTAGTAACTCTTCTGGGTCGTGACTCATTACCTCGCCTACATGCGGGTTTTTAATGTCTAGGTTGTAGTTACGGGCAATAATATCGTCGATTGATACTTTCCAAGCCTGCTCGGTTTCAGTCCGGCTGGCAAAGCCGTCTGCCTCATTGCCCCACCATTCGAGCTCCGTTTTAAATTCTTCAAACTTCATTGGTTTGGTTTTGTTGTAATTTTTTACACCGGCTGGATATGGGTGCTCGTAAAACCACACGTCTTTTGTTGGCGTGCCTTTAGTAAAAAACAGGATGTTAGTTTTAATACTTGTGTACGGGTTAAACACGCCATTGGGTAAGCGTATTATGGTATGTAAGTTACATTCCTCTACCAGTAGCTTTTTAATTTTGGTTTTTACGCCTTCACCAAACAAGGTGCCGTCTGGCAGTACCACTGCGGCGCGCCCTTTAGTGTTGAGCACTTCTATAATGAGCTGTAAGAACAAGTCGGCTGTTTCGCGAGTTTGCATGTCGCTTGGGAAGTTTTTTTCTATTCCGTCTTCTTCAGTGCCACCAAAAGGGGGGTTGGTGATGATGACATCGACTTGGTCGTCCCAGCTTGAAAGTGGTTTATTTAGGGTGTTGCCGTGTTTAACTTGTACCGGCACCTCTATGCCGTGAAGCATCATGTTGGTAGTACACAGTAAATGCGGGAGTTGTTTTTTCTCTACACCATGTATTTGCTTTTGAAGTATTTGGTGGTCGTCGCCCGATTTTACATAGTTTGCTTTTACGTGGTCGAACGCACACGCTAAAAAGCCGCCGGTACCACAGGCAGGGTCCATAATAGACTCGCCTAGTTTTGGGTCGGTTACTGCCACTATAAATTTAGTGATTGCGCGCGGGGTATAAAACTCGCCTGCGTTGCCTGCGCTTTGTAAGTCTTTTAATATTTGCTCGTACAGGTCACCAAATAAGTGGCGCTCTTTTGAGTCGGTAAAGTCTATTTCGTTTAGCTTATTGATTACCTGGCGTAGTAGCGTGCCGTTTTTCATGTAGTTAAAGGCATCGCTAAAGGCTTGGGTGACTACATAGCCGCGAGGGTTTTTATCTATGGGTGCGGTTAGGTTTTTAAGCTCTGGGAATAGCTTGTCGTTTACAAACTCTAACAGCTCATCGCCCGTTATGCCTTCGTTGTCGGCCGCCCAATTGCGCCATAAAAACTGCTCGGGGATTGGCTCGCGGTAGTCGTCTAATTCAAGCTCTAGCTCTTCTTCTTGTGCGTCGAATACTTTTAAAAATAGTAACCACGACATTTGACCAAGGCGTTGTGCGTCGCCATCGACACCGGCATCTTTACGCATAATATCTTGAATAGATTTAATAGCTGAACTGATAGACATAGGTTTCTCTTGTTTGATTATTTTTATAAACAGCGGATAAAAGCAAATATGAAAGCTGTTTAATTTAAATGGTTTAATGCTTTGCTGACGCTAATACATAGCAACAGCAAACATAAATTTAGGCTGTTTTAGGCGCTGGCATTTGGTAAATTTCGGCCTCAAGCTCTTTAAGTGCTTGCTCGTATTGTGGTTTGCCACCAAAGCCTTTTTTTACTATTTCACTTAGGCTGCCAATTTCGTTAAACGGCGCGACTTTAAGCGCTTGCATAGATTCTATTTCTTGCACGCCTACATCGGCGTATTTTAACAGAAGGTTCTCGAGTACGGTGTGCGCGGTACCCGAATATTTAGTGAAATAGTTACGCTTTTGTACGTTATCTGCGCGCTCTTTACGGGTAAGGGGCGGTTGGTCGTAAACTACATGGCAGATCATATCAAATGGGTCCATGTCTTTGCCGACTTCCTCCTCAAGCGCGGACCAAATAATGCCTTCTTCGGCAAGTTCATCTATTACTGCTTGCTTACGGTCTGATTCGTTCCAGCGTTTTACAAAGTCATCCAATGAACTGTACTGCTTGCTCATAGTTTTACGGGTGTAATCTATAAATGACTCGGTAACAAGTTTACCGTCGGTATCGTAATACTGTACTCGCTCTGCCACTTTATTAACGGTAACACCGGACACGCGGTACTTAATCATTTTATTAGTTTCATCGTCCCATTCACCATCAAGCGCTCCATCGCCTTTGGGGTCATTTATGGTGTCGTTATTGGCATCGGTTGTATCGTCAGCGGTTGATTGATCGTCGAATACGCTATCAGGCTGCTCTTCGCCCGTTGTATCGTCTTGTGATTCAATATCTACGTCTTCGTTTTCAATGTCGGTTGGCGTTACTTTAATTACTTTTTCTGGTGTGCCATCAAAACGTTCATCGGCAAATAACTCGGTGGCTTTTTTAAAGTCGAGTATAGTAAACCACAACTTGCCATAACGGTCGTCAATACGGGTACCCCGCCCAATGATTTGTTTAAACTTGGTCATTGATTGGATGTTTTGATCAAGCACTACTAGCTTACAGGTTTTAGCGTCTACCCCTGTGGTCATAAGCTCTGAGGTGGTAGCAATTACTGGGTAAGGGCGTTTAGGGTTTATAAAGTTGTCGAGCTGGCCTTTACCTAGTTCGTCATCGCCGGTGATCTTCATCACGTATTTATCGTTTTTAGCCATTTGCTCTGGGTTTAAATTAGCAATGGCCCGGCGCATACGTTCGGCGTGGTCTATGTCGTTACAAAACACGATGGTTTTAGCCATAGGGTCTGTACGCTTTAAGTAATTAGTAATGGTTTCGGCCACCAGCTGGGTACGCTCGTCTATGACCATTGTGCGGTCAAAGTCTTTTTGGTTGTATATACGGTCTTGTATTATTTCGCCTTGGTTATCTACTTGCCCTTTTGTTGGCCGCCAACCTTGAAGATCTACATCAAGATCGACACGTACCACTTTGTATGGCGCTAAAAAGCCATCTTCTATCCCTTCTTTAAGGGAGTAGGTATAAGCAGGGTCACCAAAGTAATCGGTGTTTGATACTTCGTCGGTTTCTTTGGGTGTTGCGGTTAAGCCTACTTGAGCAGCCCCTTTAAAGTAGGTGAGTATTTCGCGCCATGCGCTATCTTCACTTGCGCTACCACGGTGGCACTCGTCAATGATAATAAGGTCGAAAAAGTCTGGGGCAACCTGCTTAAATGCTTTTTGAGATTCTTCTGGCCCTGTTAGCGCTTGGTATAGTGCTAGGTGTATTTCGTAAGCGGGGTCGATTGTTCTGCCGGTAATTTTGGTCATTGACGTACCAAACGGCTGAAAGTCGTTAATACGTGTTTGATCAACCAATATGTTGCGGTCGGCTAAAAACAAGATGCGTTTTTTAGCGCGTGATTTCCATAAGCGCCAAATGATTTGAAACGCGGTATAGGTTTTACCGGTTCCTGTTGCCATAACGAGGAGTACACGGTCTTTACCTGACGATATGGCCTCTACTGTTTTATTAATGGCTTGGAGCTGATAGTAACGCGGGTGCTTACCACTACCATCATCATAATAGGCTTGGTTTATTATAGGAAGTTGCGACTGTGTATAACCTTTGTAAGCGCAATACTTAGCCCAAAGCTCTTGGGGTGATGGAAAGTCTTCTAAGCGTATTTCGGTTTCGAGGTTATGCGCATCAGGTGTGCCTAGCTTGGTTTTATCGTGGAAAATAAAGCCATCACCATTAGAGGCGAATATAAACGGTACATCGAGTAGCCTGGCGTAATCTAAGCCTTGTTGTAGCCCTTTGCCTACTTCATGCTTATTTGCTTTGGCCTCAATAACAGCAAGCGGCATGCTGGGTTTATGGTAAAGGACTATGTCAGCCGATTTAACCGTTTTACGTACACCAA
This sequence comes from Pseudoalteromonas sp. CR1, assembly GCF_019392235.1. Lineage (NCBI taxonomy): Bacteria > Pseudomonadati > Pseudomonadota > Gammaproteobacteria > Alteromonadales > Pseudoalteromonadaceae > Pseudoalteromonas > Pseudoalteromonas sp. CR1. Next base: position 378,573 of record NZ_JAHXRM010000001.1, on the reverse strand, counting down.
GTTGCCCACGGACGATTACTTTACCATCACGTAGTTTAACCTCTTGGCGTATTTGAGTTATGTCGTCCCACCCTGCGGTTTTAACTGCGGGCAGAATAAACTTACTGATTATATCGGTTTCGCTGAGCTTTCTTTTATCCATAACTTAAACCATCCCTAAATACTGCGCTACAAGCCAACAAGGCTTTGCGTACAACTCGTTGATTCAACGTGTTTCATGCTATTTAGTGATGCTATATAAAATACGGTTAATAAGCAAAATAAAAGGTAAACAAAATAATGAGATATTAAAAAATAAAATTGTAACTTCTATACAAAATAGAGAAGAGGACAAATCGTTTATTTACCACTTTTTATGTTCCGATAAAACAACAAAGTATTATTCTATCATGCACTTAAAAATATATTTGTTCCGCCGTTTGTTCCGCGTTGTTCCGTTTATAAAAAGCGTTTTTAGAATAGGTAAACGAGTGATATTTTTGCAATATTTAAGTTTACTACAACTGCTAAGCATTATCGTAATCATCTAGCCACTCGGCTACAGTTTGCTCTTGTGGTTTTCGTTTTAAATATATTCCCTCTTCTTGCTCTATAGAAGGGGCTATAGCTTTACCTTTTACCGCACTACCTTGTTTACTTATACCGTGGCTATAAGACTCCGTATTATTTAATGTCCGTGATTCACAATATACGTAGTTATTCATACTCGTAGTCTCACCATTTTCTATGCCTTGGTATATGTGGCTATTAGCATTTTCGCTGCCACTGTTTAATGCCCCATAAACATGCCCTTCTATATTGCCACGGCTAAGTGCCGCACTAGCGCCACCGCTTTGCCCTTCGCCTGTCGCTAAAACGCCACGATTAACCGCCTTAATAATTTGCTGATATGTTATGTTTGCTAAGCAAAGTGTCTTAGAGTCCAGTTTATTACCTTTTCTTATTTCAGCTTGCCACAGGTAGTTTTTCATAATATTTATTTTTTTATAAAGTTCACTTGGCCTTCTAGGTTTTGGTAAGTTTGAGCAACTCCAGAATTTGAGTAAAGCTCCTTGTGCTGGTGGATTAAAAAGTTTTCCATTTAAGCGCCCTGACTTTTTTTTACGATCCAATGATACGTTAAAAATTGTGTAGTAATCTTCGTGAAAACTCAAATCAGTAAAGCTCATTGTTAGGCCATCGTATTTACTCAAATACCGTCCAACTTTAAACTGTCTAAATTGGTATATAGGCTGTGCGATCACACAGCTTAGCTGGCTTAGTAAAGTGTTTTGATAGATGTGGAGCCAGTCACTAGGAACCGGCTTTCCACTTTTTGGAGTAATATTTAATTGACCGTTAATAATACTAATTACATCACCACGGTTAATTAAGTCATTAAGATTAACCATATAACCTCCTAGCTTCCCAGGAGGTGCTTTATTGGCTTTAAAAGTTCAGCTGTTTGCTCTGGTGTGAACTCAGCTAATTTGCGTTTAATACGGCTTTTATTTATGGCTGTTATGATAGTTCCAGCAATATCTAATGAGCTAAAACTATATTTTAAATGACCACCGATACCATCTGAATTTGGGATTTTTTCGCGCATGAATTTGAATCCGAACTCGCGCTCAAGATCTGTAAAATAGTTTCTCCCACTCGATAAACCAGCATTACGTAAGATATCTAATTCTGTCGCACCTTCTGGATGAGCTAGAATATACAGGTTAGCGCGCTCTGTTTTAGATTGCGGCTTTTTAGGAGCTGGGCTTGCGGCGTTGCTACCGCTCACAGCACACATTATGCTGCCCCTTTATGGTGTTTAACAGTTGGTAGGTTTTCTAGCCATTGCTGAACATCACATTCAAACCAACCAACCGAGTTTAAACCCAACTGCTTTCTAGCAGGAAACAGTCCTTCACGCTCTTTGCGCCATATAGTTGCACGGCTTAAACCGGTCAACTTAGTTACTTCATGAATTCGTAAAATTTTGTTGTTCATGGAAATTCGCCTTGTTTCGTTTTAGTTCAAGGCGAATGTTAGAGACTCTGAAATAAAAATCTCGGAAGCTAACTTTAGCTTCCGGGAAGCTAAATTAATCTTTTGTTTTTGTTAAGCTTTATTTTGATTTTTCTTTTTAAATATAGAACGGATGAGCCTTTCAATTGTCTCTCCTTCGTAAGGCATCCGTTTTATTTCTTTCGTTTTAGTATTAACACCACAACCATTTGGCCAGTGTATTTCAGCATTATTAAAAATAGCCTCAACAAGCCTAGACGCCTGAACAATCCCTCCCTTTAAGCAGTTTTCATAATTATGAGCTAATTCATACAGTCCAGCCTCTAAAATTTCTCTTTGAATATTCTGGTTTCTTTCAGTAGCTTTAGGCCGCTTTTTTACTCCATTTGCACTCTTTATATATGTTTCGATTTGATCACGTTTAAAGCTGAAAGTGTCAATAGTAGGCCTTATAAAAGCCTCAAGGGAGGTTATAATTTTTTTACCTGAATCATAGATATGTTGCTGAGAATCACTCATACAAAGTACCCATAACTCATCACTCAAAGATTCAATCTTACTGATAGCTTTATCCCCTAAATCAAACCCCAGCTCAGCTAGCTCATCTTCACTCTTCTCATAAACAATCATCTGTTTAAGGCTTTTTAGATAACTGCTACCAAATTTATGGGGAATACGATATATGCCCACCATTTCAACTAATTCACTTTCATAAAAATAATCGAGCTGGCCTTTTAGTATTTCTTCTGAATAAATATTTAAGAAAGTAATAGCATCATCTAATTCACCAGGCTTATTGTTATATTTAGCCTCGTAAACTTTAGTAGCTAACTTGATAACTTCTTCAAATGGAACTTCTCGCCACCCTACATATTTATATATCAACAATTTACTTTCAGATTGCAAGTTCGCAACACGCCTATCAACTTCCATATCCCAAGTAGCCGCAATGCCATTTAAATCTGTATACTTTAGTGGAAGAGCACAGCACGGATAGCAGCGCTTACCATATTGACCAAAGAACTCTATAAACAAATCAATTTCATCATTTAAATATAAGTCAATCAACTTAATAGACTGATTTCTATAGCTGTGCTTTTGATGCTTATCTAGTAACTCTACAGCTTCATTAAAAGTTATAAATTCATCCATAAAACTATCTCCTTAAACCACTTTTAAATGCTGATTACCAGTAACAGAATAATTTCCCTTACTAGCCACTTCAATATGTTCAGACCACCAGCACATCATTCTTCGCCTGCGCTCTAGGTAATCGGTTCTATTATAAGCAGCGCGAACTTTGTTTTTATCTACATGGGCTAATGCTGCTTCAATCACATCCGCGTCAAACCCAAGCTCATTTAATGTAGTACTTGCTAGTGCTCTTAAACCGTGGGCTGTTTGTTTGCCCTTTAAACCCATGCGTCTAAAGGCTGCGCCTAATGTTTCACGGCTAAAGTGTTTGCGAGGATCTTTATCTGCTGGAAAAACAAATTCTCGATGGCCGCTTATTGGTTTTAAATATTCAAGTAAAGCTAATGCCTGTGGTGTTAGTGGTACTGAATGGGCTTTGCGTTTTTTCATTCGCTTAGCAGGTATATTCCACTGTTTATTTTCAAAGTCTATTTCATGCCAAGCAGTACCGACAGCTTCTCCAGGGCGAACCATGGTATGTAACTGCCATTCAAATAAGCACCGAGTCATTAGCTTGATATTGGCATTATTAACAATGCTAATGAGCTTTGGTAAGTCCTCGGGTTTAAAACATGCCATGCTTTCATGTTTAGCAGAATCAAACGCTTTACTTATACCGCTTAAATTATTGGATTGTATACGGCCTGTATTGATAGCAAACTCCATAACCTCATTTACTCTACGGCAAATACGTCCAAGAATATCGAGCTTATCGGCTGCGGCTAACGGCTTCAAAGTCTCAATTGCTTGTTGTGCTGATAATTTACTTACTGGTACCTTACCTAAAGCAGGAAACAAGTGAAGCTCAAAACCTCTGCGTAAATTAAAAGCATACTTCGCAGTTACCTTTGGCTCTTTAAGGGCTATCCATTCTCTAACTACTGCCTCAAACGTATTTTTAGCTTCAGCAGCTTTATCGTTTGCAAATGCCTCTTTATGCTCTTTGGGATCAATGTCCTTCGCCAATAAAGCTCTAGCCTCAGCTCTGCTTGTGCGAGCATCAGATAAGGTTACATCTGGGTACATACCAAAACTAATTTGAGCTCTTTTTTTAGTGTAAGGTTTAGAGTAAGTGAATAACCACATTTTTGAGCCATTTGGCTTAACTCGTAGAGCAAGACCTTTGCCATCTGCTAAAAGATATTCTTTAGCTTTTGGTTTGGCTTTTTTGATTTGCGTATCATTTAATGGGGTAACTAATTTAGGCATTTAACGCTCCACTGTCGAACGGGCAACCAGCGCTTAGAAAGTAAGAAAAACCTAAAATTTCTTTTCTTTCTTTAAATTTCATCTGGTTACATATTTATGTTACACCAACAAGTCATCATTGGTTCGGTGTAACATCCAGTGTAACTAAAAAAATGAGCTATGGCGATACCCCTTGAAACAAGATGGAAGCCTATAACCCTTTAAAAATGGCATTTGATAGTTTTTTGAATTGCGATGAATTACAATGAAACGAGTAATTGGTAGCCCCTGCAAGAATCGAACTTGCAACTGCCCCTTAGGAGGGGGCCGTTATATCCATTTAACTAAGAGGCCACAGCGGTGTGCTAGGGTTAAATTATAACGGCATCTGATTTTTAATATCAAGGTTTAAATCAATGGGAGTCTGAGTTAATTACTTGATAAATATATGTCTTCTTTGCTTAGCACATAATGCGGAATAAGCTCTCGGCTGCTGGCCACAATCTGTTTGGTGTTAACATTTATAACGCGTGTATTTATCACTACGCCATTTTGTCTGTAAATTAAAGTGCCTGCTAATACATGGCTTGCCATGTGCTCTTCACTTAGCTTTTTAATATTTCGAGAAAACACAAAGTCACCACGTCTGTTTACGTCTATTGTATTGGTGGTTTTAAAATCAACCACACTGTAACCAAACTTTTGTAGCTGATGTATTAGTGTTTCTGATATTTGGTTACCCAACTGGTTACTTTTATTGAGTGACGAGTCAAGGTTTACCAATGTGCTAACAGCAATATTAACCTGTGTATCGGCTTCTGCGTCGTACTCTAGTGTGTCAACTAAATCTAACGCCATTTGCTCTACGTAATTAACAAGCGTTTTATGATGCTTTAGTGGCTTAAAAGGTTTTGACGCATCGTAATCATTGTCTAGCTGCACAGTTTGGTTGTGTGTTTGTGCATCGTAATCACCATTTAGCATGTAGTCGTTATTTGCTTGCGTTGCTGTGTGTGTATTTGAATCATGCACATGGTGGTGTGTTAGCGAGCAACCAGATAGAGCAACGACTACCCCTGCTAGCAAAAGCGTGTGTAAATTGGTGTTTAATGTAAAGCGCATACTCACCTCACTCACTCGCTTGTTTTAGCATAATGCCATCGGTACGGTAGTTGCCATTTAACGCATCAATCACTGATTGCGGTAAAAACCCTTGCGCCGAACCAACAACAGCCTTACTGGTTAAGCCAACAATTCGTGCATTTACTAAAACTCCGCCTTGATGGCTTACTAATGTGCCTGCCAATACGTATTGAAAGTTTTGCTCTGGGTCGAGCTCTAGGTAGTCGCGGCTAAATACAAAATCGCCAGTTTGCGTTACACGAACATAATCGGTGGTTTTAAAATCAATGACCGGTACACCAAAATTATGGAGCTCATGCATAAAGCTTTCTGCAATTTGATTCCCTAATAAACTGCCATTACTGTAATCGTCGTCTAAAAATACAAAGCTTGATACCGCTAGCGGTGTTTTGTCATTAACGTATTGTAAGTTTTCTACCATGTCTTGCATTATTCCACGCACATAATGGTTTATATTTTTATGCATTGGCGGCGTCGATTTAGTGTAGTTGGTTTGCTGAGCTAATCCCGACTGAAACATGTTATCGTGGTTAACTGGAGCACTTACTTTACGTTGGCTTGAAGCCAACAGCGGTGCTTGGTTACTTTGCGCAACCGCTGAGTCGGTGCTAGTTGTGTTCGTTATATGCGAACAGCCAAACCCTAATGGCAAACATAGCGTGATTAATAAGTTTCTCATTGTGTGCTCCTCGTTAATATTCACTGCGATAAAGTAAGCCATCGCGCTGCTGAATTTTTTCATTACCCCACATTACATTGATTGGGATCTCGGTACTGCCAGCAGATAAAACTTGTTTGTTGCTAATGTTAACCATGCGCGCATTGACAATGTATGCATGCTGTTGGCGTGTGACGGTGCCTGTAATTATAAGGTCAATATTTTGGCGTTCTCTTAGCTGTTCTAAATTACGCGTTAACGCACTATCGGCGTTATGAGATAAGTGTAGGTTATTTGCTAAGCGGTATTCGACCGTGTGATAACCCATTTGCGTCATTTTAGTGAGTATACTTTCTTGTATTTGTTGGCTTAAGCCCGACGCTTGTTGCGTCATTAGCTTAGAATCGAGCGCATCTGCAAAGTAAAAGCTACTAACCCCTATGCGAGTATTGTTGCTTAATGGGCCCTTTAAATGACTTAATTGCACAGTTAAGTTGTGCACGTAGTCACTTACTGTAAAAGGCGCCATCGCTGCTTTTGGGGCATACGTGCTCACACTCGGCTCGGGTTCAGGAATTAAACTGCACCCAGTCAAGTTAATTAATAATAAGGGTAGTAAAAGGCGCATAGTTGCCATCCTCTTGTGATCATACAAGAGACTAAGCAATTATTATGCCTAGAGGGGTGGTTGTGGTTTTTGCTGCGTGTAATAGGTGACAAAACAACTCACTTTTTGCCGTTTTAATGCTTCGCAATCGGTTGTTGCCTGTTTACTTGTTTTATATGCGCCTAACTTTAAACGATAAAATGTATTGGTTTTTATTACTTTAGTTTCAATATTGACCGCTAAATTAGTGTTAAAAAACGCAGGTATTTTACGTTTTAAATTAGCCAGTTCGGTATTTAATTTAGCTTCACTATTAAATGCTGCCACCTGAATAGCAAAAAAAGCCAGATCACTTTTTAAAATACTTTCTGTTGCAGGGGGTGTTAAAGCGGTGTTTTCCTGGGCCACATTGGTTTCGTCAATGGCTTTTAAGCGAGTCGTCAGCTTTGAAAGCTGGCCTTCTAGTTCAAGCAAATCGTTAACTTTGGGCTCAACTGTTTTCCACTCTTTAGCCGATTGCTTAAGTGCTTGTAAGTCAGTATTTGAAATAAGAACGGTATTTGATGTCGCTAAATTTGGTTGTGCTTTTTTTGGTGAACTGCACGCAGTTAGGTACAACAAAAACCCAATACAAAATAATGTATTAATAAATTCCTTTTTAATAACCATACTTTTTACCTACCACCCTTTTGACTATGGTGAGGTATTTTATGGATAAATAATTTTTTAGCAAGTTTCTATTTTAACTACAGCTTTACTGGTTTATCTGTGTAGTTACTGACTATGCAGTCGAGCTTGTATACTTTAAATACTTCACAGTCTGCTTTGGCATTTTTTAAATTTTGGTACGATCCTAATTTAAGCCTATAAAACGTTTTTTTATTTATTTTTGCGGTTTCAACATTGGTCAGTATTTTTTTTCTGAATAAAGGTGCGGCTTTAGTGTTTAGCTCTTTCCACGCTTTTGCTATGTCTTTTTCTGAATCAACCGATGCTACTTGCAAAGCAAAAATATGCCTTGGTGTATTAAGCTTAACTGTCTGCTTTTTATTTCTGTATTGGTTAACACTTTGGCTACGTGACCTTGCAGCTTGCTGATTGTGAATTGTTCGCGTGCTGTACGAGTTGCTTGTAGGCTGACTAGACTGAGCTATTGCTTTACTGTTAATAATATCTATGTGATTAACAAGGTAGGTAATTTCTTTTTCTAGCTTTAAAATACGCTCTATACCTGCTCTGGCTTGCTGCCATTGCAATGCTGCATCTTTTAACTGAGCAAGCTCTAATGCAGTAATAGGTACATACTCGGGCGAATTGGTTTGCTTTTCAGGTGTGGGGACTGATTTTACTTCAGGTGTAATCGAGCATGCTGTACCAAATAGCAGTATTAGCAGGCTTAAAAGTAATCCTGTTATGTTTTTATTATTTATTAACATTTATTCGCTGTCCTGAAAGCAGTGTAATCACACTTACATTTCAGTTAAACATCCTCTTTAGAAAGCGTTTAACCTTACTTTAAGTTTTCGAGCCATACCCTAGCCCTTTATGTACATAAACGTATTTAATTCAATAGGCTTATGTTTTTTTGACTCCTCCATGAGAACACTTTTCAATACAATTTTAATGCCACTTAAAATAAACATTACAACATAAATTACATTATGTCTGTAAAGTAATCAAAACTATTCTAATTTTTACATTAAAAAAACAAATTATGCAAAAAACAATAAAAAAGGCGCCTAATTAGGCGCCTTTTGCTGATTTAATGTAAACGGTTATATGAGTGTTTTAATAAACGTTTTTAGCTCATCGGCAAATTCATCACGACGAAGTGCAAACTCAATGGTTGCTTTTAAATAACCAATTTTACTACCACAATCGTGGCTTCGGCCTTTCATTGCGTACGCATCTACTTTTTCACTTTGCATAAGCATGGCAATAGCATCGGTAAGCTGAATTTCATCGCCAGCACCCTGTGGTGTTTTTGCGAGTAGCGGCCAAATATTTTCACTTAACACATAACGCCCAACCACGGCTAGGTTTGAAGGTGCCTCGTCAACCGGTGGCTTTTCTACCATGTTAACAATAGGCGAGCTTTCACCTTGCGCTATTTCGGTGCTACCTAAATCCACTACTCCAAACTTATCAACTTCCTGCATTGGTACAGGCTCTACCATTATTTGGCTGTGTTTTGTTTGTTCAAAATGAGCGATCATCTCGGCGAGGTTGTCTTTTTTAAGATCGCTTTCAACGTCGTCTATGATCACATCGGGTAAAATAACCACAAATGGTTCGTTACCAATAATTGGGGCTGCACAGTTAATGGCATGGCCTAGCCCTTTTGCTTCACCTTGGCGTACGTGAATTATTGTTACGTCTTTAGGGCAAATGGCTTGTACTTCGGCAAGTAATTGCCGCTTAACACGCTTTTCAAGCGTTGCTTCTAATTCAAAGCTGGTATCAAAATGGTTTTCGATAGAGTTTTTACTTGAGTGCGTTACAAGTACAATTTCTTTTATGCCTGCACATACCGCTTCGTTAACTACGTATTGTATTAAAGGACGGTCTACTACAGGAAGCATCTCTTTAGGAATTGCTTTAGTGGCTGGTAGCATGCGTGTACCAAGGCCCGCTACTGGGATCACTGCTTTCATGTTGTTTTCCTTAATCGGTTATTATACTGAAAATGGATATTGAATTGCGTCGTGGCATTGATAGCCGGTTACTTCAAAGTCGTCTCGGGTGACCCAGGTTTCTATGTCTTCTAGTGACTTAATCTTTGGGTTAATTGTAAGCTTGGGCGATTCAAATGGTTCGCGTTTAAGCTGTACATCGCGCATTAACTCGAGCTGATTTTCGTAAATATGAGCATTAGCTATTTTATGATATGCCTTACCCGGTTTATGACCGGTAATTTGAGCGACCAAAGCAAGCAACACAAAGCATTGAATTTGATTAAAGTTTAGCCCCAGCGGGACATCACAACTACGCTGATAAGATGTTAAGTAAAGCGTATCACCTAATAGTGAAAACGTATGTGTATGCATACAAGGTCTTAGACAACCCAGTTCAAATTCACCTGGGTTATAAAACGTAATTATTTCACCGCGATCATCAATGCCATTTTTTAAATTGTTAATTACTTTTGCTAGCTGATCGAGTGTTGAACCATCAGGGCGTTGCCAACCTCGCCCTTGAACACCGTAAACGCGCCCCATGTCATCCTCACCTTTACGGTTTGGATTATTAAGCCAGGCTTGGTTATCGTTGGCATTAGCATCCCAGGTTTTACAGCCAATATTACGAAACTGCTCTGCACTATCGTAGCCTCGTAAATAGCCAAGCAACTCTGCAATGGCCGCTTTATAGTAACTTTTACGCGTGGTGATCATAGGAAACTGATTGTTTGCTACATCGTACTCTAAATCGGCGTTTATAACGGTTAAGCAACGTGTGCCTGTGCGTTTGTTTTCTACCCATTGACCTTCGTCAACGATACGCTGACATAATTTTAAATATTGTTTCATGCTTTTATTATGCCTTTGCTACTGTTACTTGCTGCGGGTTTTTATATGCCCAAATTAATAAACCTAAACCACCTATAATCATAGGGAGTGACAGTATTTGACCCATAGAGATAAAGTCGGCAAATAAGCCTAGTTGCGCGTCTGGTTGGCGGAAGTATTCAATACCAAACCTAAACACCCCGTAACCTAGTAAAAATACGCCGCCAACACTGCCAGCTGGGCGTGGTTTTTTAATAAACCATAGCATAATTAAAAATAAAACAAGCCCTTCAAAAAAGGCTTCGTATAACTGCGACGGGTGACGAGCAAGCGGCCCACCGGTTGGAAATACCATAGCCCAAGGAACGTCTGATACACGCCCCCATAATTCGCCATTTATAAAGTTACCTATACGCCCTGCTAATAATCCCACTGGCACTAGTGGCGCTACAAAATCGCCAACTTGTAGAAGTGACTTTTTACGTGTCCACGAAAAAATGGCAACGGCTGTAATTACACCCAGCGTACCACCATGAAACGACATGCCGCCCTGATCGATGCGGAATAAATACAGCGGATTTTCTAAAAAATAACTAAATTGGTAAAACAATACATAGCCGATACGACCACCAAGTATTACCCCTAGCATGCCATAAAATAATAGATCGCTTACCTGCTCTTTGGTCCAGCCAGAATTAGGCTTTGCCGCTTGACGATTTGCAAACCACATCGCAAATGCAAAACCAATTAAATACATCAATCCGTACCAACGTACGCTCAGTGGTCCAATCGAAAAAATAATTGGATCGATTTGAGGAAACTCAAGTGCCATAAAAATAAACCTTTAGCTAAAAACCATTTTAATTGCGATAACAACAAGCAGTACCGCGAAAACTTTCTTTATTGTATTAACAGGTAAATAATGAGTTGCTTTAGCCCCGTAAGGCGCCACAAACCACGATGTAATAACAATACCAAATAACGCAGGTAAATATACAAACCCTGCAAAACCATGTGCTAAGTCGGTCACCTTCCAACCCGCACTAATGTAGCCAATAGAGCCAAATAAAGCGATTACAATGCCCGAGACGGCAGCACACCCAATGGCTTTTCTTATATCAATGGAGAAGTAATTGAGCATAGGTACAATTAACGCTCCACCGCCAATCCCAATCAACCCTGATAAACCGCCCATAATAGCGGAAATACACCCTAAAATAGGCGCTGGTGGGAGCGACTTAGTGGATGAGGGTTTATTACGTGATGATAGCGCCATTCTGGCTGCAATAAATACAACACTCACTGCAAATACACTGCGTAGTAACTGCTCTGGTATTAAGCTTGCTGCAAACCCACTAATTAAAGCCCCTATTGCTACACCTGTCATAACCCAAGGTGCAACATGCCAAGGCACATTATCATTTTTATGATGAGCCAATGCTGAAGACGTAGAAGTAAATAAAATAGAGGCCAAAGAGGTCGCAATCGAAATAACCACAACATGTTCTGCAGGTGTAACATTAAATAAAATCAGCAATGTGCTCAGTGCAGGCACAATTATTAACCCACCGCCAATACCTAATAATCCTGCTAAAAAACCGACAATACAGCCTAGTAGTGCGCAACATGCGACCAACAAACCTAAGTCATACATAGTTATCTCAAATGCCTTTTGAAGGCTTATATGGTAAAGGATTATAAAACGAATAGCATCTGCGTATTAAAATTAATTAAGTAAGCACCTTTTACTTTGGGGTATAAAATAGGTCACCTAAATTGTGCTCTAGCATAAAATTACGCGTTAAACGCAAAACTTGTTTAGCTGTTGATTGTGCTAAGCTCTCGCTTAATAACTGTTCCATGTCGGCAACGCTTAAACGCCTAAGCACCCATTTCACTTTATTTAAAGACGATAAGTTCATACTCAGTCGTCTATATCCCATCGCTATTAGCAATATGGCTCCCTCCGGGTCCCCCCCTAGTTCACCACATAAACTAAAGGGTAATTCATAATTTTCACACTCATCGGCTATTTTACTTAAAACCCTAAGCACCCCGGGGTGGTAAGGATTAAAAAGCTCAGCAACACGTGCGTTGGCTCTATCTACCGCCAATAAATATTGTGTTAAATCGTTACTGCCTACTGAACAAAAATCTACCTTTTTAGACCATTCAGGTAACATAAACACACTGGAAGGCACCTCAAGCATAATACCAATATCGGGGCGATCTATTTGCTGCTCAGGAAAGTGTTCGTTTAGTTCAAAGTAAGCTTGTTCAAATAACCCCAATGCTTCATCTACTTCTTCTGTGCCGCTGATCATCGGCAGCATTATTTTTAAATTGCCTAAACCGATATTTGCCTTAAGCATTGCTTTGAGCTGGTCTAAAAATAACTCGGGATGATCAAGGCTAATACGTATACCACGCCAACCTAAAAATGGGTTTTCTTCGGTTATATTAAAGTAGTCGAGCACTTTATCGCCGCCAATGTCGAGCGTACGCATCACGACGGGGTTTGGGTAATAACTGGTGAGCACTTCTCGATACCAATTTTCTTGCTCTAACTGAGAAGGAAACTGGCCTTTTTGCATAAACCACGCTTCAGTACGGTATAAACCGACGCCGTCGCACACATGTGCGTTGTTTTGATCTGTTTTTAATTCTAGCCCTGCGTTTAACAATAAACTGACGTGTTCGCCATCTAAGGTAATAGACTCGTACTCTTGCTCTGCTAAAAAACGATTATTTAACAGGTTATCTTGATGTTGTAAGTCTGCGTACTCGTCTAATAACATTTGCGAGGGTGAGATATACAAACGCCCTGCAAACGCATCTAATATCATTGGTTTACCATCAAATTGAAGTAATGGTAAATCTTCTATCCCCCAAATAGCGGGGATCCCCATTGCGCGAGTCAAAATAGATGCATGACTATTGGCAGAACCATTAACACTAACAACCCCTGCTAAATGCCCTTTTGGTACTTCAGCAAGCATCGCGGGGGTTAATGTATTTGCAATTAATATGGTATCTGCTGGGTAATCTTTTACTGCGTGTTCAGTGTTAACTAAGTGATGTAATACGCGTAAACCAATGTCTTTCACATCAACAGCACGCTCTTTTATGTATGGGTCTTGCATCGCATTAAATTGCGAAATTAGACGCTCAATCACAATTTTAAGTGCGCTTTTTGCACACCATCCCTCGAGTAACTGAACCTCTACATTGTGACCTAAACTTTTAGCATCTAATAACTGTTGATACACATCAAATACGGCTAATGCCTCTTGAGGAATAGAGTCACTCAACGTCATCGAAAGCGTATTAAACTCTTTACGTGTAGCCGCCACTGCTTGCGTAAACAGGCGACGCTGCTCAGTCACATCACTATTTTTTTGGAGCTCAATTGATTTAAAGTCAAGTTTTGGTAAAAGTACAAATGCGGTACCTATACCTATACCCGGCGCACTAGATACACCCTTTAAAACAGAGGTTTGATGAGATGACTCGTCTTGACGAAGTACTTCTTTAATTTCGGCATGAGCCAATTGTGAAGCAAGTTGAGCAGAAAGCGTTATTAAAAACGACTCTTCATCTTGGCTAAATACACGGGCCATTTTTTGTTGAACAACAATAACGCCCAGTACTTTTTTTTGATGAACCACAGGTACCGATAAAAAAGCATTATAGCCTTCTTCGTTTACCTCAGGAGAGAGCTTAAAGCGCGGATGCGATTTAGCAAAAGCTATATTAATGGGTTCTTCGCGTTGGGCAACTAACCCCACTAAACCTTCTGTAAAGCCAATTCTAAACTTGCCTACCGCATCAGGGTTTAACCCTTCGGTAGCCATTAATACAAAATTGTCTTGGCTGTAGTCGGCAAAATAAATAGAGCAGCACTGGGTTTTCATGGCGTCTTTCACCATTTGCACAAAGCACACTAAAGCAGTGTCTAAATTCGCTTGTTGCGATACAGACTCAGCAATAGATCTTAGTGTTGCCAGCATGTCCTGCTCCTTTATTTTATTATAAAGTTATTACCTTTTACTTCGCCAATGGTCTTTATGGTGTTCTCTTTTATTAAAGGGCATAGCAAAAGGAGCAAACTCCTTCATTACACGTCGGTAAACATCCCGTTTAAACGACACAACCTGCCTAACAGGGTACCAGTAACTCACCCAACGCCAATCATCAAACTCTGGGTGATGAGTTTTAAGTAAGTTTACATCTTCATCTTTACAACGAAGTTTCAGTAAAAACCATTTTTGTTTTTGCCCAATACACACCGGACTTGAGTCGCGACGAATTAATCGTTTGGGTAATTTATAGCGTAACCAATGTTTTGAACTTGCGACAATTTCTACATCTTCTGGTCGCAGTCCGACCTCTTCGTGTAATTCACGGTACATAGTTTGTTCTGGTGTTTCACCATCATCAACACCGCCTTGGGGAAATTGCCAAGAGTGCTGACCGTAGCGTCTGGCCCAAAATACTTGTCCCTGATTATTGCAAATTACAATTCCGACATTGGCACGAAAACCTTCGGCATCAATCACCTTAGTGCCTCATTTGTAAGTCGATTTTTAATGATTGTTCCACATTAGTCGCAATACGGCAAACACTATTATAGACAAGCCTACGGGTGAATGACGTTTATGCTTTAACCCAGTAGATAAAACATACAGATGAGAGCAATAAATTTTAAAAAATGTGCAAAAGCTATTGCAGTTATTGTTTTACTCTAGTTACTCACAGTTTGTGCATAACTTTTAAAAAACACGTTCATTTTGCAAACAAATCCACAATATAAGATCTAAAACGTGTTGTTCTCCACAGATTCTGTGGATAAACATGTTCATATAGTTGTATTTATCCCATTAACTTTTAAAACGACCAATATGAACAAAACTTACAAACTAAAAAAAACCAAGTTAGTCAGTAACTTAACGAGTTATCCATAATTTTAACTATGTACAAAATTAACACACCACAACAGCGAACAAAAAACACACAAACCTAAAGATATCCACGGCTTAGCTGTTTTGCTATCATGGCAGTGGTATTTATTCAACTAAAATTAATATTATGCGCCCAACTAAACCACTTTCAATTAATGATCTTACTCAACGTGTAAACAGTATTGCTGGCCTTACGCTTGGGCAGCTTGCTGAACAATATAACTTTAAAACCCCTGACGACTTATTAAGAGAAAAAGGCTGGACGGGGCAATTAATTGAATACGTATTAGGTGCAACCGCGGGTTCTAAACCCCTCCCCGACTTTGAAGATTTGGGTATTGAACTTAAAACGCTGCCTATTTCTTATAAAGGCAAACCTCTTGAAACCACCTTTGTATCTGTAACGCCACTAATAAATGTAACCGGCATGACATGGCACACTAGTGCGGTTCGTAAAAAGCTTAACCATGTTTTATGGCTTCCAGTTTTAAGCGAGCGTGATATCGCACCGTTTAATAGAACCATAGGCAGCGGCTTTTTATGGCAACCCACGCCCGAGCAAGATGCAAAACTACAGCGAGATTGGGAAGAACAAATGGAGTTGATTGCGCTTGGTAGGGTTGATGAAATATCAGGCCATTTAGGCGATGCAATGCAAATTCGTCCAAAAGCCGCGAATAGCAAAATTGTGACCGATGCTATTGGCCCAAACGGGCAAATAATAAAAACCCTGCCCCGTGGCTTTTATCTAAAAACCTGTTTTACAGGTGACATTTTAAAGCAGCAATTCACTTTGTGAGCATTTTATTATCAGGGACTTCGTTGAGCACTTTGTTAATAACGTAAAACAAATGAAATAGACCTAAAAGAATATTCACAAATGTCAAAACCAAACTCAAACCTATACTACTTTTAGTATTAGAATTTTTATTTAGAAAAAAAATCAAGCCTGAAAAAATAAGCAAAAATGGTAAAACGAGAATGTAATAAAAAGATGAGTGAAAATACATTATTTAAAACTCCTAAAAAGGGGAGTTACCCCCTCAATTCGAATTATTGAGCGTTGCGATCCCGCTTTTTAATTGATGTATAAATACACCAAATAAAATGTACAAACCCTGCAGGAAAAAATAACATCGTTAAAATAAAATTAAGCATAACATCATGCTTAATGTTTGTTTTTGATGTCGCTTTTTTTAATAAATAAGCCATTGTTAACGCTATAGGCAATATTACTATTAAGTAACTGTAATCGTTGACATGAATATCCATTTTAATTATAGCCATTAAGTTGTATATGCATTGATAAGGAAAGCGCTGCAGAAAAAATGAAACGTTTTAGCACTACAATTCCCTGTAAATTGAAGCTCATACTAACAAAAAAAAACTACAAGCAACATAAAAAATCCCCGCATTGGCGAGGATTTTATAGCTTAAAATTTAAAATCAGTTTCTAAAAAAGAATTACTGACCTTTAACTTCTTTTAAACCATTGTACGGTGCTTTAGCGCCTAATTGCTCTTCAATACGAAGCAATTGGTTGTACTTAGCTACACGGTCAGAACGACTTAATGAACCTGTTTTAATCTGACCTGCAGCAGTACCTACTGCTAAATCAGCAATTGTTGCATCTTCTGTTTCACCTGAACGGTGAGAGATAACAACAGTAAAACCAGCGTCTTTCGCCATTTTAATAGCCGCTAACGTTTCAGTTAGTGAACCGATTTGGTTAAACTTAATTAAGATTGAGTTAGCAATACCGTTGTCGATACCACGCTTTAAAATCTTAGTGTTAGTTACGAATAAATCATCACCTACTAATTGGATTTTATCGCCCATTAATTTAGTTTGGTGAGCAAAGCCATCCCAATCAGACTCATCTAAGCCATCTTCAATAGACACAATTGGGTATTGCTGAGTAAGCTCTTGCAAGAAGAAGTTAAATTCTTCAGACGTGAATTTTTTGCCTTCACCCTTAAGGTCGTAAATGTTTGCTTCTTTGTCGTAAAACTCAGAGGCTGCACAATCCATCGCTAAAGTAATATCTTTACCTAGCTCGTAACCTGCGTTTGCTACCGCAACTTTAATTGCTGCAAGTGCCGCTTCGTTAGATGCAAGGTTTGGCGCAAAGCCACCTTCATCGCCAACAGCTGTTGAGTGGCCGTCTGCTTTAAGTACTTTTGCAAGGCTGTGGAAAACCTCTGCGCCCATACGTAGGCCTTCGCGGAAGTTTGCAGCGCCAACAGGTTGGATCATAAACTCTTGAATATCTACAGAGTTATCTGCGTGTTCACCACCATTGATGATGTTCATCATTGGCAGTGGCATAGAATAAACACCCGGTGTGCCGTTTAAATCAGCAATGTGCTCGTATAGTTCTACTTTTTTAGACTGAGCTGCGGCTTTAGCTGTCGCTAGTGATACTGCTAAGATTGCATTTGCACCTAATTTTTCTTTGTTTTCAGTGCCGTCTAAATCTAGCATTACTTTATCAACTGCACTTTGGTTAAGTGCATCTTGGCCAGCTAACGCATCAGCAATTTCTTTATTGATGTAACCAACCGCGTTCAATACGCCTTTACCTAAGTAACGTGCTTTGTCACCATCACGTAACTCTAATGCTTCGCGAGTACCAGTAGATGCGCCTGAAGGTGCTGCCGCACGACCCCAAGAACCATCAGCTAAATGTACGTCTGCTTCAACAGTTGGGTTACCACGCGAGTCCATGATTTCGCGACCAATTACTTTTACGATATTTGACATCTTGTTTCCTCTATATTCCCAAAATGGTGAGTTTTGTTAACTTTACTATGTTTGATATAGCTTAGTCAGTCTTAAAAACAAAAAAGCCGTACAATACATGCACGGCTTTTTATAAGTTACGATGACGCTTTTTGGTGGATATGCGCTGCTGCTACAAACCCTTCAAATAGCGGATGACCATCACGTGGTGTTGACGTGAATTCCGGGTGGAACTGCGCGGCAATAAACCAAGGGTGATCTTTGTTTTCAATAATTTCTACCAGTTTTTTATCTTCAGATAAACCAGAGAATGTTAAACCCGCTTTTTCTAGCTGCTCTACAAAGTTGTTATTTACTTCGTAACGATGGCGGTGGCGTTCTACAATTTCGTCGCTACCGTAAACTTCGTGCACTTTAGAGCCTGGTGTTAAGTAACATTTTTGTGCGCCTAAACGCATTGTGCCACCAAGATCCGATTTTTCGTCACGAACTTCTACTTTGCCTTCGGCGTCTAACCACTCGGTGATTAAGCCAACAACCGGCGCTGCTGATTTGGCATTAAACTCAGTAGAGTTTGCATCAGCTAAGCCTGCTACATTACGTGCATACTCAATAAGCGCTACTTGCATACCTAAACAAATGCCTAAGTAAGGCACTTTATTTTCACGAGCGTATTTAGCTGCTAAAATTTTACCTTCAACACCACGACCACCAAAACCGCCTGGAACTAAAATAGCATCAAGGTGAGAAAGTAATTCTACGCCTTTGCTTTCTAGGTCTTGTGAATCTACATATTCGATGTTGATTGTTAAACGGTTTTTAAGACCCGCATGTTTTAATGCTTCGTTAACCGACTTATACGCATCGGGTAATTCAATGTATTTACCAACCATACCAATGGTCACTTCGCCCGTAGGGTTAGACTCTTGGTATAGTACTTGTTCCCACTCAACTAAGTCAGCTTCAGGCGCGTCTAAGTGAAAACGACGACATACAAAATTGTCTAGCTCTTGTGATTTTAACAATGCTGGAATTTTGTAAATACTGTCTACATCGGGTAGTGAAATTACCGCTTTTTCTTCAACATTAGTAAACAATGCAATTTTTGCACGCTCGTTATTAGGTAACTTACGATCTGAGCGACAAATAAGAATATCTGGCTGAATACCAACAGAACGAAGCTCTTTAACTGAGTGCTGTGTTGGTTTTGTTTTCACTTCGCCCGCAGGGCCTAAGAAAGGCACTAACGTTAGGTGAATAAAGAGTGCGCGTTCGCGACCGATCTCTGTGCCCATTTGACGAATTGCTTCAATAAACGGTTGTGATTCAATATCACCTACCGTGCCACCAATTTCAACAATGGCAATATCGTGCCCCTCAGCGCCTTCGTAAACACGCTGTTTAATATCGTTAGTGATATGAGGAATAACCTGAATAGTGGCGCCTAGGTATTCACCACGACGCTCGCGACGTAATACGTCTTCATATACGCGGCCTTGCGTGAAGTTATTTCGGCTAGTCATTTTGGTGCGAATAAAACGTTCGTAGTGACCTAGATCAAGATCAGTCTCTGCGCCGTCTTCTGTAACGTATACTTCACCGTGTTGAATTGGGCTCATTGTGCCTGGGTCAACGTTGATGTAAGGATCCAGCTTTAAAATAGTAACATTTAAGCCACGGGCTTCTAAAATAGCCGCCAACGATGCTGCTGCAATACCTTTACCCAACGAAGAAACAACCCCGCCAGTAACGAAGATAAATTTTGTACTCATGCGAACCCTAGAATATCAGGAATTAAAAGGAATATAACACCCAAAAAAGTGGCTATGGGCATATCATCAAGACGGGGCGAAATTGTACCAAAACACGCTTTAGCAATCCAGCTAAAATTAGCGAATGGGCGATTAAAAAACGTGCGCTATTTTATTTATGTTTTTTAATTGCTTCCCACGCATTATCCATTTCTTCAAGGCTTGCTGTCTCTAGGCTTTTACCTTGCGCTTGCAAATATGCTTGTACCTTTTCAAATCGGGCAGAAAACTTATCGTTTGCATTTCTGAGGAGCTGCTCTGGGTCACGTTTGACGTGGCGAGCCACATTAACGGTGGCAAATAGTAAATCGCCAAGTTCTTCTGCTGTGTGATCCGATAAAGGATCGTGCGCTATTGCTTCTTTAACTTCAAGTACTTCTTCGCTTACTTTATCAAGCGCACCATAATAAGTCGGCCAGTCAAAACCCATTGAAGCTACTCGCTGTTGAATTTTTTTAGCCTTGCTAAGACTTGGCATATTTGCTGGAATATCTTGCCACAACAATGATGTATTGGTTAATGCTTTTTCGCTTCGCTCCTGGGCTTTAATAGCTTGCCACTGCAGTGATAATTGCTCATCATTGAGCGCTTTTTTGTCGCCAAAAACATGAGGATGACGACGTGTTAACTTTGCATTTAATTGTTCTATTACATCGTTAAAATCAAACAAGCTTTGTTCTTGCGCTAATTGGGCATAAAACACAATTTGAAACAGTAAGTCACCAAGCTCATTTTTAAGCTCATTTAAATTACCCGATTCGATGCAGTCGGCAACTTCATAGGCTTCTTCAAGTGTATGCGGCACAATTGATTTAAAGTCTTGTTTAAGATCCCACGGGCAGCCGCCATTGGGATCTCTGAGTGTTTGCATAATACTCAAAAGTTCTGTTAATGCTGAATGGTTAGCCAAAGCTACTGCCCTCGCTTAGCGTGGTGAACACCTTCAATTTGGTGCAATTTAGAGAGCACTCGGTTTGTACCCGATAAATCGTGTACTTCTATTTGCATGGTAAATACCGCTAACTGGTCAGCACCCACAGTATTAACGTTCATATTAATTACGTTTACTTTTTCGTTAGCAAGTACAGAACTTATATCGCGAATGAGTCCAGATCTGTCGCTTGCTTCAATTTTTATACTAAGCGCGTATGATCCATTTATATCTTCAGACCAGCTAACTTCTACAACACGCTCTGGATGCTGTTTTTTCAAGTTATTAAATGCATCACAATCATCACGGTGAACGCCGATACCACGGCCTTGCGTAATATAACCAATAATTTCATCGCCGGGCACTGGTCGGCAACATTTAGCTACATGACTCATTAAACTGCCCACGCCATCAACCACTATGCCGTTTTTATCGCCCGTTACTTTGCTTGGTGCTTTAAAACGAATAACGGGTTCGTCTTCTGTGCGGTCAGTAACAAAATTAAGCATTTGGTTAAGGCGCACATCCCCCGCCCCTATCGCAACCATTAAGTCATCAAGCTCTTTAAAGTTAAATCGCTTAATTGCTGGAGCTAAATCTTTGTATGTTAAATCAAGCTTTTGTAGCTCATTATCAAGAATTTCTTTACCCGCACTTAAATTTTTATCACGATCAAGTTGCTTGAACCAATGGTGTATTTTGGCCCGCGCACGAGACGATTTAATGTAGCCCAATGACGGATTTAACCAATCTCTACTCGGGTTAGCCTGCTTTTGTGTGAGAATTTCGACCTGATCGCCCGTCGTTAATTGATGCGTAAACGGCACTATTTTGCCAAATACTTTTGCGCCAATACAACGGTGTCCCACATTAGAATGGATGTAGTACGCAAAATCGAGCGGCGTGGCCCCTAATGGTAGGTCAAAAATATCGCCACGCGGGGTGAATACATACACTCGGTCTTCAACAACTTGGTTTTTTAGCTCTTCAGCTAAATCGCCGCCATCAACTACTTCTTCTTGCCATTGCAGTAATTTACGTAGCCAGCTAATTTTTTGCTCGTAACCCGAACCACGTCCGGGTAAGGCCCCTTCTTTGTACATCCAATGAGCAGCTACGCCTAGTTCTGCATCTTGATGCATGTCTTGTGTACGAATTTGTATTTCTACGGTTTTACCCTCAGGGCCAAAAACAACGGTATGAATTGACTGGTAACCATTTTGCTTAGGCGTTGCAACATAATCATCAAATTCTTTATTTAAATGGCGCCAGTTGGTATGCACTATACCCAGCGCACCGTAGCAATCTTGCAAGCGGTCAACCACAATACGCATGGCACGAATATCAAAAAGTTGATCAAACTCGTAGTTTTTTTGCGCCATTTTTTTGTAAATACTGTAAATATGCTTAGGCCGGCCATATACATCAGCTTCTATACCTGCTTCACTTAAACGGCTTTTAACTTGCTCTACCATGTCTTCCATGTAGGCTTCGCGGGCAAGTCGTTTATCATCAAGTTGCTTGGCTATTTTTTTGTAAGTATCTGGGCGTAAATACCTAAACGATAAATCTTCAAGCTCCCACTTTAATTGGCCAATTCCAAGTCGGTTTGCTAAAGGAGCAAAAATATCCGCGGTTTCTTTGGCGGCAATAACCCGCTCCTCTTCACCGGCGTCTTTCACGTTTCGTAAATGACAAACCTGCTCGGCAAGCTTTATTACCACAGCCCGCACATCTTCAACCATGGTTAATAACATTTTACGAATATTATCAACTTGTACAGTGCCTTTGCCTTGATGCGACAAAGTACTGATAGTCGCCATTTGAGAAACGCCCGTTAACAGCAGCGATATATTACTACCTAGCTGCTCTTGAACGGTTTCAAGGGACACAACGTCATTTAAAAAATAAGGCGTTAAGTAGGCCGTGGCTAACGATTCGGCATCAAGGTTTAGCTCGACTAAAATTTCTACCATTTCGATGGCTGTATTTTGCCAAGCTTGGTTATCACTTTTAACACAAAGCGCTTGCG
Source organism: Pseudoalteromonas sp. CR1 (assembly GCF_019392235.1). NCBI lineage: Bacteria > Pseudomonadati > Pseudomonadota > Gammaproteobacteria > Alteromonadales > Pseudoalteromonadaceae > Pseudoalteromonas > Pseudoalteromonas sp. CR1. The sequence goes on along the minus strand of NZ_JAHXRM010000001.1, from coordinate 355,802 downwards.
CCTTATTAAGCAACTGAATCTTTTCTGTAGACAGATCGAGTGCTTTTAACCGTGTAAAAAGATCACCCGTTTCATCTTGTTGATGTGATTGACGTGTCGCTACCATAATGCGCTTTACCTCCGTTGAAATAACGCCATAGTTTCAATATGCCCAGTATGAGGGAACATATTCATTAGCCCAATTTTGTTGAGCCCAAAGCCTGCTTGCAAAATAATAGCGCTGTCACGGGCTAAGGTAACAGGGTCACAAGAGACGTATAAAATTGTTTTAAATTGCTTTAAAGGTAATTGCTCTAATATAGCCATTGCACCAGTACGTGAAGGATCTAGTACCAACACATCTAGGTTTTTATTAAACCATTGCGCATTTTGTATTTTTTGCGTTAAATCGTAGCAATGAAACTGCGCATTACTGATAGAGTTAGTTTGCGCATTTTGCGCGGCCATTGCAACCGCAGAAGCAACCCCTTCTATACCAATTACCGTTTTTGCTTGTTTTGCCAGCACGAGCGAAAAGTTACCAATACCACAAAATAAATCTAATATATTTTCATCGCCACTTAAACCAAGCCAATCTACCGATTGTTTTAACATAGCTTGATTAACTTGCGCATTAACTTGAATAAAATTACCTAAACCGAACTCAAATTTTAGTTTAAATTCATCTAAGTAATAATACGGCATAGTAATATTAGCGTGGTCAATCACTTCGCTTTCGCTTTGCCAAATAACTGAGTATTTGTAAGGCATACAGGCTTTTTTAACCACTGCCTTTACTTCATTACTAATTGCTTTAGTGTGACGAATAACCACAAAGTTATGCGTTTCACTTTGGCATAATTGCAGGTGGCTTATACTGTGTAATGACTTATTGTGATTAATTAATTCATCAAAAAGTGTAAAAACAGCTTCATAGGCATCAGTCAAAACTGCACACTTATTGATACTAACAACATTTTTAGAAGCGCTCGCTCTATAACCTATACGCATTTTTTTAGCCGCTTTATCAAACATAACCGCTATTCGTGCACTTCGCCTATAATGTGTTGGTTTACTTAATAATGGAGTTTGCCAGTTTAAATTTGCTTGCTTGGCAAATTTTTCGAAAAGCTGCTCAACCGCGGTTTGCTTTTCAACTACTTGCTGATTCACATCTAAGTGCTGTAATTGACAGCCACCACAGTGATTATAATGCTCACAAAAAGGCGCTACCCTTGCTTTACTTTCTTTAATCACTTTGTGTGTAACAGCATTACTGTAACGCGCTTTATCATCAACAAGCGTTGCTTTTACTTGCTCGCCTGGTAATGCACCTGCAACAAAGCATACTTTATTGTTATATTTTGCTATGCCACGGCCTTGGTGATCCATATTTGTTATATCGAGCACCACTGACTTTTGTTGAAGAGGTTTTTTTTTCGCTTTAAAAATTTGTGCCATGTGGCATTACCTTACATTTATTTAGGTTAAAACTCGTTACTAATCACACCTAGGGGAAGCTTTGAGAATAAGCATCGAAACGTATATACTCAAAGCATACTAATAATGATAATAATGCTCCCACTATGACCAAATTAGGCTTACGTGATTCTGTTTTAACTTTGACCCTGATCCCTACGGTGATCATTGGATTGCTGCTTGGTGGTTATTTTACAGTAAATCGTTACATTGAGCTTGATGAAATTTTATATCAACAAGGTGCAACTATTTCAGAGCCCTTAGCTATTGCCCTAGAGCAGCCACTTCTTGATAAAAATAAAGTATTACTTAATCGTTTAATCAGTTTTACACATAATCGCCACTCACCGTCTATTAAATCAATTGCTATATTTGACACTAACAACGAGCTGTTGATGACGAGTAATTACCACCGCTCATTTGATGAATTAATTAATCAAACGTCTCTTGAATCACTTAAAGTCACTAAAATAGAGTCCTCAAAAGATATCATCACGTTTTATACTCCCATTATTGGGCACTCTTCCCCTAACACTCAGTGGGATTCTTCTGCTTTTCAAACAACATTGGGCACGGTTATTTTACAGCTAAACAAAGATAAAGCCGTGATTGGTCAACAACGCGCCTTACTTGTTAGTGGCATTGTTATTATTTTATCTTTGGTATTGGCGGCAATTATGGCATTTAAACTTAGCCGTATGTTTATGACCCCTTTGAATAAGTTAGTACTTGCAACCGACAAGCTCGTTGAAGGAAAAAGAAGTACAGGCCTTACGGATACCATGTTAGGTGAATTTGATATTCTTCGTGAAGGGCTAAACACGATAGCCGATACCATGGTGATGCAAAAAGACGAAATGCAAAAAAATATTGACCAAGCAACCAGTGATTACCGTGAAACGCTTGAACAGTATGAAACGCAGAATATTCAGCTCACAATGGCAAAAAAAGAAGCGCAGGATGCTAACCGTGTTAAGTCTGACTTTTTAGCAAAAATGAGTCACGAGTTACGTACGCCACTCAATGGTGTAATGGGGTTTACTCGCCAGCTTTATAAAACACCACTGAACAAGCACCAAAAAGATTACCTCGATACAATCATGTTGTCGGCTAATAGCTTAATGACCATTATCAGCGATATTTTAGATTTTTCTAAACTAGAAGCTGGTGCGATGGAACTTGAGTCTATTCAATTTCAATTGCGCGATGCTGTAAACGAAGTCATGACACTGCTTGCTCCAAGCGCCCATGAAAAACAGCTTGAGCTCTCTATTTATATAAACCCGCAAGTCCCTGACGATTTAACCGGGGATCCCACTCGCTTTAAACAAGTACTTATTAATTTACTAAGTAACGCAATTAAATTTACCGAACAAGGTTCTATAAAAGTAGATATTAGCTACCGCTTACTTGATGAAGAAAGTGCCTCTGTTTTAGTGTCGGTAACAGACACCGGTGTGGGTATACCAATGGATAAACAAGATTCATTGTTTACCCCTTTTGGCCAAGCAGATTCGAGCATTACGCGTAAATTTGGGGGTACCGGCCTCGGCCTGATTATCACCAAACATATTGTTGAAGCGATGAATGGTCGAATATCGTTAAACTCAGCGCCTGGTAACGGAACATGTTTTACATTTAATAGCGTTTTTAGACTCCCTAATCACGTATTTACCAACGATCTGCCAAGTAAATCACTCATTGGTAAACGTATTTTATACTTAGAGCCACACGAGCATACTCATCATGCAGTACTGTCGTTGTTGACAGAGTGGCAAGCAAACGTAACGCCATGCTTTAACGAAGCCAGCTTTTTGTCAGCCATAGAAAATACCCAAACTAAATTTGATATTTGTTTAATAGGTCACATGGCATCGGTTGATCATATGCAACTATTAAAAGGCTATGTAAAAACAGTAAGAGACTCGACCGATTATTTATATTTAATGCTTAATACCGTTTCACATAATATGCGTGAGGCGTTTATTGGCAGCGGTGCAGATGCCTGTTTAAGTAAGCCGCTTAATCATCGTAAGCTATGCGAGGTGCTTGCTGCGCCGTATAGGCTCGATCACCCTGTCCATAATATAGAGCAAAGCGAACAAAAGTTATTGCCACTCAAAGTGTTAGTTGTTGATGATAATGACGCTAATTTAAAACTGATATGTACACTGCTTGATGAGCAAGTTGAGGTCATTGATACCGCTCATAATGGTTCACAGGCTTATAGTTTAAGTAAAAGCCATAAGTACGATGTTATTTTTATGGACATTCAAATGCCAATAATGGACGGCATAACCGCGTGTAAACTTATTCAAGAGTCGTCGCTTAATGAAGACACGCCTATTATTGCGGTAACCGCACATGCATTGCATAGCGAAAAAGAACAACTACTGAAAGATGGCTTTAAAGGGTATTTAACCAAACCTATTGACGAAGATACGCTTAAACAAATTATTAGCGACCACAGCCCGCAAACGCCAATAAACCGTGACAAAAGCAAAAATGAAATACCCCAAAGCCCAGCGCCTTTTGAGAGTAGCCGAATAGATTGGCCGCTCGCATTACAACGGGCTGGTGGAAAAAACGAATTGGCGCTTGAGATGCTCAATATGCTGCTTTTAAGCGTACCAGAAACACTGAATTTACTTACTAAAGCTATTGATGATGAAGATTGTGAACAAGTACTCAGCATTGTGCATAAATTCCATGGTGCGTGCTGCTACACTGGTGTACCAAAATTAAAATCGTTAGCTGAAACTATTGAAACTTCACTTAAAAATGAGTGCGTGCTCGAAAATATAGAGCCTGAACTTTTTGAGCTACAAGATGAGCTTGAAAACCTATTGGTTGACGCAAAAATGAATGGTAAAAATAAAAAAGACGCATCGTAATCGCGTCTTTTTTATTTTTGAATACTGACTCAAAATCAGCTAGTGTCAGCTTCGTCTTAAAAGTAAAGTTTGCTATTAAACACGCGCTTCAAGCATCAAGCGCTTCATATCTCGTACTGCTTTATCTAAGCCGTCAATGGCGGCACGCGCAATAATAGCGTGGCCTATATTTAACTCATAAATTTCTGGCATTGCGGCTATTGGTTTTACATTATGGTAGTTTAAACCATGCCCTGCGTTCACAATTAGACCTAAACTTGCTGCGTATTGTACACCTTGACGAATGTGCTCAAGCTCTTTGCTTAAGTCACTATCGTTTGTAGCATCTGCGTAAGCACCGGTGTGTATTTCTACATAAGGTGCGCCACAGGCTTTTGCAGCATCTAATTGTGCAGTATCCGCGTCAATGAATAATGAGACTTTGATGCCTGCATCGGTAAGGGTTTTAGTTGCCGCTTTTATTTTGTCTATGTTACCCGCAACGTCTAAACCGCCTTCTGTAGTTAATTCCTCACGTTTTTCTGGTACCAAACAAACATACTCAGGCATTACCTCAAGAGCAATAGCAATCATTTCATCAGTTACTGCTGTTTCGAGGTTCATACGCGTTTGAATTGTTTTTGCCATTACATATACGTCACGATCTTGAATGTGACGGCGGTCTTCACGTAAATGAATGGTAATGCCATCTGCACCGGCGTGCTCAGCAACGCTCGCTGCATGCGCTGGGTCGGGATAAGTTGTGCCTCGTGCTTGGCGAAGCGTTGCAATATGATCAACGTTTACACCCAAAAGAATATCTTTCATTATTTTACCTGTAAAATTACGTTTATTGAGAGGCCGTAAATAATTCACGACTTTTTAATGGCTTATTACCTAGTAAAGGTTTTAGTAAATAGCGACTTAACTGTTTTGCCATATATAACACATCTTTTCGACTAAAGTCATGATTTGCTATTGCTTGGAGCTGTTCACCGCTAAAGCCTGAGCGGGTATCTTCTTGAATAACAAACCCAAGCTCAGGAAAATAACTATACGTAAGCGCTTCATCTATTGGCTCACCATTGGTATCAAAACTAAAATCAACACCGTAACCCAATAATTCGAGTAATTGAAATTCGTAAGAACGCAAAACAGATTGCAAATCGGCACCACTGTTTAAGTTTTCTAAATGAGATTTATAAAGCTCATAAGCTTGTTCTATTGGCTCATTAACAGGCACTATTCTGTTTGTTAACTCGTTTAAATAAAAACCACAATAAAGCTCATCACCTGATAGAAAAAGCGGTGCGCCGTGCAGCTCAAATTTATTAATGTATTTTAAATCGTACTTACCACTGTAGTGAACAAGTAGAGGTTGAAAAGGCTGTAATTGCGCTTTATGTTTAGTGGCCTGGCGGCCACTAATTCTTGCGATCATTCTAAGCTGACCGACTCCTTCTACTAGCATATCAAGCATTACTTGTGAGTCACTATAAGGACGTCGGTGTAATAAGTATGCGGTATAGAAGTCACTATCCATAAAGTAGGCTACTTATTGTCTTAGTCTTCACCGTAGCCTAGGCTTCTAAGGGCACGTTCATCATCAGCCCAGCCAGATTTAACCTTTACCCAAAGCTCTAAAAATACTTTGTTATCAAGCATTTCTTCTAGATCTTTTCGAGCTTCACGGCCAATCACTTTTAGCTTTTCGCCTTTGTTACCAATAACCATGCGCTTTTGTGTTTCACGTTCAACTAAAATTAACCCGTTGATATGCCAAACACCGTTTTCTTGCCATTTAAACTGTTCTATTTCAACAGTGACCGAGTAAGGTAGTTCTTCACCCATAAAACGCATTAGCTTTTCACGGATCACTTCGGCAGCCATAAAACGCATCGAGCGATCGGTTACGTAGTCATCTGGAAAATAAAACTCACATGGCGGAAGACGCTTTGTTACTTCATCTTTAATAAGGTCGATATTTTTACCTTGCTTTGCCGAAACCGGCATAATGCTTACAAAGTCAAACTTATCGCCTAATAACTTCATATGAGGAAGCACTAAATCACGGTCTTTTACTTGGTCAATTTTATTAATGACCAACATCACTGGTTTACCGCTTTGCGATACTTTATTTAGTACCATTTCATCATCAGCAGTCCAGTGCGTTCCTTCAACCACAAAAATAATCAGTTCTACGTCACCAATTGAACTAGATGCAGCACGGTTCATTAAACGGTTAATTGCGCGCTTTTCTTCTATGTGAAGTCCCGGCGTATCAACATAAACAGCTTGATACTTACCTTCTGTATGAATACCCATAATACGGTGGCGCGTTGTTTGCGGCTTACGAGAGGTAATACTTACTTTTTGCTCAATAATCTCATTGAGTAAAGTCGATTTACCTACGTTAGGACGTCCTACAATGGCAATCATGCCACAAAATGTATCAACATCGCCTTCATGAGGTTGTATTAGGGTATCAAGATTCATTTTTAATTATCTTCAATGCTTTTTCAGCAGCTTTTTGTTCAGCCTTACGGCGTGAGCTACCAACAGAAATTATGCTATCCATTCCATCAACAATACATTCAACCGTGAATGTTTGATTGTGCGCTTGGCCTTTTGTATCAACCACAGTGTAACCTGGTAAAGGCAGTTTGCGACCTTGTAGATGCTCTTGCAGCAGGGTCTTCGGATCTTTTTGGTTAAGCCCTGGTGAAATAGCATCTAAGCGTGATTCGTACCACGATAAAATAAGCTCGCTGCATCGCTCAATACCTGAATCTAAAAACGCAGCACCAATGATGGCTTCTACTGCATCGGCAAGTGTTGATTCGCGGCGGAACCCACCACTTTTTAGCTCACCGGGACCTAAACGTAAGTAATCACCTAAACCAAATTCAACACCAAACTCAGCAAGTGTTTGACCACGTACCAGTGTTGAACGCATGCGGCTTAAGTCGCCTTCTCGTGCCTTTGGAAATTTGGCATAAAGTGCATTGGCAATAACAAAACTCAAAATTGAGTCGCCTAAAAACTCTAAGCGCTCATTATGTTGACCTTTGTGGCTACGGTGTGTCATTGCCTGTTCAAGTAAACCTTGATCAGAAAACTCGTAGCCGATTTTGTTGTATAACTCTGTTACATTTTTTTTCATTGTTACTGAATATTACCTAGGCGTTCAAAGCGAACACCAGTTGGAACCCATCCTGGTAAAACATCATCAGGGCCATTCTCAAATTCAAAACTCATCCATATAAAGACAGCTTTCCCCACCAAGTTTTCTTTTGGTACAAATCCCCAAAATCGACCATCTTCACTATTATCTCGGTTGTCACCCATCATAAAATAGTGGTCTGCGGGTACAACCCACTCATCGGTGCGAGTACCAGCTTGTCTGAAGTAGCGACCTTTTTTCTCTGGAACCTCAGGGTAAATTAAAATATCGTGACCATCTTCTGTGAGCGATTCATTTATTCGAACCGATTCCATGCCTTTTAGCATAAATTCGCCTCTATCTTTCACTTCCATGTCAATCTTGTTGTACTCACCACATTGTAAGTTACTGCGGCTTACTTCACCTTCAGCACACTTTGGCTGAATGTATAGGTGTTTATCGCGGTATACAACCTTATCGCCAGGTAGCCCTATTGTTCTTTTAATGTAGTCAATTGTTTCATTACCAGGAAACTTAAAAACAACAATATCACCACGTTCAGGCTCGTCCATCTCAACTAATTGAGTGCGCCAAACAGGGTCTTTTATACCGTATGAATACTTTTGTACTAAAATAAAATCGCCCACCAATAGTGTTGGCATCATCGAACCTGACGGAATTTGAAAAGGTTCAAATATAAACGATCTGAAAATAGTAATAGCAGCAATCATCGGAAAAATCGATTTTGCAGTTTCAGTTAATACTGGCTCTGGTGCAATTAATGCTGCTGTTTCATCATCTAACTTTGCGCCAGCAGACGTTTGCGCTAACTCTAAACGCTCTTGCCTTTTTGGTGCATACAGTAAGTGGTCTATTAACCATATTAAGCCTGAGCCTAAGGTTAACAGCACCAATAAAATTGAAAAGTAACCAGCCATTTATAATCCTTTGTTGTTATTTGCCAACTTTCAGAATAGCTAAAAACGCCTCTTGAGGTACTTCAACATTACCTACTTGTTTCATGCGTTTTTTACCATCTTTTTGTTTTTTGAGTAGCTTTTTCTTACGACTCACATCACCACCGTAACATTTAGCAATTACGTTTTTACGTAGTTGTTTTACAGTTGTACGCGCAATAACATGCTGACCAATCGCGGCTTGAATTGCGATATCAAACATTTGACGCGGAATAAGCTCTTTAAGCGCATCAGCAAGCTGACGACCACGTGATTGCGCACTGTCTCTGTGTGCAATAATTGCTAGCGCATCAACACGTTCACCATTAATTAAAATGTCAACGCGAACCATGTCTGATGTTTGAAAGTGCTTAAAGTTATAATCAAGTGATGCAAAACCACGGCTAGTAGATTTAAGCTTATCAAAGAAATCCATTACCACTTCAGCCATTGGTAACTCATACGTTACTGCAACTTGCTTACCATGATAAGTCATTTTAGTTTGACTACCGCGCTTTTCTATACATAGAGTAATGACATTACCTAAGTATTCTTGCGGCACTAATATATTTGCCTCAACAATCGGCTCACGAATTTCTACAATGTCATTAACTGCAGGTAAATCAGACGGATTATCGATTTGGAAAGTGCGCTCGTCTTTTGTTACGATTTCGTAAATTACCGTTGGAGCAGTTGTAATCAAGTCAATATCGTATTCACGCTCTAAACGCTCTTGAATAATTTCCATATGGAGCATACCCAAAAAGCCACAACGAAAACCAAAACCAAGTGCCGTTGAGTTTTCTGGCTCAAAGAATAACGACGCATCGTTCAAGCTTAGCTTGTTAAGGGCATCGCGGAATGATTCATACTCGTCAGACGCTATTGGGAACATACCTGCATAAACTTGCGGTTTAATTTTTTGAAAGCCAGGTAAACGCTGTGGCGCTGCGTTTCTTTGATGCGTAATCGTATCACCAACTGGTGCACCGTGAATTTCTTTAATACCTGCGATAACAAAGCCTACTTCACCGGTACGTAAAATCCCTGTATTGGTTTGCTTAGGTGTAAATATACCCACTTGATCGGCTGTATGAATGTGCTCGTTAGACATGATTTTAATTTTGTCGCCCGTACGTAGCTCACCGTGCTTAATGCGCACAAGCGATACAACACCTTGGTATGGGTCAAACCATGAATCAATAATTAGCGCTTGAAGAGGCTCGTCTTTTTCGCCGACTGGTGGCGGAATGTCCTTAACGATCATTTCGAGCACTTCGGCAATACCAACCCCGGTTTTAGCACTACACTGAACAGCGTCTAGGGCATCAATACCAATAATTTCTTCAATTTCTTCAGCAACACGCAGTGGATCTGCTTGCGGTAAATCAATTTTGTTTAATACTGGAATTACTTCCAAGTCCATTTCTATCGCGGTGTAACAGTTTGCTAAAGTTTGCGCTTCAACGCCTTGCCCTGCATCAACAACTAATAATGCGCCTTCACATGCAGCTAAAGAACGCGATACTTCATAGGTAAAGTCAACGTGTCCTGGTGTATCAATGAAATTAAGTTGGTATGTTTCGCCGTCATTTGCTTTGTAGTTCAACGTTACACTTTGCGCTTTAATGGTAATACCACGTTCGCGCTCAATATCCATTGAATCTAAAACTTGTTTTTGCATTTCACGGTCGGTTAAACCGCCACAAACTTGAATCAAACGATCTGAAAGGGTCGATTTACCGTGGTCAATATGGGCGATTATCGAAAAATTACGGATATGCTTCATAAACTGAGTTCAATACTTCTTAATTAAAGGACTAAATATGGATACCTAAGTGACTTGCAAATACTTGCTTTAGCATGTTTTTGTTAATTAATTTAACAACATACATAATGACGAAAAATGATATAAACAATCAATAACTGATAACACAACAACTGCACTGGTTAACTTTTATTACACTGCTTTAAATCACGACTTCCTGTATTTCCAAGTTACTTGGGTATAAAGCGCCAATTTTACATTTAATTGGCGTCAATCACCATCTATTTGAGTTAAAGGGATACTAATTGGATGAATTTTTACTACTTTTATATCGTGTTTCAGCGATTTAACCCGTGTTTTAGCAATATAAAACCCCAAAAGCCCCCCCAAAACAGCTGCTAGTATTTGCCAACCTTCGCCCATTATTAATAACTCAGACGTTACAAGTGCAAAAATAAGACTTAAAAACAGCGGCAACATATAAACAGCAAACGCATGTTTTACCATATGGCTATCATCAAGGGATAAAGTGACCTTCTGCCCTATTTCGACAGGAGACTCAAATTTATAAGGAAGTGTTTTTTTTGCAGTACCAAATAATTTACTAAATACCTGAGAGCCACAACGACCGTTGCAGCCAGCGCAAGCTTGCTTTTGCTCGGCTTCTAAATGCGCTGTGTGGCCACTAAGGGCCACAACAGTAAGAGTTTGTTCAATCATAACAATCCTTGCGAATCGTTTATAATGCGCGCGTAACAGATTCGGCTATAGCCTTAGCGGTTAAACTTGGCACATTACCAACAACCGATACATCAAAATTACCGCCATTATGCACATAAACCGTAGTGGCGCCAGAGGTGAGTGCACCACTTAAGCGTTTGCCTGGTAGTGGTCGCTGAATAAACACAGATATCTCAACAAACCCATCTGAATAAAGGTAGTAATCCGTTAACTCATTGTTTAAATCGAGTTTATGCCTGTCAGACTTAAGTAATTCAAAACCAGCTGGTAACCAGCTTATCTCCCAATTAGTTGAAGAACTATCAACTCCTTCCAATTCGTTTTCAGGTAATGGTGTAGGAAAGTTTCGATTTAAGACTTCAAGTAGCATTGGTGCTGGTTGCTCAGTCACACTAATATGGGTTAACTGAAGCTGTTCAAGTGCTTCACCCTGATGGTTAACGTACGCAGCTTTTAATAGCAGCGCAGACTCCATATCAAGCCAAATCCAGTAGTTATACTTGTGCTCGTCTTTTGACTCTATGCGCACTAACTGCGCTGCCCTACCTGCAATACGGCCTTTTCCGCCTAATACAAAATCATAGTGTTCACTTAATTGCTGTATATCTTTAAAAAGAACTTCAGGGATAGGGCCTGCAATTGAATCTGTTTTAAGCGAGTAAGGCTCAGACTGTGGCTCAAAGTAAGTTACCTGGTCGTTAACTCTAATCATTTCAAGGCCAGCGCCATTGAGCAAACTTAAGTGTTCGAGCTCGGTTTCACCTTGTTTGGCGTGCACCCATCGGTAGGGTTCCATTGATTTACCTTTAACAACAACAAATGAGGCGTCAAAGTTACGATTATGGACAGCATTGGCCATTTCTAATAATAGCGTTTTGGCAGGGTTTGTGTCGTTGGCAACGGCAGTAAAGCTTAGTACCAACGACAGAACAAAAGTAATTACTTTCATTTAATTAGTTTTTTTCCTCTTGCGCTTTTGTTTCATTTTGCGCTGTTTGAAGAGAGTTAGCAACACGTGCTTGACGCTGATGCTCTAACACTAACGCACCAATGCGTTGTTGTTGTAACTCACGCAAACCTTGCTCTGCGTTTTCAAGGGCTGGCGCTGATGAGTAGCTCACTGGTGACGCCATGCCTGTTAACGGTGTGGTTTGAAGTAATGGAATTTCATTTTGCTGTGGATCACTTTGCGGCAAAGTACTCACTCCCACAATCGCAAACATTGCCACGCTTGCAGCTATTGCAAGCTGCGTAACAGGTTTACGCCAGTTAAATGACACTACGTTATTTTGTTCTTTTTTATCAGCTACTTGAGATTGTCCTTTTGACTGAGTAAAGTCAGCGTAAACAGGCTCGCTTTCTAGTGCTAATGCAACGCGTTCGCTAATATCAATATGGATGTCGTGGTTATTTTTTTGAGCACGCATTGCATCACCAATTAACGCATAACGACCAAACGTAGAAACATCTTGCTCTGCAATTTTTGCATCAGCTAGGTGCTGCTCGCCATCAAGTAATGCAGATAACGATTCGTTATCTAACTTGTTAAGGTGTGCTTTTGTCATACTAAGACTCGCCTATTAATGGGTTTAATTTGTTATCAATTGCTTCACGGGCACGAAATATACGCGAACGTACTGTACCTACAGGGCAATCCATTACCACAGCTATTTCCTCATAGCTCATACCCTCAATTTCTCTGAGAGTTATTGCGGTTTTAAGGTCTTCAGGCAAACTATCAATTGCATTAAAAATTACAGCGCGAACCTCTTCACTTAATAAAAGGTTCTCAGGTGATGCGTTTGAACGCATGGAGTCACCACAATCATAAAATTCAGCTTCTTCGGCGTCAATATCATTGGCTGGCGGCTTACGCCCCTGTGCAACTAGATAATTTTTAGCACAATTAACGGCAATACGGTATAACCAAGTATAGAAAGCGCTATCGCCTCTAAAGTTGGGAAGTGCACGGTAAGCTTTTATAAAAGCCTCTTGCGCTACATCAGCAATATCACCTTGGTTTGATACATAACGAGAGATCAAACCTGCAATCTTGTTTTGATACTTCTTTACTAATAGATTGAAGGCATTTTTATCGCCCTGCTGCACTCTTCTTACTAGCACTAAATCCAATTCCTGCTCGCTCATTCGAGCCGGTACTCCTATGTCTGATTTTTGCTTGTTATTCATATTATCGCCATTGTTCACAAATACTCTGACCCCGACATGAATAAAAAGTTCTGCTTAATATTATTTTTATATAAAATAGTTCATAAATAACGGCGCTAAGCCATTAAAATCACTACGTAGTGGTATGGCAAATATGATACAACTACGGATATTAAAAACAAATACTGCTTTATTTAAGCATTGTAACCGCAAAGTACCCCTGACATGAACCAAAATAAACATCACATCGCAGATGTCGCTATTATCGGAAGCGGCGCGGCTGGCTTATCTCTTGCCTTATCTTTAGCTAATTATTGTAACGTGACCGTTATTAGTAAAGGTGCGCTTACCGAAGGCTCTACACTTTATGCACAAGGTGGCATAGCCGCAGTATTTGATAAACAAAATGACAGTATTGAATCGCATGTTGAAGATACCCTCGATGCTGGCGGCGGCCTGTGTGACCGTAAAGCAGTTCATTATACAGCGAGTAATGCACACGATTGCCTACAATGGCTAATTGACCAAGGCGTGCCTTTTGACATGGAGTTTGACAGCAAAGGCAAAGAACGTTTTCACTTAACGCGAGAAGGCGGACATAGCCATCGTCGGATTTTACATGCCGCCGATGCTACAGGTAAAGCCGTTCAAACAACGTTGATAAGCCAAGTCAAATTACATAAAAATATCACCCTACTTGAGCAATATAATGCAATTGATTTAATTACTGATAAAAATACAGGCCGAACGGGAACACACGTAGAGGGTATGTATGTGTGGAACAAAAAAGCTAAAAAAGTCGAAACTATATCAGCTAAATTTGTAGCGCTTGCCACCGGTGGAGCTAGTAAGGTGTACTTATATACATCTAACCCTGATGTATCGAGCGGTGACGGTATTGCGATGGCTTGGCGAGCTGGCTGTAAAGTGGCTAATATGGAGTTTAACCAATTTCACCCCACCAGCTTATATCATCCAGAATTACAAAACTTTTTAATTACCGAAGCAATGCGCGGTGAAGGCGCTTATTTAAAACGCCCCGACGGCACCCGCTTTATGAAAGACTTTGACGAGCGCGAAGAGTTAGCTCCTCGTGACATAGTGGCTCGTGCAATTGATTTTGAAATGAAACGCTTAGGTGCAAATTGTGTTTATTTAGATATTAGCCACAAAGATAAAGAGTTTATTATTGAGCACTTCCCTACCATTTATGCAAAATGCTTAAGTGTTGGGTTAGATATTACAAAAGAAGCGATTCCGGTTGTCCCTGCCGCACACTATACTTGCGGTGGTGTAATGACCGACTTCAACGGTAAAACAGATTTAGATAATCTTTATGCCGTGGGTGAAGTTGCCTACACCGGTTTACACGGTGCAAACCGAATGGCAAGCAACTCATTGTTAGAATGCATAGTGTTTGCCCACGCCGCAGCAAAAGATATTTTAAGCAAAATTGAACATGCGCCAGAGCCAATGACCTTGCCACAATGGGATGAAAGCCGCGTAACTAACTCTGACGAAGAAATTGTCATCACTCATAATTGGCATGAGCTACGTCTGTTTATGTGGGATTATGTTGGTATTGTTCGTTCAACTAAACGCTTAGAGCGCGCATTGCATCGCGTTGAGCTGCTGCAACAAGAAATACACGATTATTATGCTAACTTTAGAGTAAGTAACAACTTGCTAGAACTACGTAATTTAGTACAAGTGGCAGAGTTAATAATTAGAAGTGCCATGCAAAGAAAAGAAAGTAGAGGGCTTCATTACACAATTGATTACCCTGATCAAAACGAAAACCCAACTCCCACTATTTTGACTCCTGAGCGCCATTAACAGCGCTCAAAACAGCTCGTTTTAATCGGGCATAGCTTTGCTTATCAACACCATTGGCTGAAATAATAAGCCAATGGTTGTTACTAAATCCTTTTATGAATAGCCACACACTGCCCGTGAACACTCTGCTTTTGGTACTTATTTGCCCTTCTACTTTATAAGCGTGATTTTCGAATCTAAACAAGTTGGGCTCCAAAATAATCACGCCCATGAGCGGTTGGCATACAGTTATTTTACGCCCTACTAAAACCCCAGCGATTAGATTGGCAATAACACAAATTATAATAGACAGGACAGAACTTAAAAATAAGCACATTATTAATGTAAGCACACAAAAAAAGACCACAATGGGTTTGTGGTCTGCTTTATTATTTTTTACTGTGAACCTATACACGAACTCTGTTTAATATAAGTTGAACCATGCTATTTAGTTGCTCGTCTTTACATTTTTCATGCCCCATAAACCATGCAAATAAATCAGGGTCTTCTTGTGTTAACAAGCGCTGAAATATAGCTTGTTGCTCTGCATTTAAAGAATCGTATGCTTCTTCTACAAACGGCATAAACAAAACATCTAGCTCTAACATGCCACGACGACAAGCCCAACGAATACGTGCTTTACTATGAATTTCAACCATTTTAAACCTCATACTGAATTGACTCGAGTTTAACAAACACAAGCCGGTTTAGCAGCTATTAATCAACTATAAAATAAATACCCCCCTGCGGGTGCTTGTCTGTACCATACGTAACAACTGCGTTATTATGTCACTTCATTTGTATTGCAAAGAAGGTTTTTATGTCTAGCGTTTACGCATGTCCGTTATCTCACCAACTTATTAGCCTTACGGGTACTGATAAATTATCTTATCTGCACGGGCAAATTACTCAAGATCTAAATAAATTAACCACCAGCAATTTTTTATGGACCGGTCATTGTAGTGCCAAAGGAAAACTTTGGGGTGTATTTAAGCTCTTTTCTCACCAAGACAGTTATTACTTATCTGGCAGCAGTGCCGAGGTAGAGCAATCATTAGTTGAGCTAAAAAAATACGCTGTATTTGCAAAAGTAGACATAAGCGCCTCTTCAAAGCGCCTCATTGGTCTTATTGGTGATGACTTATCCGCTACATTAGATGAGCTAAATATTACCTTTAACGAAAACACTTCAGCATGCGATTTTGCAAGCGGTAAGGCATTAAAACTGGCTAATAACCGAGTTCTGCTTATGGTCGATAACCAGTTTGCAGTACCTGACACTGTTTCTACGCTCGATAATGATACCCCATGGCAACAAGCAGCAATTTTAGCTGGCGAGCCACAACTTAACAGTGATGCAATTGGTGAATATGTGCCGCAAATGGTTAACTTACAAGCCATTGGTGGAATCAGCTTTAAAAAAGGCTGCTATACAGGGCAAGAAACTGTAGCCCGTATGAAATACCTTGGTAAAAATAAGCGAGCCATGTATATCGTATCAGGCCAAAGTGAAAGTATGCTGGACGAACCCGAACTTGAAGTACAACTGGGTGAAAACTGGCGTCGTGCTGGTAAGTTTATTGCGCAAAGCTTTGATGAAAAAACAAAGATCTTAACTGGCCTTGTTGTGTTGCCAAACGATACTGAAACAACGCAAGTACTTCGTGCAAAACACGCGCCTCAGGTAGAGCTAAACATTCTGCCTCTGCCCTACTCTTTAGATGATGAATAAATAGGAATGACTATGATCGTTGCGGCAAACAAAGTGGTAAAAATGCATTATTCAGTGATGGATAATGATGGTAACAGCATTGATAACTCGTTCGGTGGTGAGCCGCTACATTTTATTGTGGGTACTGGTTATCTAATTTCAGGCCTTGAAAACGCACTACTAGGTAAGCAACCTGGTGACACGCTAAGCGTAAAAGTAGAACCTGAAGATGGTTACGGTGAACGCCATGACAACCTAATGCAAGCTGTACCAAAGTCGATGTTCGATGGTATGGAAATTGAAGTGGGTATGCAATTTCGTGCATCAACAGATGATGGCGACCAATCAGTAATGATTATTGATATCCAAGATGAAGAGGTCATTGTTGATGGCAATAACCCGCTTGCAGGTATTACACTAAACTTCGATGTTGAAATACTTGAAGTACGAGATGCAACAGCTGATGAGCTTACCCATGGCCATGTGCATGGCGAAGGTGGTTGTGGTCACGACCACTAATAAAACCTTTTATAAAAAAAGCGCCTAAGGCGCTTTTTTTATATCATATTATTACGTTTAACCACCTTGGGGTCACTTTGTTGCTTTTTAGGCTGTGCCACTGGTACGTTCTGTTTTTTTAGTGCGTCTAGTAACCCTTGTTGGTCGTTTGTACCCACTCTATACAAGGTGCCATCGTTAAGCGTTAGCTGAACAGCACTAAATCCAGACACAGTATAAACCCACCCATCGTGAGTTATACGAATACCAATACCATGCCTGTAAGAGTTTTGAACTGCTTTCGCCTCAGAAATATCGCTAAGCGTAATTTGCTGGCCTGCCACACCAGGGCCAAATCCCCAGCTAATTGTTTTATCGTTTACTTTAACTGTTAAGCCATGAAACAAAAAGCCCACCAGTACCAATACACCTGCAAAAATAATTAACGGCCAATCTGCCCCAATTAAATTCCACGCTAAAGCAACAAAGCCACCAATCCAAGTCAAAACAAAAAAGATAAACACCGCATACTGTTTATGCTGATACATATTATTCTCTAATTAAATAAAATACTTAAAAGCTATACACCAAAGTAGCACTGAGCTCAGAATCAAACTTAAGTTTATCATCTTCTGGTTTTGAATTATAACGATACATATAAGCAAACTTAAGAGACACCGCCCCTATAACCTGGCTAATCAGCGCAGTTTCAGATTTTAATCGTGAATTTAACCCTGACAATGACTGCTCTATACTCACATCTTGATTAAAACGTGTTCGTTTTGAAACCAGTCGCTCCCATTGCATAGCAACACGCAGTAAGTAACCGGTTTTATTTTCTTCGCTTTCACTTACCGTTGAGTCTTCATCAGCTACCGAACGGTACAAACCAGGCCCGATATCAATATCTACTTTGTTCTTGGTGCCCTGATAAACACGCGCACCATACCCTGTTGCAATGGTGCTTTTAAATTTAAGGCCACTAAACTGATCTTCCTCGTAATCGCCATAAATAAAAAACGATGAATTTTTAACGCCTACTTTGTAGTTACCTTGTGCAGATACAAACACACGGTTTGCAGTTACGTCGCTGTCTCCAGTGTCGTCATTTTCGTCGCGCTTATAAAGGGAGTCAATTTTGAATTGGTTTCGCCACTTTTCAAAATCTTGGTAAAGGTTACCTTTGAGCTTAAAGCTGGTTGAATTGATATTACCCCGGGACAAAATAAACCCAAACTCAGTATCGCCGTAAAGCATTTCGCCTTTGTGTAAATCATGAATTTCTTCGTCAGAAAGCTGCCCATACTCATGAAAATCTTCAAATGGATCAACAGCCCAGCAAGAGCCACTAATTAAAATAAAAATTAAAAATAAATACTTACGCAAAATTCTATCTCGCCACTTAATCAAAAATAAACAAACAGCAGGGCTTATTCACTTTCTTTCCATAAAATATGGCAAAACGGGGCGTCTTTATCACGGCTAATTAAAATTTTTGCAAATAGCACATCTTCATTATCAAACTCTAAACCCACTAGCACTTGAATAAAGTGTTCTGGCTCAATTTCAAGCGCAACAAAATCTTGCCACTGGTCGTCCGGTTCATCTTCTTCAATAAAGCCAAGATCTTCTCGGTACTCATTAAAGTTTTCAACGTCATCATCACTTAAGTTACTCGGTGCTAACTCTAAAAAAATATCATAAGCTTGATGTGTTGCTTCTTCGATTGTAAATAAACGTGGACCCGACATATCTGCGTAACCTTAACCTTAATAATTGGCGCTATGTTATCAAATCTGATTACCTATTTGATAAAAAAGCGTTTAAAAACCTGACTTTTTTAACCTCAAACCACACTTTATGTATTATCAAAATAAAACCAAGTAATTCAGACTGCCCATTTGCAAATAAATTCAATCTATTTTAAAAACCACATCACTTTACTTCCCTTTTGTAACCGCATAAGCTCAAACAACAGGTCAGAGGAGTTGATAATGATAAAACTAGAAAAACAAGACGGTATTGCAACGGTTACCTTGAGTCGTGCCGACAAACAAAACGCATTAAACTTTGCCATGTTTGTGTCGTTAAATAACACGATTAAAAACATAAAAAAGGATCGTACTATTCGTGCAGTAATTATAAAAGGTGATGGCGAACATTTTTGTTCAGGGCTTGATATTACCGCGGTTATGGCCTCACCTGTAAATATAATAAAATTACTGTTTAAATGGTTACCCGGCAACCAAAACTTAGCGCAAAAAGTTGTACTAGGGTGGCAATCGTTAAGCGTACCTGTTATTGCACAAATCAATGGCAACTGCTTAGGGGGTGGGTTACAAATAGCGTTAGGAGCAGATTACAGAATTGTACACAATGACGCCAAGCTAGCCATCATGGAAGCTCGCTGGGGGCTTTGCCCTGACATGGGGGCAAATGTAATGATGGGCGGACTTGTTAAACGCGACCAAGCACTTTTTCTTGCAAGCCATGCAACCCCTATAACCGCAGAGCAAGCAAACGAGCTAGGGCTCGTCACACAGCTAACAAACAACACAGAACTTGCTACCCAAACACTGCTAAGTACATTACTTGAGCGCTCACCCGATACCCTAGCTGCTATTAAGCGTATTACTCAATTAAGCTATCAGTCACAGCAACGAAAAATACTCGCAAAAGAAACTTGGAGTCAAATTCGTTTACTAACAAACCCAAATACAAAAAAAGCCATCGCAAAAGCAAAGGGTAAATACGATATAGAATACAACAACGCTAAGCGGTGGTAATTAAATCGGCGTTAATACTAAAACGACGTTAATACTAAGGGACAATGTACACATTGTTATTGGTTGTTAAACTAAAAGCCCTCTATAAAATTGAGTAATAATGATGAAATACCTGTTAAGTAGCGCAATCATTTTGCTGTGTTTAGCCTGTGCTAAACTTATTATGCATTTTACAGGAGGCAGCTTCCCTGCCCCTTTACTCGCTATGGTTATTTTATTAGTGTTACTGCTAGCAAGTATAGTAAAAGAGGAACATATAAAACCCTGCGCCTCTCCAATTTTAAATGTGATGCCTATTTTTTTTATTCCCGCTGGCGTTGGCTTTATTGAACATCTAAACCTTATAAAATCTAACTGGCCTTTTTTAATGTCTGTTATTTTTATTGTGCCAGCAAGTACATTATTGTTAGTTAGCTCAGTAATGGTTTTTTTCAAAAGTAGAAAAAACAATGACTGAATTAAAACCTGACCTTTGGTGGTTGTGTGTGCCTATCATTATTGCTTTGTTTTTACTACTTAGGGCGTTTAATACACGAGTGGAAAACAGTGCTATAAAGTCAATTACAAACCCTGTTTTTTTAAGTATTGCCGTTATTGCTTTGCTATTGATTAACTTTAACCTACCTTATTCTGAGTTTGCCCATCATAGCCAAATACTAAGCTGGCTTTTAGAACCCGCCATAGTGGCTTTAGCACTGCCTTTATATCAGCAATTTATTCATGTTCGTAAAAATCTATTACTCATAGTAGGCACTTGCAGTTTAGGTATAGTAAATGCCACCTTTGTGGCTTTTTTATTAAGTGTATTTTTTAAGGTCCCTCCAGAGCTTAGCGCCTCAGTAGCAGCGCTTAGCGTTACCACGCCTATTTCGTTAATTGTTACAGATTCACTGGGAGGGATCAGCTCTTTAGCCGCCGCTATGGTTATTTTTATTGGCTTACTAGGGGCATTATTTGGTTTCATGCTGTTTAGACTGGTAAAAATAGGCAGTCATGAATCCCAAGGTGTTGCAATGGGTACGGCCTGTCACGCTATTGGTACAGCAGCGGCGCTTGCTGAACACGCTAAAGTAGGCGCATTTTCATCGGTCGCTATGGCACTCAGTGCGTTATTAACTGCCATAATAGTCCCACTTCTCTATCCTTTTTTAGTAAACAGTTTGCTATAGTTTACAAAAATTTAATTACACGAGCTAAGAGCCCATAATGATCAGTTCTGAAATCGAACAATTTGAAAAATATTACACCATGCTCACTGAGTATTTAGTTACCTACAGCATGCAAATTGTAGGAGCTGTTTTTATATTGTTGGTAGGCCTGTGGGTAGCACAAAAGCTATCTAAAATAGTCGCCAACATAATGACACGCCACAACATAGACATAACACTAACAAACTTTGTCAGCAGCGTTGTAAAAGTACTGCTTATTGTGATGGTAATTGTTATTGTGCTCGGCAAAATAGGCATTAGTGTAACGCCATTTGTTGCCGCCATTGGTGCTGCCTCTTTGGGCGCGGGCTTAGCACTACAAGGCATGCTATCAAACTACGGGGCTGGCCTTGCAATTATAGCCACTCGCCCATTTGTGGTTGGTGACACCATTGAAGTAAAAGGCGTCAGCGGGCAAGTAAAAACAATAGAGCTTGGTTACACCATACTCATCAACGAAGAGAAAGTTGAAATAACAATCCCAAACAAACACATTGTGGGTGAAATTATTCATAACTCATTTAGTTATTCTTTAGTAAAAGGTGAGATTGATATTGCCTATAGCGCCTGTTCAAATACCGCTATTAGCCTAATAGAAGGTGTTTTAAATGCACACGAAGGCGTTGCTAAAAACCCCACATCGCAAATAGGTATTGAGCAATTTGCCGATAGCGGCGTTACCATTAGTTACCGATACTGGGTACCTACTACGAAAATTATAGAAACAAAGTTAGCTATAAACGGCGGTGTATACAAAGCCATTAACGACGCTAATATCGAAATACCTTTCCCGCAACGTGTTGTTACTATAAATAAAAACGACTCATAAATTTAAATATAACGCTGGTCTAGCCAAGGGCTGGCGTTAAAATAACTCAACACCACTGACTAAAAGTCATATTGGTTTGTTATTTTTTCTGTACTATTAAGTTACAGCTTAAAAAGCCGATACATTTTTAGAACCACAAAAACAATAATGAGTCACTATGAACCTCAGCCCATTTTATTTAGGCGATTGGCAGGTAAGCCCCCTATCAAACAGCATTCAACATGCTGGTAAAAACAAGCAGCTAGAACCAAAAGCCATGGATGTTTTAATCTATTTATGCTTAAAAAAAGGGGAGCTTGTTAGCAGTGACGAACTACTTAACCACTGTTGGAAAAATATTGAAGTAGGCGATAACCCGCTACATAAAATAATTACACAGTTGCGCAAAGCTCTTGGCGATAAAGCAAGTGCACCACAATACATAGAAACAATAAGAAAACGTGGCTACCGTATTATTGCAAAGTTAGACTTTCCTTTAAGTGAAGAAGCCCCCAAAGTAACAAGCTGGCAAGGTGGATCGCCCTTTTTAGGATTAAGCGCTTATAATACAACCGATAACCACCTGTTTTTTGGCCGAAATCAGGCTATTGCCACTTTATTGGAAAGAGTGGCTAGCCAAGTGCATTTTGGTCGCGCTTTTTGCTTAATTTTAGGCCCAAGTGGTACAGGTAAATCATCCTTAGTGAACGCGGGCATTTTGCCTAAATTGCTTGATAAACGCGGCTACAATGGGATTGGTGTGGTTTCGTATACTCAACTAGATTTCGCAGATATTGACCACAGTCGGCTTTATTTAGATTTAGCGTCAGCCATGCTTGATTGGGATATAAATAACCAGCCTGTCTTTGATGGTTTGAGTGCCGAGACACTTGCCCAGCAATTAACGCAGAACACCAATAATGTTATCCATACTTTAACTAATGCACTAAATCAATCAGTACCAACACTTAACAAACCGCAATTATTTTTGTTCATAGATCGCTTAGAAGTACTTCTTTCATCACCTTTGTTTGATGATGAAACACGTAGCCAATTTTTATCAGTTATTGAGCGCTTAGCAACGTCTAAAGCGGTGATTGTATTTAGTGCGTGCAGAAACGATTTTTACCCTTTAGTGGTTGAGCAACCAAGTCTTATGGTGGGCAAGGCTCATGGCGCGCATTACGATTTAACCCCGCCAAATCGCCATGAACTGCAACAAATTATTCGCTTGCCAGCGTTAACCGCTAATTTAACGTTTTCACATGACCCGCAAACCCAAACACCTCTTGATGAAATACTTTGCGCCGATACCGCCAATAATCCAGATGCACTGCCCATGCTGCAATACACACTGCAAGAGCTGTATTTACAGCGCAGTGATAATAATGAGTTGTTACACAGTGTGTATAAAAAACTTGGCGGTATTGAGGGCGCCATAGGCAAAAAGGCAGAAGATGTATTTATTGGCCTTAGCAACAAACAACAACTGCAACTAAAAAGCGTGTTATCACAATTAATAACGCTAAACCCTGATGGTAAAACTATTACTAGCCGCGCAGCCCGCTTGCAAGCGTTAACCAACACCAGCCAAATAGAACTTGTACAAGCCATGGTCGATAGCCGCTTATTTGTATCGCACTTACAAAATGGCGAAGCCTGTTTTAGCCTTGCGCACGAAGCATTATTGCGTCAATGGCCGCGCGCAAAACAGTGGATAAGCGATCACAAAGATGCATTAGCAATAAAAAGCCGTTTACAACACCAAGCACAAAATTGGATAGATGAAGGCAAAAGTAATGCTTACCTCCTTGCGACAGGAAAACCGCTGCAAGAGGCCGTTACCTTATTAAACGACAACACATTCGAACTAGGCGATGACGAACACGCCCTTATAACCAGCTCTCTTAAGCATAGTAAGACAAAAGCCACCCTGAAACGTGGCACCGTCGCTCTGCTTTGTTTACTTACCTGTGTTGCCTTATTTATGAGTGTTACCAGCTTCCAAGCGCTGCAACTTGCACAGCAGAAACGCCAAGAGGCCGAAAGCTTACTAGGGTTTATGGTAGGTGATTTTGCCGATAAATTACGCAGCGTAAAGCGTATGGACTTACTTGATGGCATTAGTAATAAAGCACTTGAGTATTTTACCAATCAAGTCGAGGAGCCAAGCTCGCTATTTAACTTTAGCAGTCAACAAGCCGAGTTTAAAAGTCGCTTTCAGTTCGCACAAACTCTGGAAGCCATGGGGGAAGTGGCCTATTCCCGCGGGAAAACCATTGAGGCCTTCACCGCCTTTGAAAACGCCCGCATTCGCCTTGAAGCATTATTAAAAATTCAGCCAAGCAACTTAGAGTTACTAGCGCTTGCCGGTGTCAATGCTTTTTGGCTCGGCCAGCTTCATTACGATAAAAGCGATTACGCAGCCACTGAGCCTTTCTTAAAAAAATATCATATCTACAGTAAAAAAATGTATTCATTAGCACCGAATGATTTTAATGCCATTATGGAGTTATCATATTCACACAATTCGCTGGGGTCTTTATATTTACAGCGATTTAACTACACTGGCGCTAAACAGCGCTTTGCAGAGTCGCTCGCCCTTAAAAATGAAGCGCTTGAGCTTAAACCCAATAATAAAAACCTATTACGCGATAAAGCCGACACCATCAGCTGGCTTGCTAAAACAGAAGAAAGATTGGGTGATTTTAACGCAGCATTAACCATGTATACAAATGCTTCTAATGAGTTAAAAAGTTTATTAATTGAATACCCAGATGATGCAAGTTTAGCAAGCAGTTTAGCTTATACTTATATTCAACAAAGCTATCTATTAAGCTATTTATCTAATAAAAAGCTAGCCTACAAAAAAGCACAGCAAGCTACAAAAACAGTTAATAGCGCACGATTGCAAGATCCAAAAAGTAAAGAAATTCAACATTCTTATTATCGTTTTTTGGCCCACCAGTTAGTGCTTTCACCTAATAAAAAAGTTGATAAGCGAATTACCAAAATTATCAAATTTATGAAAGATCAAGGCTTTATAAATAACCTTACTGTTAATACACAATTGAGCCTTATACAGTACTTTATTGATAAACAGTCACCGCTTAAAGCACAGGAGTTATTGACGGCACTTGAAAGTGATAAAAACTATAAACAGCATAGAGGCAATCTAATAGCAAGTGGCGATAATTTAGCGCCCACACGAATAAATTTACTTAAAGCTAAGTTAACTTCAACCAGCAAGCAGCGAGAACAATTTTGCTTAAATGCGCTTCAAGCCATTGCTAAAACAGCAGAAACAAATCAAAGTGTTCGCATTACGTACCCGCTAGTACAGGCTTACACCTGCTTAAACCGAGCTAACGAAATCCCAAAAATAAAAGCAAGCCTAGTAAAGCTTGGTATTACTGACTTTAAACTATGAATACAAAGGAAATAATATGAATAACACTCAAGAACAAATTCACTTTACAGTTAACATTGTACTGGGCAGTGACGACGAGGCTAACTTTACATACTCTATAGATGGTAAAGAAGTGACAGGCGGCGGAGTTGTAAGAACCGAAACCGCGGGCATTTATAGTTTAGATGAAGCCACACTTGCTAAAGGCTTTTTATTCACCGGCGCTACTATTACTGATGTAGATAAAGAAACGCCTTGCGCCCAAGACTTTAGCTTTAAAGTAAGCGATAACGGCCGCACAATTACTATTATCGATACCGATGAAAACCCAGGTACTGCCTGTTTAGTATTTAACGTTGAGTGCAATGGCAAAGCGTATAAAAGTGCCGATCCACAAATTGAAAATAAAGAAGAAAAGTAATTAACAACGTTTAATTACTAAATTGCACAGGGCTGGTTTATTCCTGTGCAACATTTGATACTTTAGGCACCTTCCCAACTACTCTGAAAACTAAGAAGCCAAACTATTAGCACCTAAAAAAGAAAACAAGCAAATAAAAATCAATAAGTTAAACCAGAAGGTTACCGAAAGGTTTAAAAACCATAAATTGAATAAACTGCTAGACATCAAGTTTCATTAACAATAAAAATGAGCAACACCATGTCTAACAATAATGAAAACAGCAGAGCAAATAACACCGACAACGCTGTATCTGCATTAATGAGCAGCATTTCTAATACCGTTAACAATGAAAAAATAAGCGCGATTATTAATGTTACTAATGTGATGGCCGATGCTATTTTTATTGTAAATGCACACGGTGTGTTTGAATCGGTAAACCCGGTAGCTGCACGGTTTTTTAATGTTCCTTCAGATATACTAATTGGTAAAAAGTGGCAGCATTTTTTACAAGAGCAATACCGTGACGATTATGAATACATGTTTGAAAGTTGGAAAAGCAATTATCAAACCCCCCTTAATCATGGCCCCAAAGAAGTAAAAATAATTAAAGCCAATGGTAACTTTTTAGATGTAGAACTTTCGGTTTCGTGCATTCCACCAGCCACAACCAATAATACTCCTTTATTTATTTGCATCATGCATGACATTTCTAAACATATAAAAAAGTATAAAGTACTCGAAACACTTTCAAAGCTCGATCACCTAACGGGTATTGCAAATCGTGGCACGCTAGAAAAAACAATCCACAAAGATTGGCAAACATGCCTAATGAACAAGCAGCCATTAAGTTTTATATTGATTGATATTGATTATTTTAAACTATTTAACGATAACTTTGGGCATGTAAAAGGTGACAAGTGTTTACAAAAAGTAGCAAAAACAATTGAAGAATGCCTACCGTCAAAAGACAGCTTAGTTGCCCGATACGGTGGAGAAGAGTTTGCCGTGATATTACCACGCTCTCATATTTCGAACGCTGAAATGATAGCCAAGCGTATCCAAGATAGAATTTTAAATTTAAATTTTAGAGAAATAGGCCTACCTGACAACGTTAAAATTAGCGTTAGCCAAGGCTTAGCGTGTGAATACAATAACCAATATAGAACATCTGAAGCATTAATGTGTGCGGCCGATACCGCTTTGTATAGAGCTAAGTCGGAAGGAAGAAACATGATTTGTATCAGGTAATGATTACTATTTAAAACAATGAACTTTATAAAAGCCATTTTATAAGTGAAGTGGCTTTTAAATTTATCCATAACCGACAATAAATATTTACATTTCTTTACAAATTCCGTTTAAAACCCAAGCCTTTATTAACGGTTTTATTTATTTAAATTCATAAACTTGCAATAATAAGACAGCCTAAATAACAAGTTAAGTTAGTATGAATTTAAAACAACATGATAGACCTTTTATTTTTGTTAACATATAATAATACTTAATAATTAATACAAAATAACTAGAACAGCCTCGGAACGCCTTCCTTTGAGCAATAGTTTAAAATTAATATAACGAATCATTAATGAAATATATTTTATGGCTTTTGCTTTTAGTATCAGCGCAGTTACTAGCAAAACCCGTTAATAACAGCATCGCATTTTACTACTCAGCCCCAATGCCCCTAGCCGAAATGACTTTTTACTCGCGCGTTGTTGTGCAACCTGAGTTAGTGACTGAGCACGAATTAAATTGGTTTAAAGAACGTAACATTTCAGTTTATGCTTATTTGAGCATTGGCGAATCATATAATGAAAGTGATTATTCACTCACCACAAACCCAAATTGGAATAGCTATATTTCCGATTTAACTTCAACGCAATGGCAACAACAATTAAATAGCTCGGCTGTTACGTTAAAAAAACGTGGCTTTAGTGGGTTGTTTTTAGACACCCTTGATAGCTATCAATTATTAGACAACGCACGCTACGTTAAATCAGCGCAGCAGGCTGGATTAGTTTCAATAATAAAAGATCTTTCTTTAGTATTTAACAAGCAATTAGTGCTCAATCGTGGCTTTGAGTTACTTCCTAGCCTACAAAACCTTGCAACCGATTTAGTCGCTGAGGGGTTATTTAGCCATTTTAATCCGCTTGATAATAGCTACAAATTTACCACCGAGAGCGATCAAGCTTGGTTAACTGCCCAACTTAAAAAAGCGCAAAGTTTAGGTTTTAACGTTCAAGTTATTGATTATGCAAAACCTGATAAACGTCTTGTAATGGCTGAAAAAATTATTGCTTCAGGGTTTAATGCTTGGGTCACCGATGGGCATTTACAAACCTGGGGAACATCAGCTATTAGCCCCGTACCTAGGCGTGTGCTTATTCCGTACAATAGTGACTTAAAACCTCTTATTTATTCAACGGTTCACTTAAAGCTGGCTACTCTTATTGAGTATCTAGGTTATATTCCTGACTATATTGATATGGCCAAGCGAGATCTGCCATTAGTTGACCCAAGTTTACATGCTGGAATTATTTCGTGGACCAACATGGCCGGCTTCTACTCTGCGACGGTTATAAACTGGCTTGAGAGCAACTTAGGCGTTGTGCCTCAATTAATTGTTGGTGAGCTACCACAATCAGCTAAATTATTAGCAGCATTAGGCGTGCAAACGCTGAACAGCTCCCCCCCTAGCCCTTATAAACTTAACTATTTAGTACCATGGTTAGAAGGTGAGTCAGGTTCTTCGCCTGCCATTACCAAACCTTATTTATTAAAATTAGCGCCAGAAGCCACCACCCTTATTGATATAACAGCAACTGATGGCAGCACAATTGTACAAAGTGCCAAAACCAAATATGGTGCAGTTATTGTCGCCCCATGGTTAATTGATACGCTACCAATGGAAGGCAGTAACTGGGTTGTTGACCCACTTACACTGCTTACAAAAGCAATGGGATTACCCGCTATACTAGCACCCGATACAACGACCGAAAGTGGCAGACGAATGCTTACTATGCATATAGATGGTGATGGCTTTACCAGCATTGCACACTTTGAAGGAAGTCCTTATGCCGCAGAGGTCATTCGCGATGACATTATTAAACCTTATAAACTTCCCATAACATCTTCCATTATTCAGGCTGATATTGAGCCTGGAGGAATTCATGCTAAACACAGTAATAAACTAGAAAAAATTGCGCGCAGTATTTTTGAACTTCCCTATGTAGAAGTGGCTTCGCATACTTATAGCCACCCTTACTTTTGGACCGCGCTTTCGGGCCGAAAAGAGATTGACGAAGAAGATACAGACTATGGGTTTCATTTAGATGTACCTGGCTATGACACAATTAGCTTAGAAAAAGAAATTACCGGCACCATTAATTACATTAACGAAAGGCTAGTACCTAAAGGAAAAAAAACAGTACTTATGTTGTGGTCGGGCGATGCTACACCTGGTCCAGACGCATTAAAAATAGCGCGTAATGCTGGTGTACTAAACGTAAATGGCGGCAATACTGATGTAAATAGTGATAACCCTAGCCTTTCACATATATCGCCGATTGCGCGCCCTGAGGGTGATTTACTGTATCAAATTTACGCGCCAATACTGAACGAAAATGTATACACTAATTTATGGCATGGTCCGTATTACGGATTTAAGCGACTAACAGAAACCTTTGAAATAACCGAAAAGCCATACAGGTTAAAGCCCTATACTATTTACTATCATTTTTATTCTGGCGAAGTTCCTGCAGGGCTTGACGCCCTAAAGCATAATATTGACTATGTATTACAAAGACCTAATACACCGGTGTACTTAAGCCACTATGCAAAAATTGCGAAAGATTTTTACTTTTCTGCTTTAGCTAAAAATAGTAAAGGCGACTGGTTGTTTAGTTCTAAAAATATTCGCACCCTTCGCATACCCAGCGACTTTGATATTGCAAACATATCACAAAGCGATGGGCTGCTAGGAGTAACGCAACAAGGCAACTACGTACACACTATTGAGGGTATCTCGCGTATTAGTTTTGACCACAGCCAAAAAGATAATGCCCCTTATTTAGCTTCTGCCAATGTAGTAATAGATACATGGCAAGTAAATGGCGCGGTTAGTTTTAAAGCGTGGATACCTGCAACACTTGATTTAGTGAATGCCCGCTCATGCCAATTTATATCTCACATGGGAAAAAGGTATAAAGGTATCACTCGTGGAAAAATAACCCACTTTAAACTGCCTGCAGGTGATTTTTTTGGTTATTTAAACTGCACAGGGGTTGCTAAGTAATGAATACCAAAAAGCGCCCTCATTTAGTTTCTATAAAAACAATTTTAACAATACTCGCTGTTAGCTGTTTTTCGTTGTATGCGCTATTTCCGCACACCTTATTTTTTGAAGACGATGCACTTTCACAAGACTACACATTCGAAAAGTCATACTTACACGCTGCACTTAATACTGACCCAAACAATGAAAAACTGCGCGCTAAATTAGTTGAACTGCATATTGCATTGAGTGAATATTCAAACGCAACTAATGAGCTAGAAAGACTAACAAAAAGTCGGCGTAAAACAGAACTTGAAATAAAGTTACTTTACTCATTATGGCTTGCAAGTGGTGCCAATGAAGATGATCGATTTGAAGAGCTTTCATTAAAGGTTAGTGCCTATAAACCATGGAACGAAGACGTTCTTAGCATCGCTAAGGCACTCGGTTTGAATGTTAAGCTTGCACATTATTATCAAACACACAAAAAGCCGTTAATTGCCGCTGATTATTGGCTAACCGCAGGCGAGCCTGCAAAAGC
Organism: Pseudoalteromonas sp. CR1; assembly: GCF_019392235.1. Lineage (NCBI taxonomy): Bacteria > Pseudomonadati > Pseudomonadota > Gammaproteobacteria > Alteromonadales > Pseudoalteromonadaceae > Pseudoalteromonas > Pseudoalteromonas sp. CR1. The sequence continues at coordinate 325,219 of NZ_JAHXRM010000001.1, read as the reverse complement.
GCTGCTGCTTTACAAAAATAACATGAGCGCAACAATAGCTGAAAAAGCCATTGAAACCGCTCTCGGGGCAAACGAAGCGGTGCAAGCTTATGCGTGGTGGAAGCAATATGGGGATCAATCAAATATAAAGCGCACACTTTATCTCGCTGACTTAGCAAGCAATAAAGAAGATGCAATTATTGCAGCTACAAAAGTGCTGCGCGAAGAACCTAATAATATTAAATACTTAACACAGTCAATGCAGCTTCACTTAGCTAATGGCGATGCTAATGGCGCTGAAATATTGCTTTCAAAACTACTAAAACAAAAGCCTAACGATAAAGAGCTTCATTTACTTAACTGGAAAGTAAAGCGCTGGCTTAATAAGCCAAAAGAAGCACTTAAAGAATTTAAATGGTTAATGATAAATAAAGCTGTTACCGCATCAATGCTTACAGACAGTATTAACGATGCAACGGCTTTATACTTGTACCAAGACGCTAACGACATTTACGCTTATAAAGCTAAAAATAGGCAACTAATAGGCAATGGCTTTACTAAATGGATGCAAACCAACGAATTTATTGGCGATGCCAAACAAGAGCTCAGACACATAGAGCGTTTTGAAAGCATAAACGGTAAAAGCGTTTTATCGCAATATTGGAAAGCAAAAGTATTACATGACACAGGTAACTTAAACGGTTTACGTAATTTGTGGCCTATTTATCAGGGTCCCAAAAACGAAGAAGATTTAATGTGGCTAGCTCGCGCGTTTTGGTTAAAAAATGACTTTAACACGGCACTAACTATTTTAAAGCAAAAGCAGCAAAGTACCGATGACGAGTTTTGGAGTGCCCGTGTTGACATGGCGCTCAGGGTAAAAAATAAAAAAGAACAGCTTTATGCCCTTGAGCAACTCAAAGCACTGGGTAAATTAGGCGAAGGCGATTTATTGCAGTACCAGCAACTTAGATTTGAAGGCAACCCACATGAATTATTGACGTATTTGTGGCAGCAACCTTCACTAAGCGAAAGTCAGCTAATTGACATTGCTAGCTTAAGTACGCAAATAAACGATTCAAACGCCGTTGAACGAATCCACAATGAACTAAACAAGCAACGCTACAACAAGGCGCTCTACCCTGCTTGGTTAATTATTTCTAACTGGTATCAAAATCAAAGCGATTTGAATTCAGCTTATACAACACTTAACCGCGCCGCAAAACTGAGCGAATACAGCCCCGATGTGGTGCTTACACAAGGCTGGTTAGCACTGCAAATGCATGACAGTATTATGATTTCACGCATTTTAAATAACTATGCAGACAACGACCCAACGTATGCGTGGGGTCAGCTTTTGGCGAGTTTATCAATTTATGAAAAGTCATATAACAGTGCTTATTTTTACCTACGAAAACTAGCGATAGCTGAGCCCAGTGACTTAACCACATTAGTAAATTTAGCCGATGTAATGAGACAACTTGGCTATTACGCTAACGCCACAGAGCTTAATCATTATCTTCTTCAGCATTTACCGAAAGATAAATACGCATACCGAGGACTCATGTTTCGCTGGGCTGGCGCTATGGCTATGCCTCATTTAATGCAGCTAAACACACTCGATGAGTTAGCCCCTGAAACCATAGGCACGGCACAAGCAAATTGGTGGTTATCGCGCCGTGCGGCGCAAAAACTTGAGCCTTGGCAAACACTCCAGTTGTACATGACCCAAGGTGAATTTAGTAAAATTAAACAATTAGTTGACACAAATACGCTTAGCGAAAACGATCAATTAAGCGCGCTTTTATACCTAAATCAACCTTATGCAACTATGCAACGTTGGTATGAAGAGCTAATTAACGAACCAAACGAAGCTCAACTAGGCTTTTTAAGAAACGCGCGGACAGCTTATTTTCGCGCATTTGAAGTAAACCTATCACCGCAAGCTGGGCTCAATAGTACGCAATACGACATAAATGTGTATTTCCCTTATGCAAAAGGCCAGTGGAAACTTAGCCTTAGCGATCAGCAAAACCTTGGGAATAACGGACTGCTATTCGCAATAGAAAATACCATGACGTTTGGCAGGTGGGCTTTAAATGCAAAAGTTGATACGCATCAGGGCGATATTGTTAGCCGACAAGGCTTGAGTTTAGATTCTCGTTATCAGTGGGATGCGCGTACTCAAGTTGGCGTAAACTTGCACTACAACGCCGAAAACCGCCAATCTGAAGTGTTACTCAGCTATGCGCAACTTAATAAAGCCACGGCTTATATAAATTATAATATTGATAACAGACAAAGCGTGCAGCTATCAGCAGCTGCTATGTCGTTCACGCGTAGAGACAACAACAGCACACTCGTTAATGGACAAGAGTATAACGCACGCTACCAATACAGTATTTTAAAAGATCGCCCTATTTGGAACGCCTACTTTAGTGCGCAATGGCAAGACTTTGAACGAGTAAATACTGCGATTAATACAGACAGAAGACCCAGACGAATAGTTATTGAGCCGTTTAGGCGCTTTGCCCTAGGTACTTCATTTGCATCAACAGGCTCATTAACGCCCCCATACTTGGGTGCCAGCCCGTCTTGGCTATTTGACATAAGTACAGGCTATCAAACACTAAACGATACAATAGATGTGTCTGCTTCTAGTGGCGCCGGGTGGTCTGTCCTTGGTGATGATTTATTTAAATTACAGCTCGGTTACCAAAGTAGCAATAAAGTCGGTAACTCAGATACACAGTTACAATTAGGATATTACATACATTTTTAATGTTAGGAGAGAATATGTTTCGCTTAGTTTTACTTAGTTTAGTTTTGCTCTTATCAGCTTGTACAACAAGCCGAATTGCTGATGACATCGAAATTAGCCCATCAACAACCGTGGCTTTATTACCGCTTGTTAATCATGCACAAACACCACTGGCAGGTGAACGCGCTGAAGATATTTTAGCGAGTATTTGGCAACAAAATAAGCTACCTAAGTTACTTCGTGCGCCAAGAAATAGCAGTAAAGACCTCCCACCTTTAGACGATCAATACCGTTTAAACAATGCAATGCAATGGCTCAATACTCAACAAGCTGACTATGTACTTAGTGGCAGTATTGAAGAATGGCGTTATAAAGCAGGTCTTGATGGAGAGCCTGTGGTTGCACTTACTTTATCGCTTACAAAAAACGGGGAAACAACACCAATTTGGACCGGCACCATTGCAAAGAGCGGTTGGGGACGCGATAGCATTGCAGCAACGGCGCAAGATGTCATTGCCGATTTAGTGTCTTACATTGAGGTTAGTGAGTGAAAACACATTTCTTACGCCCAAGAGACGTTCCTGAGCTACAGATATGGGCTGAGGTATGTTTTTTTACCGCTTTAGCTTTAGGGCTGCCTGTTCTATTTAACGCTGAGGATCCCTATTGGACGCAAGGAGGGTTTTCTTGGCCGGTATTAGGACCGCTACTTGTGGCTCTTCGCTATGGGTTCTCAAAAGGTTTTATTAGTATTTTAACCTTACTCGTAGGGCAATTATTGCTAATACAAAGCACTATATTAGACCCTCAAAGTGAGTTTAATATTAACGCTATGATTGGCTACATTATTGTGGTTATGGTGGCAGGTGAATTTAGAGATGTATGGGAGCGCACTAATCAACAGCAAAGTATTCAACTTGCATATGTATCTGATCGACTTGAAAAATTTACGCGCCAATATCATTTAATTAGCTCATCACATGACCGCATTGAACAAATGCTTGCTGGACATACGCTTAGTTTACGTGAGTCATTACAAGCCGTACGCGAATCAATTGGAAAGTTAAAAGAAAGGCGCTTAGACAGTGCCGCAGAGGTTATTTTAAATTTATTTATAGAATATGGTTCGATTGAAAAAGCAGGCTTGTATAAAGTAGAAAACAATAAAATACGAGAGCCTGCACTAGCTTCTATAGGTAAAATGAGCGAGCCATCTAATTCAGACCCGTTAATAGCTGCCATGTTTGACGAAAAAGAACTGGTGTCACTTAAAAACCCAAAAGCTTCATCGGGTGATAGCAAGTATCATATTGCCATTCCATTGATTGATGTTAACGACACAATTTATGGGGCTATTTTAGTTGAAAAAGTGAAGTTTTTTGCTCTCAAAGAAAACACCCTTACTTTACTTGCAGTCATGGCCGGACACATTGGTGATTTATTGCGTCACGAAATCACTAACCCAATAATGACACGTGAAGAGTCGCCCTACTTTAAGCGCCAAGTTAAACACGCAAACAAGGAAGCAAAGCGTTATAAAATACCTTCATACTTTTTAAAGGTAAACGCGCTAAGTATTAACGATGAATCTCGAAGGCTAATGGAGTATTTAACCGAGGCTCGCCGAGGGTTAGACATTTATTTATACGATAATGAAAAACAAGTTTTATTAATCCTGATGCCGCTTGCCGATGAACTTGAAAAAGACGGTTTTGTAATGCGAATGAACAGCTGGTGTAAAGAGCGTACCGGTAAAACCTTAACAGAACTCGATATTATTATTGAGAAAGAAGTCGCATTTCCGGTCAATAAGGATGAATTATCTAAACTGGTAACCCTGCATGATTAAAGTAGTGATAGCCGCCTTAGTTGCATTTTTATGTGAATATTTTGCACTGCGAGAGATTCTAGACACACCAAACTGGCTTATTGTTATTTTACTGCATTGCATTGCAAGCATACTTTTTACCTTTGTAAGCTACGTTTTTATTCCTAAAAAATATAAAACAACGCTTATAAATGGCTCGCTATTATTCTTCTTGTTACTGTTTAGCCTACCTGTTTTTGGTCTTTTAGGTGTCGTGCTGGCGCTTACGTTCGCGCTATGTAAGCCACTTAAAAATGACGATACTGAAATAATAGAACATGAAATTCCAGAGCTCCCCTTTGAAGTTCGCGATATTTCAATAAACCCTACTTATTCAATTGGTGGCGTAAAAGCTATTTTAAAGTATGCAACAGAGCCCAATAAACGCTTAACCGCGGTAATGGCTGCTCGGCACATGCGCGACAGCCAAGCAATCCCAATTTTAAAACTAGCCCTCAAAGATTTAGAAGACGATATACGCTTACTGGCTTACTCAACACTTGACGCTAAAGAAACAAAATTAAACGAAAAAATTAGTGTTTATCAGCAACAAATAGCCAGCACCACAAAACAACCTGAGCTGAGTAATTTACAGCAACAATTAGCCCAAGTGTATTGGGAGCTTAGTTATTTAGGGCTTGCACAAGGCGCTCTAAAAACATATGTATTAGAAAAAGCTGAAGCGCTCAGTTTACAAAGTATTGAGTACGCGCAAAAACCAGCTAATTATGTATTTTTAGGGCGTGTTTATTTAGCGCTGGGTCATTACGAACATGCGCTTGATTTTCTTGTACAAGCAACTGAATTAGGTATGGCGCGTCGCCATGTTTTACCCTACAAAGCCGAAGTTGCCTTTTGTATGAATAAATATGATGACTGTAAACGCTACTTAAGTGAGCTACCTGAACAACCTAAAGGAAGTGAGCTTCGCCAATTACAGGAGTATTGGAATGCCTAAACCCAATGCTGATATATTATTATTGTTAGAAGGTACTTATCCCTATGTGCGTGGGGGCGTATCAAGTTGGGTTCATCAAATTATTGAAGGGCTACCTCATTATAACTTTGAGCTTATTTTTTTAGGCGGTGCTTCTGAGCATTATGGCGACATTAAATATACACTTCCAAAAAATGTCACAAAATTGCATGTTCACTATTTAGTAGAGCAAAATAATACTGATATAAAAGCAAAGCACGGCGTTAAATATAAAAAAGAGTTATTTGAATTTTGGCAGCAACTACAACGTTACTTTAGGGACTCAAAAGAGCCTATTCCTACTGAATTACTTAAATTTGCATTTGAACAACTTGGGCAAAAAAATGGCATAAACGAGGCTGATTTTTTATATAGTGAGTCATCTTGGCAAGTATTAGCAGATTACTATTTAACATTTTGCGACGAATCATCTTTTATTGATTTTTTTTGGTCGTATCGTAACTTGTATAAACCTTTATTTAAAATTGCAGATATTGCCCGCCAATTACCAAAAGTTAAACTCATACACTCTATTTCGACAGGTTATGCCGGTTTTTTAGGTGCTGGTGCAAGTGTAATTAATAACACGCCTTACCTCTTAACTGAGCATGGTATTTATACAAAAGAGCGAAAAATAGACTTAATTCAAGCCGATTGGATAAAAGAGTCTGAAGCAATTTTAGGTAAAAATTTAAATACCGAAATGGGCTTTATTCGCCGAATGTGGATCACTTTCTTTGAACAAGTAGGCCGCACAAGTTATCACCAAGCCGATAAAATCATTTCACTTTACGAAGGCAATAGGCAACGCCAAATTAAAGATGGAGCCTGTGAGGAGCGTGCGTTAGTCGTACCTAACGGTATTAAAACCGCTCATTATGCCAAAGCACTAGCTGCACGTTCTAAAACTATTCCATTAACCGTCGGATTAATTGGCCGCGTAGTACCAATAAAAGATATTAAAACCTTTATTCGTGCCATCAAAGAAGTGCAATCAAGCATGCCCACAATAGAGGGGTGGATCATAGGCCCTTTTGAAGAAGACCCTAAATACTACAAGGAGTGTCAATTATTGGTGGGAAGCCTTGATTTAGAACACCATGTTAAATTTTTAGGTATGCAAAATATTGCCGAAATACTCCCTAAATTAGGCCTTGTTGCTTTAACATCTATTTCTGAAGCGCAACCCTTAGTATTACTAGAAGCAATGGCAGCAGGCGTTCCTGCACTGGCCAGTGATGTGGGTTCATGCCGAGAAATTATTGAAGGTTCAACAGAGCAAGACAAAGCACTGGGTAAAGCTGGTGAAGTCGTCTCAATTGCATCTCCTAGCGAAACTGCATTACAAATAGCAAACATACTAAAGAACAATGAAAAATGGCATGAGTATCAAACCAGTGGTTTAAAACGTGTAAAAACGTTTTATGACGAAAGCCACATGTTTGCCCGATACAACAAGCTGTATAAGGATACAATGTCATGGCCGGAATAGGTTTTGAGATACGGAAAATTCTCAAAAAAAATACCCTCCTCTCTGTTTTTGAAGCCTATAGCTACGCAGGTCTCATTGGCTCGGGCCCTTGGTTATTATCAATTATTGCACTGATGCTGATTGGTATTTTAAGCCTTGGGATTGTACTACCTAAATTACTGATTATTCAGTTTTTAACGCTTATCACTTACATGATGGCGGCCTCGTTAATATTAACTGGCGGCTTACAGCTAATGCTTACGCGGTTTGTTGCTGATTTATTTTTTACAAAAGATGATGACTCGGTATTACCCAATTTACTTGGTGCGCAACTTATTACGACGATAGGTGCATTACTGGTTGGGTTTGCTGTGTGGCCATTTTTGCCTTTACCCGTTGTAACTAAAATTATTATTTTAGGTGGTTTTGTTAGCCTATGTAATCAATGGCTAGGTGCTATATTTTTATCGGGTATGAAGGAGTACCGCCTTATATTAATTACCATGCTCAGCGGCTACGCGTTCATGGTACTACTCGCATTTTTACTACGAGATTGGCAGCTAGATGGACTATTTTTTGCTTTTTTTGCTGGTGAAGCGCTGCTGTTTTTTAGTTTTTTATTCATGATTATTCGCCGCTATCCAGGCAATAAGCTAATCAGCTTTGACTTTCTTAGTCGAAAAAAAGTCTATTACATGCTGTTTTTTTGCGGGTTATTTTACAATATTGGCGTGTGGGCTGACAAAATTTTGTTTTGGTTTTCACCAAGCACATCTATTCATATCATAGGTCCCCTGAGGGCTAGCCCAATTTACGATCTTCCCATATTTCTGGCTTATTTATCGATTATCCCCGGGATGGCTGTATTTTTAGTAAGAATGGAAACCGACTTTGTAGAGCAATATGACCATTTTTATTCTGCAATTAGGGGGGGCTCCTCACTCGAAGAGATATACTTTTTAAAAGATAACATGATCACGACAGCGCGAGGCGGCTTGTACGACATATTTAAAATTCAAGGCATTACCGTTGCGTGTTTATTATTATGGGGCGAGCAAATCCTTACCTATATTGGCATTGATCCTAACTATAGAACACTCCTTTTTATTGATGTAGTGGGCGTAGGCGTGCAGGTAATATTTTTATCTATTCTCAATATATTGTTCTATCTTGATAAGCGCTTTACTGTGTTAGTGCTCTCGGGCCTATTTTTAGCATTAAACATTGTGCTTACGTATTTATCTATTGCACTTGGGCCACAGTTTTATGGCTACGGGTTTGCTCTCTCTACAATAATTACCTCTGTAGTTGGCTTGTTTTGGCTATCAAAGCAGTTTGAAGACCTAGAATACGAAACGTTTATGTTGCAATAAAGACACTTACACCTGATAAAAAGGCGTCAATATATTCCTTATTCATCAGGTGTAAACTTTATTTACTTACCCAGCGGGCTTTAAAGCCACGTGTATCTACATGAATAAATGCCCCTCGGTGCGCTTTAGGGCCATAAACTCCTAACCCGCCCAATAAACCTTTGAATGATTCACGTCTGGCTAACGACTCTACGACGTTGGCCATCATTTTCGCGTCTTCAATAGTATATTTGGCATCTTTATTTATATCATCCATACGATAATTTCCGTCGTTATCGATAAAAATATCCGCAGCGTCTCCAAACACATGACGGCTTAGTTTCACATTCCCAATGGCTCTATTGTAATAAGGTGTTCGGTAACCACTCATCACCACCATGTTACTAACTGGAATACCTTCTAAAATTAGTTCCTTACGAATTATTTCTAGCTTAAGCAGCAGTTTGCTTTGCAAAAAGAGATACTTGGGATGATTACTTTTTTGCTTACTCACAAATTCTTTTAAAGAAAAGTGAGGCGATAATTTGGTACTTTCATTCTCAGGTGTCACTTCAACAAACCCATCAGGCACAATATAATGTTTTGAATCTTTAATTTGCGATGGCTTCGGGTAGTGCCCTATTTGGTAATATTTTAACTTACCCCCCTCTACTTTATCGGCAGGTACTTTTACAAACACATTTATGGTCATACGTTGTTTTTTATTTGGCGATTCAATTTTTACCGATGTTAAACCGGGAGTATCCGGGGCCTGCCATTGCCAACGATTAGTATCAGTTAGCATGGACTTTTCATCGCTAATTAATGTGTAGGCGTCAGTTGATTGTGCATAGAGCACTTCAAATTCAACCTGCTCATTGGGCATTACAAACACCGAAAAAAGCGAGTATGGCATGACAATATCGTTAATTTTTAAACTAAATTCTGCGTCCTCAAAAGCAGGCCTGTTTTGTATATCAACAACCTGATGAGCCGTTTTATCAGGCTGAGAGGCAGATAAATGCGTACTAAGCAGAGTAGCCAACATACTGATTAATAAAAAACCGATTAATTTCATATTACCTCTCATTATTTACTTTCTAATAATGCCGCAATAACTGACTGGTTATCATTTTTAAGGCGTGCTTTTTGATCGCGATTGTAAATATCATCTCTAAAGTTAACGAGCTTATTTTCATCTACCCACGCAGTCCAATAAACTAAATGAATGGGTAATGGCTCGTCCAAATAAAATGTTTGTGTGCTGTTTTCATTTCGTGCATCGTTAACTTGTGCCAATGCATGTTCTTCACCTTGGTGTTTAATTATTTCTTGTGCAAGTGAAAAAGGGTCTTCAATTCTTATACAGCCATGCGATAGCGCACGTCTTGTTTGGCTAAAGCGCTGCTTTGCAGGTGTATCATGTACATAAATTGCCTCAGGGTTGGGGAACAAATATTTTACTTCACCAAGGGGATTTTTTTCACCCGCACGTTTCACTAAAAAATGATCAAACTGATAAGGCTTAATTGAATCCCAATCAATATTACTGGGGTTGACTGTTTGTGAGTCTATGTAGCTGTTTTTTCTGATTTCAATATTGTTTTTAACAAGGTAATCAGGATCTTCTGCTACTTTAGGAGCTATTTCTCTAGTAGCAATTGAAATAGGTATGCGCCACTCAGGGTTAACTACAAATTTTTCTATTTCGTCACTAAACGACGGTGTTTCCCAACTAGGTTTACCAACAATCACGTTGTTTTGAAGCTTTACATCGCCTACCTTTACATAACGCAGTTGATACTCAGGAATGTTTACAAACACGTAGTGCTCATCGCTCGAACCGGCAAAGTTAGTAATTCTATAAAAGTTTAACTTTAATTTATTGAGCTTTTGCTCAGCTGAAATATTAAGCTTGGCAAATGTGTTCTGGCCTACTCGCCCATCAACGTTTAAGCCATGACGATATTGAAACTGTTTTACGGCGCGCTCAATATGTTTATCAAAAAGGCATGGCGATTCACCGCATACGTTAGTGTGTAAATCTTGTTCTTGAAATAAACGCATTGCTAATAAACTCACAGCTCTACTGTTACTGCCTAGTTCTAGCAACTCGCTGGCTGGTAAAGGAATAAACCCACCACGATTCACTATTTCTTGGTACCAATTAATCGCTTTTTCAGTACGCTTTATTAATTGGGCTGAATATTGATCAAAGTAATAGCTATCACTTGTTTGCGTGTAGTGCTGCGAGCTGTATGTGTTCAGTGAAGTGCTGGCAAGTAAAGCACCGTCTAGATCATCACTCGCTAGTATGGGTGAAGCAAACATACTTACTAAACTCACAAACAAAACCCCCTTCAAAGTAGCTTTGTTTGTTTTAGTAAAACATTTTTTTATAGATAGTCCCTTCACGTTGTACCCCTCGCTAAATAGTGTTGATAAATAAATTTGTACTTGCCGTTAATTTATCAACTAAGGGTGCAACGTCAGTGCCAATAACAAAAAACGCAGTAAACCGCTGATATTACTTAATTTTAAAAATAAAATTTAATTAATCTAAGTTATAATACAACCTGTTTGTGTAATTAATATACTCAAGTGTGTAAAGTTGCTATCCCGATTAATCATTTAAAAATGCTAAAAAACCACGTTCGTAACGGCTTAAATATTTTGTCTTTCGAGGTAAAGTAAGTGACTCACGCCACGCATTTTGTGCTGATTCATCTTTTTTACATAGGGTAATTAAATCCGGATGAACATAAGATTTGCGCGCTATTGCTGGGGTATTGCCTAATTGTTGAGACACACAATCGAGCATGCTTTTTAAGGTAAGTGCGCCTTTGGCCTTAGCGAGCTGCTTAAATGCAATTACGCTTGCTCGCCAAGTTCTAAAATGTTTTGCACTAAACTCCTCTCCCATTATTCGCTGTATGTATTGGTTTATTTCGCTCGATGTTACATTAGTACGCTCACCTTCACTTATGTACTGAAATAAATGCTGCCCAGGCAAATCTTGTAAGTCTTTAATTACATGGCTTAGTACTCTGTCAGTAATATTAACCTCACGTTCTTTTCCCGATTTAGCCCGGTATTTTAACTGAATATTTTTACCTGTCAGTTTTGCGTGTCGTGTGCGTAATGTTGTAGCGCCAAAGCTTTTATTTTGTTTTACGTTTCGCTCATTGCCAACTCTTAGCGCTCCTAAATCCATAAGCCTAACTACCGCAGCTAATGTTCGCTCTATATTTAACTCGCTACCTTGTAAATCTGATTCTAAACGGGCCCTCAATAAAGGAAGTTTGTGGCCAAACACACCACAAGCTTGGTATTTTTTAGCCTCTTGCTGTGCTCTAAACTCTGGGTGGTATCGGTATTGTTTTCTACCTTTACTATCAAACCCTGTGGCTAAAATATGTCCGTTTTCTTCGGGGCAAAACCATGCGCTTTTGTAAGCAGGCGGAAATGCTAAGCCATTCAAACGCTCAATAGCCGCTTCATCTTTTATTAATTTGCCAATAGGATCGAAATACTGCCATTGCTTATTTTTAAGCTTTCGAGTGATACCAGGTAAATTATCATCCACATAGATTAACTTCATAAGCACTGCACTCCGATTTGATCATGACAACCATAAAAGATTTAAACTAACATATTCAAATAACCTTAAACTGAACAATATTATTGATATACAATCAAAAATTAAGCAATAATGTTTAAAGTGCATACGTTATTGTAACTCTGCTGATATTCCCTTTTTAGGGTATGCTATTTATAAGGAGCATTTAATGGCTTTTGATTACGGATCAATCGATCTTGGACTAAAGAACCCTTTTAAACTGGAGGGAAAAGTAAAGGCCGTAAGAGGACTTATTGAGTCTATTGTTGGTGTCGGCCTTTTGGTCACCGCATCTGGCTCAGTAAAAGAAGATGCAACCGCAGGTTGGATTTTAATGATATTTGGCATGCTGATACTCGCACTCGGTATTCGTACCTTATCGGGCGGCATTTACGCCACACTTAAGTACTTTGTAGGCAGGAACCACCCTACATCGCTGGCATTTAACTTTAGCAAATCGCAGACATCGACTGCACAAGAAGAAAAAAACGAAGTAGCCTACACGGCACAAACATTAGAAGAAATACTTGTTGGGCGCAAAAACAGTACGTTCAAAGAGCCAAATGGCTTTTTATCTCGCTTACTGCACAGCTTAATACCAAAACTATTATTTTTGCCCTATCCAATACGTAATGTTGCACAACGTTTATTTGGCTCATGGGTTAGTACGCTGGTTGCACTTATTGCCTATGCATTAGTTGCGTTTGTGTCATTATCAGGCTTTACAGGCGAAGCAGGAGAACTCGCTTTTCCAATATATAGCGCTATTTTGATGTTTTATGTGCTGTTTTCTTGGCGCTCGTCTGGCAAACCTATTTCTCGTAATGCAGAAAAAAACATTGAAGCATTGGGCACGGGTGCGCTTGCTAAAATCATTTCTTTATCGTTTATATTACCCATTGCTATAGGCCTTTCTATGTCGTGGCTAATGCAGGAGCAACGCATTAGTAAACAACAAATAGACAACTGGCTAGAACAATTACCCAGCCTTAATGCAGGACTGTATTTAACAGCCATTATTATACTAGCCGCACTGAGTTGTGCCCTTGTATTTATAATGATTAAAGCACGTTTAAACGTAGTGACCCCTAGTGCAGAGGTGTCAGAACTTCGAGAAAACTGGCAAGAGTCTGTTCACCCAGACGAAATTTTTATAAACCTTGATAATTTAGTGATGGCAAACCGTCGTTACAAAGAAGTACCGAATAGGGTTTACCGTGAATTAGACCCTAAGCTACAAGAGCAAATTGAAGGTAAAGGCGGATTTAAAGGTGAAATGATTCAAGAAATTCAACCTAAACTGCACACTATGGATTTAGGTAGACAGTTTAGCCTTTCACGTTTAATTGCGTTAATTAGCGGTAACTTGCTCTACATTGCAGCGCTTAGCTTTACCGTATTACTTGCTTATTCATTTATTAATATTTACCACTATATTGAAGCTGCAAATATAAACACCATTGAACAAGCGTTTAATAATCAAAATATTATAGAGTTTAGTGAGCTATTAATGGCAAGTGTTCACTTATTACTGATTGGTGTATTAATTAAAGCCTTTGCACAGCTGTTAAGTAACAGTGCCCATTTGTTTTTTGCCGAAATGCAATTTGAATCTTTACTGGTGTATTTTAAATGTGAAGGCACATTTACAGAGTCCAAAATATCAACAGGTACTGGGATTCACGACAGCACACGCTCAGAAAACACCCTAGTACGCAGCAGCATAACGCCTTGGGTTATTGTTTCACGTATTGTTTCGACAACCTTTGCCGCAACAGGTATGAAAAACCTTGAACATCCTCGCCATATTATGGAAATGCACAAAGATGAAGGTCAATTACAAGCAATCAAAAAAGATGTAATCGCCTTTTTGAAAGACCGCGAATCAATTGCGTCAATAACGAGTGAACGCGATTTAGGTAATGCCTCTCAACTGCATCAGCTAAATCAGCAAACTCGCGCAATGCCTATGCAACCTGCTTTAACTAAAGACGATGAAGAAGCCGCTGGCTTTTTACGCCAAGAGGACGACTTGGCATCTAAGCCAAAAACCTAGCATTTTCAAATAAGTGCCACCTGTGTATTTGGGTGGCATTTTTTATTTACCTCAATATGCCCCACCGCTATGTAACGTCTAAATTAAACTAAAAGCTTGTAATAACATGATTAATATTTGATTAGCCCACAAAGCCCTTGCTTTATGTGCTAAAACACAAATAATGGAACATTAATCACAGGGTAAGAATGAGGAAAATGAGTTACATACTAACCACCCAATGTGCCGATGATGTGGGCTTAATTGCTAAAATTACCGGGCTTTGTCATAAAAATAACTTGAACATTACACGTAATAACGAATTTGTAGATAAAGACGCGAAACGTTTTTTTATGCGCACTGAACTGACGGGGCAACCACAAAGTGACTTTTTAGAGCAGCTACGCGCTTTATTACCTGAAGGCGCCAAGCTTGCACTGCACGACGAAGCAAAAACTAAAGTAGTGTTGCTTGCCACCAAAGAAGCACACTGCTTAGGTGGTATGCTATTAAAACAGTTTGAACAAACACTTAATATTGAAGTGCTAGCTGTTATTGCTAACTACCCTGATTTAGAACCACTTGCGAAAGGATTTGGTGTGCCATTTCATGTGGTATCGCATGTTGGGCTAAGCCGAAGTGAACATGACCAACAAGTAGGTGATTTAATTGCTAGTTATAACCCAGATATAATTGGTTTAGCCAAATATATGCGTATTTTAAGCCCTGAATTTGTAGGCCGGTTTGACGGTAAAATCATTAATATACACCACTCTTTTTTACCTGCATTTATTGGTGCAAAGCCGTACCACCAGGCATTTGAGCGCGGCGTAAAAATTATTGGTGCAACGGCTCACTTCGTAAATAATGAATTAGATGAAGGCCCAATTATTTTACAAGACGTGACAAGTGTGACTCACGCTAACACAGCTGAAATGATGGCAAAAATGGGTAAAGACGTTGAAAAAACAGTTTTTTGTAAAGCGTTGCAACTTGCTTCAGAGCACAAGCTATTTATAAATGGTAATAAAACCGTGGTGTTTAGCTAACGCGTATAAGCCTTTGTAGTTACCCCGCGTTAATTTTATAAAAAAAGCCAGCTTAGCTGGCTTTTTATTGTTCGCATATAATAAGTAATTATGGCGTGTAATATGTTGGAGACTCAGGCCCTACCGGCATGCCAAGTAAAAATACCCACACATAAAACAAAATGACCCAGCCAATAAAAAATATAATGCTGTATGGTAGCATGGTGGCAACTAGAGTACCTATCCCCATATCTTTTTTGTACTTAACAGCCACAGCAAGGATTAAACCAAAATAACTCATCATTGGAGTTATTAAGTTTGTTACCGAGTCACCAATACGGTAAGCCGCTTGAATAGTTTCTGGCGCGTACCCGATTAGCATAAGCATAGGAACAAAAATAGGCGCTGTAATCGCCCATTGCGCTGACGACGAGCCTAAGCTTAGGTTTACTAGTGCACACATTAAAATAAACAATACAAATACTTCAGGGCCTGTCAGGTTTAAAGCTTGTAAAAGCGCCGCACCATTTATAGCTAAAATAGTGCCTAAATTAGTCCACTTGAAGAATGCTACAAACTGAGCCGCAAAAAATACCAAAACAATATATAACCCCATTGAGCTCATACTTTTACTCATGGCGTTAATAACATCTTTATCGTTTTTCATAGTGCCAACAACACGACCATATACAAAACCAGGAATACTAAATGTCACAAAAATAATAACCACAATCCCTTTTAAAAAAGGAGAGCCCGCGACTTCACCCGTTGCAGGATTTCGTAAAATGCCATCGTCAGGAACTATGGTCCATGCAAGTAATAAAGAAACTGCGAGTAAAGAAATGCCAGCCCACTTTAAACCTGACTTTTCTTTTTGAGTAAGGGTATCGATGCTATTTTGCGACAGGTCAATACTGGCTTCATCTGGATTATATTTGCCTAGGCGTGGCTCAACTATTTTTTCAGTTACTAAAGTACCCAGCACTGAAATTAAAAGCACCGATATCATCATGAAATACCAGTTTGCCTCTGCGCCAACAACATAGGTTGGATCGATCATTTGAGCTGCAGGAGTTGTAATACCTGCAAGGAGCGGATCAATAGTACCTAATAATAAGTTAGCACTATAGCCCCCCGACACACCTGCAAATGCAGCGGCAAGGCCAGCTAATGGGTGACGCCCTAAGCTATGAAAAATCATCGCTGCGAGCGGAATTAAAACCACATAGCCAAGCTCTGAAGCCGTATTTGACATAATAGCGGCAAACACGACCATAAACGTAACTAAACGTTTAGAGGCGCCCATTACCATGCCTCGCATAGCCGCAGAGAGCAAACCCGAGTGCTCAGCAACGCTCACACCCAATAATGCAACCAACACGGTACCTAGGGGAGCAAATCCTGTGAAATTGGTAACAAGCCCAGCCATAATGCGTTGTAAACCTTCAGCGCTTAATAAGCTTACGACTTCAATAACGCCGTCAGCGTCGCGCCCTGGAGCGCCTACTGGGCGAGGGTCTATTGCACTTAATCCAAACCAATCTGCAATGCCGCTAAACACAACAATCGCCACTGCAAATATTGCAAATAGTGTAATTGGATGAGGCAGCATGTTGCCTAAAAATTCGACGGTGGCTAAAAACCGATTAAATAATCCCTTATTTGGGTTGTTGCTAGGTGAGTGTGTGGAGTCTGTCATACCCTGCTCTTAAAGTTATAAAATTGCCGTAACCTAGCATTATTTGTAATTTAGATCATGTTTAAAAGGTGAATGGTTTATGAGTAAAGTCAAATAACACAAAAGGAGGAATAGGTATTAAGCGTGTTTTTTCATCAGTAAAAGATAAAAAAGCATAAATGCTAAGCAGACGCTGCCTAGAGGAGTTAACCTGCGCCTGCTCTAAATTTAGCGAGTTTCAAAACATAGCCGTCAATATGCGCTTGCGCTAAAATACCAACTCAAGATAGCGGATAAAATATAACGGTAATAAATCGCTTCAAAACCCTTAAAACTACTATTGAACTGGCTCAATAGGCTCTAGTTGTAATTTAGCAGCGATAAGTACGGCTTGAGTGCGGTTATAGACACCGAGTTTTCTAAAAATTGCGGTAATGTGTGCTTTTACTGTTGCTTCTGAAATATGCAACTCATAAGCAATTTGTTTATTGAGTAGTCCTTCATGTAAATACTGTAAAACGCGGTATTGCTGAGGTGTAAGCGAAGCAACTTGCGCTGCAATTTCTCTGTCTTCACCTTCAATCTCGGCTACTTTATTTTTAAGCTCTTTCGGCAGCCACGTATCGCCTTCAAGTATTTGGTTTATAGCACTGGCAATATCGTCAGATGGTGATGATTTGGGAATAAATCCCATAGCGCCATAACCCATTACTTTAGAAACAATATTAACGTCTTCACTGCCTGAAACCACAGCAATGGGTAAACTTGGGTGCTCTTCTCGGATACGAATAAGACCATACAAATCACCATTTCCTGGCATATGAAGGTCTAGCAGTAATATATCAAGATCTTCTTGTTCGCTTAACACCTGCAATGTACTGTCAAAATCTGACGACTCGAAAACTTCAAGCCCTTCAAATTTAGAGCTCAATGCCCCCTTTAGTGCTTCACGAAATAACGGATGATCGTCCGCTATTAAAAACTGACTCATGGTTCACTCCTAAATATTCGGCTGATACTTATTCCTAAGTAACAGCCGATATACTACGTTTAGAATTAACTTGTAATCAAGCTTTTAACGCGTATTTAACGATTTAATCGATTTTCAATAAGCTCATCCACAACTGACGGATCGGCAAGTGTTGACGTATCACCTAGCTGCTGGTGCTCATTAGCAGCAATTTTACGCAATATACGACGCATTATTTTACCTGAGCGTGTTTTAGGCAAACCCGGCGACCATTGAATCATATCTGGTGAGGCTATTGGGCTAAGTTCTTTACGAACCCAATTACGAACCTCTTTTGTAAGCTCGTCACTCACCGTGACCCCTTCGTTAGGCGTAATGTAAACATAAATACCCTGGCCTTTAATATTATGTGGATAACCGACTACGGCGGCTTCGGCTACAGCTTCGTGCGCAACTAAGGCGCTTTCAATTTCGGCAGTACCCAAGCGATGCCCAGATACATTGAGCACATCATCAACACGCCCTGTGATCCAGTAATAGTCATCTTCATCACGACGACAGCCATCACCTGTAAAGTAGACACCAGGGTATGCGCTAAAGTAAGTTTGCTCAAAACGCTCATGATCGCCATAAACAGTTCGCGCTTGTGATGGCCAGCTATCTAAAATAACCAAATTACCGTCAACCGCACCTTCTAGTGTATTTCCTTCAGCATCATAAAGTGCCGGTGCAATTCCAAAAAACGGATGTGTTGCAGAACCAGGTTTTGTATCTGTTGCACCCGGTAATGGCGTGATCATAATACCGCCAGTTTCTGTTTGCCACCAAGTATCGACAATTGGGCAATTAGACTTTCCTATGCTTTCGTAATACCAGTTCCATGCCTCTGGGTTAATTGGTTCTCCTACAGAACCCAAAATGCGTAAACTATCGCGGTTTGAAGTTGCTGTGGGTTCATCACCTTTAGCCATTAATGCGCGAATCGCTGTCGGCGCGGTATATAAAATAGTGACACCATGTTTATCGACCACTTCACCCATTCTTCCTGCCGTTGGGTATGTTGGTACGCCTTCAAATACAACTTGTGTACAACCGTTGACTAGCGGTCCATATGCAATATAACTGTGCCCTGTGATCCAACCTACATCGGCGCTACACCAATATACATCGTCGTCTTGCAAATCAAACACGTACTCATGGGTCATTGACGCATAAACTAAATAACCGCCAGTTGTATGAACAACACCCTTAGGTTGGCCTGTTGAACCTGATGTATACAAAATAAATAGCGGATCTTCTGCATTCATTGGCTCCGGTTCACACTGTGCTGGTAAGTCAGCAACTAATTCGTGCCACCAAATATCGTGATCATGCCAATCAACTTCACCTTTGGTCAGCTGGTGGACAATCACATGCTCAATAGTGGTTACAGAATCTTGTAACACAGCTTCATCAACATTCGCTTTTAATGGCACGCAGTTACCTGCACGTCGACCTTCGTCTGACGTTATTACCACTTTTGCGCCTGAATCTTTTATGCGATCTGCAATTGCTGATGGTGAGAAACCACCAAAAACAACCGAGTGAATGGCACCAATTCGTGCACACGCCTGCATGGCATAAATAGCCTGTGGAGTCATAGGCATATAAATAGCAACTCGGTCACCTTTTTTCACGCCTAGCTTTTTTAAACCATTAGCAAATTTGGCAACTTCGTCATGTAATTGTTGGTATGTGATGTTTTCACTTTGTGACGGATCATCCCCTTCCCAAATAAGCGCGACTTTATCGGCTTTGGTTTTTAAATGGCGATCGATACAGTTGTAAGATGCATTTAAATAACCATCTTCATACCATTTTATACTGATGTGGCCCTTATCGAACGATGTATTTTTTACAATTGAATAAGGAGTAGACCAGTCGAGGCGTTGCCCATGCTCTTTCCAAAAGCTTTCAGGGTCGTTAATTGACTGCTGGTACATCGAATTATATTTATTTTTATCAACAAGTGTTGTGTCTTTTATATGCTTAGGAACTGGATAGATACTTTGTGACATCTTAGTCTCCGTTTTAATTACTTGCCTTGGGCTCTTAACAAGGATTACTCAGCAGTGCTTTATTAAGTATTAGACCTTAGTTGTACTCACCTACTTATTGCGTGTTTGTACTATATAATTAATAAACTTAAATATTTTTACGTAAACAATACAGGGTGTTAAATAAAGGTAACAAGAAGCTACCTAATTGTTAAACCTTAGTCTTATAGACCAATAGGTAATTGAGTAAACACTACACATAACTAAAGTATTTGTGGTGAACAATTAAGCAAACAAACCTATTGCATGCATTGTTTAAAAATTACAAAAATATTTATAAACACTAAACACACTGACAACATTTATTTTTATTCGTAATTTGTACCTGTAGCAAATATTGAGCAAAAACGAGTGAAAAATAATAAACAACAAGTAGCCTAAACAAGGGATACCAGTATGAAATTTACTCCATTAAAAACACTCGCAGCAAGCGCTGTTTTATGTGCACTATCAAGCACTTCTTATGCAGCGACGGCTGCAAAAATCGGTGACACTGAGTTCACTTACGGCGGATATATTAAACTCGACACAATGTGGAGTGATTATTCAGCGGGTGCCTCTGCTGGTACAAGTGTTGGTCGTGATTTTTATGTGCCAAGCACACTAACAGTAGGTGATGATGACAGCTCGGATGCAGTATTTGATATGCATGCACGTCAATCGCGTTTTAATTTTGGTACGTCGACTTTACTCGATAACGGCAAAAAAATTAATAGCAAAATTGAAATCGATTTTCTTGCATCAGCAGCGGGTGGTAATGAACGCGTATCAAACTCCTTCGCACCACGTATTCGCCATGCTTTTATCACCTATGACGGATGGTTATTTGGTCAAACATGGTCAAACTTTCAAAACGTGGGTGCCCTTCCTGAAACGCTAGACTTTGTAGGCCCTGCTGAAGGAACTGTATTCGTTCGCCAAGCTCAAATTAAATACACAACTGGCGCATGGTCTTTTTCATTAGAAAACCCTGAAAGCACGATTACAACAGCAGGTGGATCACGTGTTGCAACAGATGATGCGTCACTTCCTGACTTTACTGCACGATATACCCACAAAGCGGATTGGGGTAATCTTGTCGTTACCGCGCTAGCTCGCCAATTAACATATAAAGTAGGTAGTATTGATGCCGATGAAACGTCATTTGGTATTAGTGCATCGGGTATGTTTAAAGTAAGCGACGACAACATTAAATTTATGCTTACACAAGGTAAAGGGTTAGGTCGGTATGTGGGTTTAAATGTTGCTCATGGTGCCGTACTTAATGGGGATGAACTAGACGCCATTGACTCAACATCAGGCTTTGTGGCTTATCAGCATAAATGGAACAGCCAATGGCGCTCAACATTCCTTTACTCGTTCTTTTCTGCAGATAATAACACCGACTTGCTAAGTGTTTCTGGGGATCCAACCGAATCGACTCAAAGTTACAGCGCTAATATCTTATACTCGCCAGTTAAACGCCTAACGTTTGGTGCAGAGTTAAAACATGCTGAACGAGAAACCCAAAGTGGTGTTGATGGTGATTTAGACCGCCTGCAATTCTCTGTTAAATACGCTTTTTAACTTTAAAGTTTATTCAATAAATTAAGCGGCCTAGGCCGCTTTTTTATGTATTTAACCTACGTCTTTATAGCAAGCGTCTACATAACAGTTTAAGTGATTTATAAAGGGTTAAAGCGATTACAGCCTATTTATTTTTAAGGATTAGCATCCTTATTTACTCATATACCAAACAGGCTGCTGTAAATTAAACCTCAAAGCATAAGCCCCCCGCCTGGTTAAATAAAATTGAACTTGTACCAACCCGCAATACGAGTTAATCACTTTAAAGGGCTAAACGTGTCGCTACCTAGATTAATAAATTTTCATTTACGACTGCATGAATGCAGAAGGTAGAGCAATACAGGAGCAATTACCGAGAACAACTAAATAGAGAGTTTTTTGCCTAGCTATCTAGCATATCTCTCCCCCTCGCTCAAAATAGCCACTAAATTAAGTAAATTAGTATCAATAAAAAATAGCAATTAACGTAATTGCAAATCAATATCATTTAGATTAACATGAATTCCAATTTAAACTCACTGGAACCACTATGTCGTCCCCTACTATTTTACGTTTGTCAAAATTAAGCCTTGTTACCTCTTTAATTTTGTCTGGTTATACATTTGCTGATGAAGAAAATACAAAAGGTGACCCGCTAGAAAAGATAGCTGTATACGGTCAACATCATAAAAATTACATTACCGAAGAAGCACAGTCTGCAACAAAATTAGGCCTTTCAATCAAAGAAACACCACAAAGCATATCTGTTGTATCACGTGCATTAATGGACGACTTTTCACTAGACAACATTAACGCTGTGCTTGAAAGTACACCGGGTGTCACAGTAGAACAAATAGAAACAGACCGAACTTACTTCAAAGCTCGTGGTTTTGAAATAACTAACTTTCAGGTAGATGGTTTAGGTATTCCACAAAGCTCAGGTTCAATTCAAGGGACTTTAGATACGTCTATATACGACCGTGTAGAAATAGTTCGTGGTGCCAACGGCTTAATGACGGGAGCAGGAAACCCGTCCGCAACCGTTAATATGGTACTTAAAAAGCCAACTTACATAACACAAGCTCATGCATCTGCATCTTATGGTTCTTGGAATAACAAGCGTTTAGAGCTTGATGTTTCAACACCTATAAACGATGAGCACGCTGTACGCGCTGTATTTACTAAGCAACAAGCCGAGTCATACTTAGATCGTTACGAAACAGATAAAACAATTGGTTATTTAGCCTACGAAGGCAAAATAACAAATGACACAACGCTTAGCCTTAACTACGTTAATCAACAAAAAGATGCCGACAGCCCACTTTGGGGAGCATTACCACTTTATTATACTGATGGCTCAGCCACAGATTACGATTCATCTACCAGCACCGCTTCTGACTGGTCATACTGGGACAATAGCGCTGAGCAAGTTTATGTAACCCTTGAACAAAATTTGTCGACTACATGGGTTGCAACGGCTCGTTATGCACACATTAAAAACGAGCAGGACTCAGAGCTTTTTTATGTATACGGTACACCAGATAAAGAAACAGGACTTGGCTTAACGGGTTACGCTAGTCGTTATGATTACGAAGATAAACACGATCTGTTTGATTTATACGCCAGTGGTAAGTTTGATTTATTTGGCTTAGAGCACGACCTATCGTTTGGGGTAAGCCAAGCCAATATGGATTATACCGAACAGTCACTCTACGATTATACTACAGGCAATGGCTTTCCTGCCATGCCGTCACTTGATTCATGGGATGGAGTAGCCCCAGAGGCAACACTTGCAGACGGTTTAAACGGTAGTGACATTGAAAACAAACAACAATCAGCTTATGTCTCAACTCGTATAAAACTAAGTGCACCACTAAGTATACTTGCGGGCGTTCGTTATACAGACTGGGAAACAAAAGGCACAGCATATGGTGTAGTGCAAACACGTGATGACAGCGAAGTAATCCCCTATTTTGGTGCTGTTTACGACTTTACTGAATCACTTTCGGCTTATGCAAGCTACACCGAAACGTTCGTGCCACAAAACGAACTTGATATAAACGCAGAACAACTTGCGCCAATTACAGGTAAAAGTAGTGAAATAGGTTTAAAAGCACAGCTTTTAGACGATCAAGTGTTTTTAACTTTAGCATATTTTGATGCTAAGCAAGAAGGGCTTGCAGTCGCACTTCCTGATTCACTACCAAGTGATACACGCTACTACGGTGCCGAAGGTATTAACAGCGACGGCTTTGAAATAGAACTAAGTGGGAAACTTACCGAAGACTTAAGTGCAAGCATAAGCTTTAGTAACCTGAGTATTGAAGGTGATGATCTAGTAAAAGACTACACCCCAGAGAACCAATTAAAGGTGGCCGCTACTTACCAAGTACCGCTTGTTGAGGGTTTAACATTTGGCGCAAACTACCGCTGGCAAGATTCCGTTAGCCGAGTGCAAGTATCAGATCCAACGGGGGCAGCGCTTGTAACAACAAACCAAGGTGCTTACGGTATTCTTGATTTAATGGCTAACTACAAAATCACTCAAAACGTAGGGATTACTTTTAACATTAATAACACCACTGACGAAAAATACTTACATAGCCTATATTGGGCGCAAGGTTACTATGGCGCGCCACGCAACTACGCCCTATCGGTTAATTGGCAGTTATAAAGCAAATTAAACGTCTTTTTATAACTTAATTTAAACGACACATACTCTGTGTCGTTTTTTTTTAATTTGTAATAGCACCCGCAATAATAATTTAAGAAATCAACCTGATGCTATTTGGACTTCCTTTCACAAACATAGCTCAGCTAGTTAAACGAATCGTTATTATTCATTTAATAGATGTTTAAACATAAAAAAACGCTAACCATTACTGGTTAGCGTTTTTATAAAGCTCGGGTCAAATCAAGCTTAGAGAACATTGTAAAGCTTAAAGGTCGCCTTCATCACCTAGCACATCTTCACCGTCTTCTGGCTCAATTGTCGCTTTAAGCAATAACATATCGCGTAGTTTGCCTTCAATTTCGTTCGCAATTTCTACATTTTCTTTTAGGAATTTGATCGAATTATTTTTACCTTGGCCTACCTTGTTGCCATTGTAACTGTACCAAGCACCTGCTTTTTCAACAATTTTGTGCTTAACACCTAAATCAATTAGTTCACCTTGCTTAGAAATACCTTCACCATACATGATGATAAATTCGGCTTGTTTAAACGGAGGCGCTACCTTATTTTTAACAATTTTAACACGCGTTTCATTACCAACAACTTCATCGCCTTCCTTTACAGAACCAATTCTGCGTATATCAATACGAACTGACGCGTAAAACTTAAGTGCGTTACCACCGGTTGTTGTTTCAGGGTTACCGAACATTACACCAATTTTCATACGAATTTGGTTGATGAAAATACATAACGTATTAGAACGTTTAATGTTACCCGTAAGCTTACGTAATGCTTGCGACATTAAACGTGCTTGTAAGCCCATGTGCGAGTCGCCCATGTCGCCTTCAATTTCAGCTTTTGGTGTAAGTGCAGCAACAGAATCGACAATAACCACGTCAACCGCACTTGAACGTACTAACATGTCACAAATTTCTAGCGCTTGCTCACCCGTATCTGGTTGAGATACTAAAAGCTCATCAATGTTAACACCTAGTTTTTGTGCATATACTGGATCTAGAGCATGCTCAGCATCAACAAAGGCACATGTTTTGCCTTCTTTTTGAGCCTGTGCGATAACTTGCAAAGTCAGCGTAGTTTTACCTGATGATTCAGGACCATACACTTCTACAATACGACCCATTGGTAAACCGCCTATGCCTAAAGCAATGTCGATCCCTAGTGAACCTGTAGATACGGCGTCAATATTTAGGGCTTTGTTGTCACCCAACTTCATGATTGATCCTTTACCAAATTGACGCTCAATTTGTGATAGGGCTGCATCTAACGCTTTTTGTTTATTATCGTTCATTTTGTTCTCCAAATCCGGCTAATGCGAACAAGTATACTGTATGAAATCACAGTATCAAGCAAAATTTATAACTTTATCTTTTCAATCGCAATTTTTAATGAAAATTCAATAGCTTGAGCTCTTATACTTGCCCTGTCGCCACTAAATATATGCTTAAATGTAAATTGTTTATCTGCAATTTGTAGGCAAAACCATACAAAACCTACAGGTTTATCTTGTGTTGCTCCACCCGGCCCAGCTATACCCGATATAGCAATAGCAACGTCAGCATTAGCGATATTTTTTGCACCCAGCGCCATTTCTTTTACTGTTTGCTCGCTCACAGCACCATATTGCTCTAACGTATTCGTCGCTACATTGAGTAATTCGTGCTTCGCTTCATTACTATATGTGACAAATGCGCGCCCTAAATATCCAGAGCTACCGGGGGTATCTGTGAGGGCATAACTGACCCCTCCCCCCGTACATGATTCAGCAGTAGTGATCCATAAGCATTTATCCGTTAAAATAGCACCTAATTGCGCAGCAAGTGTTTTAATCTCTTGATGTAATTCCATATTCAGCCTTTGGGTAAATACATGTCGTTTGATCTTTTTGCACCACACACTATAAAACAACAAACCCCTATGATGCAGCAGTATCTAAAAATAAAATCAGAGCATCGCGATATTTTATTGTTTTATCGTATGGGTGATTTTTATGAGCTTTTCTTTGACGACGCAAAACGTGCAGCGCAATTACTCGATATTTCGCAAACCCAGCGCGGCAAAGCCGGTGGCGACCCAATTCCTATGGCAGGTGTGCCTTATCATGCCGTAGAAAACTACCTAGCTCGTTTAGTACAAATGGGCGAATCTGTTGCTATTTGTGAACAAGTTGGCGACCCCGCAACCAGTAAAGGTCCTGTTGAGCGAAAAGTAGTGCGTATTGTAACACCGGGCACCATTTCGGATGAAGCGCTGCTACAAGAGCGACAAGACAATCTACTGACCAGTGTTTGGCAAAATAAAAAGGGCCAATACGGAATCGCTTACCTTGATATAAATTCTGGTCGTTTTAACATTGTAGAGGTAAGTACCGATGAGGCATTTTGTTCAACTCTACAGCGTTTGTCACCAGCAGAACTTTTATATAGCGAAAGCTTTGAAAACACCCATTTGATTGAGCATATCAAAGGCGCTCGTCGCCGCCCTGAATGGGAGTTCGACTTAGATACGGCCCAGCACTTATTATGCGATCAATTTGGTACAAAAGATTTAGTCGGCTTTGGTGTAGATAAAGCACATACTGCACTCGTAGCCGCCGGCTGTTTAATGCAATACGTAAAAGATACACAACGAATTGCTTTACCTCACATTCGCGCCATTACGCTTGAACATAACGAGCATGCTGTTATTTTAGATGCCGCAACCCGTAAAAACTTAGAGCTTACTGTTAACCTATCTGGCGGGTTTGAAAATACGCTTGCCCAAGTACTTGATAAAACCGCTACAGCAATGGGATCGCGCTTATTAAAACGCCGAATCCATACGCCAGTTCGTAATAAAAATGAGCTTAATTCTCGCTTAAATGCCATTAGCGCAATTTTAGACGTACAGCTTTGCGGCGAATTACATGAATCATTAAAAGATATTGGTGATATAGAGCGTGTAATAGCGCGTTTAGCATTATGCACTGCACGCCCAAGAGATTTAACACGCTTGCGCAGTGCACTACAGGCACTTGCACCACTACATAACTTATTAAATGATGCGAGCGACCCGCGCATAGCGAGTATTATCAAACACTCGCCAGAGCTACCTGAATTACAAGTATTACTAGAGCGTGCTGTTATTGATAATCCACCAGTACTTATTCGTGATGGGGGCGTAATTGCACCTGGTTATAATAGTGAATTAGATGAGTGGCGTAACCTAAGTAAAGGTGCTACGGACGTACTTGAGCAGCTTGAACAACGCGAACGTGAACGCACAGGTATTAGCACATTAAAAATTGGCTATAACCGAGTGCACGGCTTTTTCATAGAAGTAAGCCGTGCTAATTCTCATTTAGTACCAGCTGATTACATTCGTCGCCAGACGCTTAAAAATAATGAGCGCTATATTATTCCTGAGCTTAAAGAGCATGAAGACAAAGTACTTGGCAGCCAATCAAAAGCACTCGCGCTTGAAAAACAACTATACGAGGAGTTATTTGAATTTATAGCACCTCACATTGAACAGCTTCAAATAATGGCCGCATCGCTTGCTGACTTAGATGTGCTAAACAACTTAGCAGAGCGCGCCTTTGCGCTTAATTATGCTAAACCAGAGTTATGCGACAATGACAACATTAGCATTACACAAGGCCGTCACCCCGTTGTAGAGCAAGTAATGAAAGAACCCTTCATTGCAAATCCTGTAGAGCTTAATAGCCAGCGCAAAATGTTGATTATTACAGGTCCAAATATGGGTGGTAAATCAACCTATATGCGCCAAACAGCGCTTATTGCACTCATGGCGCACATTGGCAGTTATGTGCCTGCTGATAGCGCGAAAATAGGTAATATAGACCGTATATTTACGCGTATCGGTGCAAGTGATGATTTAGCCTCTGGCCGCTCAACCTTCATGGTTGAAATGACCGAAACCGCCACTATTTTAAATAATGCGACAGCGCAGTCGTTAGTGTTAATGGATGAAATTGGGCGAGGAACAAGCACCTACGACGGGCTTTCGCTTGCGTATGCCACGGCCGATCATTTAGCATCAAAAATTTCAGCTAAAACACTATTTGCAACACACTACTTTGAACTTACAGAGCTTGCAGAGCAAACTCAAGGCCTTGTAAACGTTCACCTAGATGCAATAGAGCATAATGACACAATCGCATTTATGCATACCGTGCTAGACGGTGCAGCAAGCAAAAGCTTTGGTCTACAAGTCGCCGCTCTTGCAGGCGTACCTAAAGCTGTAATTGCGCAAGCTAAACAAAAACTTAAGCTACTCGAAAACCATCAAAGTGTAACGGCGCCTAATACAGAACAACAAACATTTTCATTTAATAACGAAGCGATTATTGAGCCTTCACAAGTGGAAGAACAGTTAAAGTCAATTGATCCAGATAACTTAACACCCAGACAAGCTCACGAATTGCTTTATAAATTAAAAACATTGCTTTAAGTTTGCCTTGTAAAAAACATAAAAAAGCCGAAGATTAATTTCTTCGGCTTTTTTATTCCAGCCCAGTAAGGCCTTACATTTACTATTAAGAAAATTGGTTAAATAAGCTATCAGTGCTTAACCCTTCTTGTTGCAAAATATCTTTTAAACGACGTAGTGCTTCGACTTGTATTTGTCTTACTCGCTCTCGTGTTAGGCCTATTTCCCGGCCTACATCTTCAAGTGTAGATGGCTCGTAGCCGAGTAACCCAAACCTGCGAGCGAGCACTTCACGTTGCTTGAGGTTTAACTCTCCTAACCAATCAACAATGTGCTTATTAATTTCGTTGTCTTGTACTTCACCTTCTGGACCATTGCCTTTTTCGTCAGGTAAAATATCTAGCAGAACGCTATCGTTTTCGCCACCAATAGGCATATCAACCGAGGCTATTTTTTCGTTTAAACGTAGCATTTTGGTTACGTCTTCAACTGGCTTATCTAAGCACTCAGCTATTTCTTCAGCAGTTGGTTCATGGTCGAGCTTTTGGGTTAGCTCTCGTGCTGTACGTAAGTAAACATTAAGCTCTTTCACTACATGGATAGGCAAACGAATGGTGCGTGTTTGGTTCATAATGGCACGTTCAATTGTTTGACGTATCCACCATGTTGCATAAGTTGAAAATCTAAAGCCGCGCTCAGGGTCAAACTTTTCAACAGCGCGAATTAACCCTAAGTTACCTTCTTCAATTAAATCGAGTAGTGCAAGTCCACGGTTATTGTATCTACGGGCAATTTTAACAACTAAACGTAAATTGCTTTCAATCATGCGTTTACGAGAGGCTTCGCAGCCTTTTAAAGATTTGCGAGCAAAAAATACTTCTTCTTCTGCGCTTAATAATGGAGAGAAACCTATTTCACCTAAGTAAAGTTGTGTGGCATCAAGGTTTTTAGTAACTTCTTCTTTTGCAAATATGTCTTCGTCATCTACTTTTTCAAGTAACGGTGTTGCTTCTTCAACGGTGTTTTCATCAAACTTGTCGTCATTGCTAATATTTTTTTCAATTTTTGCTGCATTAGCCATAAGCCTTCTCCAGAGCAATTATCAATACCTAAAATCTAAGGAAGGTATTTAGCAGGGTTGACAGCTTTCCCCCGGTAACGAATTTCAAAGCGAAGCGCGGTAACCGAAGACTCTGAATTTCCAATTTCTGCTATTTTTTGTCCTGCCTTAACTTTTTGCTTTTCTTTTACAAGTAATTTCGAGTTATGTGCATAAGCACTTAGATAATCATCATTATGTTTCAAAATGATTAAATTACCGTACCCTCGAAGCGCGTTACCCGCATACACCACCGTTCCTTGTGCAGCGGCTAAAACTGAAGCCCCCATTTTATTAGTAATTTGTAAGCCTTTATAGCCGTTTTCCTTATTAGAAAAGCGTTTGGTAATTTTGCCCTTTGCTGGCCAAAACCACGCTAATTTACCGCTCGATAACTGCTTTTGGTTACTAACTTTATTACTGGCTTGTTTTTGAACATACTCTCGTTTTTTTGGCTGATCAAGTCCTTTCTTTAATTTTTTGTTATTATTTTGTGTGTTTTTTCTAGACTTTTTACTCAAATTCGTATAATTTTTTGAGCCTTTTATTTTTTTGCTCGTGGATATCAGGGATATTGACTGGCCGGGGTATATAACATAAGGGCTTGAAATTAAATTATTTTCAGCAATTTCTCTAAAATCCTTCCCTGCGCTAAACGCGATAGAATAAAGCGTATCGCCTTTTTGTACTGTGTATTTGCCACCCGCAATGTTAATTAAATGATTTGAGCCATTAACATTATTATTTAAACTACTAACAGGAGCCGGAACGTGGCGAGATGAACAACCAAAGAGAAAAACACTAATGAACAAAGCAACATAAAGTATAAATTGTTTATTCATCGTACTTTTCTCCATGTTTAAATAACGCTATTTTATGTAGCTTAACGCAATAAAAAGTACGCAACAGCAATTAATACCACTAATGCCCAGCCAAGCACTTCAATATATTGACGTAATTTTTTCTCCATTTGCGCTCCACCCCATTTCATAAGCGCTGCAACCAGAAAAAATCGGGCGCCGCGCCCAATTGCTGAAGCGATTAAAAAGGGGAAAAATGCCATCTGTAAAACGCCAGCACCAATTGTAAATACTTTATAAGGTATGGGTGAAAAGCCAGCTAAAAATACCACCCAAACGCCATACTCTTTAAACCAATTTAACGCTACATCAAACTTTTCTTGCCAATGCATTTGTGCAATTAGCGGCTCTACAACAGGTTCAAAAAGCCAAAACCCAAGTAAATAACCAATTACACCGCCCAAGACAGAAGCAATGGTGGTAAAGCTTGCAAAACGCCACGCCTTGCTAGGTTGTGCCAGCGACATTGGCGCTAACATTACATCTGGTGGGATTGGAAAAAAAACAGACTCAGCAAAACTCATTCCTGCTAAATAACGCTCCGCATGACGGTGCTTTGCCCATACTAGGGCCATATCGTACAACTTAGTAAACAACTTCAAAGTGAATTCCTATTCAATATCACCAGGTACCAAAGGTACAAATCTTACTGGTGCAATAACATGTTCTGTAAAGCTTTCGCCCTTTCGAATAACCATTGTTAACTTTTGCTCAACTTCACCAATCGGCGCTAATAATACACCGCCATCGGCTAATTGACTTAACAAGTCCTGAGGTAAGGTAGCAGCCGCAGCCGTAACAATAATACCGTTAAATGGTGCTTGAGATTGCCAACCTTGCCAGCCATCTCCATGTTTCATTGTTACATTGTATAAATCAAGCTGCTGCAAGCGACGTTTTGCTTGCCATTGCAGTGCTTTTATACGCTCTACCGAGTAAACCTTAGTAAACGTTTTAGCAAGCACCGCTGTTTGATAGCCAGAGCCCGTGCCAATTTCTAATACTTTATCGCGCACACCCGCAAGTCTTAGTAGCTCAGTCATACGGGCAACAATATAGGGCTGTGAAATAGTTTGTCCTTGCCCTATAGGTAGCGCAGTATTTTCATAAGCTTTATGTTGCAACACATCATCAATAAATAAATGACGCGGTATATTTGCAATAGCATCAAGTACACCTTGATCCTCAACGCCTTCACGTTTAAGTAAATCTGATAATACTTTCGCGCTGCGTGTGTAATTAGCAAGCACGGTTTATTTCCAAATCAGATAACCAGTTTCCAAGGGCATTTATGCTGTCGTGCGCTGTCATATCAACGCTTAAAGGTGTTACAGATGCAAAGCCATTATTAATGGCATAAAAGTCTGTTCCTTCGCCTGCATCACTCTCTGTGCCAAGCGAGCCATACCAATAGATACTTCGTCCCCATGGATCGGTTTGCTTGGTCATGGTTTCGGCTTTATGCCGAGCACCTAAACGCGTAACCTGCACACCTTTTAACTCGCTTAGCGGAACATCAGGCACGTTAATATTAATGATTTGATCTTTTGGTAATGGGTGCGATGCAAGCTCTTTAATAATATTGACTGTGACCGCTGCAGCTGTTTCGAAGTGCTCGCCATGGTGTGAGCAAAGGGAAACCGCAATTGCAGGCAACCCTAAATGACGCCCCTCAGTAGCAGCGGCAACGGTGCCAGAGTAAAGCGTATCGTCACCTAAGTTGGCACCATGGTTAATACCTGCCACTACTAAATCTGGTTTTTCTGAAACCAATTGATTAACACCTAAATGCACACAATCGGTAGGTGTGCCATTGACCGATATGAATCCGTTTTCTAGCGGTGTTGCCCGCAATGGGTTCATTAATGTTAGCGAGTTACTCGCACCACTGCAATTACGGTCTGGTGCCACCAAAGTGACGTCTGCAATTTGCGTAAGTGCGTTATATAAAACCGCTATGCCTTTAGCATTAACGCCATCATCGTTACTTAACAGTATTTTCATTTATGCCATCATCCTTTTCTTTTCGCTCTTTGGGACTTGCATCTTTATAGTCCACCAGCTCACGTAATAACGCGGTGGCAAAACACCCTTTGGGTAAACCAAAACTGAGCTTAAGAGTCGTGTCATCTAGCGTTTCTACAGCTAAACTATCAGGAATCAAACGCAACATTCTGCGCTCATTTTTAAGCCCTAACTCACCTAAGCCATCGCACCATGCTTGATACGGTTTAAGCCATATTTTTTCTTGCTCAGTTAACCCTTTATCACTTTTACCAGCCATTGGTGCCGACATAACTATATCGCCAGAAGCTAAACGTTCTATGTTTTCGTCATTAATCGCATCTTCAAAAAACGCATTACTACCACTGAGCATAAACACTTCGCGATGCATCGTTTTAGCCAGACCGTGCTCTTTTACACGTAAACTTACAAGCTGATTAAAAATATGTGAACGCGCAGCTGAAATAATAATACCGCGTAACTTTTTATCGCGAATACGCTCGCCAGCAAACATTTTTTCGGCCATCACTAAATTATGACCATCGCGACCAAAACGCTGCTCGCCAAAATAATTAGGTACACCTGCGCGAACCGCGTTTATGCGGCATAATATATCAAGCGGCTCGGTTACATTACGAAGGGTAATGGTAAATTTATTGCCTTTGTGGCAACCCGTTCGTAGCTTTCGCTCATGGCGCTGCTGAGATACTACAAAAATACTCTCGCTGTTCAGCTCTGTAAAATCTATGTGCTTTTTAATTGGCACTTTTACACTAAACCATTGGCTACACACACCATGGCGATCTTTCATGCCTGCATAACTTACTTCACGGGGCGATACCCCGGCCTTTTGAGCGATAATTTTAGCCACGTATTGTGTATTTTCGCCCTTTTTAACCACCTGTAAGCATACATGCTCACCACTACCAGTAAACTCAATACCCAGCTCTTCATCCACCATAAAGTCTTCAGCAATGGTTTTAAAATCAGCTTTAGAAAGTGGCGCACCGTATAAATAATTTAAGTCGCTCATGCGTTTGTTGTACTCGTAGGTTCTTTACTCATAATAACCACTGCATGACTAGAAATACCCTCTTTGCGCCCTTCAAAACCGAGCTTTTCGGTTGTGGTAGCTTTAACATTTATTTGGCTAAGATCGCAGTTTAAATCGCTGGCTAAATTTACGCGCATAGCCTGTATGTGCGGTAGCATTTTTGGTGCTTGTGCCACAATAGTTACATCGCCATTACCTAAAACATAACCTTGGTCTTTAGCTAATTTAACAACATGACGAAGCAAAATACGGCTGTCTATATTTTCATATTCGCTCGCTGTATCAGGAAAGTGCTTACCAATATCCCCCATAGCAAGTGAACCTAAAATAGCATCACATAATGCATGAATAGCTACATCGCCGTCAGAGTGTGCTAAAAAGCCTTGCGGGTAATCAATTTTTTCACCACAGATAGTTAACGGGCCTTCGCCGCCAAATTTATGAACGTCAAAACCATGGCCAATTCGTATCATACTGCGCTCTCGTTTTGTTGTTTATTTAATAAAAACCCCGCCAAAGCTAAGTCTTCTGGCGTGGTTATTTTAATATTATCGCTACGACCCGCTATCAGTTTTACTGGTTTGTTTACCCACTCAATAGCACTGGCTTCGTCAGTAATAGTTGCGCCATTTTGTAACGCATTTTGTAGCGCATCTTTAAGATCATTGTACTTAAAAAATTGAGGCGTGAGCGCTTGCCATAAGTCATCTCTTGGTACGGTTTGCTTTGAGTGTGTACCGCCACGTTTAATGGTATCTTTTACTTTACTGGCTAAAATCCCGCCTTCATTTGCACTAAGGCACTCATTAATCAGGCGCTCTATATCTGTTATATCTACCAGCGGGCGCGCTGCATCGTGCACTAATACCCAATCTGGTGGGTTAGGTGCTAAAAATAACAAACTATTTAGCACTGAGTCAGCTCGCTCTTTTCCACCAGTAGCTCGGACAATACGAGCATCTGTTAGTGGTAAGTCGTCAAAGTATGGATCTGTATCACTGAGGGCAACAACAATAGCTTGTAGTTGTGGTAATTGAGATAGTTTAGTTAGGGTGTGTTCTAAAATTGTTTTACCCGCTAATTGTATATATTGTTTAGGTGCATTGTGCTGCATTCTGCTGCCTACACCCGCTGCGGGTACAATCGCGACTATGGTTTGTTTATTTCTCATATTGGTTACCCGGTAAAACACGAATAAATGTTTCGTCCGGTTTAATCATTCCTAATTCGTTGCGAGCACGTTCTTCAATGCCTTCAAGGCCAAGTTTTAAATCTTCTATATCGGCTTTAAGCACTTTATTACGTTTTATTAGCTTTTCGTTCGTGTCTTGGTGGGTTGCCACCGCGCCTTTTAAGCGCGAGTAGTCTTGCACACCATTTTGACCAAACCATAACCTGTATTGAACAAACAGTGCTAAGCACAGTAAGCAAACTTGAAAAACACGCATTTAACACTCCTTATTTCATTATTTAAAAGTTTTAGCTTAACTAAGCTAATGGGCGTTTTATATTGCGCCAATTAATATTCCCTGCCAGTAGCATTTCACGTAATGATAAAACACGCGGAATACTGCGCTTTGAAAACTGCCATTGGTGGCCACAACATGCTGCTGCTAAACTTATTTTACTCGGTTTAATTAATTGCGCATTTTGTTCTTCAAGGCTCTCGCCTAAAAAATCAAACCACCCTAGTTCGTTGCAATGCAACTTATTTTCAGACACCTGATCAATGCTGTCTATTCTAAGGTGCAACTTGTCATACTGGTTTACCACAACAGGAACAATCAGCCCCACTTTGGCATGTGCATGAAAAAAAAGTTCATTGGCTTGTTCATTTACATCGGGCGGTGTTGCTTTTTGTTTTTCGAGCCACGAGCCATTTTGTGCATCAAGCGTAAAAGGTGAATGCCCGTTTACTACAAGCGATGCAGCTCGTTCAATGTAATAAGGCAAACTTTTTAACTGCCTACGCAGCTTATCGGCATTAGGCTCAGCAACTAACCGCTGAACTTCTCGCTGATAAAATGCATTGCACAACTGCGCATAAAGCGCTTTTTGCGCATCAGTTTGCCAAATTTCAACTTGCTGCTGTTCACCAAGTGACTGATTTTTCGCGACCAATTGTTCTACTCAAAAACATTCAGATAACTGTTTTATAACACAGTACTGAATAGTTTTTAAGCATGCATAATAAATTAAGCGCTTGGCTTTTCACCTAACTTAGCTTTACCCGACTCTAAAAATTGCACAACACTGTTGCGTTTTTTACCAATTAGTAAACTGCCATCGGCTAAAAACATAAAATTTTGCCAATTACGTTTAAATACATCAAACGACGTCTCAATAATATTGTCGCGTGCCATACAAAAATAAACGGTGGTATTTGCTTCCCATCCTAAAAACTCTAAAATTTCTTGAGGTGGTAAAGCATCGCCATTTTCCCAAGCAGCTTCCCAGTTAACTTCACCACTAAAGCTTTTATCTTGACCGCACCACATACTGTCATCAAAAAAATCGGGGTGGTCAAACTCACGGCTTACCATTGTGCTCCAAAGCACCGCTGCGCGCTCGTCACTCATTGGTTTTATTTTAACTGCGTCATCGCTTGATACCGGAATGTCTTTATGGCGAAAAACCCACGCTTTTCTGTAATCATCTAACGAAATATAGTTCATAATATTGGCAAATTAGTTAGCATTCAAAGTGCAAACGTAAATTATACAAGAGATCAAAACATGACTACAGCAATAAAACCACTTTCACTCAAATCAGGTTTATATCAACACTACAAAGGCCCGCAGTACAAAGTTTTATATCAAGCAACCCATAGCGAAACAGACGAGCAGCTAGTTATTTACCAGGCCTTGTACGGTGAATTTGGTATTTGGGCACGGCCACTTAGTATGTTTTTAGAAACCGTTGAAAAAGAGGGTAAAACTATACCTCGTTTTGCCTACCTTGGACCTGCAGATTAACTGTGGCATTATAAGCCCATTCAATACTGCTCAGACCAGACAAGGGTAAACCGTGCAATTTAATTCTACTGACAATTACATCGCAAGCAGCTCGCTAAAACAGGCTGTAAATGCCGCCATTATGCTCGAAAAACCATTACTTATTAAAGGTGAACCAGGCACGGGTAAAACCATGCTGGCCGAAGAGCTTGCAAAAAGTTTAGATACCGAGCTTATCCAGTGGCACATTAAATCGACCACCAAAGCGCAGCAAGGTTTGTACGAATACGATGCCGTATCGCGCCTACGCGACAGCCAACTCGGTGACGAACGCGTACATAACATTGGCAACTACATTGTTAAAGGTAAACTGTGGCAAGCGTTTAACTATGCCGAGCTTAACGGTAAACGCCCTGTACTTTTAATTGATGAAATAGATAAAGCCGATATTGAGTTTCCAAACGATTTACTACTCGAACTCGATAAAATGGAGTTTCATGTTTACGAAACCAACGAGCGCATTGTAGCCAAAGAGCGCCCTATTGTGATCATCACTTCAAACAATGAAAAAGAATTGCCAGATGCCTTTTTACGCCGCTGCTTTTTTCATTATATTGATTTTCCAAGTAGTGACGAAATGCAGCAAATTATTGACGTACACTACCCCAACGTTAAGCAAGATTTAGTACGTCAAGCGCTAGAGGTATTTTTTAACTTACGTGAAGCCAATGGCCTTAAAAAGAAGCCCTCCACCAGCGAATTACTCGATTGGTTAAAGCTTTTACTGGCAGAAGACATAGATGCAAAAACACTGCACGACAAAACCCAAAAAGGCGGTTTAATGCCAATGTTTGGCGCGCTACTTAAAAACGAGCAAGACATAAGCCTAATCGAAAAACTCGCGTTTATGAGTCGTCGCTAAGATGTTGATTGCGTTTTTCTTCAAACTACGAGAATACCGCTTACCGGTAAGCCTGCGCGAACTACTCGATTTAATTAACGCCTTAAAAAAAGGCGTTATATTTGCTGACGTAGACGCCTTTTACCATTTAGCCCGTACCATAATGGTAAAAGACGAAACCCATTTTGACAGGTTCGATAAAGCCTTTAGCGACTATTTTAGCGGCATTGCCGACTTAGACCTACTCGAGAGCTTAAAGCAAAAGCACAACCTACCTGAAGATTGGCTACGCAAAGAATTTGAAAAACACCTAAGCGATGAAGAAAAAGCCCAGCTAAAAGCCATGGGCGGGCTCGACGAGCTAATGAAAACCCTAAAAGAGCGTTTACAAGAGCAACAAAAACGCCATGCTGGCGGCAATAAGTGGGTCGGCACTGGCGGCACATCGCCTTTTGGTGCCTACGGCTATAACCCAGAAGGCGTGCGTATAGGGCAAGACGGTAACCGCAACCGTCAAGCAGTAAAAGTGTGGGATAAACGCGAATACCGTAACCTCGATACCGACAGAGAAATTGGCTCGCGCACTATTAAACTCGCCCTTAAAAAACTACGTAAATTTGCCCGTACTGGCGCAAGCGACACCCTAGATTTAAACGAGACCATTCGCGCGACAGCAAAGCAAGGCGGCATGCTAGATGTAAAAATGGCACCCGAACGCCATAATGCCGTAAAAGTATTGATGCTATTTGATATTGGCGGCTCAATGGATGACTACATTCATACCTGCGAAGAGCTATTTAGCGCCGCCCACGGTGAATTTAAACACCTAGAGTTTTACTACTTTCATAACTGTTTATACGAACACGTTTGGCAAGACAATGCGCGCCGCCATTCAAACGTAATAGACACCATGACGCTGATTAATAAATTTACCAGCGACTATAAAGTAATATTTGTGGGTGATGCCACTATGGGCCCATACGAAATTGCCTACCCGGGCGGCTCGGTAGAGCATTACAACGAAGAGCCCGGCAGCGCATGGTTATCACGAATCACCAACCACTTTGATAAAGTCGCGTGGCTCAACCCACAACCGGTTGAACACTGGCCGTACTATCAATCAATTTATTTTATCAAGCAGCTAATGGATAACCGCATGTACCCGTTGAGTTTAGATGGGATAAGTAGCGCGATAAAAGAGCTGAGCTAGATATTAATTTACCTCGGCTCAGCGCTAGCAGCTGAACTTCAGGCGTGAGCCTATAACATTGTTGGGTGGCGACTTCGGCCTAACCAACCTTTTCAAAGTTACTTTAGGCGTAAGTGGGATAAGTGACGAAGCCGCGGCATCCGCCAAAAATGATGAATTAACTAGAAACAACCCACTTACCGAGTTGCAAATAACACTCGCATAAATTGCGCCATCGAAAACAACAAAATTATTGTACCCCGAAAGCTACTTAATACTCAATTTTAAGATGTTTATCAGCGGAGAACGGTTGAACATGAGGCTTCCTCCTAACTTCATTCATTAACTCCCAGTAACAGTTTTTCGTAAACTGGGTTTTTATATTACAAGGAATCAAGTACTTATAACTACCTTCATCCCTATTTATCCATGTATGACTACGCTGAAACTCTGGAAGCAAATATAAATGTATCCCCCAGCGAATATTATTTATCATTTCACAAAGGTAGCTAGCGTGGTAGCTTAATATGTCTGTATGAAACCTTTCATGGAAGTCTTCAAGCGCTAGGAATGATTCTTCTTCTGATATGTTTTTACCATTATTTTGAAATATTTTGCGCAGATCATTTGCTGTTTTAGTAAGTCTGCCAAGACTGTGCTTGCAGGTATTACCGCAGATTTTTATAAAATCAAAACGTCGAATTTTTAAGTCTATATTCAGCTCAATAGAAGGAAACCACGTATCTATGCTAACTTCTTCCTCAAGCCATTCTTTAAAAATAAAAACATTTTTTTCAAGACAGGCTATTGAGTTGCTAGCATTAAAGGATGGGCTATTACATACTTCTCTTAATGCCTTGAGGCAAGACGAAGAGTTATTAAATAAACCTTTATCAAGATTTGATAGGAAATCTACAAGTAAGATGTTAAAAACTTTTTTGTGAGTGCTTGACGAAAAACCTACGATTACATCAGTATTTCGTTTCGGGAAATTCATGGCCTCATGATTGACCATTTCATCTATTGCTTCTGTTATAACTTTCAGCTGAATAGTTTCAATTTCAATGGCGTTGTATTCCATAAAACCCTACAACTCAGCTATATGATTAAGCATCTCAGGATGTCGCTGCACAAGCTTTAATAAAGTTATCGCTTGCCCATTCGGTGCACTCCGTCCTTGTTCCCAGTTTTCGAGCGTTCTTGCTGAAGTATGTAAAATGTTTGCGAATACACCGCGCGACATATTAAATGTTTCTCTAATATTTACTATTTCATCAGGTGAGATAGCAAGATCGTTAATATCATTTACCGTATGAGTACGTAACGTAAGTTTTCCTTGTGAATGCGCTTTGGCGTCCACAAGTGCTGTAGTTAATTCTGAAAATAAATCACGTTTGCTCATTGCGCCACACCTCTAAGAATTCTTTTAATTGCTTTTTCTGATCTATTGTTAAATCGGTTACTTCGTTTTTACTGTAAATAGTGAGTAGATAAAAACGTCTTTTATCGTCCAAGTAATAATATATAACTCTTGAACCACCACGCTTACCCTTTCCTTTGCTCGCAACTCGTACTTTACGTAAGCCGCCTGTACCTTGAATCACATCGCCCTGTTTTGGGTTAACCATTAGATCTGCTTGAAATAAACGATACTCGTCATCACTCAAGTACAACTCTCGGTACTTTTCAAATATGTTTGATTCAACAAATAGGCTTTTCATACATTGAAGTATACGCAGATAGCGTACAAATTCAATTAAAGATTTTAAACGAGTGCGGCAGGTATCTCTTGCTTTAGCTAAAGCACGTTACTCATAAACAAGCTATATGGGTCTAGCTCATAATCACCAAATGGTTCGCACTCTTTAAAACCAAATTGAGTATAGAGCTTTTGCGCGGGCAAAAATGCCTTTGCTGTTCCAGTTTCTAAGCTTAACTTTTTGTAATCTCGCAGTGTTGCTTGCTCAATAATGTGCGTAAGTACCTTAGCCGCTATACCTTGGCGTAAATAGTTGCGTGAGGTGCGCATTGATTTAATTTCGTCATGTGTAGCATCGAAGGCTTTTAATGCGCCAACACCCGCCAAATTATTATCAATCCATAAGCTATAAAAGATTATATTGGGCTGAGTGAGTTTAGTTACATCCAGTGCATGTACGCTCTCAGCAGGTGAGTGTTTTAGCATATCGTTATGATGTGCTTGTAGTAACTTTATAACGTGTGGGTTTGAAAGCTCGCCTGTTCTTATATCCATTTATGCCTCATTTAAATTTTATGCTTTAGGGCTTTAACTAATGCACTTAAGTAAAGCCCTTAAGTAAATAGCAAAATTTAAGCTGCTAGTTTCCACACAACAAAGGCAGCAGCAAAACCGACTAAATACACTAGCCCTAACCACGTTAAGCTGCGTAATAGCACGCTGTGTTTAATGGCGGGCTCTGAGCGTACAAGGCTAAAGTTAAGCCATGCAAAAACGGGGGTGGTTACAAAAGCAAGTGTCATGGCAAAGGTAAGCATGGGGCCAAGGGCTGATTTAAAAAATAAAATAACGGCCATGCCAGCTAGTGCTTGTAGTACAAGCCAACTATTTAAGCTGTGTTTTGATTGCTTAAAACCAAGTAATTTGTGTGATTCGTTAAGTGTGCGTGCGTAGCCGTCAAGCACGGTAAGTGTAGTGCCAAACATACATAAAAAAGCAATGGCTGATACTAGCGGCCTTGCCCACTCGCCTATTGTGAGTGCGTACATATCGATAAGTTGTTTAGCAAAAGCAACACCGCCAAGCCCTATATTGCTGCTTTGCCCGTATTGCACCAGCACGCCTAAACTAAAAAATACTAATGCTAAGCACGCTGTTAACCAATACCCTACGTTAAAATCAAACAAGCCTTGGCTTTTAGTGACTGTTTGCTGGGCTTGTTTTTCTTTTAGCCAAAGCGAGCTAAGGGCTGATATTTCTATTGGTGCTGGCATCCATCCCATTAACGCGACCATAAAGCTTAGCATAGCCAGCTCGTAAGGTGATGGGCCAACATAATCAGCTGGCGCCATTGGGCCATTACTAAACGCAATAACCAGTGCAATAACTGTAGCTAACGTTAATAGCCCCATTATGCCTTTAGCAACGCTGTCTAGCGCTTTAAAGTGCCCTAACAATAATATTGCTAAGCATACACCGAGCAATATCCAACATAGCAGCGTTACTTCTATCACTATTGGCAACGCATAATGCAGTAAACTTGCTGTGAGCAGTAATACACCAGCGGTATTTACTATGGCTGCAAGTATGTTAAGCCCTATAAAGCTATAAAAATAAACGGGCCCTTTGTTTTTATAGCCTTCTACTAAGCTATTCTTAGTGGTTAAGGTGTATTCCATACCAAAACGAAAAAAAGGATATTTTAATACGTTTACCGCCAATATAAGCCAAAAAAGTTGCCAACCAAATAATGCGCCTGCTTGAGTTGATGCAACTAAGTGTGAGCCTCCAATTGCGGCGGTGGCCATTAAAATACCCGGGCCAAGAGCGCCTATACGAGATTTCCATATTGCTTGTGTTTGTTGCATTAATTTCTCAAATTGTGTGTGTTATGCGCTCTTTTTACTAATTTATTCAATTAATAATCTGCAAGAGCGAATAACTTACCTAAATTACAGGCAATAAAAAAGAGCCTAAAGGCTCTTTTTTATGTAACATTTTGACCGTTTATTTAAGATCCATCTCTTGGATGATCTCATGTGCTATTTCTGGTGTTGTACTAACAGGCTTTTCGTGTAAGTTTGCTTTTATTTGGCCTTTTCGATGTTTTAGTGCTGCATCGAGTTTTTTAGCTGCGCTTGCAATAGCTGGGTACATTACTTCGTTTTCCCCTTTTACTGATATTCGCGCACCTTCGTAATTAGTGCTAATTTCTGCTTGGATTTTATGATGCTCTTTAGACAAGATCATATCGAGAGAAATAAGTGATGGAAAATGGCTCTCAATTTTAGAAAATTTTTCGTTGATGTGCTCTCTAATAGAGTCAGTAACTTCAACATGGTGACCAGAAAGATTAATTTTCATAGGGTATCCTTTTATTTGTTACCTCATAAATAGTATTGGGGGCTATTTAGATTAACACAAGGAAAAAAGAGAGATTTTTGAGGTTTATTTACTCGTTTATCTGATTTAAATCATAGGTTGCGCAAACTTTATGCAAAGCCCATAAGGTATGGGCTTTCAGACGTCTAGCGTTTAGTCTGTGTAAGAACAGCAGTAATCGGCAAAGTCTGTTACTTTTACTTTAAAGCTTACGTTAGCATCTACATTAAACGATTCGCCCGCGTTAAATGTTTTCCACTCACTCTCGCCTGGTAATAAAATATCCCACTGACCACCTAACAAATCCATGAGTTCTTTTTTACTGGTATCAAATACAAATTCACCCGGCTGCATAAAGCCTAATGTTTTAGTTGTTCCATCGCTAAACACAACCGTACGGCTCGATACTTTACCGTCAAAATACACGTTTGCTTTTTTAACTACACTTACATTTTCAAACTGAGACATTTTAGCTCCTGCTATTAATTTAAATATTATGATTCATAAATTTTATCGCACTACCTTGCCTGATAGCTCACTTTCTTGCAAGAAAAGCGATACGGGGTAAGGTGAAGTTGTTTCATATAAGGCATAAAAAAACCCGCAAATATATGCGGGTTCTTAAATTGCTTAACTTACTTAATCAAAACGATTAAAAAAGTGCGTTTGC
This sequence comes from Pseudoalteromonas sp. CR1, assembly GCF_019392235.1. Lineage (NCBI taxonomy): Bacteria > Pseudomonadati > Pseudomonadota > Gammaproteobacteria > Alteromonadales > Pseudoalteromonadaceae > Pseudoalteromonas > Pseudoalteromonas sp. CR1. The sequence continues at coordinate 281,907 of NZ_JAHXRM010000001.1, read as the reverse complement.
TTTGCTTACAATGTTTTCTACTGTGAAACCAAAGTGCTCAAATAGCTCGTTAGCTGGTGCAGACTCACCAAAAGTAGTCATACCAACTACTGCGCCATTTAAGCCTACGTATTTATACCAGTAATCTGCAATACCCGCTTCTACCGCTACGCGGCGTGAAACGCTTGCTGGTAATACGCTTTCTTTGTACTCAGGCGATTGATCTTCAAACGCATCAGTACATGGCATAGATACAACACGTACCTTTTTACCTTGGCTGCGTAATTCAGTAGCTGAATCTTGTGCCAATTGCACCTCAGAGCCTGTTGCAATAATAATTAGCTCAGGGTTGCCATCACAGCTTAGAATGTAACCACCCTTTTTAACATCGCTTAATTGTTGTGCGTCACGCGCTTGTTGCTCTAAGCCTTGGCGTGTAAATATTAACGATGTAGGACCATCTTTACGTTCAATAGCTTGTTGCCATGCAATTGCCGACTCAACTTGGTCACACGGGCGCCAGTTATATAAGTTAGGCGTTAAACGCATGCTGGCAATTTGCTCTACTGGTTGGTGAGTTGGACCATCTTCACCCAAACCGATTGAATCGTGCGTGTATACAAAAATGCTTGGTTGCTTCATTAATGCAGCCATACGCACTGCGTTGCGTGCGTACTCCATAAACATTAAGAACGTTGCACCATATGGAATAAACCCTTTATGAAGCGCAATACCATTCATAATTGCCGACATACCAAACTCACGCACACCGTAGTAAACGTAGTTTCCGCTTGCATCGTCAGCAGTTAGGCCTTTAGAGCCTTCCCAAATTGTTAAGTTTGATCCTGCTAAATCGGCAGAGCCACCCATAAATTCTGGTAATAATGGACCAAATGCATTTAATGCATTTTGTGACGCTTTACGTGACGCCGGGTTCGCTGGGTTTGCTTGTAACTCTTCAATATACGCTTGAGACTTTTCAGCCCAATCCGCAGGTAAATCTGAATTTGTACGGCGTTTGTATTCAGCGGCAAGCTCTGGGAATGCTTTTGCATAGGCTGCAAACTTTTTGTCCCAGCTTGATTCAAGCTCTTGGCCTTTAGCTTTTCCATCCCACTGTGCGTAAATGTCTTCAGGGATTTCAAAGGCATCGCCCGTCCAACCTAAAAACTCACGAGACGCTTTAATTTCGTCATCGCCAAGTGGTGCACCGTGACAGTCGTGGCTACCTGATTTATTAGGCGAACCGTAACCAATAATTGTTTTACAACAAATTAGCGTTGGTTTATCAGTAACGCTTTTTGCTTCTGCTATCGCAGCACTTACCGCATCGCTATCGTGGCCATCAACGCCGCTTATTACGTGCCAACCGTACGCTTTAAAACGTGCTGGTGTGTCATCGCTAAACCAACCTTCAACTTCACCGTCGATTGAAATACCGTTGTCGTCCCAAAAAGCAACTAGCTTACCTAGGCCTAATGTGCCGGCAAGTGAACAGGCTTCATGCGAAATACCTTCCATTAAACAACCGTCGCCCATAAATGCGTAGGTATGGTGATCGACAATGTCGTGCCCTTCACGGTTAAATTGTGCCGCAAGCGCTTTTTCAGCAATTGCCATACCTACCGCATTTGTGATCCCTTGACCTAATGGGCCCGTAGTAGTCTCGATACCTGGCGCATAACCATATTCTGGGTGACCTGGTGTTTTAGAGTGCATTTGACGGAAGTTTTTAATTTCGTCCAGCGGTAAATCATAACCACTTAAGTGCAATAAAGAATAGATAAGCATTGAACCGTGGCCGTTTGAAAGAATAAATCGATCTCGGTCTGCCCACTCTGGATTTGATGGATTATGTTTTAGATAATCGCGCCATAATACTTCTGCGATATCAGCCATGCCCATAGGGGCTCCAGGGTGACCAGATTTGGCCTTTTGTACTGCGTCCATTGACAAGACGCGAATAGCATTTGCAAGTTCTTTGCGAGATGGCATGAATTCTCCTACCTTATATATGTATTTGCGCGGGTATTTATGTGTTCGTTTATGTACTCAAATTATATGAGCACTGTTATAGCGACCATTCTTACTTATTGTGGGGGCTGTGTGCAATTAAAAACCCTATAAAAATGAGGTATTATGAATATTTTTTAAGACCATAATGTCATAACTAATTTTATTTAGACGTCTAGGCGTAAAAACACTATGCAAGGTGTTTTGTTTTAGATAAAATACGACCCTTAATTTTTTAGCGCTAATACCGACGTTTGTGAAGCGCAATATTTGTGAGCAGAAATACAATGGCAAAACATTTATTTACTTCTGAATCTGTTTCTGAAGGTCATCCGGATAAAATCGCCGACCAAATCTCTGATGCGGTTCTTGATGCTATCCTAGAGCAAGACTCTCATGCCCGCGTTGCGTGCGAAACATACGTGAAAACTGGTATGGTTATGGTTGGTGGTGAAATCACGACTAGCGCATGGGTTGATATAGAAGAGATTACACGTAAAACAGTACGTGAAATTGGCTACACGCATTCAGACATGGGTTTTGATGCAGACTCGTGTGCAATTTTAAACACAATTGGTAAACAGTCTCCTGATATTAACCAAGGCGTTGACCGCACTAGCCCAGAAGAACAAGGCGCTGGTGACCAAGGTTTAATGTTTGGTTACGCATGTAACGAAACAGAAGTATTAATGCCTGCACCTATCACGTATTCTCACCGTTTAGTTCAACGTCAAGCGCAAGTACGTAAAAGCGGCGAGCTTAACTGGTTACGTCCAGATGCAAAATCTCAAGTTACTTTTGCATACGAAAATGGCAAGCCAGTTGGTATTGACGCAGTTGTTCTGTCAACTCAGCACAGCGAAGATATCTCACAAAATGACTTAGTTGAAGCAGTGATGGAAACAATCATCAAGCCAGTACTTCCTGCTGAACTAATCACAAGCGCAACTAAATTTTTCATTAACCCAACAGGTCGCTTTGTAATTGGTGGCCCAATGGGTGATTGTGGTTTAACTGGTCGTAAAATCATCGTTGATACATACGGCGGTATGGCCCGTCATGGTGGTGGTGCTTTCTCTGGTAAAGATCCATCAAAAGTTGACCGCTCAGCTGCATACGCTGCACGTTACGTGGCTAAAAACGTAGTAGCTGCTGGCCTTGCTGATAAGTGTGAATTACAAGTGTCTTACGCTATTGGTGTTGCAGAGCCTACTTCAATCAGTGTTGAAACGTTTGGAACTGGTAAGTTAGAAGAAGCACGTTTAATCGAACTAATTCGCGAGCACTTTGACTTACGCCCATACGGCTTAATTCAAATGCTTGATTTAGAGCGCCCTATCTACCTTCCTACTGCAGCTTACGGCCATTTTGGCCGTGACGAATTCCCGTGGGAACGCACAGATAAAGCTGAAGCACTTCGCGCAGCTTCAGGTCTTTAAGAGCAAAGCAATAAAAAAACGGTCCTTTTAAGGGCCGTTTTTTATAGCTTCTTATTTTGTTTAACACTGCTAATTTATGGTTATACAAATAACTATTAATTGGTCCTCGAACTTTTTTATACTTTAGGTATATACTCATTAAATTATAAAGCTTTAGGGATATTTAAATGACCGATAATTTTCGCGTTATGTTTGCTGGACTCGCTGATAACGTTGACACAAAAACAGCGTGTACAAACCTAGCGGCAAAACTAAAGATCTCAGAAGAAAAAGTAGCCTTATTTTTTAATGGTAAGCCTTTATTTGCGCCTAGCGATAAAAACAAAGCGTTAAAACAAGCTAAGCTACTTGTGGGTTTGGGCATTAAAAGTAAACTTCAAGCGGTATCAACAAGTACAGAAAAAGCCACTCAAACGGTAAGTGATAGCCAGCGAGATGAACGTATTTTTGATGCGTTAGACTACATAACTAGCAGCTTAATTAGGTTAGAAGAAAAACTCGAAGACTTAGAACAGCGCCTACCCGAAAACCAAACAAAAAACCCTGAAGTAGATGAAGACGAATGGAAAGATGAAGAGCTATTGCTTGAAGATGAGCTAATAACTCAGCCTAAAAAACGCAGTAATGCATTGCTTTATTCGTTAATTGCTACGGTTGTTACGTTGCTTATTATACTTGCGGTGTACTTGGCGTTTCCTGATCTGGTTTCTTTTTAACTAAGTGGTAAGTTTACAAAATGAGCGAATCACGCGCCCAAATAAGAAAATCTATTCGCGAATTACGTAATAATCTGTCTAGTGAACAGCAAAATTTAGCATCTCAATCATTAAGTATGAATTTTATTCAATACTTAAAATCAAAAAAAACAGCTGAAAGTCAGCATATCGCCATTTATTTAAGCAATGACGGAGAACTTGATACTTCCTTGTTAATTAAAGAATTATGGAACTTAAATCATGTTATTTACCTACCAGTAATACACCCATTTAATGGCGCCACCTTATTGTTTCAGCGCTATGAGAAAAACTCACCCATGAGGGCAAATCGCTATGGTATCTTTGAACCTAAGCTAAATTGCAGTCAAATATGTCCTTTACCCAAGCTTGACTACTTACTTATGCCGTTAGTTGCATTCGATAATCAAGGTAATCGCTTAGGAATGGGAGGTGGGTTTTACGATAGAACGTTGGCTCGTTTACACAATGAAAACTGGCAAAAACCGCAACTTATAGGCCTTGCACATGAGTGCCAAAAAGTTGATTTATTACCAGTAGAATCTTGGGACGTACCACTTAAAACTATAATAACACCGAGCAAAAATCACTGCTGGTGATGTGATTATTCACATGCTTGCAGCACACGTTTGACATACAAGAGCACAAAATAATGACACAAGATGAATTAAAAAAAGCAGCCGCATGGGCTGCACTCGAGTTTGTAAAAGAAAACACCATAGTAGGTGTAGGCACAGGCTCAACCGTTAATCACTTTATTGATGCCCTTGGCACCGTTAAAGATACCTTGGTCGGCGCTGTATCAAGCTCTGAAGCCTCAACTGCACGTTTAAAAGAACTCGGCATTGAAGTATTTGAGCTAAACGAGGTAGATGCACTCGATGTTTACGTCGATGGCGCGGATGAAATTAACGCCCTAAACGAAATGATCAAAGGCGGTGGCGCAGCACTTACCCGTGAAAAAATTGTGGCTGCAGTTGCTAAGCAGTTTGTGTGTATTGTTGACGACACAAAACTAGTAGACACATTGGGGAAATTTCCGCTTCCAGTTGAAGTTATTCCAATGGCGCGCAGCTACGTAGCACGTGAATTATTGAAATTAGGCGGCGATCCAGTCTATCGCCAAGGTGTAGTTACCGATAACGGTAACGTTATTTTAGACGTATATAATTTAAATATTACCAATGCTAAACAACTTGAAACAGATATAAATCAAATTGTTGGCGTAGTTACCAATGGCCTATTTGCGATGCGTGGTGCTGATAAAGTAATTATCGGCACTAAAAATGGGCCTCAAATTAAATAGGATGAGGTTATGAGTAAGGTATCGTTAGCAAAAGACAAAATTAAAATTCTCTTGCTTGAAGGTGTGCACCAAAGCGCAGTTGAAACGCTAAAACGAAATGGTTACAGCAATATAGACTACGTTAAAACATCGTTGCCTGAAGACGAGCTAAAAGAGCGTATAAAAGATGCGCACTTTGTAGGTCTGCGTTCTCGTACTCATATTAATGAAGCTGTTTTAAATGCAGCGGAAAAGCTAATTGCTATAGGCTGTTTTTGTATTGGTACTAACCAAGTTGACTTAAATAGTGCTCGCCAGCGTGGTATTGCAGTATTTAACGCCCCATTTTCTAATACTCGCTCTGTTGCAGAGCTAGTACTTGGCGAAATTTTGCTTTTACTACGCGGGATCCCTGAGCGCAATGCTGCTGCCCACCGTGGTGAGTGGTTAAAAACAGCAACAGGCTCGTTTGAAGCTCGTGGTAAAACCTTGGGTATTATTGGCTATGGCCACATTGGAACGCAACTCGGTATCATGGCTGAAAACATTGGTATGAACGTCGAGTTTTACGACATTGAAGATAAGCTAACACTCGGTAATGCAAAACAAGTGCATAACTTGACTCAGCTACTTCAGCGATCTGATGTAATTAGTTTGCATGTGCCAGAAACACCGCAAACTAAAAACTTAATTGGTTCAGCTGAACTTGCTGTAATGAAACAAGGCGCTATTTTAATTAACGCCTCGCGCGGCACGGTAGTTGATATTGACGCCCTTGCAGAAGCACTTACTGAGAAAAAGCTAAGCGGTGCAGCAATCGATGTTTTCCCTGTTGAACCTAAATCTAACGATGAAGAATTTATCTCGCCACTACGCGACTTCGATAACGTTATTTTAACCCCGCATATTGGTGGTTCAACTCAAGAAGCTCAAGAAAATATTGGTATTGAAGTGGCAGGTAAATTAGCTAAATATTCAGATAACGGCTCAACAATTACGGCTGTTAACTTCCCTGAGGTATCTCTGCCAGAGCTTGCTAACCGCAGCCGCTTATTACACGTTCATCACAACCGCCCTGGTGTACTTACGCAAATTAACCAAGCGTTTGCGCAGCACGGTATCAATATAGCGGCTCAGTACTTACAAACTGATGAAGCAATTGGCTATGTGGTTATTGACGTTGATACCGACCACTCTGAAGTAGCACTAAAAGAGCTAAGTGCGGTTGAGGGAACAATTAGAGCGCGTATTCTTCACTAAACATTATCTATAATAAAAGCCGCATTTGATTAAACAAGTGCGGCTTTTTAAATTATGATTTAACAACTTATCGTGATTAGTCGCCCTTAACTTCTAAATTTATAAACTTAACCAGTTCTTCTGGCTTACCAGCTAGCATCATTAATTGCTGGTTAACTTCCATCATAGTTTGGCCTTCAGGTAGCTTTGCTGAAACAGTTAACGAATTTAAACCGCTTGCAAAGCTTGTTAACGCACTAGCAATTTCTTCCGTAATAGGTGCTTGCTCTAACTGCTGGGCTAGCATTGTTTGCATTTGCTCAATAGTCATACCTTGCTTTGAAAGCTCACTTTCAAATAACTCTTTAAGTTTCCCTTGGTTATTTATGACAAAGCTTGCGTTACGGGGTTCAAGTTTGCTCATTGCTTGCATCATACGTGTTTGTTGTTGCAGCTGCTGCTCATAAGTTAGAGGGGTATCGCCCGCTTGCTTTTGCTCTTTGCTCATAGCAAGCGACGTATCCATAAGCGGTTTAGAATTAGCTAATCCTATATCCATATTAAAACTAATCACATCTTTAGCATTGAGCTTAACAACCATATCGCTCTCACCCGACTCTTCATTATAATCTAAGGATGAATGCAGGTTGTAACTTGCTGACGCTAATATTGCGTTTGTGTCAGCTGGCAGTGTGGCAATAAAGTCTTTACTCAGTGTCAGGTTTTTTACATCAAGCGATGTATGCGGTGAAATTTTATCAGTTTCGTAGCCTTTAACTTCAATACTTTGAACGTTGGCAACACTCTCGCCCTCAGGGCTTATTACTTCCATGTTTGTAATTTCAACACTTTTTGAAATAACACTTGCTGATAAGCCAGCATATTTAAATGTTGCACCCGTTTGCTCACTCACCATGGCCAGCTGCTTGTCTACTTCAGCACGAACCTCTTGGGTTGCAACATAGTTAGCATAGCTAACGCCGCCAACACCTGTGGCAATAATCGCTGCTGCTATTATTAATTTTTTCATGTTATTTCCTTATTTTATTTTTTATAAAAATTGTACTTGCTTAAGAGTAACATTGCATAGCAACCGCTGTAAGCGTTAATTAATTAGGCTCAATAACTCATGTACCGTTTTTACTGGAGTTATTTTAGCGCCTAAGCCTTCCATTGATTTATGGTAATTACGAAACGGGATAAATATTTCTGTAAAGCCATGCTGCGCAGCTTCTTTGACTCGAGGTACACCGCTGTCTATTGGGCGGACATCGCCATTTAAGCTAAGCTCGCCCATAATACACGTTGTGCGTGGTACAACAAATTCATTCAAGCTACTAAGCAGTGCGGTAACGAGCGCTAAATCTATGCAAGTTTCTGACTCATCAATTTTTAAACCACCTACAATATTAAAAAAGGTGTCATGAAATATTTTAGTTTTTGTATGCTTGCGTAAAATACCGGTAAGCATTTTTATTCGGTTCATATTTAAACCCACACAGACGCGCTGTGGAAATTCAGCTTCGGTTTCTGTTGTTAAGCATTGTATTTCTAGTAATAAATTACGATTACCTTTACGGATACAGGTAATAGACGAACCCGGAGAGTCAGTTGTCGACCCCGACAAAAATATCTCACTTGGGTTGTCTACACTTAACATTCCGCGTTCACACATTTTAAAAATACCGACCGTATCAATATCACCAAAACGGTTTTTATTGGCACGTAAGGTACGAATTTGTCCATCATTAGTGTCTATGTGTAATAGCGCGTCAACAATGTGTACTAAGGTTTGCGGGCCTGCTATTTCATTGTTTTTATTCACATGAGCAATAATAAACATAGTCACGTCATTTTGCTTACAATACTGGGTAAGCGCTTGAGCTGCGCTTTTAACTTGTGAAGGTGAGCCCGGACTACCATTTGCTGTATCGGTAACAACAGCCTGAATAGAGTCAATAACTGCAAACTTAATTTTATTTTTATCGAGCTCTTCAATAATGGTTTCAACGCTAGTTTCTGAGAGTAAATAAAGCTCGTCGGCGTCATAGTCTAGCTTTAAGCGGTTAACGCGATTTTTAAACTGCGACAAAGATTCTTCTGCTGTACAGTATAGAGATGGCATACGCTTTGACATTCTTGCGACTAAGTCAGATAAAAGCGTTGTTTTACCCGCACCCGGATCGCCCGAAATAATATTTACCGAGCCCGTAGTAACACCACCACTTAACACACGATCCAGCTCACCTATATCAGTGAGTTGTTTTTCGGCTTCAACGGTCGCAATATCATTAATTTTTTTAGAACCACCACCAACTCCGCCGGCATAGCCGCCAACACTTGCTCTTGCTGCAGTTTTTTTGCTTTGCCCTGCTGAGGGTTTAAATTCAGCTAATGTGTTCCAAGCACCGCAGCGACATTGTCCCTGCCAACGTTGGTAATTCATGCCACACTCTGTACAAACAAACTCTACTTTTGCCGCTTTAGCCATTAATAACCTTATTTATTAATCATTGAATTTAAAAATACGTATTGTTTTGTTGTTATTTTGCCATTTCACCTATTTACATAGCAACATAGCTTGCCTGTGGAAATTTCTTAAGCCACAATCATTACCTAATTAACTGTTTTGCTTTTATATATCTTAGGGCACAGTTTTTGCTTTAAAATTGAATAAAAGTAACTTGCCAATAAAATGGCGCATAACACATAATAACAAAGACTAAATTGTAGTTACTCAAAAAATCGTACCTATATTAATAACATAGCATGATTTACGTTTATTGAATTTCTAATAAATGGATTTAATAGTATACCTACTTTTCAAAGAGACGGTGATGGTTTTATAAATGGCTGATGACATCATGCTCAAACACGAGTCCCTCGTGAATGAGCTAAAACAATATTTAGGCAACGCTAAGTTTGACCTAATTTTTAAATCAAAAACAGCAGAGCTTACAAAGCCTGAGCAGTTTTTGATTAAAATGGAAATGTCGCGCCTTTCTCAGCCTGTTGCGCGCTTTATCGATCTACGTGGTTTAGTTACAGGGCAAGTAAAACCTTACGAACACAACGGTAAACAGCACTTTATGGATGAAACGGCTATTGAAGTGTTTGAAAATGCTCTAAAACAGCATGGCGAATACACGCTTGCTGTCTATGAAGCGGTTATGAATACGGAAAATAATCACCGTGTAATGCAAAAAGAAGCCGCCGAAAAAGGGAATAAGCAAGAGCAAGAAGATTTACTAAATACCAATGTAATAAAGTTTGCATCTTACGAAAGCCGCGCAGAAGAAAGAATGAATTATTCAATTAAAGTAACAATTGAATATAACGATAACAAAAATATTAAGGCAAGTACCTCTGATATCTCTTTGAGTGGCTGTAAAATTAAGCTTGCAAAGCGAAATATAATTAGAAAAGGCCAACTAATAGCAATGCGTTTGGTGGGCTTAGAACAAGACTTTGAACTAGGTTTAAAAAATGGTATTCAATATGAAGTGGTTGCCGTTGAGAATATTTCACGTGAATTCAACCATATTCGCTTAAAGCGAACTTATGTTGAGAATAATGCAGCCTTTGATAACTTTTTAGAAAGCTTTATCCACGGAAATAAACGCCGCTACAAAGTTAATTTAGATAACACGCTTGATGCCGTTGTATCTAAGGGGTATGAGCAATATTACATACCTCGCGTTACTTCGTTGTATGTGTTTTTAAGTAAAAAAGATGACCTGTATTATCCTAGCTTAAGCTTAACCACCGAAAACAATATTTTTATTCAACGTTATTTTACCGATGAAAAAAATGTACCTTGTTTACATAACATACTTAACCACAAACGTGTGTCGGAACTATTAACACAAACAACCGCAGTAAAAGAAGATTACCTGTATACATTTACTCATGTTTCATCAGGTAAAGTTTATTTTTACTCTGCAACACGAACCGAACTTAATAAAAATCCAAAACTTCGTGATTTATTCTTAGGGTTTGGTAGCCAAAAAGAAAGCTGGCAGTGTTTTAAAATTCAAATAATGCCAAGTCATCCTGATGATGCATACATACCGCTTTCACTGCCTAACTCTGCGGGCAGTAATATTGAAAAACTCAATAAGCCGCCCTCCCCACGTGTTGAAGGACTAGTAAAAGACGTAAAATATATTGTGGTGCTAACCAGTATAGGTAACAGTGTTGAGCAAGCTCATTATAAAGCGCGAACTTACGATAAGGCACTTGTTAATCAGCTCAAGCTTTTTGGTCATGCAAAGCATAAAACAGCTCCCTATTTAGACATTGTTGCGCTCGAGTATGTAAATTTACGTTCTCATAAGCGTTATTTATATAAAACCGACGTCAAATTGCATATAAATGATACGGTGCTTAACGGGCATACTCGTGACTTTTCAGTTATGGGACTGCAGCTAGAGTGCGATCAGCCTGTTAACTTTAAAAAAGGCGATATCGTCCTTTTAACATTTCCTGAGTTACAAAAAATAACTAAAAAACATAAATTGGGCGAGCTCAAGTATGAAGTTATGGCCATTAGTAAATCACTGACCACCGTTAATTTAAAAGCAAATAGAGTGGCTGATTTACCTCATGCAGGCGTTAGCTTTTTTACGCAGTTAATTGAAAATAACAAAAATAAATTAAAAGTAAGCGAAGAAGCGCCTAAAATAGAAGGGCTTTCAACCGCATTAAGAAACATGGTCACTAAAAGTGTTTGCCAATTCCCGCTGTATTTACATAAAGAAGCGGCACATTTTAAAGTGGGCGCAATTGGCTTCGGTCTTTATTCAAACCCGCTGCATGTACTTTTGCAAAACTTTGGCTTACTTAGTAATAAAACAGATGTATCGAGTATATTAACAGACGAGCAAATTTTAAATGTTATCACGCCAAATATAAAAGATCGCAGCAGGCAAGACCCACCGCTTGCGTTTACTCTCGCAATCAATTTTGATCCCCGTAAAGATAAAGCCACCGATGCAATCCAAAGTCAGTGCATACTTGGTGAAGATTACAGCAGTTTTAACGAACAAATTAGCAAAGGGATTAAATCCGAAATTATATTTGTTATGCGTTTATATATTTCACGTACCGGTCGCCCAGATACAGACTACCTCTCTAACGAGCTTAGCTATGTTAGCCAATACGCTCTGCATAAAGCCAAAGAGTTAGAAGAAGCTTTATGGTCTGTAACAGGTGTAGGTGATGTGGTTGATATTACCGAAGAAGCGTTGAGCCATTTTGAGTTCGATCAACAAAAGGTTGACCAAATGGGACGCAGGAAACTGATTTGGTTAAACCGCTCTCGCTAAGCGGTTTAACAGTCACTATTACTTTTTACCTAGCGGAATAGCTAACATATAAAGTAACTGTAATAACGAGCCTTTACAAATAGCGGCTTGCGCTTGTTCAACAACCTTAGGTTTACCATGTACTGCAACACCAAGGCCAGCTTTTGCCATCATAACAAGGTCGTTAGCGCCATCGCCAATCGCCACGGTTTGTGTTGTTTTGAGACCTAACTTAGCCTGCAAGGACTCTAAAATAATTGCCTTTTGCTGTGCATCTACAATAGTACCTAACACTTTACCTGTTAGCTTATCGTCTTCGAATTCAAGCACATTTGCATGTACTTCGTCTAAATTAATAAGCTGCTGAACACGCTCTGCAAATGGTACAAAACCACCAGAGGCAATAGCTAAATACCAATTGTGATGTTTTAATACTTGGCATAAAGCTTTTATGCCTGGCATAAGTGGTAAGGTACTTTTTAACTCATCTATAAGGCTTTTTTCAATACCTTTAAGCTTAGCGACTCGTTGATTTAAGCTTTCACTAAAATCAAGTTTACCCGCCATGGCAAGTGCAGTTACGGATGCTACATCATCATAAACATTTGCTAAGCGCGCTATTTCATCGATGCATTCAATAGTAATCGCTGTTGAATCCATATCCATCACTAGCAAGCCTGGCTCGTATAGGTTAGGCGGGGTATTAATTTGTACTAGTTGACATTCTAGTGTTTCTGAAAACGCTTTAAGCGTTAGTGGGTTGATAGATTGCATTGTATTTTGGGTATAAAAGCACAGTGCTGGTGATAACCCTAAGTCAGGTTGGTATTGGCAAAGCGCAGTAACCGTTTGCCCATGGTGAGCTAAAAACTGAATGAATGTATCTATACTCGTTGCATTAAAATCACCTGCAAACGCAATGCTAAATAACCCGTCTTGTGTATTTGGTACACCGTCAAACAGCGTAAAAACCCCATTTTTATGAGCAAACCACTGGTTAAGCGTTAACATTGATAATGATTGCTGTGAAATAAGCTGTGCCATGCTGATTTGCGACATGGGATCTCCGTGTTTATTTTTATTTACCTGATTTAAAAAAGTTGATGAAAATAGTGCTAAATTCGCCATCAGGGTCAGTTTAAGGTTATAGTAGTAGTTGTAACATCAAATCAAAATTCTGTCAGCAGCATATACGGTGACTATGAAAAATAACCATCTAAAAAATCCAATATCAGCATCACAAAAAAAGCGACTCTTGCGGTTATTGCTAGCTGCGGGCTGTTTTGTATTGCTTAGCTGGGTTGGTGTAAATAGTAGCTTTCAAAGTCATCAATTGTTGTACGATAGCGCCGATAACACGGCAAAAAGTTTAACCCAATTTATGGCATTAAATGTTAAAACGCCACTGATAGAAAAAAACAAACCCGAACTAAATGCGATATGTAACGATATAGCTAAAGACGAATTTGTACTTTCGGCTACCATTTATGATCATCAGGGCATTTTAGTTGCCAGTAGCGATAATTGGCAGTCGCACCACATTTTAGGTCAACTTCCAGAGTCGACTCCAGGAATAAGTAAACTAAAAACCCCTTTTGTAGAGCCCGTTATAAGTGATGATGACCGTCCTATTGGCTTTGTGTCTGTAACGTATCTAACGCGTGCAGCTATATCGAACAGCCACAGTCATTTTCACGATTTAGGTAGGCAAGTTTTATTAATGCTGGTTATTGCGTGTATTTTTACTTGGCAATTAGGGCGTGGTTTAAAACGTTGGCAGGTAAACCGCTATATGCAAAAAACCTCTGAGCAAGATTTATAAAGCGCTTTAGCAAGCGCCTTTTTATCACTAATTTGTTTTAAACTACATAGTACGTTGAACACATTTGGAATCTGTAGCGGCGTATTAATTTCACCTTGATGCCCGCTCAGTGGCATTGAGGGCGAGTCGGTTTCGAGCACTAAATGTTGTGGCTCAATTTGAGCAATGACATTACGGGTTTTTAATGCGCGCTCGTAAGTTATAATCCCACCTACACCTAGTTTAAAGCCCTGTTTAATATAATAGTGCGCTTGCTGTAGTGACCCCGAAAACGCATGTATCACCCCACCATATTTTGGCTTACAACGTTTAAACGATTGCGCAATTAAATCATGGCTTTGCCTATGGTGGATAATAAGTGGCAAATTTAGCTCATTAGCCAAAGTTATTTGCTGCTCAAATAACCACGTTTGCTTTGTAAGGTCTTCAATACTTCTATCAAGCCCACACTCACCTATTGCAACCAGCTGGTTAATATTTGCATTTGCAAAATCAAACAGCTGAGCAAGATGAGTCTCTTTATGATCAGCTAAAAAGTAAGGATGAAGCCCTGCTGCCATATGCACGTGTGAGTATTTACTTTTAAACTCAATTAACTGTTTAGATTGCGCCAAACTAATACCCGGCACAATAAAGCGCTCAACGCCCTTTGCCACACACGCTTTTATAAGTGATTCACGCTCTGCGTCAAACTCAGTAAAATCAAGGTGGCAGTGGGAGTCTATAAATTTCATAGCGTTAACCGCTTAAGGGTTTAAGCGTGTTATTTGCCAGCTATTATCATCTTGGCGCTGGTACATAAAGCGGTCGTGTAGTCGGTGAGCGCCGCCTTGCCAAAACTCAATTTTAGTAGGCACTACACAGTACCCCCCCCAAAAATCTGGCAATGGAATTTCACCTTTGGCAAACTTGCTTTTCATATTCGCAAAGGTTTCCATAAGTACTTTTCGCGACGACACGGGCCTGCTTTGTGCTGAAGCCCAGGCCGCTAATTGGCTTTCTTTAGGGCGCGATAAAAAGTATTTTGCCACGGCAGATGTAGGTAACGGTTTAGCCTCGCCGTACACAATTACTTGGCGCTCCATATGGTGCCATGGAAAATGCAACGATATTTTGTTATTACCTTTTAGCTCTTGTGCTTTTCGAGAGCCTGTATTAGTAAAAAATACAAACCCGTTATCATCAAGGTGCTTTAACAGCACAATACGTTGCGAAGGCTGCCCGGTTTCATCAACCGTTGCCACAACCATGGCCGTTGGGTCTGGAATATTACTGCCCACAGCATGCTCAAGCCACGTTTCAAATTGTTTGAATGGGTCATCTTGCAACGTATCTTCGCTTAGCGCGTCTTGCAGGTATTCACGGCGGATATCTTCGAGTTTCATAAACAAATCCTTCTCTGTTTATTAAAGCGTATGTGGGTAAGTAAGGTCAGGCAATTAATCGTTATAAGAACAAAAATAAAAGTGTTTTGTTTAATGTTAGTTTAGTGATGGGTTTCGTTTCACTCTACCCAACCTACGGTGCTATCAGCTATCAGCTATCAGCTATCAGCTATCAGCTATCAGCTATCAGCTATCAGCTACAAAATTGATTAACTTACAAGAGCTCGTCAAGTAAAGCCTAAAATCACCTGCAAGTGTAGAAGTGCTGATAAAGTGAACTTCACACAGCAGACGTTCACCTAAGTAGTTTAGCCTAAGACAAGGCATCCAACCCTACTTATCCCTATGAGCATACGGTTTGTATGTAATTAGGGTAAGTCGGGGTGGATAACGCAGTATTAGGTTAAAATACGACGGTGATTACATTTGCTCCATAACTTCAATGCCTAACAAATCCAATCCTATTTTTAACGTATCTGCCACTAAATTACACAACACTAAACGGCTGTCACGTACGTTTGGCTCTACGCCTTCTTTAAGTACTGGGCAGGCTTCGTAGAATGTCATGTATAAGCTAGCTAGCTCGTATAAGTAACCACATAATACGTGCGGAGTGGCCTCATTGATCATTAAATCAAGCACTTCTTCAAGCTGAAGTAGTTTAAGCGCTAGCGCTTTTTCTTGCGGCTCAGCGATGGCTACATCAGCATTTAGCGTAGCGGCATCGACACCAGATTTACGGAAAATACTACGCACGCGAGTATAAGCATATTGTAAGTAAGGTGCTGTAGCGCCTTCAAAGCTTAGCATGCTGTCCCAGTTGAATATGTAATCGCTGGTACGGTGCTTAGAAAGATCAGCATATTTAACTGCGCCAATACCTACTTTACGCGCAATTTCGCTGCGATCATGATCCGATAAGTCAGATTCACGCTCTGCTAGTTTTGTTGCTGCACGGCTGATTGACTCTTCAAGTAAATCAGCAAGTTTAACAGTGCCACCAGTACGGGTTTTAAAGGGTTTACCATCGGCGCCCATCATGGTGCCAAACGGGCAAAACTCGTAGCTTGTTTCATCACGTAAAAGGGCAGCTTTACGTGCTGTAAGCTCTACCTGATTAAAGTGAAGGCTCTGGCGTGCATCAACAAATATTAAAATACGTTCAGCACCCAATTTATTTGAGCGGTAATCACACGCGGCTAAATCGGTGGTTGCATATAAAAAGCCACCGCCTGATTTTTGCACGATAAACGCAGATGGCTCGCCATCTTTATTTGCAAGCTCATCTAAAAACACCACTTGTGCGCCTTGCGACTCTACAGCAATGTTTTTATCTTTTAATAAGCTAATAATATCGTTAAGCTCTGCGTTGTAAGCACTTTCAGCCATAATATCAGCTTGAGTAAGCGTTACATTTAGACGTTTGTAAACTTCTTCAGAGTGCTTAACAGAGGTTGCTATAAATAGCTTCCATAGCTTTTCACAGTGCGCATCGCCGCCTTGTAGTTTAACGACGTAATCACGGGCTTTATCTGCAAAGCCTTCTTCATCGTCAAAGCGTTTTTTAGCGTCGCGGTAAAACGTTTCTAAATCAGCAAGCGCTACCGACTCTAAGTCTACGCCTTGGCTAATTTGATCTTCTAAATGCGCAATCAGCATACCAAATTGTGTGCCCCAATCGCCCATGTGGTTTTGACGAATGACTTTATCGCCTCTAAATTCTAGTGCGCGTACAATGGCATCACCAATAATGGTTGAACGTAAATGGCCTACGTGCATTTCTTTTGCAAGGTTTGGCGATGAGTAATCTACCACAACAGTTTGCGGGTTAGCGTGCTCGTTTACGGCAAGCTTTGCATCTCTGTTAGCCGCTTCTACGCTTTTGGCTAAAAACTCAGGCTTTAAATGAATATTTATAAAACCAGGGCCAGCAATTTCTGTTTTTTCAGCAATGTCGCTTACATCTAGGTTATCAATAATTTTTTTCGCAAGCTCACGTGGGTTGCTTTTCATTTTTTTAGCGGCGCCCATTGCACCATTAATTTGGTAATCACCAAACTGTGGGCGTGTGCTTTGTGTAACCGCTGGGTTTGTATCTTCAGGTAGGCCAGCTGCGGTCATGGCGGCAATGGCTTTTTCTACTAAAATAGTACGAATGTTCATTATATTATTTACCTTTGTAAGCCCGCCTAAGCAGGCTTTCAGTTGACTGTAGTCAGTTGATTCTAGTTTTCGCGCGTATGGTTAAAGGTTACTTCTGGGTAACGCTCTGTTGATAAATTAAGGTTTACTCGGCTCGGTGCTATGTAAGTTAGGTTATCGCCACCATCAAGCGCTAAGTTGCTTTCGCACTTGCGTTTAAACTCTTCAAACTTTTTAACGTCAGTTGAGCTTACCCAGCGCGCTGTATTTACGTTTACACCTTCGTAAATAGCATCTACGTTGTACTCAGCTTTTAAGCGCGCTACAACTACGTCAAACTGTAGTACACCTACCGCGCCTACAATTAAGTCGTTATTAATAAGCGGTCTAAATACTTGTACTGCACCTTCTTCAGAAAGCTGTACTAGGCCTTTTAATAGCTGCTTTTGCTTAAGCGGATCGCGCAAACGAATGCGACGAAACAGTTCAGGCGCAAAGTTAGGAATACCGCTAAATTTAAGCTTTTCGCCTTGCGTAAAGGTATCGCCAATTTGAATTGTACCGTGGTTATGTAGGCCTATAATGTCGCCCGCGAATGCATCTGCTGCACGCTCACGATCGCCCGCCATAAACGTTACCGCATCAGAAATACTGACTTGTTTACCAAGGCGTACATGGTTCATTTTCATGCCTTGGCTGTATTTACCCGACACAATACGCATAAAGGCAATACGGTCACGGTGTTTAGGGTCCATGTTGGCCTGTATTTTAAATACAAAACCAGTAAAGTTTTCTTCTGATGCAACGACTTGGCGGTCTTCTGTTTCACGCGGTAATGGCGTAGGCGCCCACTGCGTTAAACCATCAAGCACGTGGTCAACACCAAAGTTACCTAGGGCTGTACCAAAGTACACTGGCGAAAGTTCACCCGCTAAAAATAGTTCAAGATCAAATTCGTTTGAAGCACCAATTACAAGCTCTAACTCTTCACGTAGTTGCTCTGCGAGTTCTTCACCAATAGCAGTATCAAGCTCTGGGTTATCAAGGCCTTTTACTGTACGTACTTCTTGAATAGTATGGCCTTGGCCTGTTTTATATAAAACCGCTTCGTCGTTATGAATATGGTAAACACCTTTAAACTCTTTACCACAACCAATTGGCCACGTAATAGGCGCACAGGCAATGTTTAGCTCTGTTTCTACTTCATCAAGTAGCTCCATTGGGTCACGAATATCACGGTCACACTTATTCATAAAGGTAACAATAGGGGTAGTACGTAGGCGCGTAACTTCCATCAGTTTACGAGTACGTTCTTCTACACCTTTTGCGGCATCAATAACCATTAAGCACGAATCTACCGCAGTCAGCGTGCGGTAAGTATCTTCTGAGAAGTCTTCGTGTCCAGGAGTATCAAGTAAATTAACCAGCGCATTGTTATACGGAAATTGCATTACAGAGGTCGTAACCGATATACCACGCTCTTTTTCCATTTCCATCCAGTCAGACTTTGCATGCTGATTAGAGCCACGGCCTTTTACAGTGCCGGCTTTTTGAATCGCTTGTCCGAACAATAGTACTTTTTCGGTGATGGTGGTTTTACCCGCATCCGGATGCGAGATGATTGCGAAGGTACGTCGTTTACTTATTTCGCTAAGGAGATTTTGGTCTGCCATTAAAAAGTTCTTATAGTTTAAATACGGATAATGTCACTATGAAGTGTGCAGACGTTTAAAGGCTAAAATAACTAAACCTCGAAACCTCAACACACCAAAACAAAGAGCAAATTAGCACCTCGTTTGCGATCCGTTATGTTAATCGTAATTAAAGACTATTTTCGCTGATCTTGACCCTTTAAACAATCAATGGTTAGTTATTAACTGATCTTTTTTATTAATATTTGAGCTTAAGCCATTTTGTTTGTAATAAGACGCTGCCTAAATATAAACTATCGACTAATTAAGTAATTAAAACCTCTGTATATTGGAGCGTATATCTCTAACTAAAGTGTATATTTTAACGATGAGCAAATCGCAGGCTTGTTTAATAAACTTGTAACGCATACTATAAAAAGATTGCGTAAAGGATATTAGTTAGTTAATGAAAACCAGTAAGTTAAGCATTAGATTATTATGGTATATAACTCCGCTTGTTATATTGCCCCTGCTATTTTTAGGTGGCTTTACGTTAACTAATGTAACGAACTCAACTCAAAAACAAGCTGATTTGATCATGAGCCGCTTTGTTGAGCAGCAGCAACAAAAAGCGTTTAACTACATAGACTCTTTTCACTCTACGACTAAGTTACTATCTCGTTCTCCGGTACTTAACGACTTTTTAGCTAATGACGCTCTTTCAGACGGAAATTATACACGTAGGCTTGGCGCTCTAATGGATGTATTTGCCAGTTATAATGAAGCCTACCCTGATATTATTAGCATAAATTTAGTGTCGGCTAGCGGTAAGAGTGACGCCTATCATTCAAATAATTTAACGATAGCGCCTAAAAACTACCCCTTTTTTAATCAGGTTATACAAAGTAATTTAAGCCAACAGCAGTTTATGGTTCAAAAACCCGACGGCACCACTAGCTTATATTTTGTTCAGCGAATCGACAGCGTGGGTTATTACCTAAAGCGTCCTCAACAACTTGGCTTTATTGTTGTAAATGTTGAACCTTCAATTTTAAATACCAGTATTTTAGAAGCGCCCTATAACAACACGCTTAATTTGTTACTGACCAAAGACGGTAAAATATTATTTAGCTCTAACTATAATTTACGTGGCCAATATATTAGCGAATACGAACTTAATAAGGTTCATGATTTAGCTGACATCGGCACACTCTCTACTATTGAGCTGTCGAGTATAGATAAAATAGAACGTATGATTTTTGCCGTACAAATGAGCGGTGGTTACTATTACGTATCAACGATCCCCAAAGCGGTGCTTCACCAGTCGGGCAAGGCAATTAGCTTAATTACAGGTCTGATTGTTATTATTTCAGTGATCTCGTTACCCATTTTAATATTTGTTGTTGTACGTAACTTATTGTTAAACCCAATAGAACTGTTAGGTGCAGCCAGCCACAGAGTCGGTGACGGAGACTTAGCGGTAAGCTTACCTGCTCATACCGATGACGAAGTGGGCATATTGTTTAACGACTTTAATCACATGGTTAATCAAATTAGGCATTATCAGCAACAGCTCGAAGAATACAAACACCATCTAGAAGACAAGGTAGAAAGCCGAACTCAAGCGCTTGAGTCAATGAATAGCCAACTTGAACTCGCCATTACTCAAGCAGAGCAAGCTAACCAACTTAAAAGCCGTTTTTTAGCAAACATGAGCCATGAAATTCGAACCCCTCTCACCGCTATTATGGGCTTTACGGAGCAGTTGCTACATAACGATAAAATAGTAAACGACAAACAACATTTAAGTACTATTTTACGAAATTCAAAGCACTTACTTGAACTAATTAACAATATTTTGGATTTATCTAAAATTGAGGCTGAAAAGTTAGCTGTCGAGCAAACCTCAGTGAGCGTTGTACAGTTAATTCATGATATTGAATCAATCATAACGCCGTTGGCTCAAGAAAAGCGTTTAGAACTTAATATTATTTTTGACTTACCAATACCGCAAACTATATACACGGATGTAACACGCTTAAAGCAAATTTTAATCAATGTAGCAAACAACGCTGTTAAATTTACAGAGCAAGGGCATGTCACTATTTGTGTACATTATCATGCTAAAAGCAACCTTATTGAATTTGTAATCACCGATACCGGTATTGGTATGTCTGAGCATCAAATTTCTCGTGTATTTAAGCCATTTGAACAAGCAGATGCGACAACCACGCGACGCTTTGGTGGTACAGGATTAGGATTATGCATATCTAAAAACCTTGCACAATTACTTGGCGGCAACATAAAACTAGAAAGCGAAGTCGGCGAAGGAAGTAAATTTACTATTAGTGCTGCTTGCCACTTAACAGGCAAAACACCAGCGCTTGAGCTCCTTGAAGAGCATTCACAATTAACTCCTGAAAAAGACCCTCTTTTATCATTTGCTACTAACA
Organism: Pseudoalteromonas sp. CR1; assembly: GCF_019392235.1. Classification (NCBI taxonomy): domain Bacteria; kingdom Pseudomonadati; phylum Pseudomonadota; class Gammaproteobacteria; order Alteromonadales; family Pseudoalteromonadaceae; genus Pseudoalteromonas; species Pseudoalteromonas sp. CR1. The sequence continues at coordinate 260,479 of NZ_JAHXRM010000001.1, read as the reverse complement.
GCTTTGACGCAAATATTTTGGTAGCCGAAGATAACCCAGATAATCAGTTACTCATTAAGTTGCTTTTGCAAACTTGGGGGCTTGAGCCTGATATAGCAAATAATGGTGCACAAGCCGTAGAAATGGCACTAGTAAACGACTATCAGCTAATTATTATGGATATGCAAATGCCTGTTATGGGTGGGCTTGAAGCCACTAAAATGCTGCGACATGCTGCGTACGACGGTCCTATTATTGCGCTTACCGCAAACGTAATGAATCACGATATTGGCACCTATATTGAGGCTGGCTGCGACAAAGCTCTAGGAAAACCAATAGACAAAGATGCGCTCGAAAACGTACTTGTTAGCTACTTGCATCTTGAAAAAGATAATCAAAATAAGTGGGATGATTTGTTGAAAAGTGAAAAATTTCAGCAAATATCTAATAATTACTTAGCTAATTTACCTGATTATTTGAAGCAAATAAAAACGTTGCATCACACGCAAGATTGGGAAAGCCTAAAAGCAGTAGCACATAGTGTTAAAGGCAGCGCAGGATGTTTTAACTTTGATGCTATTTACAAAAGCGCAGGCGACCTTGAAGAAAACCTAAAAAGTAACGATAAATCACAAAGAGATGAAATTATAAACTCAGTAATAGTGGCAATACAGCAGGCAATTAACTCAAAATAAAACCGTTAGCTGCCCGCAACTAAATATCACATAAACCCTAAGCTTAATGCCATACCCATTAAAATGGCATCTTCAAAGCCGTTTTTAGTTGCATCGTCACTTGGGTAATAATTCTTTCGTACCGACATCTCTATAAATCCGGCCTGCTCATAAAGCTTAATTGCGCGTGTATTTGACTCGCGTACTTCTAAAAATAAATTCTCTGCATTTTGCTGTTCACCGTGCTCTATAAATTTACTCAATAGCTGCTTAGCAATCCCCTTACCCTGATGCTCGGGCGTCACGCATATATCCATAAGCGTAAAATCAGGCCCCGCTTTTTCACCAATGTAAAAACCAACGAGTACATCACCATCAAAGGCGGCTAAATTAAAATAACGTCCACCAATACATGAACTCATTGTTTTTAAAGTCCAAGGATGACTGTGGCATGCCTTTTCGATAGCCATCAGCATCTCTACAGCATCGTTATTTACAGGTTTAAAGTTTATCAAGGTGTTCACTTATTAAAGCCCACAAAGCCCGTTTTTGGGTTGCGTTAAGTTGTGAGGATGGTAATTCGAGCTGATCACCCGTTAATTGCATGTGCTCACCTTTAACCACGCTATTTATAGCTACAGGCACTGCTGCACGATGAATATCTGCAAGTAATGAGCTAGAAAGCTCAAGGGATTCAAATAAAACAGGTGTTAATTCATTTTCCACATTACTTATAGGATTTTCAGAGCTGGCAGGTAAAAAATGAGTATTTAGTTCGAGGTTTTCAATACCAAAAACAGCTGCGTACCTTGAATGCATAACGACTCGATGAAATTAGTAAGTAAGATAATATAAGAATTAATAAATACGATGTAAAGAAGAAATGGCAGGGGCGGAGAGATTCGAACTCCCAACCGTCGGTTTTGGAGACCGCTGTTCTACCAATTGGAACTACGCCCCTGCAATGACGACGAATTATAGAGAAGTTTCGCTAAAGGTAAAGAGAAAAATCACACATTTAGTTCAACTGCTTTTTTAATAAGCAAAACGGTGAATTAGCATGCTAATTCACCGTTTTTTATCAGTTTAATTTACCAAACTTAATGCAGGGTAAGTTATTCCCATTCAATAGTTGCAGGTGGCTTACCTGAAATATCGTAAACTACACGTGAAATACCATCTATCTCGTTAATGATACGATTAGAAACCACACCTAAAAACTCATAGGGTAAATGTGACCAACGCGCAGTCATAAAGTCGATAGTTTCAACACAACGAAGTGAAACAACCCAATCGTATTTACGTGCATCACCCATAACCCCTACCGATTTAACCGGTAAGAACACGGTAAACGCTTGGCTAACTTTATGGTAAAGCTCGGCTTTGTGTAGCTCTTCAATGAAGATAGCATCAGCACGACGTAATAAATCACAGTACTCTTTTTTAATTTCACCTAGTACACGTACACCTAAACCTGGTCCAGGGAACGGGTGGCGGTAAAGCATGTCGTACGGTAAACCTAGCTCTAAACCAATTTTACGTACTTCATCTTTAAATAACTCACGAAGTGGCTCAACTAGGCCCATTTTCATGTCATCTGGTAATCCTCCCACATTGTGGTGAGATTTAATAACGTGCGCTTTACCAGTCGCTGAAGCTGCTGATTCAATTACGTCAGGGTAAATAGTACCTTGACCTAACCATTTTGCGTTTTTAAGCTTTTTAGCTTGCTCATCAAATACATTAATAAACGTGTGGCCAATAGCCTTACGTTTATCTTCTGGATCTGATTTACCAGCTAAATCATTTAAAAACTGATCTTCAGCATCTACTTTTACAATGTTTAAGCCAAATTTATTGCCAAACATATCCATTACTTGCTGACCTTCGTTTAAACGAAGCAGCCCGTTATCAACAAATACACAGGTTAGTCGCTCACCAATAGCACGATGAATAAGCATAGCCACAACCGATGAATCAACACCACCTGATAAGCCTAAAATAACTTCATCATCGCCAACAGTGTCTTTGATACGCTCAATGGCATCATCAATAATTTTTGCTGGAGTCCACAGTTTTTCACAACCACAAATATCAATTGCAAAGCGCTCTAGTAAACGTTGCCCTTGATGAGTGTGCGTTACTTCTGGGTGAAACTGTACGCCGTAAAAACGTTTTTCTTCATTAGACATAGCAGCATGCGGACACGTTGGTGTTTTAGCTGTTGTGCTAAAGCTTGCTGGTACTTCCATAACTTTATCGCCGTGGCTCATCCATACGTCTAAAACGCCGTTGCCGCCATCGGTAATATGATCTTCAATTGCATCAAACAATGCACAATTGCCGACCTTTTCAACTTGCGCGTAACCAAATTCTTTTTTGTCAGAGCTGTGAACGCTGCCACCAAGTTGAGTTGCCATTGTTTGCATACCGTAACAAATGCCTAATACAGGAACGCCTGCATTAAACACATACTCAGGAGCGCGCGGGCTGTTTTCAAGTGTTGTTGATTCTGGGCCACCAGAAAGAATGATACCTTGTGGGTTAAACTCGCGGATTTGCTCTTCAGTCACATCCCATGCCCACAGCTCACAGTAAACACCAATTTCGCGTATACGGCGCGCGATTAATTGCGTGTATTGTGAACCAAAGTCTAAAATGAGAATTCGTGAATCGTGAATATCTTTGCTCATGGAGTATCTCGTAAAGTAGATGCTAATGCTAAATGCCGCTTTGAATACCAATTTTATTAAACATTACTAATTCTTGCAGGCTAAATAACTCACTAACCACGTTAAAAACTTCTTATTTAGAAGAAACTAAAAATCGAAATTTTTGCCTCGTTATTGAGCCATTTATCTGTCGCAATAATTGACCACTTTATTAATGCAATTGGTATTTATATAAACGACTAAAAAGAGGGCTTGCAAAGCAAGCCCAATAAATTATTAATTACGCGCTTAACCTAAGCGGTAATTTGGTGCTTCTTTGGTAATTTGCACATCATGTACGTGCGACTCACCCATACCTGCAGATGTAACACGTACAAACTGAGGTTTTGTATTAAGCTCTTCAATAGTTGCACAACCCGTTAAGCCCATTGCACTACGAAGACCGCCTACCTGCTGGTGAATAATAGTCGCAATTGGCCCTTTATAAGCTACGCGACCTTCAATACCTTCAGGTACCAACTTGTCTGCTTCATTTGATTTTTGGAAGTAACGATCCGATGAACCTTCTTTTTGGTCCATCGCGCCTAAGCTCCCCATACCACGGTATGATTTGTAGTAACGCCCTTGGTATAGTTCTACTTCACCAGGCGCCTCTTCAGTACCAGCAAGCATTGAGCCCACCATCACACACGAAGCACCTGCAACAAGCGCTTTTACGATGTCACCTGAGAAACGAATACCGCCATCAGCAATTACTGGAATGTCGCGACCTTTTAAACCATCAACTGCATCAGAAATAGCCGTAATTTGTGGTACACCACAACCAGTAACAATACGCGTTGTACAAATTGAACCTGGGCCGATACCTACTTTTACTGCATCAACACCTGCATCAGCAAGCGCTATTGCTCCTTCAGCAGTTGCAACATTACCCGCTACAATTTGAAGATCTGGATAAGCTTGACGAGTTTGCGATACACGGTCAATTACGCCTTGAGAGTGGCCATGAGAAGTATCAATAAGTAATACATCAACACCCGCTTCAACTAATGCAGCAATACGCTCATCAGTACCGGCGCCAACACCTACAGCAGCACCTACGCGTAAACGACCTAACTCGTCTTTACATGCATGTGGTTTATCTTGCGCTTTTTGGTAATCTTTTACTGTGATCATGCCTTTAAGTTTAAACGCATCATCAACCACTAAAATCTTCTCAATACGATGCTCATGCATTAAGCCTAAAATTTCTTCGCGAGCTGCGCCTTCCTTAACGGTAACAAGCTTTTCTTTTTTAGTCATAACAGTCGAAATTGGCTGTTCAAGTTTTGTTTCAAAACGCATATCGCGACTCGTAACAATGCCTACTAAGGTGTTTTCTGGGTCGGTAACTGGAAAGCCTGAAAACCCTTTTTCTTCGGCAAGGTCCATAGCATCTGCAATTGTTAAATCAGCAGTCACTGTTACCGGGTAAGACACTATACCCGCTTCGTAGGTTTTAACTTTACGTACGTTTTTCGCTTGTTCTTCAATAGTCATGTTTTTATGAATAAAACCAAGACCACCTTCTTGCGCAAGGGCAATAGCTAAACGAGCTTCTGTAACAGTATCCATAGATGCTGAAATAAGCGGCAAGTTAAGTTTGATACCACGCGTTAAGCGAGTTGAAATATTTGCCGTGTGTGGCAAAACAGTAGAATGACCAGGTACTAAAAGTACGTCATCAAAGGTAAGAGCTTCTTTAGCAATTCTAAGCATTTTGGCAACTTCTCACATGTGGATCTAAGATAAGGAATTGCGGCCAAATTTTAACAGCGTTGTTGGCATTCGTAAATAATATTTCGCAAATATTTATGATAAACTTGCTTCATAAATAGTTTTAGGTTGTTTTTTATGTTTTCGAAGCCTTCGCAGACGGTTTATACCGTTTCGCGCCTTAATAGAGAGATCAGAACAGTATTAGAGCAAGGCTTTGCTTCATTAGTGCTGACTGGCGAAATTTCTAATTTTATTGCGCCAGCATCTGGACATTGGTATTTTTCGTTAAAAGATGACAAAGCACAAATTAAAGCCGCTATGTGGCGAGGTAACAACCGAAGCCAAAGTTACCGCCCAGAAAACGGCGCACAAGTAACAGTAAGAGCACGCGTCTCACTTTATGAGCCTCGTGGCGATTACCAGCTTATTGTTGAGCATATGGAACCCGCTGGCGAAGGCCAACTCAAGCAAGAGTTTGACGCGCTAAAAATGCGTCTTGCTGCTGAAGGGCTGTTTAGCTCTGCGCATAAAAAGCCTTTACCGCTAAATATAAACCGTATTGGTGTAATCACCTCTGCAACAGGCGCAGCCATAAAAGATATTTTAACCGTACTTAAACGCCGTGCGCCGCAATTAGAAGTTATCATTTATCCTGCTATGGTGCAGGGCAAAGAAGCTCATGTGCATTTAATTAATCAAATAGAATTAGCTAATGCACGTAATGAAGTAGACGTACTTATTTTAGGACGCGGCGGCGGTTCACTTGAAGATTTATGGTGTTTTAACCACGAACAACTTGCGCGTGCTATTTATCAAAGTGAATTACCCATAGTCAGTGCGGTAGGCCACGAGATAGACACAACCATTAGCGATTACGTTGCCGATGTTCGCGCTGCGACTCCATCAGCGGCTGCTGAGCTTGTAAGCCCTAACACGCAAGAGCTACATAACAAAGTAACGCAACTCATTAACCGTTTAAGCAATGCCTTTAAACACGATATTGCTGATAAGCGCGCGCTTGCTACGCAATTACAGCATCGTCTTAACTTGTGCCATCCGCGCAATCAGCTCAATCAAAAAGCGCAACGATTAGACGAGCTAAGCATTGCTTTACAACAAGCAATGCTGCAGCGTTTGTACCAACAAGAACGTAATCTAAACAGTTTAACATCGCGCTTAATGCGCCAATCACCGGATAAAAAGCTAGCGCAGGCTTCGCATCAACTGTCGCAGTTACAAGCAAGGTTAAAACAGGCTATTCAACAGCAATTACAGCAAGCCAATAATAGCCTAGCATTACAAGCAAGTAAGCTCGACTCAGTAAGCCCCCTTAATGTTCTAGCGCGTGGCTACAGCATCACTAAAACGCCACAGGGGAAAGTAGTTAAATCGGTGGGTCAAATTAAAACAGGCGATGTGTTAATTACAGAGCTTGGCGATGGCATAATAAAATCAACAGCATCATAAAATACGCTTTCAGTTAAAGCTCTGTTGTCATTAATAGAGTTAATTCACTGTCGCTCGAGGTGGAGGTTGTTCTTTTAAACTGTAACCAAAACTCTTGCTTCATTAACTTATCGTTAAGCTCTCGCCAATGGGTATGATCGAATATATCGTTACCCGTTGGCGCTGCTAGTTTAAATTTACAAACCGATGACTTACATTCTGCGCTCACAATATCAGGCATTGAGGTTAAATCTGCGGTAAGTAAAAAATCCTGCAATGCGGTTTCAGTTTGATAAGCCCATTCTTCATTACGTTGTTGTTCATCAAACTGAGCCTGTAAAGCGGCTTCAACATCATTTGGGGCACGCAACTGCTTCACCACATTTTCCATTAACGACTTTTGCTTAGCTAATTGCAGCTTAAGTTGTGTAACTTGTTCTTCTAGGGGGAGCTCATCAATTTCTTGAGGTACTAAAGCGGTGGAGGTGGTATTTTCATTTTGTTCTAAACTAACGACCTCTTCAGTAACAGCTGGTATCACTTTATTTGGTGTTTCTTCATTGCTTTTAGATTGCTGGGCATGTTTTTTTTGCAAAAGAGTATTAATTTGCTGTGTCTGAGCTGCCTCTAAATCATTTGGGACTAAGTTAAAATAGCCCCAAGTCAAACCTACACCAGCAATAAACCCAACCCCTAAAGTTAATAAGCTATTCTTGTTCATTTTAATTCCCTTTAAGTTTTATTTTACTTACATGTTAAAGCATAGCGCTGGTATGGGATTCGTTTTCAGGCTCTGGTGTCGCTAAAAAGTTTTGGTTCATACTTTGTGCAGGACACGGACAATCCGGTCTGCCAATAATTTTAGCCGGTACGCCGACAGCGGTGGTATGTGGCGGCACCGCGGTTAAAACGACTGATCCTGCGCCAATACGCGCGCCCTCGCCTACCTCAATATTACCCAGCACCTTAGCACCTGCACCAATAAGCACACCAGCTCTAATTTTAGGATGACGGTCGCCTTGCTCGTTACCAGTACCACCAAGCGTTACCGATTGCAGTATTGATACATTATCTTCAATAACTGCCGTTTCACCGATGACAATACCCGTTGCGTGGTCAAACATGATGCCTTTACCAACTTTACAGGCTGGATGAATATCTACGCCAAACACTTCAGAAGTTCGACTTTGGATAAAGCGCGCTAGTTCTTTACGATTCTGTTGCCATAGGCAATTAGCTAATCGGTGAGCCTGAATAGCATGAAAACCCTTTAAGTTTAAAATAACAGTGAGGTAGGTTTCAGCGGCAGGGTCTCTATCTTTCACAGCTTTTATGTCTTCTGCAACAAAAGACAGCATACGGTCGCATTTTACAAATGATTGATCGAATAATTCGCGAATAGTGAATGCCGATACAACTGCATCCGCCAATTTATTAGCAACAATAAAGCTTAACGCCGAACCCAAGCACTCATGATTCAAAATACATGAATACACGTGACTTGCCAAAAGAGGTTCGCGAGTGACGACTTCATTTGCTTCACTTCGAAGCTGTTGCCAAATTTCATGACGCATAATACTGAACTGCCTTAAATTGATATAAAAAAGAGCCTTTGGTCAAGTCTAACGGATTTAAAGGCCTAAGTGTTAACGCCTTAGTTATTTGTTCTGGTTATTAGGTATAACAAAGCATAACTCATAACAACTTATCATTTAGTCAACCACGGTTAAATCGGCCACACATAATAAGTTTTTACCTGTGGCTTTTGCTTTGTACAATAAGTCATCAGCCTCTTTAATCATACTTTCTATCGTGTAATCACTACAGGGAACAACACTTGCCAAACCAATACTGACTGTAAGTGTTTTACTGGGTAAAGACAGTTCGTTACAAATGTTAAGCTGTTTTAGCTGCTCTACAATAGCGTTAATAACCGTGGTTGCTTGTTCAGAGCTTGTGTTGCCATAAACAAGTGCAAACTCCTCCCCGCCAAAACGAGCACAAATATCGCTAGGTCTTTTTGTATATTGCTCAAGAATTGCCGCAACTTGCTTTAAACACTCATCACCTTGTTGATGACCATAAGTGTCGTTTAGTAATTTAAAATCGTCTAAGTCAATGATTGCTAATGAAAGGGGCATATTTAAACGCTTGCACCTATTCCACTCTTGCTCTAAAAAGCTATCAAAATAACCTCGATTAAATATATCGGTTAATCCATCAATATTTGCCAGTTGCTGAACTTCTTCTTCAGCGAGTTTTCGCTCTGTAATATTTTGATGCGTAATTACATAGTAAAAATCGGTATTAAGTTTAAATGGTACAACACGCATCATAAACCAGCGTTTTTCATCATCACTATGACATGGGTATTCTAAATATAAATCGCCTTGCTGCTCGTTAATGACAGCATTAATTCCTTCCAATGCCCTTAAGCCTATTTCGTCACCATTGTCTGCTGCTTTTTTACAGGTAAATAAATAATTTTCTTTTTCCCAAGCACCGCATGAGCAGTCATTTTCTTCACCAAAGTTTTGCCATCCCTTATTTATAAAAACTATTTCTCCTTCTTTATTAATTACGACAACCTGTTCTGGCATGGTATCCAATACCAACTTTAAAAATAATTTATCATCTAGCACGCTTACCTTCAGATTTATTAGAATAATTGTCAGAAAGTATATGTACTTAGCGTTTTTTTGACAAAAATAAATCCGCACTTTTCTTTAATTTTTTTATTTACCTAACCAATAGTTAAAAATGACATGACAGCAACACTAATTTTCAATCAGATCAAAAAGTAAATAAAACATATTAAAATCAGTAATTAAACATACATGACATACACAGTGTCATATGCCAAACTGTTTGCTGGCATACTCCTGACGGCGTAAAAAATAAAAACAAACGCTAAATTAGCATCATCAACTCAACAAGGATAACGATGATGAAAAACGACATATTAAATACTAAAAAACTCGGCTATAAATTTTACTTTCAAGATGGTGATAATCAGATAGCCTGCTTTGGAAGTTACTTTACCGGTAAAGAAGAAGTGTTTATAAATGATGATTTATTTAGTAAAGAGCGCAATATAAATTGTACAAGCACCCACTTTTTTGATTTTGAGAGCTCACAGTACCAAGTAAAGTTTGACATGCTCAACATACTCACAGGGCGAATGGAGTGCACACTTTATAAAGATACAAAAGTCGTTGCCAAACAAATTCAATGCAGTCTTCCTGACGATCCTAAAAAGGCTTTCTTTTTTATTGCTGGTTGCGCACTAGGCGGTGCGGTGTTTGGCTATGCAATTGCAACCATTATTGAACTATTTGTGGGGAAGCTTTAACGTGCAATTAAATCCTACAACTGTTAAATCACTCAGAGGCCAGTTAAATTGGACTCAGCAGCAACTTGCTGACGCTTGCGATGTTAGTTTACGAACAATTCAACGGGTAGAGAAAGAAGGTGCAGCATCAAAAGAAACAACGATGGCTTTATGTGCAGTATTAGAAGTACGTCAAGGTGAATTAATTAAACTTGAAGATGACACTAACTCTTCTACTGTTAATCCAGCTTTAAGCACACAAAATATAACCTCAATTTTAGCATTGTCGTCAGTCATCAGCTTTATATTAGGAATGATCACTGTATTTTTTATAATGAGTTAAGGTAGCAAAAAATGTCGAAATATAAAGCAAAAGAACGACGAGGCCACATTACTTTAATAGCCATAGCAAGCGCAATAATACTTTTAGGGTTAGGGATAAAGGTTGGCTCAATGCTATAAAAAAGCCCCAAACGTGGGGCTTTTCATTATCTACAAGTAGTTTTCGTTTAATGTTTTATTTAAAAACACTGTCCACTTTTACTACTTCGATGTTGTTAGCCTCAATGGCTAATTTATAATCGGCAATGATTTTATCTTCTGCAACAAGCTCTGCTGGTTTTTCTGTGTTGTAAACCATTGGCGAGGTTTGCTCTGACGCTAAACGTTTTTTCATGTCTTCGCCGTCACCGGTAATAAACACATACTGCACGTTATCAGTTTGCAGATTATCTTTAATTACGCGATTCACATCACCAAGCGTTAGCTTTTCAAGCTTACTTGTCACGTATTTTACAAACGATTCTGTGTTATAAAATTCGCTATCCAATGCATAACCTAACTGACGGTTTTGACTTGCTACAAGCTGCGGCACGAAGTTAATTAAAAAGTTACGTGTTGCCTCAAAGTCTTTTTCGGTCATGCCATTTTTAATTAATCTATCTAGCTCAAATAATGCGGTACGCGTTGCAAAGTGTGCATCGTTATTAGAGCGCAGCGGGCGCAACCAAATTTGGAATATTTGCTCAGAGCGTCCTAAATTTGCATCTGGTTTAGTTTGAAACATACCACGTGGGAAGTATTCTATGTACGAATAATCACCGTAATTCATACCGCGTGTTTGACGAATTCGCTCATACAAGTATGAGTTAGAACTACGATGCTCACCAAAGTATGAGCGCACAAGCCAAAGTGCTGTCCAATCTTCGCTGCTACGAATAGTATCAATAGGGAAACCAAACGATACCGCAGTAGATTGCGCCGATTTTTCAACAATAGTAGCATGATGACCTTTAAGTTCTGGTGCATCAGGGATACTTAAACGGCTTTGCTCGCCTTTAGGTAGGGTTGCTAAATCGCTCATCATTTCGGCTTTAAGCGCGTTAGGCACAGCGCCAATTAAACCCAATGTTAGTTTAGATTGGGTAAGCTCTGTGTTGTAAAATGCTTTTACATCATCAAGAGTAAGTGCTTCTAAGTCTGAAATATCACCATAGTTGTAGCTCTCGTATGGGTGGCCTTTATAAAGCGTACTGTAAAGTACTTCTTTACCTAGCTCTTCATCATTAGAGGCTTTTAAGCCAGACTTAATACCGTCGATCATTTCTTTTTTAAGGCGTTTAAAGTCATCGTCTCTAAAACCTGGGTTAAGTAGTTGCTCGCTTATAAGTGCATACCAAGTTTCAGCGTTATCTTTATGAATACGCCCCTGGAACGACAGCATTTCTTTATCTATTTGGTAACCAAAGCTACCCGCAAGCGGATAAAGCGCTTTTTGGATTTCCTTGTAGCTGGTACTTTGCGAACCACCTCGAGCAAGCATAGCGGCGGTAAGTGCGGCTACACCTTTTTTACCCTTCGGATCGGCGGCTGCACCTGTATTGAATAAAAAGTTTACATCAACCAGCACCGAGCTATTAGTTTTATCAAGCACTTTAAATGCCGGTGCCTCTGGCGCTTGCTCAAGCTTTGCAACCACCTCGCTTAAACTCGCCTCTTGCTCAAACCCCGGTGCTTTCTCAAGTGCCGACATTGTCACTGTAGTGCGGGTGTTATCTACAAAGTATTTATTAGCAACCGCTTTAATATCCTCAGCGGTGATGCTGTCGGCTGATTTATAAAGCTGGTTAATAACCTCAGGGTCGCGCTCAAAATGCATGTAACTCGCAAGCGTTGATGCTATTGCTTGCGACGAATCTAAACCATTAATAAAGCTATATTTAAGATTAGATTTTAAGTCACTTAATTTTTGTGCATCAACCAATTCTGTACGTGCTTTTGCGTAAGTGCGATTAATTGCATCGCGTGCTTTAGCTAAATCTTCTTCGTTTTCTACTTTTACAAATACATGCAGTAGGCCCGGATCTTTGGTTTCTGGATTATAGGTAAACATTTGGCTAGCAATTTGTTTATCAACAACCAGCTCTTGGTATAAATCTGAGTTGTTTGAAAAATAAAGCTGTGAGATTAAATCAAGCGCAGCTCGGTCTTTTTTAGCAGGCTCCCACGGCGCACCTTTGTACGATACCAGTAACCAATGCCCTGGTAAGGCTTTATTTTGCTCATGTAAATATTTAGGTGCTTGCTGTTTTGGCTCAGCTTTAATATCGGCAACGTAATCGCCTTTTTCCCAACCACCCCAGTGCTTTTTAACCATTGCCATAGTGGCTTTAGGGTCAACATCACCCACAATAACTAGCGATACATATTCTGGCTTATAAAATTTATCAAAAAATTCTTTACCGTAAGCCATTTGGTCTGGCATGGCTTCTATGTCTTCAAAAAAGCCCATTGTGGTGTGTTTGTAAGTATGCTTTTCAAAAGCCTCTGCACGCACAGCACTTAATAACTTGCGAATCGGGCTGGCGTTATTTTTTAAGTACTCACCTTTTACCGTCAATGCTTCGGTTCTAAATTGCTCTTCGGTGTAGGTTAAGTTTTGGAAAATATCAGCTTCAATCTCAAGTACTTTATCAAGGTGCTGCTTTGAGAAGTTTAAATGGTAGTTAGTGTAATCGTTGGTGGTGTATGCACGGTTATCAACCCCTGCATTTTTGAATATGGCGGTGTATTCGTCTTGCGGAAATTTTTTAGATCCTTTAAATACCATATGCTCAAAAAAGTGAGCAAAGCCGGTCTTGCCCGCCTCAACTTCGTTGCGAGATCCAACAGAAACCGGTATTTGCAGCGAAACTACATCAGGGTAATCCGTTTTAACAACCATGACTCGAAGGCCATTATCAAGCTCTTTAATAAGGTAATCTTGTGAAAAAACACGGTCATCAGCTTTTTTTATTTGTTCTTGTTTTGCTGTTTGCGTTATTTCATTTTTTTGCATTGCACAGCCAGTTAAAGCGAGTGATACCGCAAGGCTTGTTGCTAATAATTTAAATTTCATAATTGTCCTTTAGTAAATTGAGCAAAGTTGTTGTCAAAATATTTACAATTTCACTGCTAATTATGCCCCAAAGCCAATAAATATAAGAGCCCTCAGCGACTTTATTATGTAAACAACTGTGTCATGCACTTAATTTAGGAACATCTTTGTATGAATAATCCTCACGATGCTTGAAAAACTTTCACTTAAAAAATCTATCTAGACGTCTAAATGGCTGCTATATTAATTCTATCAACCATTGAGCTGGAATGAGGATTATGGCTTTATCACTGCAAGAGAAAATTGAGGACACTAATCAAGGTGTTTATCTTATTGGTACAACGCCCCCTAAAATAGGCACTGATGAAGCGCAATTAAAAACCATTGCAGAAAAACTATTAGGCCGCTTACACGAAATTGAATACGACGGTGTTGTTATTTACGATATTCAAGATGAGAGTAGCCGTACTAATCAGGCTCGTCCGTTTCCATTTAAGCAAACTGTTGATCCGCGTGAATACAGTAAGTTGTTAAAAGATTTATCACGCCTAGATGTAATTACATATAAAAGTGTAGCTCAGCGCGGTGTAGCAGAATTTAAAGATTGGCTAAATGAAACTAAAAATGAATTTGATTTAAAAAACGTTGTTTTAGTAGGCAGCCCATCGTCAGTAGGTGATATAAAACTAAGCCTACCCGACGCTTATAAAACATTAGCGAAGCAAAGTGATGACTTCTTTTTAGGAGGCGTAACCATTGCAGAGCGACATGCAAGTAAACGTAATGAACACGAACGCTTAATAGAAAAAACAACGCAAGGTTGTCAGTTTTTTATATCGCAAGCAGTTTATAACGCACAAGCCACTATTGATTTAATAACAAGTTACGCGCGTACCTGCAAGGCACAAGGCGTTGCACCAAAACGTATTATACTCACGTTTACACCATGTGGCGGTGAAAAAACCCTAGAGTTCATGCAGTGGCTAGGTATTTCAGTACCAGAGGCGACTAAATGGCGCATGCTTGACGCCGACAACACCTTGAGTGAATCGGTGCGTATTTGCCGCGAAAATCTCGATTCAATTTTAAAAAGCTGTGCACACTTAGACGTGCCACTAGGTTTAAACATTGAAAGCTTAACAAACCGAAAAGAAGAAATTGACGCATCAATAAACTTATACCGTTTATTAAAAGCAACAATGGAACTCAACCTAGCTGAAAAACAAATTGCTTAATAGTTAAACTAATTTACCCCCTTCTTGGCAAGCTACAGGCTTGCTTTTATTATCTCACCAACCTTAAAAAAACTTAAAAACAAAAATTAAATACACACCCACTTTGCTATTACCTCAAACATACTTTCAACTTTAATGGGTTTTGAAATATAGCCATTCATACCGCAATCTTGCGCCTTTAATAAATCGGTTTCTCTAGTATTAGCAGTCATTGCAATAATGGGTAAGTTTTTAAACTTAGCTTGTTTTTTTATTTCTATGGCTGCCGTATAGCCATCCATTCTAGGCATTTGGCAATCCATCATCACCCCATCGTAAGTTTTTTGTTTTAGCGCGTCTAACGCCTCAAAGCCATCATTGGCAATATCAACAATTAGGCCATTCTTACGAAGTATTTGTGTTGCTACTTGTTGATTAAGTAGGTTATCTTCAACCAATAAAATATGAAAACATTGCAGTTTTTGTAGTGTATTTTGTGTATTTGAGCTCTCTAATAATTCTGGTTTTTTAGTGTTTTTATATGCATAATTTGTAAAAGCACGTTATGCAATGTGCTTTTAATTATTGGTTTTATAAGTACTTTATAAGTGTTTTCACCAAACCCTAATAGGCTTTCGTTAAGTGCTTTATTTTCACAAGGCGCTACTACAATAAGTTTTTTGCATTTAACTTAAGCTCATTACGAAGAGACTGTGCAGCACTGTCATGATTTAAATTTAACGTTCGCCAATCTATAAATATAAAATCGTAATTTTGCAGTCCGCTTAACCGGTCTAGTACTTGATTGATGTTATTTACAATATCAAATTTCACTTCAAAACCTAAAAGCAGCGTTTGTAATGATGTTAACTGACTATCTGAACTTTCAATAACAAGTGCCCGCTTGGCTCTAATATGTGATATATCAAACTCACTTTGCTTAGTCGAATAATTAAGTGGAATAGTAAAACTAAAGCAGCTCCCCTTATTTAACTTGCTATTTACTGCAATATCTCCCTGCATTAGTTCAACCAATGTTTTGCTTATTACCAAACCAAGCCCCGTTCCACCAAACTTTCGGGTTGTCGATACATCAGCCTGAGTAAAAGGTTTAAACAGTGAGTCAACTTGTGCTTGGGTCATCCCAATGCCGTTATCTGAAATAGAAAAAGCGACGCTGCAACAGCTATCTACTTTTTGAACTAATTTAACAGCTAGAATAACCTTACCGCGGGTCGAAAATTTAAGCGCGTTATTAAGTAGGTTTAACAGCACTTGGTTAAGCCTTAATGCATCGCCAATAAAGAAATCAGGCAGCAGAGGGTCAATATCAAACACCACTTCAATTTTTCTTTGTGATGCTAACGTACTAATAATATTTACAAGATTTTCTAGGAAGGTATTAAAATTAAATTCTTTTTGTTCAAGCTCTATTTTACCCGCTTCGACCTTTGAAAAGTCTAAAATATCATTAATTATCCCTAATAAAGACTCTGCCGAATAATAAATTTTTTCAACATAGTCTCTCTGTTTATCCGAAAGTTCAGTATCTAAAACCAAATAAGCCATACCTATTATGGCATTCATCGGGGTGCGAATCTCATGGCTCATGTTTGCTAAAAAGTCTGATTTAGCCTCATTAGCAGCTTCTGCATCTTGTTTAGCAAGTTTAAGATCGTGGGTCCTATTGGCAACTTCTTGCTCCAAGTTTTCAGCCGCACCTTTAAGCACCTCATTGGCTTCGTAAAGCTGTAATGATTTGGCTTCAAGCAGCTTTTCGGCTTCTTTTCGCGCCAAGCGCTCTCGCTCTAACCTCCGCTGTAAAAGGGCTACATCCATATTTAACCTACCAGTGTTAAGTTAAACGTAGCCACTTGATGATCGTCACTGATCTCGCTGCTTATGCTTATATTTTCCTTAAAATGTTCGGCTGCACCTTCTATTAACCCTTCAGCAAGTACAGCAAAGGGTTACTCGAATGGTAAATCATCCGCATTTGGGTATCACTTAATCGTTTGGTTTGAAAGCTAGGTAACTCAACGTCGGTATATAGTTTTTCAACTTCTACATGCACGTGCCTATCTATGGTACCTAAAAAGTCAAATGTGGTAGTGAGCTCTTCAAAAAATTGTGGATAGTAGACTAAAAAACGCTTTAACAAATATTTCCCGTACTCTTTAACAAGTACATCAATCGGAATATTAACAATGCCACTCAGTGAAGTTACTAACTTTAAAAGCTCCTGCTTGTTATAGTTACCGACACTGGTATAAACCCCATTAGAATCCAGCTCGTTTTGCTCAATAATTTGATCGGCAACGGCTGGTGAAAATCTGATCTCGACCATTTCTAAAAATTCAGTAAAAATAATGCCTTTCATCGCTCTAGCAACTTATTAGTCGTAGATTAAGTATAGATTTAAACTGTAGTAATGCACATTTGTAAGAAGAAAAAACACTTACAATGTATTCCTATTTAAAGGGGGTTTTACTTATTTAGCCGCTTTATGTAAAAGTGACTATTAAAATAAGCGCAGCTGATGTGTATAAAATTGCTAAATACTATTTAAAAACTAATTTTTCATCACTAAATGGGGCATTAACAGCCCCATACTATTGGCTATTATTTACGGCGCCTGCTTGGAGCCCTTTTTCCTGTAATACGTTTTTTATCGCGATCTTTACGCGCTTTGTTGGTGTTTTTGCGGTTATCTTTAGGTGGCTTATTTAAATCAGGTTCATAACCTTCAAGCCATTGTGGTGTTAAGCGGGTATCAAGCAGTACTTCAATTTCTTCAAGTAGCCATTGCTCATCAATACTAACTAATGACATAGCAAGCCCTTGCTCACCTGCACGACCAGTGCGGCCTATGCGGTGTACGTAGTCTTCTGCTATGTATGGCAGCTCAAAGTTTATTACGTATTTAAGCGCAGGAATATCAAGCCCGCGCGCTGCTACATCAGTGGCAACTAATACGCGTGTAGTGCCCTCTTTAAAGTTTTGTAGTGCACGGTCGCGCGCGCCTTGCGATTTATCGCCATGAATAGATTCTGTTTTTAAACCGTCTTTACACATTTCTTTGGCAAGCTTATCGGCCATTTGCTTGGTGCGCGTGAATATAAGTACTTGGCGCCAATTTTTCATGCCAATCATGTGCGATACCAGCTCGCGTTTTCTGTCTTCATCAACAGCGTAAATAACCTGTTCGACTTCAACGGCAGCCGAGTTACGTTTATCTACTTCAATCAACTCAGGGTTTTTAAGTAGCTTTTTACTTAGCTCAAACACGCCGTCATCAAAGGTAGCTGAGAATAATAAGGTTTGGCGATCGCCTGGAATGTGGCGCAAAATACGTTTTATTTCATCAATAAAGCCCATGTCGAGCATGCGGTCGGCTTCATCAAATACCAATGAATCAACACTTGAAAGCACCACACTGCCTTTAACGATATGATCAAGTAAACGCCCTGGCGTTGCAACTATCACTTGCGCCGTTTTAAGTGCTTTAATTTGCGGGCCAATACTTGCACCGCCATACGCTAAAGCGCCCTGAATATTGCTGCCTTGGGCGTATTTTTCAAAACTTGCAAACACTTGCTGAGCAAGCTCACGCGTTGGCGTTAAAATAACCACTCGAGCAATACCTGGCTCATCTTTTTTTGGTGTATTTAAAAGTTTATGAAGAAGCGGTAATACAAAGGCTGCTGTTTTACCTGTGCCTGTTTGCGCGCTGCCCATTACATCGTTGCCCGCTAAAATAGGCGGAATAGTTTTAATCTGAATTGCGGTAGGCGTGGTGTAATTATTTTGCTCAATCGCTGTTAGTAATAACGAATCGAGATTAAGTGATGAAAATGATGTGGCAGACATAGGCTTAGCTTTAAAATAACAAAGAGCGCCATTATACCTGAGCTTTAGCAATAAAAAAGGCGCTATCAATAGCGCCCCATTTAAATGCTAATGTTAAACCGGTTTTAAGGTCGCTTTTCGCTCGTTATAAAATGCAATTAAATCATCAACCGTTGCTTGGCAGTATTCACGAATACCCGACACCACCATGTGCTTTTCACCAAAACCGACTTTTTCGCCGTTTTCTAGTAAATTAAAGCGTAAGGTAATTTTGCCGCGCTTGCCTGTGTATTCAAAACTTGGCTCAGCAAATTCAAGCGTTGGTGCTTTAATCTCAATGTTATCGAGGTTAATAATCATTGACTCGTAAATAACCATAGGCCGCGCAGGGTTAATCATCACCTCTTGCTTGCCCATTAGTGGAATAATGACATGTGGGAAAGCCGTACCAGAAAACTCAACATAGTTTTTTATTAAGCTATTAGTAAGTGTTGGGCATTTGCTGGTTTTACCTTCGCGTTTTACCTTTAATATAACTTTATCGCCATTGGTTACATCAAACTCGTCTCCCCCTACTGGGAAGTTAAGTTTGGTGTTTTCGTCAACCATACCAGCAAAGGTAAATTCCATTCGCTCACTTATACCGTAGCGGTCTAACACTAAAGAAAAAAGCAAGTCTCCTGGCGCGCAAAACTTTTTGGCATCTTTATCATGAAGTGGATTGTAATCATCGGCAACGCATTTTGCGAAACGACACCCTTGCTCACGAGAAATAGAAACATAATCAGCGTGCTGCTGAAAGTAAGGACTTAACATAGTTTGTTCACTGCTTAAACTGCTTATAACTTACCCATACTACCAGAAAAAAATTAAAGAGAGGTCGAATCACTTACAAAATGAAACAACTTACTTTTATTTTTGCTTTGCTTGCTTTTGTTTTTATTGATAATTTGTTGATGGGCCTACAAATAATAACTAAGGGATTGATCATTATGCTGCGTATTTTTGCTTTAACCTGTGTAATAACAACATTAACAGGGTGTTCTGGCGTTACCTACCATACCAATATAAACAACGATGTTTTAGCTGATGAAATTGGTACTTATGTAAATAAAAGAGATCTGCATCAATTTTATAGTGACCAACAAGCCCACGAAAGCGGTGCTTCATTGTTAGGTCGAATTGAAGGCGAGAGCTGTAATGGAGATGGCCGAGGTGAAAGCAGTAACGTTAGTTATAATCGCGCAAAATCAAGTGCCATAGATTCACTTAAAGCGGATGCAATGCGCAGAGGCGGTAATGCCTTTACTATTAATTCTTGTAGTGAAACTCCTCAATCTTATTGCGACATTTCGGTTACTTGTACGGGTCAAGCTTACGATTTGGAATAAATGCAGTAATACCGGAACTATTTAACACTGGCTACCAAAAACAAAAAAGCCGAACTTATTTACTAAGCTCGGCTTTTAAAAATGCATCATTTAGTCATTATGCACTTGGGTATGTGCGGTACGCACGCTCAATATTTTTAGCCTGCTTTTTAGAAATACCTAAATGAGCAAGCGCTACACGTAAACGCGCACGTGATAGGTCAGAGCCCAAAATTTCCATTGCATCAAGTACCGACGTCGATGACGTTTTACCGGTAATTGCTACAAATATCGGCTCTAAAAAGTCTTTAATTTTAAGCTCGTGGAATGTAGCAACCTCTTTTGCAATGGCAAAAATAGCTGGCTTTTCAAAGCTACGTAAGCCTTCTAGTTGCCATACAAAAAATTGTAGCGCTTGGCGTATTACGTTTTCGTCAGCTTTGCCCGCTGTTAACAGTGCAGGGTCGTAAGTTGGAATACCGCCTACAAAGTGACCGGCTAAATCAACCATATCCGACAGCGTGTTAATACGCGTTTTAGCTTCTGGTAATACTTTAGCTAGCATGTCACCGTTAAACTTCCAATCAACAAAGCGTTTAACAAGCTCTTCGTCAGTTAGGTTTTCGCGGATCCACGTACCATTTAGCCAGCTTAATTTATCTACGTCAAATACTGGGCCGCCAAGCGATACGCGCTTCATGTCAAAGTGTTCAATCATTTCATCAAGTGTGAATTTTTCACGCTCGTCTGGCATTGACCACCCCATGCGGCCTAAGTAGTTGAGCACGGCTTCTGGTAGGTAACCCATTTCTTTATAGTAATTAATACTCGTTGGGTTTTTACGCTTAGAAAGCTTTGATTTATCTGGGTTACGTAATAATGGTAGGTGGCCAAGTACCGGCGCTTCCCAACCAAAATCTTCGTAAAGTTTTAATAGTTTAGGTGCTGAGTTAATCCACTCTTCGCCACGAAAAATATGGCTAATTTGCATGTGATGATCGTCTACCACATTAGCTAAAAAGTACGTTGGAAAACCATCGGCTTTTAATAGCACTTGCATGTCTACGTTTTCCCACGGGATCTCAATTTCGTCGCGTAGGTAGTCGTTAAATTTAAAGGTGCCTTCGCTTGGTATTTTCATACGTATAACGTAAGGCTTACCTGCAGCTAAGTTTGCTTTAATTTCGTCTTCGGTGTGGTTCAAACCACGACCATCGTACTTAGGGCGCAGACCTTCGGCCATTTGCTCTTCGCGCATTTGGTCAAGCTCTTCACTGGTTGCAAAACAGTAAAATGCTTTACCTTGCTCAACTAACTGATGCGCGTATTTTTTATATAAACCGCTACGTTCAGACTGACGGTACGGGCCAAAATCACCACCTACATCAGGGCCATGATCCCACTCAAGGCCTAACCAACGCAGGCTATCCATAATAGCTTGCTCTGATTCTGGTGTGCTGCGCACTTGGTCGGTGTCTTCTATACGAAGCACAAACTCGCCGCCTTGCTGTTTAGCAAAACAGTAGTTAAATAAAGCAATGTAAGCTGTGCCAAGATGCGGATCACCTGTTGGCGACGGGGCAACACGAGTACGGATTGTCATGGTAATGTCTCTTTAAATAAGTGAGATAAAAATTATATGGTTACGTTTAAGCAGCTACTTTATTTAAGTACGCAATAATATCGTTAGATTCGTAAAGCCATTGAGTTTGGCCATTTTGCTCTATACGTAAGCAAGGCACTTTAACTTTGCCACCTTGCTCTAATAACTCTTGTCGATATTGCTCATTGTCTTTTGCATCGCGTGTTTCTATGTTCAAGCCTTCGCGCTTAATAGCACGGCGTACTTTCACACAAAACGGGCATGCTTTAAATTGATAAAGTTTAAAATGAGAGGTTTGCAGATCAAGCTTGGCTTGCTCGTCGCTTGCACGCTTTTTACTACGAGGAGTAAATATAAAATTAAAGAATAAAATTATACAACCTAAAAACCAACGAACGAATTTCATGCTTAATACTCTGACTACAACAATTTAAGGAGCCAGATTTTAGCACAAATTTACAATCAAAAAAGCTCAATACTAATGAGAAACCCTGACTTGTTCGCTGAGCGTAAGCTCGTAACATGATGTCACCTTATTCCGTCCTGTTTTTTTTGAGTGATATAACGCCATGTCGGCTTGGTTTACTATGCTTGAAACGGTATCAGCGCTCTGCAGCTTTAAAAAGCCAATACTAATTGTTAACTGCTGTATGTGCTCAAAATCATGGCTGGCCACCCGCTGTTGTAAACGAGTTAGCGCATTAAGTGCATCCGTATTTGTTTGCGACTGAAATACGATTGCAAACTCTTCCCCTCCGTATCTAAAAGCATAATCTTCAATTCTAAAATTATTTTTTATGAGTTTAGCAACTTGTGCAATAACACCGTCGCCAACTACATGGCCAAATGTATCGTTAACATTTTTAAATAAATCAATGTCAACAATGGCTAAATACCAACAGCGTTTTTTATGTACTTGCTCTCGGGGTAATAAAAAACCATTGCCGGTGACAATTTCCATTACTTTTTTGTCAAAGGTTTGACGATTTAAAAGCCCCGTTAAAGGGTCTAAGCGCGACTTATGCAAAATCCATAATTGATTCGCGTATACATTTAAAATGTACATAGCTAATGCACTTATTCTATCGGTTATTAACTGCTTGGTTTTAATAATTAAAACACCCAGAATAGTATCGCTATGATTAACTGGGATGTATGTTGTTACATCATCAGTCGTATGAATAACTCTTGTTTTACTAGGCGTTGCTTTATTGAGTATTAATTGGGCTTGACTGGGCTCTAAGTATGTTAAGTTGCTTTGAGTGTTTAAAAGCAGAGGTGGGGCTTTCAAAGTAACGTGCTTATTTATGTAAATCGCAAAATTATTTTCGCTTAGTAAGTCACCTAACACGTCTATTAAAGCCGAATCTAAATGGCTTTCGTCTTCCTGACAAGTGAGTTCGACTACCCACTCGTGGCCACATGAATTGGCTTGCATTGCCACACCCTGTCTTGAATAATTTTTAACCAGTGTAGACGTAATCTATAACTTTACTAAATAATTAGACAGTTAATTAAAATTCATTCTTTTTAGTTAAGCATTAAAGTAGTACCAAGTCGTCTCTATGCAATACTTCTGAACCAGCGTCATAACTAAGCAACTGAGCAATATTATTTGAATGTGCGCCTTTAATTTTATTAACCTCCGAGCGACTAAAGCGGGTTAAACCGCGCGCAATTACTTGGTTATTTGTATCAATCAAATCTATTAAGTCCCCACGTTCAAAATCCCCAAAGGCATTGGTGACCCCTTTGGCCAATAAACTTGCCCCATTATTTTGCAGCGCACTAATAGCGCCTGCGTCTATTGCTATTTGCCCATTACTTTTAGGCCCGGCTAATAACCATTTTTTGCGACCATCTTTAGGCGCTGTTAACTTTAAAAAGCGCGTACCCGGTAATTTCTCGCTCATGCATTTTAAAATAACGTTGCTGCCAGCGCCTTTGGCAATAATGACTTCAACGCCTGCACGCCTGGCCACATCGGCCGCTTGCAGCTTTGTTGCCATACCGCCGGTACCTAAATGTGTTCCGCTGCCACCAGCAAGTAGGCGAAGTTCATCGTTTATGTGAGCTACTTCGTCAATAAGCTTTGCATCGGCATTGATGCGCGGATCGCTGGTAAACAAGCCGTCTTGGTCGGTTAATAATAGCAATTTGTCTGCGTTGGCTAATATTGCCACCAAGGCTGATAGGTTATCGTTGTCACCTACTTTAATTTCGCTTGTGGCAACGGCGTCATTTTCATTAATAATAGGCACTACATCGTAGCTTAGTAAGGCCGTTAATGTATCGCGTGCGTTTAAGTAGCGCTCTCTGTCATCAACATCAGCGCGTGTTAACAGCATTTGCCCTACGTTTACGCCATACAAGGCAAATAAAATTTGCCATATATGAATAAGTTGGCCCTGCCCTATTGCGGCTAACATTTGTTTATCAACTAAGCTCGTACCACAGGGTTTTAATAATTGTTCGCGGCCTGCAGCTACAGCCCCACTTGATACTACAATAACCCGATGCCCTTGTTTTTTAAGCTCACAACATTGGCGAACTAACTCAACCATATGGGCTTTAACTAGTTTATCGGTGCCACCAGTTAGTACGCTCGTACCTAACTTTACAACTATTACCTGTTCCCTTTGCATTGTTTTTAACTATTAAGATTTTAATATGGTTTAATTTATACCAGCTCGGTATTTTTGAACAAGTTAAAAATTTTCATGCTAGGATCGCGCTATATTTTATCGTTTAAATGAGTCTTATGCCTGCTAGTTTATGTTTAATTATTGCCACTTTTTTATGGGGCAGTTCGTTCATAGCGCTTAAATACGCCATTGCCATTTACGATCCGGCATTAGTGATATTTTTACGTATGCTTACTACGCTCGTTATTTCATTGTGTTTATGGCGTTATGTTATTCGCTTTGAATATCAAAAAGGTGATTGGAAGTATTTAGTGGGCATGTCGCTTGCTGAGCCTTGCTTGTACTTTTTATTTGAAGGCCACGCAATGGAATATACATCGGCATCTCAGGCGGGTGTTATTGTGTCGTGCTTGCCAATAATAGTCGCATTTTTAGCATTTTTTATGCTCAAAGAATACATAAGTAAAGCCATTGTGGTGGGCTTTACGCTATGTATTGGCGGCAGTATTTTACTTACGCTTCTCTCTCCTAGCTCAGAACAAGCGCCTAACCCTATATTAGGTAACTTTTTAGAGCTAATGGCTATGGTGTGCGCTGCTTTTTATACCGTTAGCATTAAACACTTAGCAAACCGGTATTCACCACTGACTTTAATTGCATTACAAGGCATTAGCGGAAGTTTGTTTTTTGCCCCCTTTCTATTTTTTATTGACCTACCCAGCGAAAATCAACACGACCTAACAGCACTTATGAGTATTTTATATTTAGGCTCTTGCGTTACCCTAGGCGGCTACGGTATGTATAACTATGCCATTAGCAAGGTATCGGTGCTTACAGCGGCGGCGTATTCAAATTTAATCCCCATATTTACACTTATTTTATCGGCTATTATTTTGGGAGAGGTACTTACACTTTGGCAGTGGCTTAGTATTTTTGTAGTCTTTATTGGCGTTATGGTTAGCCAGCGCCATCAAGAGCTTGTTGTTGATATACCACTTAGTGAATCCGGTGAAGATATTTCTGCCGATACCAATAACCTCAAATCGGTGCCCGACGCTAATGCATCAAAGGGATAACAGGTAAGTAAATAAAGCCCCGGTGTGCGTAAAAAATCATGCTGCGATTGATGAATTATATCAACCGCCGTGACTGTATACTGCTGTAATTTCCCGCTTTGTAACTGCATAGTAAACTGTTCACCCACTTTAGCGTGCTGCAAAAA
Organism: Pseudoalteromonas sp. CR1; assembly: GCF_019392235.1. Taxonomy (NCBI): domain Bacteria; kingdom Pseudomonadati; phylum Pseudomonadota; class Gammaproteobacteria; order Alteromonadales; family Pseudoalteromonadaceae; genus Pseudoalteromonas; species Pseudoalteromonas sp. CR1. The sequence goes on along the minus strand of NZ_JAHXRM010000001.1, from coordinate 235,340 downwards.
CGCAAAGTGGGTGTCGTTATGGCCTGCTATTAACGCTCCCTTTTGGCGATCACCCAATTCACCAGCGGGCAAAAAATGGCTTGGTGCAAATGCTAAATTTCGACCACTCGCACCACCGAGCACACTTAATGTTTTATTATGCGATGGAAAATGAAGCTGCGCGGTTACAAAACTGTCAGCATAAAACCACGGTTTTACTTTTTCACTGGGCCGGCTTAGGGCTTGCTGCCACGCACGCTCAATAAGCACTTGTGCAAACCATGCCTTTGTTTGCATATAAGCTCCGTGGCCAAACAAGCTGAGCCCTATAATTAATAGCCCTGCACTTAACCACTTTTTCATGTTTTAACGCGTCTTTTTAATTTAAGTACACCAAGTGTTATAAGTAACATACTACCTAACATTATATGCAGCCTACTTTGACCATCGGTTTGCGGCAAACGCATTTTCATCCCTTGCGGCACTTGGTTAGCGACTTGAGCAGTTTGATCTGCAACGTCTTTAATTTGAGCATGTTCAATGGCAATAAACGCAGTAAATGGACTTAATAGTTGATGCGTTAATGCTAATTTTTGCACCTTGTCTTTAACACTACTTTGCTCGTTATATAAAAGTAGTGACTTAATTTTTTGACGCGCCCACAGTTTCGCTATGCCTTGAGCACTTGAGCTATTTTGTGTGCTTAATTTAATACTTAAAGGCCCTTGTGCTGTTTGCCCTGTAAGTATCACACTTTTAGCATCATTAAGTTTTATAGCGACCATGATAGGCTCGCCAAAATATAAATCAGGTAAGGATGATGGCCAAAAATCTAAAGGGTTACCGTTTTCATCGCTTAAAGCTAGCTCAGTAATGGCTGGGTGGGCGAGCTTATCAAATAACTGCTGCATTTTAGGCTGTACTTCTTGTGTGCTGCCAATAAAAGTAAATGTGCCTTTTCCTATATCTGCTGCACGGCGCATAAAAAAGCTATTAGGGGCGCTACCAATTCCTACTGTAAATAAACGGCTATCACCTAATTTAGCCTGAATATTTTTAAATAAAGTAGCTTCGTTACTTACACTGCCGTCGGTTAAAAACACCACTTGGCGTACAAAACCATCAAACGAACTGCCATCAAGTACCGCATCAAGCGCGCCTTGTATTTCTGTGCCGCCATCGGCCTCTAGGCTGTAAATAAAACGCTCAGCTCGGCGTAAGTTAAAATCACTGGCTATAAGAGGCCTATCACTCATGGCTGTGACATTATTATCAAAACCAATAATGTTAAAGCTGTCGTCGCTTTCAAGTAACGACAGCGCATAAAATAACGCTTTTTTTGCCTGCTCAATAGACTGCCCATGCATTGAGCCTGAGGTATCTACTACAAATACCATTTCTCGGGGTAAGCGTTGAGTTTGCGTAAAGTGATCAGCAGGCGGCATTAGCATAGCAAGTCCGTATCGGTCGCCATTGTCAAACTGCTGGGTAAAAAAGGCAGCTTGCGCGATTTCTTTTTGAAGCGGCTTAAACTCAAGAACAAAGTCGCGGTTTATGGCATTTTGCTCGTTTAATGCAACGGTGTATTGGCCAAATGCAGGATTATGAATATCTACGTTATGAAATTTAGAGTTTATATCCACCAACTCTAACCCAACGTCTATATCTATATTTAAACTAAATTTACTACTCGGTGCGTCGTCATCGTTATACGCCGCGCTTTGTATACTGTAAACAGGGCTTAACCAGCCGCTTGGTGCCGTATTGACGGGAGCTTGGTTTTGCTCATTAAACTCAACTTCACCGCTAATTGCGTGGTAACGTGGCGTAATTGTGGTAGGAAAACGAATGGCAAAAGTGCCACTGCGGTAACTAATAATTTCTTGATACTCAAGCTCAATAACCACCTGCTCACCAGGACCAATATTTGACACATTAGTGACAAACATATTTGCCCGTTGTTGACGCACAAGTGCGGCCTGTTTCCCTGCCTTTTGTGCGTGTGCGTATTTTTTTTCAGCCTCTATTTTTTTATCAATTTGGCCTTTAATGACTCGCTCACCTATACGCATTGTCATGGCATGTACTGCACTTTCGTCGGGTAAGGGAAATACATAACGCGCATTCACCGCAAACAGGTTTTCGTTTTGATAAGTTTGCTTAACAACAACATGGTTAATTAACCCTGTTACAGTCATTTGGGCGTCGCTTTTTAATATAATAGCTGGGCTAACGGGCTTACCTAAGGTGTCGGTTAGTTCAAGCTTTGGCGATTGCGCATAGCTACTTTTGCTTGCTAATAGCGCCATTGCCGTGAATATAAAAATGCTTGCCTTAACAAGCATTTTGGTTGGGTTACTCAACATAAAATCACTCCATCGAACGCTAAAGTTAGTTACTCGCCGTTTGGCCATTTACAGATGTTAGTGAACGGGTAGTCAGCGTTACTCGACGGTCAAAAAAGTTATCTTCTAGGGTATTACTGTTTGCCAGTGTGTGTTGCTCACCAAAGGCTTGCGCGCTTAAACGTGTGTGGCTAACGCCGTGTTTTATTAAATAACTTTGCACTGCATTTACACGCTTTTTAGAGAGCAGAAGGTTGTCTTGCTCATCGCCTCGTTGGTCGGCAAAGCCACTTAAATCAAGGGCTAATTGCGGCTGGTTGTTTAAAATTACAATTAACTGGTCAAGCTGTTTAGCAAAGTGGGGGGCTATAGCGCTTGAACCCGTTTTAAATTGAACGGTCATCGCGAGCAGGTTATTAATTTGAGATTGTGTTAACTGCTCATTTTGCTGTGCAAGGACCTCTAACTGCTGCTCTAACAGATTGTTATGATTAAGCACATGTTGGTAATCTTTAGTTTTTTGTTTCATTACTGCCAAGGCGCGTTGCTGCTCGTTAATTTTGTTGTCAGCAACCTTTGCATCCCCTATTAATCCACCAGCAAATGCGCCTATAAATGCGCCAATTGGTCCACCAACCACACCCCCAACAATCGCGCCTGCACCTAAACCTATTCCAGTTTCTTGGGTTGCTTCTTTTGAGGGCGAGTGCTTAGAAGTTGCTGACAATGCCGGTGCAGAAAAACTAGCAACAAGCGTTAGCGCGATTAATGCCTTCTTCATAATATGATCCTTAAAATTGATGTTAACTTTGTGATGTTTTGTTTCGATAGATGTATTAAAACAACCTCAAGTGGCAACAAAGGGGATCAAAAATGGCAAACCGCTGAGCAATTGTGGCAAAAAAATGGCAATTGCCTTTTTAACCGTACATAGCTAAAAAACTTCGATATAGTGCGCTTTATAATAAATAGGGGTGTGTAAAATGAAAAAAATAGCCATCATTGAAGATGAAACCGCAATCCGCGAAAACTACATGGAAATGTTAGGCGCACAGGGCTATCAGGTAAGTGGTTACAGCGACCGCATAACAGCAGAAAATGCATTTAAAGACGCACTCCCCGATTTAGCCATTGTTGATATAGGCCTTGGCCACGAAATTGATGGCGGTTTTTTACTATGCCAAACCCTGCGTACTTTATCTAAAACGCTCCCTATTATTTTTTTAACCGCACGCGATAGCGAAATAGACACAGTTTGCGGCCTGCGTATGGGCGCCGACGACTACCTAACAAAAGACATTAGCTTGGCTCATTTAGCTGCCCGAATAGGCGCATTGTTTCGCAGAATGGAAGCTCTTGAACAACCCGCCGATGCCAATGCACTTATAACCCGCGGGCAGCTGGTGCTCGACACGCAACGCATGCAAGTGTTTTGGCAGCAGCAATTAGTGGATTTAACCGTGACCGAGTTTTGGATGCTACATTCACTGGCGCAGCGCCCGGGCCATGTTAAAAGCCGTAACGATTTAATGAGCGATGCAAAAATATATGTGGACGACAGCACCATCACCTCCCACGTAAAACGCATTCGTAAAAAGTTTATCGCCCTTGACTCGCAGTTTGACTGTATCGATACCGTGTATGGCATGGGTTATAGGTGGGAGCAACATTAATGCTTAGATTTGGCCTGCGCAGTAAGTTTATTGTGCTTTCTTGTTTTTTATTTTTACTGCCATGGCTAGGTTACGAATACGTGTGGGAAATGGAAAAGTTTTTACGCCAAGGCCAAGAAAAAACCCTCGTAGGCACAACGCGTGCACTTGCCACAGCCCTGCACGAACGTCCTGCTTTATTTGACGAGCAAACCAACTTTTTAGACCAAGTAATAAAAGGCCGCGATTTATACGCCTACAACCTAAAAAACCCTATTCAACTTGATGGCAAACTAACCGACTGGGAACCCTACAAAGCGTTGTTCTGGCATTACGATAAACGCTATTTACAAAAGACCAATAAAAACCACCAAGCCAGCGATTTATCGTTCGACCACATGGTAGGTAAATTTGATAACTACTTATACGCCGTTTTTAATGTGACCGACAACACACTTATTTATCGTGCTAAAAACAGCTTAAGCATCACTAATAACGACCATTTAAAAATTGGTTTAAAAACCCCTGATGGCCAGTTTAATACGTATATCATAGCCCCTAGGCAAGACGGCTGGGTTAATGCATTTAATGCAAACACCAAAGCGCCATTTACAAAAATTCAGGGCTATTTTAAACGCACCCAAACAGGTTACACCGTTGAACTGCGCTTTCCGTTAGCCATGCTAGGAAATAAACTGGGCTTTGCTATTGTAGATACCGATAGCTTAAACGAGTTACCTAACGTTATGTCGACCTCTAACTTAAATAACCCAAGCGATTTAGGCTCGGTGCTTGTGCCTTCACCAGAAATTAGCCGAATTTTAAAAGGAATGGGCCACAGCGGCAGCCGTATATGGGTGGTAGACAATCACCACCGCGTGCTTGCACAATCGGGCACCATTCAAAACGCTGATGGTGTATGGGCAGATGGCCTTAAAAATCAGCCGCCTCAAAATGCATGGCAACGTTTTGAGCAAACCTATTTGCACCCACTTTATTATAAAATTTTAACCCGCCCTGAAAACGAATTTATAGATACCCTACACGACGTAGCATCTATGCAAGGCAGTCATTTAGCCAATGCACTAAAAGGCCAACCTGCATCATCTTGGCGGCTCACCCCCGATAGCAAAGCCGTTATTTTATCAGCGGCCTACCCTATTTGGATTGAAGACAACGTTATTGGTGCAGTAATAGCAGAAGAAACCACCAACGGCGTGCGCACGCTTCGTAATAAATCGCTCGAAAAGTTATTTAACGTTATTTTAGCCGTGATGCTAATAGGGACTGTGACTTTATTCTTTTTTGCATCACGAATATCGAGCCGCATCAGGCGCCTTCGCGATACCGCAGAGCAAGCAATAGATGCACAAGGGCGTGTTACAGGCAGTATTAGTTACAGTGATTCTAATGATGAAATTGGCGACCTGTCGCGTAGCTTTGCAAATATTGTAAGCCGATTGGGCGGCTATACCGACTATTTAGAAAATATGTCGTCGCGTTTATCTCACGAACTACGTACGCCAGTTGCGGTAGTGCGTTCTTCTCTTGAAAACTTACAAAGTTTGGAGCAAACCGAGCTTAGTCAAAAATACCTCGATCGCGCCAGTGAAGGCGTAGAGCGCCTAGGTAAAATAATTACCACCATGAGTGAGGCTACTCGCCTTGAGCAAAGCATTCAAAGCAATGACCCCGAACCATTTGACCTACGCTCTGTTATTAACGGCTGTATGCAAGGGTATTTACTCACTTACCCTAAGCAATTATTTACGCTTGATATATGCCCAAATTCATTACCTATGCAAGGCGCACCAGAGTTTATAGCGCAGCTGCTTGATAAGCTCATTAATAACGCTTTGGAATTTAGTGAAGCTAACACAGCAATTGAAGTCAACCTGAAGCAAAGCGAAAACAAAGCAACATTAACGGTAAGTAATACAGGTACTTTATTGCCTGAAGGGTTGAGCGAGCATATATTTGATTCTATGGTATCAGTGCGCAGCCAGCACATGCAGCAACAACCGCATTTAGGCTTAGGACTTTATATTGTAAGGCTAGTGTGCGATTACCATAAAGGCAGTGTAAGTGCGCAAAATAATACACAAAATAATGGGGTCACTTTTACAGTAAGTTTGCCGTTAGCAAATTAGTTGAATGATTTTTAGTCTTCATTAGTTTTAACCTGCTCTAGCAGGGGGAACTAATAAGACTCAATTAAACCAAAGAGCTTAATACCAGCTGATTACAAATCATTAGTAAAACGACTAGCAAAGCAGAAAAATAGTGGGTAAACGGGCATAAAAACATAAACGTTATGCTCTGAAGTTTAATACCAGTGCTAGTTACTGACTTTTAAAGTTAAGTAAATATAACCAATATATAAAATTACAAATACATACCCTACAGATATCAAACCATTAAGGCCCCAAACACCATACCAAAACTTACCATAAAAATAAGTACTCTTTCTTAACTTGGTATTAAATAGTGCGATAGATGAAGGAATTAACAACAAGGCTGAAAAACCAAAAAGTGGCGCTACAAAAAACATTAAAAACAAGCCAATAGCACCTTCTGCTGAAGCGCTACTGTCAGGCGAAAGCGGAGCTAAGGCCCAAAACAAACACAAAAATGACACTATTGATGTCAATAAACCTAAAAATTGAATTGAACGCATACCTTCCTTGTTATTACACCTTTATCAATCTTATGTCTTTAATCATATTCACGGACATTTTTGCCCACAAGAGAATACCAATAAAACCTAAACCAAGTAACAAGTAGTGCTTAATGTTGCTTAACCCATCAGCATACATAAAGATAATAAAACTGTACCCAAATAAAAACACCGCAAATAATGGGATGGTAATTATTGCAGCAAATATTCTAAATTTACGTGATTGGCGAACCATAGTATTTCCTAATTTTTATATGTAAAATTGGCTTAAAATGGTTGGCTAAAATGAAGCGAGGCGAACAGCCCGCTGATATTTAGCCTTTGTTAAATTACTCTTTATATTTTTGTTATTTCAATTCAAAGACAATTTTTTATATTTTTGTTAAGAGAATCTTTTTCAAATGCTATAGAAACCATTGAAAGTTTCACCACCAGCTTTTCTCCCTTAAATAGAGCTAAGTCGGTTCCTATCTCAGCACCATCAATATCGGAAAGTAAAATAGTTTCATCAATTTTTTTCCAGCCCGATAACCCTTTGAGTAAGATTAATTTACTGTCTATTTTGATTTCGTATTGACGAAAACTGGTTACCATCCACCAAGCAAAAGTAGATGTTGTAAACAAAGCTAGAATTAGCGCCAAGAGTTGTTCAATTAGCGATAACGAAATATTGTTCTCACTAACTAATAAAAGAGCACCTGCGTAAATCAGAAAGAATCCGATAAAGTTAAATAGTAGTAAAAATATCGATTTAAAAATAATTTGAAAAACTGAACTACGGATAACAGACATAGACTCTCTATTAATTTTACGCCCTAATAATGGGCAAAAAATTGTTGGCTAAAATGTTCAGGAACGAAAACAACCAACTGTTTTTTTTCCTTATTTATTAGCTTTTTAGGCATATTTAATACTCAACATACTTTACAATATTGTTTATAAATAAACCCGTATTTTCAACAGAAAGATGTAATATCCAACGGATATGTGGGCTTTCTTTAGATGATACAAAAATACTAAATGGATCGTTAATACTTGAACCTACGCTATTAACAACAAACTTTGAATTAGGAACTGCATTTATAAACTCCTTACAGTCCGAACAAAACCATAAAGAGTAAAATGGAATTCGGTTAATTAATTCAAATTCATTGGCGTTTAATTTTGATATGAAGTTCGTTAAATTATCAAAAAACAGATCTTTATTATATTCACTAGGAAGGTAATACAGTGACACATATTCATTTTCATTTATTCGAGGGCAAGCATTACCAATTACAGATGACCAAAGATATTTATCAGTTGAATCCTCTTTTCCTAAGGCATACTTTGTAATTTGACAGTTCCCGCGTGGGGTTTTGATCGGAGCAGATACGACTAGTGCAACATTGTGAAGAGTTAATTTTTTCTTTTCAGAAGTAGGACAGTAAAATATTGCATCAATATCTTCTTTAATAGGGACATTTAAGAAGAGTATATCTTCTTTTCCCGTAATATATTTACAGTGTGATACAGAGATTGTTTCAGCATACAATTTACTAGCAAAACTAGTAATCAGAACGACAAAGAAAATAAGTGTTTTACGATTTAAAATTGTGAACTTCCTCTAGAACCAAACACCTCAACTGAATATATGCCTAACAACTTTGTATTCGACATATGCCGCTTTATAAGCCGGCACATGTCCAAATATTACAATCAATCTAATGTAGCCAGCTAGTAAGCGCATGTAAACAAATAGTTATATCGCATTTAAATATTCTAAATGTAAAAGTGCCCTAAAATGGTAGAGTTCAGTAATATTGAACAAAAAAGTAATGCGCTAATAAACAGTGAGGAAATAAACAGTCACCTTTCTTTGTAACTATTCACTTTTAATTCAGTCGCGTTCACATACTCTGGGGCTATATTAACACATTAAGCAGTAGGATTTGCCGTGACCCCATCACTTGAACGAGAAGAGCTCGACTTTATTTTTAGTTTATATAAATCAGATAAAAATGCTGAGCCTGAGGCAACTAAACCACAGCACACGCAAGTAAACGACCTTTAAAAAGTACCGCGCCTTGAGGTGCAAGGCATATCGCGGTACTTAATTTAATCTACACAAATTAATTTGCTGTACTTGGCTCACCGCTTAAAAACGCTTTAATACAGTTTATTTCTGCCAGCTTTACCGCTTCGCCTATTGCTGGGCCTTTTTTGCCACTTTTAAGTGCCTGTTGCACTATGTGCTTTTTATCCATTTGCTGTAATTTACTATGAATGGCGCGCAACTTAATTGCCTGCGGGTAAGGCTTATTAACCAGTGTTTCCCCGCGCCCTTGCGCATCACATTGGCAGGCTTGGGTAAAGGCTAAAAAGCGCTCAGGGTGCACCAACCCATTTAAATTAGTGACAATTAATTTATGAATAGTTTGCGGCCTAAGCTGATCAATCGTATGGCATAAAGTGTGGTTATCGCTGGTAAGCATGCCAATATCACGAAAGCGATTAGGCACTTTTAAACGATTACAAAATGACTCTACTACCGCTACACCTTCGCGTTCATGACCGCGTAAATTGCCGCGTATTTTATAGCTAAGGGCTTTACCAAAATCGTGTGTAAGCGCAGCAAAGCGGGTTTCTAAATTAAAATTTAAGTCGGCCGCACGCCTAAGCACCAACATTGTATGCACAAATACATCGCCTTCAGGGTGATGATTGGCAGGTTGTGGTACATTTTTCATTTGTTCAATTTCTGGAAAAATGCCCAGCCCATCTAATGCTTGAAAATAAAGCTCGGGGTACTTTTCGCCAAGCGCTTTTTCGGTTTCTAGCCATACCCGTTCGGGCACTAAATGGTTAAGCTCACCTTTATTTTTAAGCTCTCGCATTAACGCATAGGTACTTGGGTGGATTTGCCAATCACTGCCATAACGTGCTAAAAATCGCGCAATGCGTAACACGCGTACCGGATCTTCTACAAATGCGTGTGTGGTGTGGCGCAGTATTTTATTTTGTAAATCGTGTTGCCCATTAAAGGGGTCAATAATTTTACCGTTTTCGTCAAGCGCCATAGAGTTTATGGTTAAGTCGCGCCTTGCTAAGTCTTCTTCGAGTGTTACGCTAGGGCTGGCGTCTACAACAAAGCCAGTATAGCCTTTACCGCTTTTTCGCTCGGTACGCCCTAATGCGTACTCTTCTTTTGTTTTGGGGTGTAAATAAACAGGAAAGTCGCTACCTATTGGTAAAAAACCAAGCGATTCCATGGTACTTGGCGTTTCGCCAATAACCACATAATCGTTATCTTTTGATGCAATGTTTAGCAGTTTGTCGCGTACTGCCCCGCCAACTAGGTAAACGTTTTTTAAGCTACTTTTCACGTTGTTTCCACACTGATTTACAAACTTCATTTATAGCAATCATATCATTAAAAGCGCTGCTGTTTGCCAAGCATATGTAAGCTCATTACAATAGCGCATCATTTTTTGTTTAAGCAATTATTCAATGAAAAATCATTCATCAAAAAAAGAACTTATGCTGCTGCCAATTTTGTTGGTCGTTATTGTTATGTGTGTAGCGGGTCACTTTTTATTGCAAGCTAATTTTCAAGACAGCAGCATGGTTGAATACATGTTAGCAGCTCTGCCGTTCGCTATGTTTGGCTTGGTTATTGTGGCCTTTAAGCTGGCATCGAACAGTGAAGAAGATGAGCAAAACGAACAAGAAAAATAGCAGCGTGAGATAGCTTTATTATTCAAAGTTCAGGTTACTTACTTATAAAACATGGTAACCAAACCAATCCGGTTTTATAGGCTGAGAAAGCCCGCTTGGGGTAAGCTTTATAGTTAATTGACTGTCGAGTAAATCAATTGCAAAGCAATCGTCTACGTCGTGTAAGTCGTCTTTATGAATATGGCTCAGGCCTGCGAGCAAATCGTGCTTAGCGCGCTGCTTTGCCTCTTCACGGCTGCTTGCTACATACAATGCAAAGTCGTGTTGCTCCGCCATTGAGTCGCTTCTGTAAGCGCCTAAATTTACAAAATAAAGCTGCTTATTTTGTTCAACATAATCGTCTACCACTTCTACTTTGTAGCCATCAATATTATTAACAGCCATAAAACTATCCATGTGTACGCTGTTTTTATCGCCAACCCATTGGCTTTTTAATTTGGTGTAGGTTTGCTCTATGTTTTGCCCAACAACAAACCGAATGTCGTGCATTTCTATGTGGCAACCTTGAATTCGCCCGCCTAAATACACCATAAATAACTGCATGAAGATTCCTTTAATGTTTTTTACGCCAAACTCTCAACATCAATATTGTGTTTTTTAATGAGTTTATAAAAGTCTGAACGATTACGCTTAGCAAGTTTGGCGCCTTCTGCTACGTTGCCGCCGGCCATTTTTAGCGTATTAATAACGTAATCACGTTCAAATTCTTTTTTAGCGTCGTTTAATGAGAGTGGCTCTACGCTTTTTTCGTTACTATCGAGTGCGGCTAACACTAAATGCGCTGAAATAACCTCGCCCGGTGTTAAGGCTACCACTTGTTCAACAACATTTTGTAACTGACGAATATTTCCCGGCCAATCATAACGTACCAATGCGTGCATGGCATCATTGGCAAAGTGTTTTTCATTTTGGTTCATGCGTTTAGCGATACTTGCGCTAAAGTATTGGGCCAAGAGGCTTATATCTTCACGGCGTTCACACAGTGGTGGTAACTTTAAATTAACCACATTTAGGCGGTAGTATAAATCTTCTCTAAACTGTTGGTTTTTAATGGCTTCGGGCAAGTTTTTGTGAGTTGCCGATACAATACGCACATCAATTGGGATCTCTTCTTGAAAACCCACTGGGCGAATGGTTTTTTCTTGTAGCACACGCAGTAGCTTTACTTGTAAGTTAAGGGGCATATCGCCAATTTCATCTAAAAATAATGTACCGCCCTGCGCTTGCTGAAATAAACCTTGGTGATCTTTTACAGCACCAGTAAACGCTCCTTTTTTGTGGCCAAATAATTCAGACTCTAAAAGTTCCCCTGGTACAGCGCCGCAATTTATAGCCACAAAGGGCCCGTTACTAACTTGGCTATGCTGGTGAATAGCTTGCGCTAGTAACTCCTTACCCGTTCCACTGGCCCCCGAAATAAGCACATTAACTTGAGTAGGCCCAAGTAACTTAACTTGTTCAAGCAAGTGCAACATGGCACCACTGCGCGTTACTATATTACTTTTTGATGGAGCTTCATCGGTATTTACACCATGAATGTCTATTGCATTTGCAAGGCTATCGAATAGCTCGTCTTTATCGACCGGTTTAGTAATAAAAGCAAAAATACCTTGTTTGGTGGCTTCAACCGCATCAGGAATGGAGCCATGCGCCGTCATCATAATTACTGGTAATGCAGGGTATCGGCTTTGCAGTTGACGATGCAGCGCCATGCCGTCCATTTCATCCATTCGTAAGTCAGTAATGACGGCATCAAACACGTGGCTTTTTAAAATTTGTAGTGCTGCTAAGCCACTTTCACAAGTTGTTACTTGATAGCCTTTTGATTCAATACGAATAGCAAGTAACTTTAATAAACTTGCATCGTCATCAACTAATAACACTTTTGCTTGGTGCGGGCTATTTCTGGTCATGGTTACTGCTCCTTAGTGTCTTCGCGAAGTAATAGCTGCTGCTCTATATCTGCTAGCGACGACAGGGTTTTCTGCATTTGGTTATTAAGTGCTTGCTGCTCTTTTTGCGCGTTTATTTGTAAGGTGATTTGCTGTTTTTGCAGCCATAAATACTGTTTTATATCATCAGGCCAAAAATAGGCTAGGTCGAGTTTAAGTAACTTGGTCATTACTGTATTTGGGTCGGTACTTACGTTTAAGCACATAAATTTAAAAAATGCTTTTAGCTCATTTTCACCTTTAAATGACCGCTTTGTTGGTGGCAATGTAAAACCGCCGCATTGATTTGCATGCAGCGCTATAACCCGCTCAGCGGAGGGGTAAACAGGGGCTAATTTAGGCATTGGCTTGGGGCTAGGAGATACATTTTTAGTATTTGATATTTTAGTATCGCCCAGCGCTTGCGTGCCATCATTAAGCTCACAACCCGATACAATTAGGCTACCTGCAAGCACACATAAAATAGTGAGTATGCGCATTGTTAATTAACTCCTAAATTTTTACTGATTGGTATTTTTATTAAAAAACGGCAACCGTGTGGTTTATTTTTCTCAACACTTAATGTGCCTTGTAGCTGCTCAACCGTCTCTTTTACTATTGTTAGGCCCAAACCACTGCCTTGTAAGGTAATACTTTGCTCATGTTTACCTTGATAAAACGCACTAAAAATATGCTTTATTTCGTGCTCTTTAATGCCACAGCCATTATCGGCCACCTCCAAACACAGCTGATGTTGCTCGCATTTTAAATTTACAATCACACCTTGGTTATCATCAGAAAATTTTAAGCTATTTGAAATTAACTGAATTAGCATCATTTCTATTAGTTCATTAGGAAGCGCAAGGACAGTGCTTGAAACAGAGTTTTGCCACTGAATAAGTTGCTTTCGAGCCGTTAGACGATGCTCAAAATGACCATTAATTTTTTTAATTAAATGATTAATATTAACCTCGCTTGAGCTGTTTATTGTTGCTCTAATAGCGTTATAACTGAGTAGGCTATCTATCATCATGCGAAGGCGCACCGTAGATTGAGTTATAAGGGAAAGCACCGCTTTTTGTTCGTTATTAATAGGGCCAACAATTTCATCGGTGAGTAAATCGGTTCCTTCAACCATAGAGGCAAGTGGTGTTTTAAGTTCGTGTGTTACGTGGCGTAAAAACGTATCCTTTTGTTGCTCAAGCATATACAGCTGAGTTTGTACCCACTGTAGTTTTTCTCCGAGTTCGACTAACTCTGACGAGCCTTTTACTGCTATCTTTTGCTGCCAATCCCCCTGCCCGAGCTTATCAATAACCCTAGTAAGCCCTTTTAAGCGCAAACTTATACGCCATAAAAAGCCGCCGCCAACCAATAAAGTAAGAGGAATAAGTGCCACTAGCCAATTTATAAACGACGCTTGTAGGCTGGCTAGCTCGTTTTGGTTATGGGTTATTTGCTCTTCGTTTTTATTTTTGAGCCACACTGTGAGCTCTGTAATTGACTCGCTTATGGGTAAAAAGAGCGCTGCTTTTTGCTGTTTTTTCTCAACGAGCTGGTGTTGTGCTGTTTGCAAAATAGTTAAAAGCTGTGTCCATTGGTTTATGTAGTCTGGGTTTGCATTAATGTATTTGAGTTCATTTATGCTCTGCACAGACGATTGCCATTTATCAACAATGAGGGTGTTGAGCGCATCACTTTTTAACACCCAATTTTGCCTTGTTGCGCGTTCAAGGCTATTAAGGTCTTGCTTTAAATTAGCGAACGATTTTGTGAGCTGGTAATGGTTACTCACAATTTGCTGGGTGGTTGCTAGCTGTTTATTTAACGCATTTAAAAAAACAATAACCACAATAGAGAGTGGCAATAACGACAGCAGCATGCTTAAAGCAAACTGCCCTATTAAATTAGGGCGCCAATTAAGCATTGCATTGTAATGTTTAGCAAACGTTGCAGCCATTGCAGTAAACTCTGTAAGTAAATAACTCGCCTATTATTATCAATACCGCCTATACACATGCTGAACCATATTCATTTTAAATCGCCATAATGTTGCTAAACAGCAACAGCACAACTGATTGATTTAACTAAGATCACAAAAAATACCTTCAACCCTGTTGCTGTATTTACACAAAATTACACACAGTCAGTGTAATTTTTACCTACAAACCCAAACTAAAAAACACAACTCATTGAAAGTAAATAAAAATAAAATTTGGCACCCTTTTTGTAATGGGTGTAATAAATAAATTTAATAGGGAAATACACATGAACATTAACACTTTGGTTTTTTCAACATTACTTGCGTTGGGTTTTGTGAATACAGGCGCATACGCTATGGACGTTGACGCTACGTTTAATGAACTAGATAAGGACAGCAACGGCCTGTTAAGCGAAGCCGAGGCAAAAATGGACGCCGTGCTTAAGGAAAACTTTGCACAAATAGACACAGACCAAAATGGTCAGTTGTCGCTAAATGAATTCAGAAAATTTATTCAATAAATTAACTTCAAAAGGAATGAAATTATGAAACAACTTATTGCTGCTTTTTTATTATTATTTTTAGCTATCAGTGCAACGGTATTAGCTTCTCCTTCGGCCGTGCGATTTGCACACTTAGATACAAACATGGACGGAAGTATCTCGTTTGTTGAAGCTAAGCAAGATAAAGAGCTACTTAGACAGTTTACCGATTTAGACGAAGACAACGACGAGATGATCTCTAAAGCAGAGTTTGAAAACTTTAAGCCATAACAGATTAAGTTTTGCTTAAGCTTTTAACTTGTAAAGTGTACTAAAGCATTTGCCATAATCCCTGAGGGAATGTGTAAAAGGATTTAATGTTGGGAGTTAAATTATGGCAAGTGCTTTATCTAATTAAGCGTAATACCTCATTATTCAATACAACTTAATTAACCTTTTGGAAGGACTACCATGAAGATACGTTACTTTGTAACCACCATAGCGTTGCTTTTAAGTTTTAATGCTTCTGCACTTGATGTAAAACAGCGCTTTGATCACCTCGATACTGATAAAAACGGTTACCTTACTCATAACGAACTAGAACGCCAGCCCCAGTTACTTAGCACGTTTATAATGTGGGATAAAAATCAAGATAAACAAATTTCATTAATTGAATTTAAAAATTACCTTACTAACAATCTTTACTGAGTACTTTAATGAATCCCATACACTTTTTTATTTTATGCGCTCTACTGGTATTTAGCGCATCAAGTTTTGCCATCAGTGACAGCATTAATAACCAATTTAAAAAAATAGACAGAAATAAAGACGGATTTTTAACTCGCTCTGAAGCCTCAATAGACCCAGCCTTGTGGTCTAAATTTGTAAGTTACGACCAAGATAAAGACGGCCGGCTAACACTGAGCGAATACCATTTATATGCCAGCAAGTAGCACAAATTTAATTAACCTTTTTAACCTAACGTTTTAGGCAATTAATTTAATAGCTAAGCAGCTAGCTTAGCTTTAACTGTCTATTTTACGAGCTTATCGCATCCTATTGGTATTCTAAAAAAGAGTTTGCTAGTGTTATTGCACTAAAAATAACAAATCAGTGCACTATGTTACTCAAAAAATTACTTAAACCACTTATACTTGCCAGTCTCTGTGCAGGATCTAGCTTTGCGATTGCGCAAACCAAAGTTATTTATAATGCCAATGGTTATACTCCGCTTCATAAAGGCAAAATGCAAAAAGGCGAGCTTCAACAATTTAGCACTTTGGTTATAAAAGATGGCAAGGTTGTTAAAGTAGGCGGCGACATACTCAAAGAAAGCTTTCCAGATGCCAAGCTAATAGACGCGAAAGGCAACACATTACTACCCGGCTTAATTGATGCCCATGGCCATGTTATTGGGCTAGGCGATAACTTATCGCAGTTAGATGTACGCGGTGCGAAGTCGGTTGATGACGTTACAAATAAATTAAAGCAATTTGCGCAAGGCAAACAAGGTTGGATCATCGGCCGTGGCTGGAACCAAGAGTTATGGCCAGATACACGTTTCCCTAGCGCTAAAGATTTAGACAAAGTGGTAAGCGATCGTCCGGTTGTTCTATCTCGTGTTGATAGCCATGCAATTTGGGTTAACTCAAAAGCGCTTGAACTTGCAGGCATTAACGCCGACACAAAATCGCCAAAAGGCGGTGAGGTAGTTAAAGATGAATTTGGTAACCCTACCGGTATTTTTGTTGATAAAGCTGAATCGTTAATTGTTCAGCACTTGCCAGCCCCTTCAAAACAAGATATTAGCAACTCACTCGATGCCGCAGGTAAGCATTTATTAAGTTTAGGTATTACCTCTACTCACGATGCAGGGATAGATAAAGCCACATGGGAAGTTTACAAAGAGCGCGGTGAACAAGGCAATTTACCTTTACGTATTGTGGCAATGCTAAGCGGTGCTAGCCCAGACTTACCGGCTATGCTAAAAGCCGGGCCATATCACGATAACTACGACTTTATGGAAATTCGTAGTGTAAAAGTATATGCCGATGGTGCATTAGGCTCGCGTGGCGCAGCGCTTATTGAAGATTATGCCGACCGTGCTGGCCATCATGGGTTAATGCTTGAAACCCAAGAGAAACTCGAAGCTTTATTTACGCAAAGCTTTAAAAATGGCTTTACCGCCAACACCCATGCCATTGGTGACAAAGCCAATCGTGTGGTTTTAGACGCTTACGAAAATGTGTTTAAAAAAACAGGCGGTATTTTGCTGCGCAACCGAATTGAGCACGCACAAATAGTAACGCCAGACGATATACCTCGATTTAAAGCACTAAAAATTATTCCATCTATGCAACCTGTGCATGCAACATCTGACATGCATATGGCAGAGCAACGCCTAACTGAAAAGCAACTTAGCTTTGCGTACGCATGGCAAACATTTTTACAACAAGGTTCAGTGGTTGCTGCGGGCTCTGATTACCCTGTAGAGCTTGCAAATCCATTTGATGGTTTATATTCAGCAATAACGCGAATGGATCATAACAAACTGCCTGAAAACGGCTGGCGTCCAAGCGAAATATTAAGCCGCGAAGATGCACTACGTGCATTTACACTGGGCGGTGCTTATGCGGCGCATCAAGAGTTTAAAATAGGAAGCCTAGAACAAGGTAAATGGGCCGACTTTATTTTAGTGGATAAAGATTATTTTAAAGTACCCGTTGAAGATATTTACAAAACTCAAGTACTACAAACATGGATTGCCGGTATGAAGCGATTCGATAACAAAGAGAGCGCAGCTAAATAAACAAAAAAAGGGTTAACGCAAGTTAACCCTTTTTTAATACAAACCATGTCATTTAGCTTTTTGGCTGCTGTGCCTCTGGCTGATCAACTTTTGGCTGGCGATATAATTTTACAATGTGATACAAGTTAACCAATGCCAGTAGCGCGTTGGTAAAAACAACAGGAACAGCACCAATAGCTACGCCATAAGCCGTAAACACAATACACCCTAACATGTTGTACCAACGAAGCTTTACTACATCGGTCATAGTGAGTGATGCAACCAATAAAGCTGACGCAATATAGCCTAAATATTCCCAACTCAATTGTTCTCTCCTAACCTTTGGGTTAGCATTATACTAATGCTACATTATTACAGTTGTAAGTATTGCAAAGTAATAGCACTTTGCTTAATTATGAGCGTTATTTAGAGTTTGAAAATAATTGGCTAGTAAGAGAGTAGCTCTCTTATATTAATAATTAAGCGAAGTGACATACGTAAATAAAAAGCTAACTTGCTTAAAAACCTGAAAAAGTTTGCCGGCAAAAAAACCAACAAATTCTTAAATCATTACACGGGAAATGAAGGTAAAATAATACCCATAGCAAAGCTAAAAGTATTAGTAGCAAGTTAGCGTAAATTCTTAATGTGTTAATGCTACCGTCATTAAAACATAATAAATAGGACAAATGTCCGAAGAGCATATTGATGTTTCAATACCATTTTTCTAGTTATCTTGTTGAACAGTTACTCACCTTTGCCGGTAGTAGTTATCAACAATCAAAAAAAGAAGTGCTGATCCATCAAGATCAGCCTTTAAGCAAGCTTGTGCTTGTGCGCAGCGGCACTGTGTCATTTAGTTATGACGTAGGAAACGGACGACGCCTGCTGCTAGGACAACTCGATTGTAATAATACCCTGATAGGCGAAATAGAAGCGCTCAACAACAATCCGTGTATTTATACGGTAACCTGCTTTAGCGATGTAACTTACAACCTGATTGAATTAAGACACTGGCGTGCATTATTGCTCGAAAAACCAGAGCTTAGCTTATACACGGCACAAACGATTGCTGCTAAGTTTCAAGAAAACCAAAAAATCAACTTAGATAAGTTATTACTGCCACTTAGCTATAACATAGCCAAAGACTGCTTACTGAGAGCCGAGAACAACAACCCTACACTGCTTAGAGCCTACCCAACTGTTAACGCTGAGGCTGAACGCTTTGCAACCACTGAGCGAGCTTACAGGCGTGTTGTGACAGAATTAGTCGAAAAGGGCTTAGTGCAAAGAAGCACAACAGGTTTACAAGCGGTCGATATTCCAATGCTTAGTGAATATGTAGATAGCTTTGCGCAGCTTTAAACACGCAATAAAAAAGGCCAATTAAGGCCTTTTTTATTGCCCTAAAAACGAATAATCAGTTCATAAGGCTAAATGTATATTTAATGTGCTAGGTGTATTAGTCTTCTAGTAAAATGTCGTGAATTTTTACTAAGTCAGATTTACCTTCAATAATTTCATCCGGTGTTAAACCCGATAACTCATGCGGGAATACTAACCACTCTTCCGACTCATGAATGTAGTAGTCAGGTACGGTATCTACTTTTGAATTTTTTGGTTTGTAGTATGGACAAGCAATTCGAATATCGCGCGGTAAGTTTAAGCGCATTAGCTCTGAAAGCTTTTCTTTTAGTGCAACAATACTGCGTCCTGAGTCAAATACATCGTCAACAATAAGCAGTGAATCACCCGCATTGGCGTTTTCTACAATGTAATGTAAACCATGTACTTTAATTTCTTTTGATTGTTGGCCAATACCGTAATAAGACGATGTACGCACTGCAATATGGTCAGTTTCAATGCCTTTGTAATCGTAATATTCTTGAACCGCAATACCAATCGGTGCACCACCTCGCCAAATACCTATAATAAAATCAGGACGAAAGCCGTCTTTGTATACTTGTGCCGCTACGCGGAATGAATCTTCAAGTAACTGTTGAGCTGTGATATAGCACTTATCTGACATAGTTAGAAACCCCAGTGGTGGATATAATATTTGAGTGTAGTTTAGAGTAAAACCAAATTAGTCACTCAAACAGGTATTGGCGAGGGATTTTACCGTAAATTAAATAAAATTGCTCGCTTGTGGATCAAAAAAGGCACCAAACGGTGCCTAATTTCTCTGAATAACGTATTTTTTAGCGTTACGCTTTTTCAAGCAACGTACGAGCAACTGTACGCATACCCTGTGTTGTTGCGCCGGCAGCCCACTGGCTTGTGCTACCCATATTAAATGCAGCCGCTAAGTCAATGTGTACCCAACCTTTGCCATCGTTTGGTACAAAGCGTGATAAGAAGCCAGCAGCATTTGATGCACCGCCATAGCCGCCACCTTTTTGTGCGCGGCTATTAGCCGTGTCAGCATAAGGTGATGGACAGTTTTGTTGGTGCCACTTTTCAAGTGGTAATGGCCAAGCGGCTTCCATTTCTTGAGAAGCAAAGCCTTCAACTTCGCGTGCCAGCTCTTTATCAAGTGCAAACAGCGCATTGTATTCTTGGCCAACAGCAACCAACGCTGCACCTGTTAATGTTGCTGCGTCAATAATTAAAGGTGCGCCCGTTTCGCCGGCAGCCATTAGACCATCGGCAAGCACTAAACGCCCTTCTGCATCGGTGTTTACAATTTCAACGGTTGTGCCATTTTTGTAAGTAAGAATGTCGCCTAATTTGTAAGCGTGGCCAGAAATTAAGTTCTCAGCACAGCATAAAAATAATTTAATACGCTTTTCAATACCACGATTAATAGCAAGTGCTAAACCAGCTGTTACTGTTGCAGCACCGCCCATATCACACTTCATCCCTAGCATGCCTTCGCTTGACTTAATTGAATAACCGCCCGAATCAAACGTAATACCTTTACCCACAAGGGCTGCACTGACTGGTGCGTTATCGTCGCCTGTAGGGTTGTAATCAAGCTCTAACAATACCGGTGGGCGAACACTCCCACGACCAACAGCATGAATACCAATCCATTGTTGCTCTAATAACGCATCGCCTTTAATTATTTGGTAGCTTACGTGCTCAGGGGCCAGTGATTGAATAAACTCAGCGGCTTTTTCTGCAAGGCTTTCAGGGTAAATATCGTCTGCAGTGCCGTTAACCATTTCACGCGCCCACGTTGCTGAGCTTTTTAAATGCGCAAGTTCTTGCAGATCAGATTGTGCGTTATCAACAAACTCAACACCGTTTAATAGTTTAGGTGTGACAAAACCTTGATAAAAAGCCCATTGGCTTTCTGTGCACCATGTATCGCCCGCAAGTTCAACGTGTTTAACGCCTTGATTGGCAATAGTACGCGCTGCTTTTTGAACATTTTTTAATGTTTCTTGCTCAGATAAATGAACGGTTGCACCACGTTCGTTAAATGACAACGTTGCGCTTTCGCCCCAATGACTCGGTGCTGCGTGTTCGCTTAGTTGAACAACAAATTTTTCACTCATGTTAGAATATCCTTGCACTTAAATGTGCTGTTGAGTTTACTATAGTGCGCCTAAGTTCCCAACAGCTTGAGATAAATAACACTCATCACACTATTAACCACATTGGACATACCATGAAGTACACACCAGCATTGCAATCGGCCACATTAATTAAACGCTACAAGCGGTTTTTGGCTGATTTAAAACTCGGTGATGGCGCTAAGTTTACCGCGCATTGTGCTAACACTGGAAAAATGACAGGCTGCGCTGAGCCAGGCTTTACTGCTTTTTATTCAACAAGCGATAACGTAAAACGAAAGTATCCACATTCATTAGAGCTGACCCAAAATGATTTAGGGCACCTTATATGTGTTAATACAGCGGTCGCTAATAAGGTGGTAGAAGAAGCAATTAATCATAATGTAATTAATGAACTAACTGGCTATGAGCAACTTCAAAGTGAAGTTAAATATGGCAGTGAAAACAGTCGCATCGACTTTTTACTCACAAGCCCAAATACTAAAAACTGCTACGTTGAAGTTAAATCAGTCACCTTGCTAAGCCAAGATGAACCGCATAGCGGCCAAGGCTATTTTCCTGATGCACAAACATTACGTGGACAAAAACACCTTCGCGAGCTCATTGAAGTGGTCGAACAAGGCCATCGCGCCGTACTACTGTTCGCTGTTTTACATGAAGGTATAAATGCAGTGAGCGCAGCAGCGCATATCGATGAAAAATACGCACAACTTTTACAAAAAGCCATTGCTAGCGGTGTTGAAGTAGTAGTGTATAAAGCACTCATTTGTGAGAATGAAGTGGTGCTTCATAAAAAAATAGCATTTATACAGTAATGTATAACCAAACAATTACATCAGGTAATTAGAACAAACAACGCGATGAAAATGATTGATGCAATAAAAATCAATTCCAGAGTTAGCCTTGTTTTTTAAAATTTTGCCCATATGTAAAGGCAAGTTTTACAAACCAGTAAGTTAGTTAATTAAGCACCATCATTAACGCACTTTTTACTCGCAAAGCATGGTTGAAGCTAATTCGTATAATTAAAAATAAATTTGCCTAGGGTATAAGTTTCTGTTATTTATACCGCCGGCTAATGCTGAGGCATTAAATTAAGGATTTAGGAGAGAGTTATGCCAGACCAAAAGAAACATGGTTTATTGGCTCAAGCCGGTTTAGAACCATACCAAGAAAAACCAGGCGAAGAGTATATGAATGAAGCACAACGTGCTCATTTCAAAACGATTTTAGAAACTTGGCGTAACGATTTACGTAACGAAGTTGATCGTACAAAGTCGCATATGCAAGACGAAGCTGCTAACTTTCCTGACCCAGTTGACCGCGCTGCACAAGAAGAAGAGTTCTCTTTAGAACTTCGCACTCGTGACCGCGAACGCAAATTAATTAAAAAAATTGAAAAAACAATTATTTTAATTAAAGAAGATGATTTTGGCTTTTGTGAGTCTTGTGGAATCGAAATTGGTATTCGCCGCTTAGAAGCGCGACCAACTGCTGATTTATGCGTAGACTGTAAAACACTTGCAGAAATTAAAGAAAAACAAGCTGGACGCGGCTAATTAACCTCATTAATTAGCATGTCACCTGCAGCCGTTACTGCGCCTATGCGCAACTATCGCGGTCGTTTTGCACCGTCTCCTTCTGGGCCTCTTCATTTTGGCTCACTTGTTGCGGCTGTAGGCAGCTACCTTGATGCAAAATCAAATAAAGGGTCTTGGCTCGTCCGTATCGAAGATATAGACACCACTCGAGTGGTAAAAGATGCCGAAACCGATATCCTAAATACCTTACAAGCCTATTGCCTCCACTGGGATGAACCGGTTGTTTATCAAACCAAACGGCTCGATTTATACCAAGACGTCGTCAGCTCACTTGAAAATCAAAAATGTGTTTATGCCTGCCAATGTAGCCGAAAAGAAATAAAAGCATTGGGTGGAATTTATCAAGGCCAGTGTAAAAATCTTGGGCACTCAACCGATTCAGGCGCACTTCGTTTAACACAATGCCATGCAACCACATATTTTAACGATCTGATTCAAGGTGATATCAGTGTTTGTAGTGAGCTGGCCCACGAAGATTACATAATAAAACGAAGTGATGGCTTATTTGCCTACCAATTAGTGGTTGTTGTTGACGATATTGATCAAGGCATAAATCGCATTGTTAGAGGCGCCGATTTAATAGAACCCACAGCACGACAAATCAGTTTATTTAAGCAGCTCAATCATCCTATCCCTGAGTTTGCCCACTTACCTTTAGCCGTTGCCAAGCCGGGCTTTAAACTATCTAAACAAAACTACGCCCCTGCAATTAGTAAAATAGAGCCAAAACCCACATTAATAAGTACCTTTGAATTTTTAGGCTTGCCAACTCATGCTGATTTAATGGATTTAACCACCGAGCAGCTAGTTGAATGGGGTGTAAATACCTTTGAGTTAAAGCAAGTACCTAAAGTTGCTGAAATACAAATTTCTCAGTAGCAAACAACTCAAGTCAACTAATTTACTAAACTGTGTAAATAAAATCGCGAAAAACAGCTTAATTTCAACACATCAACTTAATTTTTAAACCCTGCTGGTATATGATAGCCGCCTAAATATATGCTATTTAAGTAAGACAGTAAGTATTGGGGTTTAATACCACTATTTGCGGTTGTTTTTGATTGCGATGACATGCCAATCAACACCTTCTAGGAGACGGATTATTATTTCCAAGCTTTTTCAATTTTGCCGACAGATAATCGGCCCAAATACGAGTGCTGAAAATGCCTCTGTAAGCAGCGAACCACTAGTAATCACACGCGGTGAGCATGGTATTTCTCGTAAACAATTTAGCCCAAATGCAATCAAAGTGTTATACCGATTAAAAGACGGTGGCTACGATGCCTACCTGGTTGGTGGTTGTATTCGCGATATATTGTTAGGCCAACAACCTAAAGACTTTGATGTAGTCACTAACGCAACACCCGACCAAGTTAAAAAGCTATTTAGGAACTGCCGATTAATTGGTCGCCGCTTTCGTTTAGCGCACATTGTTTTTGGCCGAGAAATTATTGAAGTGGCAACCATGCGTGGCCATCACGAAGCGCCTGAGTCTAAAAACCAAATAAGCCAATCAAGTACTGAAGGGCAATTATTACGCGACAACGTATTTGGTAGCATTGAAGAAGATGCCGAGCGCCGCGATTTTTCAATTAATGCTTTGTATTACTCAATTAACGACTTTAGCATTCACGATTACGCCAATGGTTTGGCCGCTATTAAAGCAAAACAAATTGAGCTTATTGGCGATCCCGAAACACGATACCGTGAAGATCCAGTGCGTATGTTACGCGCTGTACGATTTGCAACAAAGCTTGATATGAGCATTGCGCCTAATAGCGAAAAACCGATTAGCGAGCTTGCCAGCTTACTTGATAATATTCCGCCGGCGCGTTTGTTTGAAGAAGTGCTAAAACTGTTTTTAAACGGTAAGGCCGAAGCTAACTTTTTAATGCTTCGCCAATACGGACTTTTCCGTGCATTATTTCCTGCGCTTGATAAAATTTTAGAAGCTAACCCTAATGGGCTAGAGCATACCTTTGTTCAGCAAATGTTTCAAAATACCGACAAACGCATAAACGCTGATAAAAAAGTAACACCTGCATTTATTTTTGCCGCGCTACTGTGGTTCCCGCTTTTAGCAATAACCAAAAAGCTTCAAGCAGAAGAAAAACTTAGCGAGTACGATGCCTTTGCACAAGCAATGAATAAAGTACTCAGCGAAAGCGCCCAACATATAGCGGTACCAAAACGCTTTACACTGGGTGCTCGCGATATTTGGCACATTCAGCATCGCCTAGATAAACGTGCAGGCCAACGTGCATACAGGTTAACGCAACAACCACGCTTTAAAGCCGCTTACGACTTTTTATTGTTGCGCGTTGATGCGGGTGAAACTGAGCATGAAGAACTTGCACAGTGGTGGACTCAATACCTTAGCCAAGATATTAACGGTCAAAAAGACATGGTTAAAAACTTAGGTCATCAAGGTGGTCCAAAACCGCGTAAACGTTCTCGTCGCCGCGCACCAAGAAAGCCAGCAGAGTAATAACATGAACTGTGTTTATTTAGGATTAGGTGCAAACTTAAACTCACCTAAAAAGCAGCTTGATAATGCGGTTGCGGCACTTAAAAATCTGCCGCATAGCGAGCTTGTAAGCGTGTCTCATTATTACGCAAGTAAGCCCATGGGGCCACAAGACCAGCCAGACTATATTAACGCTGTTGCCTGTATTAATACCCACCTTGAACCAGAGCAGCTACTTGATTTAACTCAAGAAATAGAACTTAAGCATGGCCGTGTAAGAAAAGCAGAACGTTGGGGTCCACGAACGCTAGACATAGATACCCTTTTGTTTGGCAATAAAATTATTAATACCGCACGCTTGACTGTGCCCCATTATGGCTTGAATGAGCGCGAGTTTGTTGTGTATCCGTTGCTTGAACTTGCGCCTGAACTTATTTTACCTAGCGGAATTGCACTAAAAACCATTGCAACTAATTTACCGCTCAACGACTTACAACAATTACCTCTGTAATTAACCTAGGCTTATGCCTGCGAGGAATATTATGTCTAAAATAACCGTTTCTACTTTAAATAAAATGAAAGCAGAAAATAACAAAATCACGGCATTAACCGCTTACGATGCGAGCTTTGCAAAGTTATTTCATGATAATGGCGTTGACGTTATTTTAGTCGGTGACTCGTTGGGTATGGTGCTACAAGGCGGTGATGACACCCTTGGCGTAACCAACCAGGATATTGCTTATCATACTCGCTGTGTACGTGCAGGAAGCCGTGAATTATTTGTTATTGCCGATATGCCATTTATGACTTATTCAAGCGTTAACGACACCTGTAAAAATGCCGCAGAACTTATGCGAGCAGGTGCAAACATGGTAAAACTTGAAGGTGGTGAATGGCTTTACGACAGCATTAAAGCGCTTACTGAACAAGGTATTCCTGTGTGCGGGCACTTAGGCCTTACCCCTCAATCTGTGCATGTATTTGGCGGTTTTAAAATCCAAGGCCGCGAAGAAGACAAAGCACAAAAAATGATTGAAGACGCCAAAGCATTAGAAGCTGCTGGCGCACAATTATTGGTACTTGAGTGTATTCCTAGTGTATTGGCAAAGCGAATCACTGATGCGCTTAGTATTCCAACCATAGGCATTGGTGCGGGTAATGTGACCGACGGTCAAATATTAGTAATGCACGACCTAGTCGGTATTTCGGCAGGTTATATTCCAAAATTTTCAAAAAACTTTTTATTAGAAACTGGCAACATGCCTGCGGCCGTTCAGAAATATTGTACCGATGTAAAAAGTGGCGCTTTTCCAAGCGCTGAACATGAGTTTAAATAATGCAGTCAATTACTGAAATTAAATCACTACGTAGTCAAATTAAAGCCTGGCGACAAGCAGGCTTAAGTGTGGCGTTTGTGCCAACAATGGGCAACTTACATCGAGGACACTTTTCACTCGTTGAAAAAGCAAAAAACGTAGCCGATAAAGTGGTTGTTAGTATTTTTGTAAACCCGATGCAGTTTGGTGCTAACGAAGATTTAGATAATTATCCCCGTACATTATCAGAAGATAAACAAGGCCTTGCAGAGTTAGGTACTGATATAGTATTTACCCCAAGCGTAGACACAATTTACCCAAATGGGCTTGGCGAGCAGAGCTTTGTTGACGTGCCTGGCGTGTCACTTGGGTACTGTGGCGGTTCGCGCCCTGGGCATTTTAAAGGCGTAGCTACGGTTGTTACTAAGCTATTTAACTTGGTGCAACCTGACTACGCTTGCTTTGGTGAAAAAGACTTTCAGCAACTTCAAGTGATTAAAACGATGACTCGCGATCTATCTATACCAGTTGAAATTATTGGCGTACCTACCATGCGTGAAATATCTGGTTTGGCAATGAGTTCACGTAATGGCTACTTATCAGACGAGCAAAAAATAACAGCCACCGCTTTATTTAAAGCGCTAACCCATTGTGCCGAGCAGCTTAAGCAAGGCAATAAAGATTTCACCGCGCTTAAAACTCGCGCTAAACAAAGCCTAGAGCAAGCTGGCATAAAACCAGACTATTTTGAGATAGCTCAACGAGATACCTTAAAAACTGCTACACTCGATGATAACCATTTTGTTATTTTAGCCGCAGCCTTTTTAGGCTCTGTTAGATTAATTGACAACATGCAGGTCGATATTTAATTTATTGAGCTCACTTTAAGGATTAAAAATGCATATATTAATAAAAACAAGCGTAGTTGCCCTCACTTTTTTTGTTTTAGCGGGTTGTCAGAATCACGTTGAAAATGCTGAGATGAACCAATGTGCTCAACAAAATTTTCGCTGTGAAAGCACCTGTGATCAGCAAACAACGGCTGAAGGTCTTAAGCAACAAGTGTGCTCTGCAAAATGTGTAGAAACATACAATCAATGTAAAGCACGCGCTGAAAAGTTAGGTGGTATTTAATTCCCTCAAGCTTAAAATTTTAGACACAAAAAAACCGCTCAATGAGCGGTTTTTTTATTGCTTGGATTTATTATTTTAAACCTAGCTTTTTAAGCTCTACTTCAACTAACTTTGCAGAAAGAGGCACATAACCGTCTTTTTCTACAATTTGTTGACCGTCTTTTGAAAGAATCATTTTTAAGAATTCAGCTTCCATTGGAGACAAGGCTTTATTTGGGTGCTTATTAACATATACGTATAAAAAGCGAGAAAGTGGGTATTTGCCTTGCGCAACGTTATCAAGTGTTGCATCAACAAAGTTAGTACCTTTTTTAGATAATGGAACTGTACGTACACCTGACGTTTTGTAACCAATACCTGAGTAACCAATTGCATTTAATGAAGACGAAATTGATTGTACTACAGACGCAGAACCCGGTTGCTCGTTTACATTGTTGCGGAAGTCACCTTTACACAGTGCTTTTTTCTTAAAGTAACCGTAAGTGCCCGATACAGAGTTACGTCCGTATAATTGAATATCACGAGCTGCCCAGCTACCTTCAAGGCCCACATCGCTCCAACGGTTAACTTGCTCTGGCGCACCACATTTACGAGTTGATGAGAAAATAGCATCAACTTGGTCAATACGAAGACCTTCAATTGGGTTATCTTTATGTACGTAAACAGCAAGTGCATCAATAGCTACGCGAACTGCCGTTGGTTTGTAACCGTAACGTTTTTCAAACGCTTCGATTTCTTTTGATTTCATTGCACGGCTCATTGGACCTAGGTTAGCTGTACCTTCGGTTAATGCTGGAGGTGCTGTAGAAGAACCTGCCGCTTGAATTTGAATGTTTACATTTGGGTAAATACGTTTGTACTCTTCAGCCCAAAAAGTCATCATGTTAGCTAAAGTGTCAGAACCTACTGATGAAAAGTTGCCTGATACGCCGCTGATTTTTTGATACTCAGGAATGTCTTGATCTAAAGCCACTGCTTGAGCAGATACGAAAGTTGTAACAGCCACACCCATTGCGGCAACTAAGTTTTTAAATTTCATGTGGGTTCTCCGATTTGTTCGTCCCATTTTCTAACTGCTGCTCACTCTAAAGCGAGTACATGACAATGATATGACTCTTAAATGACACTTTTATGACTTTACTGGATCTTGTTGTTTATTTATCAAATCAACAATCTTATCTGTTGAAAAATAGAAAGAAAAACAAGAGCCTTTACCCACTTCACTCGTAATATTTAATTTACTATCGTGTCGTGTTAATACATGTTTTGTAATTGCCAACCCTAAACCTGAGCCACCGGTGGTTCTGCTTCGTGCTTTATCAACACGATAAAAGCGCTCAGTAAGTCGGTTAATATGCTCTGCAGCAATACCATCACCGTTATCAATAACAGTAAAACAAGCCATATTATTTTTACGAAGCCAACTAACTTGTATTTTCCCACCTGGTTTAGTGTAATGAATAGCATTAAATACTAGGTTAGAAAACGCACTGCGTAGTTCATCTTCAGAGCCTTTAATGTCTAGTGTGCTATCTATATCAAATATTAATTCGTGACCTTTATCTTGGTTAATTGACTGAGCCTCAGTTTGAATATAACCCAGTAACTGGGGCACATTAATGGCTTTATCGTTATCTTGTCGGCGTGAGCCTTCTATGCGGGAAAGAGATAATAACTGGCTTACCAAGCTATCCATGCGTTTACACTGCTCAAGCATCGTCGTTTGTGCTTTATTCCACATTGCTGGGGGCGGTAAGTTATCGCTGTCCATCATTTCTAGATAGCCTGTAACCACCGTAAGCGGCGTACGCAACTCATGCGACACATTGGCAACAAAGTCTTTACGCATTTGTTCAAGCTGCTTTAAACGGGTTACGTCGCGCACCACAACCATTAGCTGTGTGGTTGCATAAGGCATTACCCTAAACTCAAGTACTTGTTCAATAGCATGACCGTTATCAAGCTCTAGTGCTTCGTCAAAATTCCCCTTGTGCATATATTTTGCAAACTTAGGTTCGCGTATTAAGTTATCAAGACGTTGTCCATGATCGGTTGGCCACTGAAGTCCTAACACTTTAAGCGCCAGTTGATTACACCACACAATGCTTAAATCATTTTGAAGCACAATAACGGCATCGGGTACCGCTTCGGCCCCATCACGAAATCGCCTAATTAAATCGGCCAGTTCATTTCGTTTTTTACGGTTACGGTGTTGCAGATGGTAAATACCTTCAAACACCTGCTCCCATGCCCCTTCTCCTTCAGGCGGGTTGAAACTGCGCTGATTTAAAAGCCAATCGCTCAAACGGTATAATTGATGATAATGCCAAACAAGAAGTGAAAAAGAGCCTAAAAATAAAAGCAAAAAAGGTGCGCCAACAAGCACACCAATTAATAATAAGGGCAAAAAATAGATAAACAGGCGTTTAATTAACGCCTGTTTATTAACAACTCGATACATACACTCACTTTACCTTAGAGTAGTCATACACGTATAAAACTAAGCTGGTGATGAAGTAGGTTATAGTTTACTTGAAAAACGATACCCTGCACCACGAACGGTTTGAACCAGACGATCGTGTCCTAATGGGCCAATTGCTTTGCGTAAACGACGAATGTGAACATCAACAGTACGATCTTCAACATACACATTGGTTCCCCACACATGATCTAACAATTGTTCACGGCTGTAAACCCGTTCAGGATGAGTCATAAAAAAGTGAAGGAGCCTGAATTCTGTTGGCCCCATATCAAGCTCATTACCTTCAGAGGTAACACGGTGAGAAATTGGGTCTAAACGCAAGCCATGCACTTCAATAGCTTCTTCTAAAGACGTTGGTGACACACGGCGAATAACCGCTTTAATACGCGCCATTAATTCTTTTGGCGAAAACGGTTTAGTCACGTAATCGTCAGCGCCTACTTCTAAGCCACGTACTTTATCTTCTTCTTCGCCGCGGGCTGTAAGCATAATAATAGGTATTTGGCGCGTGTGCTCGTTTTGCTTAAACTTTTTAGCAATTTGAATACCGCTTCCGCCAGGCAACATCCAATCAAGCAATACCATATCGGGGTAAGGCTCAACCATTGCAGCAATAGCAGAATCATAATCTTCAGCTTCAATTGCCTGAAATCCATTTTGCTCTAATACAAAAACAAGCATCTCTCTGATAGGCGCTTCGTCGTCTACGACTAGTACTTTACGTGACATTCCAATTTATCTCTTAAGCTATCGAATAAGTTTTCATTATTATGACTAAGTATTACATTTTTATGAAAGTGTAACGTGTAAATTAAAATCGGGGTAAAAAAAAGCCAAATTAATAATAAAAACCTCATTCCTGTCACAAATTTATATATTTTAAAATTGATTAACGTTATTAGGGTCTGTTGTTCTTTGCGCATTAAAATTCGTTCGAACTAGGGCTATTTAATCGCGGCGCGAGGTTTGTAATCTAGTGGGCCCGATAACTGCTTCTGCGTTATTCTAGTGGCTTACATACATATAAGAATAGGTAAACTAGGTAAAGCTTCCGCGTCCTGCTCACGCCACTTACCTACATCTATGTAGGTAACAAAAAACTAGATAAACCCTCGTGTTAGCACTTTGCAAAACTAACTTTTTAATATGATCGAATACTGAGATCATTACTTTACTAAGTCTGCCTATGTTTGCAATTACTCAGATTTGAATAGATCTTGATTTTACTAAGCTTAACTTCAAAGATCAGATTTTTACCAAGGTGATCAATTTTGAGATCAACGCTCTACCTACTCAAAAAGTTAAGCTGTTGATTGTTTGTGCAAATTAAAAAAGATCTGATTACTTTTAATGCTAAATAAAACGAAAAATTTAATTAACTTAGTAAAGTAATGATCCAAAAAAGCCTGTGTTAGTAAATGAGTGATCCCTAATAACACAGTTGGTAATTGAATGATCTGCTATGGGCTGGTAATAAAAAAGCCAGTAATACTATTACTGGCCTTTAAATATTGATGAGTTTAATCGATCGATTATTTGATCTGTGGTGCTAACTCGCCGCTTAAGTACTTAAGATGCATGTCATCTAGAGAAATTGGTTTAATTTTACCTGCCTGCCCTGCCGTTCCAAACGAGTTGTAACGCGCAACACAAATCTCTGTCATCGCTTTTGTGGCTTCTGCTAGATATTTACGTGGATCAAAGTTAGATGGGTTAAGCGCTAAATGACGACGAATAGCACCTGTAGACGCTAAACGTAAATCGGTATCAATATTTACCTTACGAACACCGTGCTTAATACCTTCAACAATTTGCTCAACTGGCACACCGTAGGTTTCAGGAATCTCGCCACCGTACTGGTTTATGATCTCTAACCATTCTTGTGGTACAGACGACGATCCATGCATTACTAAATGCGTGTTTGGAATTCGAGCGTGAATCGCTTTAATACGATCAATTGCTAAAATATCGTCCGTTGGTGGGCGTGTAAATTTGTAAGCCCCGTGCGATGTACCACATGCAATAGCAAGGGCATCAACATGGGTTTTATTTACAAAGTCTGCTGCTTCTTCAGGGTCAGTTAGCATTTGGTCGGTCGTTAATTTACCCTCTGCGCCAACACCATCTTCTTCACCGGCTTCACCTGTTTCAAGTGAACCTAATACACCTAACTCGCCCTCAACCGATACGCCACAGGCATGTGCCATAGCAACGGTTTCGCGAGTAACTTCAACGTTGTATTCATAGCTTGAAGGCGTTTTACCATCACTCATTAACGAGCCATCCATCATTACTGATGAAAAACCAAGTTGGATTGAACGCTGACAAACACCCGGTGAGGTGCCGTGATCTTGATGCATTACCACGGGGATATGTGGCCACTCTTCAACAGCTGCTAAAATCATATGGCGAATAAATGGTGCACCGGCGTAAGCACGTGCGCCCGCTGATCCTTGAACGATTACTGGGCTGTTTGTTTTGTCAGCCGCTTCCATTATTGCGCGCATTTGCTCTTGGTTATTCACGTTAAAAGCGGGGACGCCGTAACCATGCTCAGCTGCATGATCTAAAAGTTGTCGCATACTGATTAAAGCCATTGGGTATTCTCCAATTTATCGATAGCATTTCACTGCCATCTAGTTTGAACGGATGTGTTAGTTTGGCGTTTGAATAACACCACGAAAAATCACTGCTCAGCAGTAAAATTACGTCAAAATCAGTTATTAAATTAGGGTGAGAGGTATTTAATAACTAATTGTCGGCGAGGGTTTCCCCTCACCTTACACGGCTAAATAAATTTATTTAGCACGCGACTCTAGCATTTCCACTGCTGGAAGTTTTTTGCCTTCTAAAAACTCTAAGAACGCACCACCACCGGTAGAAATGTAAGAAACTTTATCGGCAATGCCGTATTTATCAATTGCAGCTAAGGTATCACCGCCACCCGCAATTGAAAATGCGTTTGAGTTAGCAATTGCTTGAGCAATAGCACGTGTGCCGTTACCAAACTGATCGAACTCAAATACACCTACAGGACCATTCCATACCACCGTGCCAGCATTTGCAATAATTTTAGCAAGTTGGCTGGCAGTATCTGGGCCAATATCAAAAATCATATCGTCACTAGTTACTTCGCTTACATCTTTAAGCGTAGCAACTGCTGACTCTGAAAACTCATTACCTACAACTACATCGGTAGGAACTGGAATTTCACCATCGTTTGCTTTAGCTGCTGCACATAGACGATTTGCTTCATCCATTAAATCAGCTTCAAAAAGTGATTTACCTACCGGGTTGCCTGCAGCTGCAATAAACGTATTAGCAATCCCGCCGCCTGTTACTAGCTGATCTACAATTTTAGAAAGCGAGTCTAATACTGTTAGTTTAGTTGAAACTTTTGAACCACCAACAATAGCCACTAATGGGCGAGCAGGGTTATCAAGTGCTTTGCCTAGTGCTTCAAGTTCAGCCGATAGTAATGGGCCTGCACAGGCTACATCTGCAAATAAGCCAACGCCATGAGTAGAGGCTTGTGCGCGGTGAGCTGTACCAAAGGCATCCATTACGTATACATCACATAATGCTGCAAGTTGTTTTGATAACGTTTCGTCGTTTTTCTTCTCGCCTTTGTTAAAGCGCACGTTTTCAAATACAACCACTTCGTTATCAGCTACATCTACGCCATTTAAGTAGTCTTTTTCAAGACGTACTGTTTGCTCTAAGGCATCGTTTAAATAGTCAGCTACAGGGGCAAGCGAGTATTCTTCATCGTATTCCCCTTCCGTAGGACGGCCTAGGTGTGACATAACCATTACTTTAGCACCTTTCTCAAGCGCTAATTTAATAGTAGGTAGTGCAGCGCGAATACGCGCATCTGACGTCACTTTACCTGCTTTAACTGGTACATTTAAATCTTCACGAATTAATACGCGTTTGCCGTTTAAATCTAAATCTGCCATTTTTATGACCGACATGAATATCTCCTTAGTTAACGATACTGAACCTGAAAAATACGTTTTAAATTATTATACTAAATATAAAATTAGTGGCTTACAGCAACCATCGCACGCGCGGTGTCGAGCATACGGTTTGCAAATCCCCACTCGTTATCACACCAAACAAGTAACTTTATCAGCCGTTTGTGACTAACACGTGTCTGTGTGCCATCAATAATACAAGAATGTGGATCGTGATTAAAATCAACCGATACAAGCGGCTCTTCGGTGTAACTTAAAATACCTTCTAAGCGGTCTTTCGCTTGTGCTTTGAGTGCATTATTTACTGCATTTAAATCAACATCGGCGTTAACCGTTACACTTAAATCCATCGCCGTAACATTAATTGTTGGTACACGCACAGCAATGGCTTCAAAGCGGCCTTCAAATTTAGGTAATATGCGGTCTATACCACGCGCAAGTTTTGTATCTACCGGAATAATAGACTGACTCGCAGCACGGGTACGGCGTAAATCATGATGGTACGCGTCAATCACTTGTTGATCGTTCATCGACGCGTGAATGGTAGTAATAGCACCCGACTCAATACCAAACGCATCATCTAAAACCTTTATAACTGGCACTACACAGTTAGTAGTACACGAGCCGTTAGATACAATAGTGTGCTCGCTTTTAAGCTCATCGTCGTTTATGCCGTAAACAATAGTGGCATCTACGTCGTTATCAGCCGGATGCGAAAACAACACCTTTTTAGCACCAGCGGTAATGTGTAATTGTGCATGCTCACGCGAGTGATAAACACCGGTACATTCAAGTACAACGTCTACATCAAGGGTTTGCCAAGGTAACTCTACTGGGTTTTCTTCACAAAAAAGTGCAATGGTATCGCCTGCCACACTAATGGTGTCTTCACCAAGTTTTACAGGAAAAGAAAAACGACCGTGGGACGTGTCGTATTTTAATAAATGAGCAATAGCTTCAGGGTCAGCAAGTTCGTTAATCGCAACAATTTTAATCTCGTTGCTCAAACCTGACTCGTATAACGCGCGGACAATATTTCGACCAATACGACCAAAACCATTAATTGCAAGTTTGATTGCCATGAAATATAAAATCCACTCTTTTAGCGTGCAGATAAAGGCTATGTGCCTTTTAGATGGTTGTATTGTAATCGACCTTGCGCCTGATTATAAGAGGGGGCGATCAGAAACTTTAAATTAACGTTTAAAATAACCCCCTATCACTCACATTAAAACTTGTTCATAGCCCGCTGCCGTTGTATGTGCTCGTACCAGAAGATGTTCCTCCACCAAAGCTTTTAGGCGGACTTTTGGGCTTATCCTGTGAGCGATAAAATAACCATAAGCCAACCGCAGCAAAAAACGGAATTAACCAAACCAATATTACTTGCACTACTTTTTGAAACACCTCTAAATCATCGCGCTTTATCAGAAGAACACTAACGATGACGTTCAGTAATACAATGACACCAAACCCAATATAAAAATAATTTAATTCCATTACTCTAATGCCTCCTACCCTAATTGTTATTTTATCTCTAAATCAAACACCACGTTTATAGATGATTTAAATGTAATCGTTTCTTGCAGGTATCTACCTTGCTCGAATGGATTTCTAGTAACTTTAGAGCCGGTCACAACTATTCGCTCAAAACTATCTGCGCCATAACCATAACTTGAACGGTTAAAATTTGAATTAATACTGTAAATTTGTCCAAGTTCTGCCCCAAATGCTTTAGCAAGTTCGCTTGCTTTAACTATAGCGTTTTCTATTGCGCCTTGTGTTGCTTCAGCTTCTAATTGCGCAGCTTTTGAAGACATAAGCTCAATATTCGTCACTTCATTAATTTTTACACTTAGTGCAAAATCGATAAAATCGTTCACTTTTTCAATATCTCTTAATGTTACTTTAAGTGTTCTTGTTGCTACATACCCTGCATTAATTGCTGTACCACTCTCAACATTAAACATATCGTCATCATTATGAGTTAACAGGCTCGAAGCAAAAACATCAGTCTCCTTAACACCATACTTGCTTAACCCTTTAAGTAACAAATTCACTCGGTTATCAACATCACGTTTAGCATCAAGTGATTTGTCTTTAAAGCTTATTACTTCAAAAGAAACTTGAGCCATATCGGGCTTTGCTAATACCTCTGCAGTGCCCTGCATTGCAATATGACGATTAGCAGGCACGCTTGAATTAGCAAAAGTGATAAGTGGTGAAAAGAGTAGAAAAATAGTAATAATAAGTTTCATATTCGTTCCTTGGAGTAACTTGGAGTAATCAGTTAAATAATGACGATATAACTGTACCTATAGTCATACTAATAACTATAAAAGTAAACTGCTCTTTATTGTAAGCGGGAGTTTATCTCGCGCGGCATCCCCCCGCCTTCAGCCAACCTACGTCAGCTCACCTACTTTTAGCTTTTTACCACAACTTATTTGATGACATTGGGCTAAAAGCAGCTCAGCTGTCGCTTGTGCATCGGTAAGCGCATGATGGCAATGATAGCTTGGTAACTCATAGCGAGTGCGGCATGCGTTTAGGGTTAAATCGTCTTGTTTTATTTCAGTTGATTGGTTAAGTAGCCGCTTTTTTTCTATGTGGAGGGTATCGAGTATTAGTTTAGGGCGGGTGGTTATATTGGCTTGTTTTAAAGCAACTTTTAAAAACCCCCAATCAAGAGCTGCATTATGGAACACTAAAATACAATCGTTAAAATGGGCGCTTAAGCTTTTTAAAATACTGTTTAAGCTACGCCCATTAGCAATGGCCTCGTTACTAATGCCATGAAAAATAGGGCTTTGTTCTAGGCTTTTTACGTCTTTATTAATAAAATGCTGCGACTCACTCATTTTTATACATTGATTATCAATCACAACCCATGCAACCGACACTATTTCGTGCTGTTTTGGGTCAAGCCCCGTGAGCTCTAAATCAATCACTAAATAGCGCTGCGATAATGCATTTTGTGCCAGTAGTTGACGGCGTTTTATATACCGCGTAAGTAGCGTTTTTACCATGTGAGCCTCACAAACTGCCTCGCGCAAATTTAAACGCCGCGCCTTGCTGTGCTTGTTTTACCAGATAAAAAGCCTCTTTAAGCTGATGACGCTCTAATGAGTTTAACTTGTTAGGGTTTATGCAGTTACTTGGGAGCCCTTCTTCATTTATTTGTGTACTTAAGCGCAGTTGGGTTAAAAAACGCCAACAGTCTTTTAAGTTGTAAATATCGTCTTTATTGATGAGGTTATACTTTAATAATGCTTCTAGGCGCTCTTGAGTGTTAGCACGTTTGATACCGGCTTTTAATGCGTATAAACGCACAATGTCGTTAATAATCACCACACCGCGTTTTTTCAAGTCTATGTATTTATGGTTGTTGTCATCTTTTTGTGTTTTAAACTTGTTAAACAGCCCTATAGGCACGCTGTTGTTATTTATATCGGTCGCCATGGCAGCATAAAATAAATCGTTTCGCGATATACGCACTAATTGCTCACAAAATGCGGTGTATAACGAATTTGATCCTTCTATAAAACGTAAATCAAAAAATATTTTACAGTTAAGCATGGCTTCGGGAGTTGGGCTTTTTATCCATTTAAAAAAACGCTCCGACCAATCGTTTACGCTCATGCGGCATAAATCACTACTTGCCATAATGTTACCAGGGCAACGCCTAATACCGCATTCAACTAAATGCTCACAAACAAACTCTCCCATTTTTTTAAAATAAGCATGTTGTTCTTGGGTTAAATCGTTGGGAAGCAGTAGGCCGTTATCTTGATCCGAGTGCAGCGTTTGCTCTTCTCGTGCCTGTGAACCAAAACATATAAAGCTAAAACTGGTTGGCGCTGCACCATGATCTTCTTGAAATAACCTGATCAAGCGCGATGTTAGCGCATCGGTTAATCCACTTAGTAGTTTACCAATAAGTGAAATATCGTCGATATTATGAGAAAAGCTCTTAAGTAAATCGGGTACTTCTTTTGCGTAACGTTTTAAATCGGTCACGTTATGCGCTTTATAAATGCGGCCAATGAGTTGCACAGGGTCACTTTTTTGTTGGCGCAGTAAATCAGTGCTAGTAAGCATACCTATAGGATTATGGCTTTCATCAAGCACTGGCAAGTGGTGAATATTATATTTGAGCATTAAATGCAGTGCAGAAAAAACACGGTTGTTTTCAAATATAAATTTAGGATTTGTGGTCATTATGCCACTAACTGCATCTTGTGGGTCTACATCGTCGGCAAGCACACGATTACGCAAATCGCGGTCTGTGACCACGCCAACTAAATGGGCATGTTGAATAACCATGATTGACGATACACCGTGCTCTTTCATTTTTTTAGCGCTTTGGCGAATACTCGCATCGGGCGAAAGTGTAATGGCTGTGCGGGTCATGAGTTCAGATATTCTGCGCTCTGACCAACTGTCGTTTTTACTTTTATAATGTGATGAGAGTAAACGATTTGCGTGAGCTCTTACAAAATATTGCTCAAACGGTTTGTACTCTCGGCGTAAAAAATCAAAGTGTTCTTGGTTGAGCATATACACTATGCCCTCTTTTTGAACTGCCAATTTATTTTGAATGGCCTCGCCAGTTAAAAGCGAAGGAAAACCAAAATAATCACCTTGCGCTAAACGCGTCACCACATTGCCTTTTGCATCAACTAAATCGTAAAGGCCTGAACGAATTAAAAATAGCTTTGGGTGTTCACTTTGCAGCCACTGCGCCTGATTTTCTCGCGTTAAATAAATAACATCGAGATGATTTACAAAATAGTCGCAAGCACTGCTATCAAGCATACTAAATGGCGCCTGAAGATAAACATATTGGGCCACTTCTTGTTGTTCTACACTCATTGTTACACTCACTAAAAAGTATACACAGCACCAATGTACTCATTATTTATACAAATAAAAAGCCCGACTAAAGTCGGGCTTTTGGTACTTTACATATAAGTTGGCTTAATGCGCGTGCGCTTCTGCCGATCCTTTAGGATTACGAATACCTTCTACCATTTCTTGTATCTCAACAGGTGTTGGTTGAGTAAATTTAAGTACTACGGCAGCAACAACAAAGTTAATAACCATACCAACTAAGCCTATGCCTTCTGGCGAAATACCTAAGAACCAGTTCTCAGGGCTGTTAAGCTCTGGGCTCACAAATTTAAAGAAGATAATATACGCGGCGGTAAAGCCAATACCCGTTACCATGCCAGCAATTGCGCCTTCTCTGTTCATTGTTTTAGAGAATATCCCCATAATTATAGCCGGGAAGAAACTCGCCGCGGCTAAACCAAAGGCAAAGGCCACCACCGACGCTACAAAGCCAGGCGGATTAATACCAAAGTAAGCAGATATAACAATGGCAATCATCGCGGCTAATCGTGCGGCCAGTAGCTCTTGTTTATCACTTATATCGGGTTTCAGAGTACGTTTGAGTAAATCGTGCGAAACAGAAGTCGAAATAACCAGTAGTAAACCCGCTGTTGTCGACAGTGCTGCAGCAATCCCCCCTGCGGCTACAAGTGCAACAACCCACGCTGGTAAATTAGCTATCTCAGGATTAGCCAATACCATAATATCGCGGTCTACTTTTACTTCATTTGCGCTATTTGGATCTTCTATTTTACCTGCTGTGTAGAACATTTTGCCGTCACCATTTTTATCATTAAACGTGATTAGGCCTGTACGTTCCCAGTTTTTGATCCACGCTGGTGCTTCTGCGTACGCTGTACCGCTGCCGTCTTTACCATTGATTGTGTCAATCATGTTTACACGTGCAAACGAAGCAACCGCTGGTGCGGTAGTATAAACAATAGCAATAAATACTAACGTCCATGCTGCTGAAATACGCGTATCTTTAACACGTGGTACAGTGAAAAAGCGAACAATTACATGTGGTAAACCTGCAGTACCGACCATTAATGCACCTGTAATGGCAAATACATCAATCATGCTTTTAGAGCCTTCGGTGTATTGTGCAAAGCCAAGTTCTGCGCTTAACCCATCAAGCTTATCAAGCACATACATACCCGAACCGTCACTCAATGTGGCACCAAAGCCTGTTTGTGGGAAAAAGTGACCTGTCATCATCATCGAGATAAAAATAGCCGGTACAAGGTAGGCAAATACAAGTACACAATACTGCGCTACTTGCGTGTAGGTAATGCCCTTCATGCCGCCAAGAACCGCATAGAAGAATACAATCACCATGCCAATGTAAACACCGGTTTCAATTTCTACTTCTAAAAAGCGAGAAAACACAACGCCTACGCCGCGCATTTGCCCTGCAATGTAAGTAAAACAAATGAATATGGCACATAAAATTGCGACTAAACGTGCTGTGCGCGAGTAGTAACGGTCACCAATAAAGTCAGGCACCGTGAATTTGCCAAATTTACGTAAGTAAGGCGCTAAACACATAGCGAGCAATACATAGCCGCCTGTCCACCCCATTAAGTAAACGCCGCCATCATACCCTGCGAACGAAATAATGCCTGCCATAGAAATAAATGACGCGGCGCTCATCCAGTCGGCTGCGGTTGCCATACCATTAGCAAGTGGAGGCACGCCGCCGCCCGCTACGTAAAATTCGTTAGTTGAACCCGCACGGGCCCAAATTGCAATGCCGATATAAAGCGCAAAGCTTAAACCGACGATTATAAATGTGAGTGTTTGAACATCCATTGCTTAGCTCCTATTCGTCTACGCCGTATTTTTTATCTAACGTATTCATTTTGAAAACGTACACAAAAATCAAAGCAACAAAGGTGTAAATCGCGCCTTGCTGGGAGAACCAGAAGCCAAGTTTAAACCCAAAAAAACGTACTTCATTAAGTACATCAACCAGTAATATGCCAAAGCCAAATGAGACCACAAACCACACTGCTAGTAGTTTAAACAGTAGTGAAATGTTTTCTGCCCAATAAGCTTTTGCTTGTTCTTCGTCTTTAAAAGCCATTTTTATTTTCCCCTTTAAGCACCGCAGTATCGCGATGGGTGGTTTTTTATCTTCGCTAATCAATTTAGCAACGCAGCTCACATATTGAATTGAGACCATAGTCGTAACAGCTAATTAACGTTTACGTAAACTGTATTTAACCTTCTTTATGAAAGCTGTTATTTTTATTTAATATCAGCATGTTACGTTCATAGCACCTGCTATGTTTGTTGCCTAGTTACCGAGCAACTCATAAATGCGACATTAGTCTAATACGCGGCCGACTTTATTTTTTATTGTTATTATTCAGTAAGATAAATTTAAGTTTTATTAAACAATATAAAATCAGCCCTCACACTTAAGCTCAGTTCTGGTATTGTGTAATGGCCTCTTGGGTTGAGGGGCATTTAAAAATAATAAGGGTTAATAACAACATGACTGCCGTTCTGATAATTGTTGCGTTAGGGTATATAGGGGTACTGTTTTGGCTCGCTAACTGGGGTGATAAAACTACGCCTTTGGCAAAGCGTATTAGTCATCACCCTTTTGTGTATTCGTTTGCAATTGGTATTTACTGTACCTCTTGGACCTATTACGGCTCAGTAGGTACCGCGGCCACCAGCAGTTGGAGCTACTTACCTATTTTACTAGGACCGGCCTTATTGTTTTTTTTCGGGCAAGGATTTTTGCGTAAACTCGTTTTGGTTAGTAAAAAACAAAACATTACCACCATTGCTGACTTCATTTCAGCGCGGTATGGCAAACGCCAAACCACCGCTATTATGGTTACTCTTATTGCCCTGCTGGCAACGATCCCCTACATTGCGTTACAACTTAAAGCGCTAAGCACTAGCTTTTTGCTATTGCAAAACAGCAATAAAATATCAGGCGATATGCTGGCACTTTCTGCCACACTCATCATGGCATTATTTGCAATATTTTTTGGCACCCGCAAAGTAGACGTAACCGAATATCGCTCTGGGTTAATGCTCGCTGTTGCATTCGAATCTTTAATCAAACTTTTTGCATTAATGGCTGTGGCAGGGCTAGCAATTTATACGTTGTTTAATCTACCCGAGGCTACATCGGCCCAGTTGACTGAATCTACTTGGTCGCACTGGAGCAACTTTAACTTTTTTAGTTTTAACTTTATTGGCCAATCGCTCATGGCAGCGGCGGCTATTATTTGTTTACCACGCCAATTTCATGTAACCGTGGTCGACAACCAAAATAAGCGCCATTTAAACACCGCTCGCTGGGCGTTTCCGCTTTATTTATTGCTAACCGCAGCAATGATTTTACCTATAGCCACTGCCGCTATTCACCCAAGCATTGGTATTGGCTATTCCCCAGATAGCTTTGTACTGGCACTGCCATTAATTAACGACAACGCCTTTTTAACGACCTTTGTATTTATTGGTGGCTTATCGGCTGCAACGGCCATGATTGTGGTTGCAACACTGACCCTAAGTACCATGATCTCTAACGATGTTGTACTGCCATTAATACTGCGCCGAAAGTTTAAGCGAAATTTAATTACCACCAGCTATAAAGCACAAATTTTATTAGTTAGGCGCTTTACCATTGCCGGTATTTTAATTTTGGCTTACTTTTATCAGCAATGGTTTGGCCATAGCAGCGCACTGGCCAGTATGGGCTTAGTTGCCTTTTCGTTGGTTACTCAATTATTGCCCTCAATAGTGGGGGGGTTATACTGGCGAAAAGGCCATGCCTATGGCGTGTATGCAGGCCTTTTAGCCGGTATAACTTGCTGGGTGCTGTTTTTAATGCTCCCCATTTTAGACGCCGGTAATACGTTAAATAGTGAACTACAGCAAACATTAATAACCCGAGGAACACTAATAGCATTATTTGCAAATATTGGCTGCTACATTAGCTTTTCATTGGGAGCTGAAGAGCGTCTTATTGACAAAATTCAGGCCGCAGCATTTGTAAACCCAAAAGATCAGGCCATTTTATCGCGCCGCTTAAACAAAAATGTTAAAGCCACGGTTTACGACTTTAAAATATTACTGCAAACCTTTTTGGGCATACAACGCAGCCAACAGATTTTGGCACATTATGCACTTGCACATCATTTAAACGACAACAACGCCCACCCAGAGCCCGAATTTATTGCCTATTGCGAGCGCGCGTTAACCGGTGTTTTAGGTGCGTCATCTGCACAAGCCCTTATTCATACGGTATCGTCGGGAAAACGTATGGCATTTGAAGAGGTTGTTAACTTTTTTGATGAAACCACACAAGCGCTGCAATTTAACCAAAACCTATTATTTACCTCTTTAGAAAACTTAAGCCATGGAATTTCGGTTGTTGATAAAAACTTAAAGCTCGTGGCATGGAATAAGCGCTACAGTGCCATGTTTAACTACCCTGAGGGTTTTTTAGAAGTTGGCCAACCTATAGAAGATATTATTAGGTATAACGCTAAACGCGGTGAATGTGGGCCTGGCGAAATAGAACGCCAAATAGAAAAACGTGTGCAGCATTTAAAAAACGGCAGCTCTCATCACTTTATTCGTCATCGCCGTAATGGCCAAGTGTTTGAGATGATAGGTAATCCGCTACCTGATGGCGGGTTTGTAACGAGCTTTTCCGATATCACAACTCACATAAGCACGCAAAATGCGCTTGAAGAAATCAATATGGATCTAGAAAACCGTATTGAGGCCCGAACCCAAGAAGTACAAACAATAAATAAAGACTTACAAGCGCAAATAGATAGCCGAGTACAAACGGAGGAAGCACTCACTTTAGCAAAAAAAGAGGCCGAACAAGCAAACGACAGTAAAACACGTTTTTTAGCACTCGCTAGCCACGATATTTTACAACCGCTTAATGCTGCACGTTTATACCTTGCTGCCATTGACGAAAAACAGCTTGATGCCACTAATGCTAATAACTTTAACAAGCTTGGCGACAGCCTCGATTCAACTGTACATTTAATGTCAGCC
Source organism: Pseudoalteromonas sp. CR1 (assembly GCF_019392235.1). Lineage (NCBI taxonomy): Bacteria > Pseudomonadati > Pseudomonadota > Gammaproteobacteria > Alteromonadales > Pseudoalteromonadaceae > Pseudoalteromonas > Pseudoalteromonas sp. CR1. The sequence goes on along the minus strand of NZ_JAHXRM010000001.1, from coordinate 191,357 downwards.
TTGCTTGAAATAGCCAAACTAGAACAAGGCGCAATGACCCCCACACCGCGCCACTTTTACATTGAAGACATTTTAGCGCCGCTAAAAAGTGAGTACGCTATTTTATCAAGCGATAAAGGCCTTAAGCTCACCGTGCGATCTAAGGCGCAAGTTGTACATAGCGACATTACCTACCTTCGCCGAATTATCCAAAACTTAGTGTCTAATGCTGTTAAATATACAGATTCGGGCCGTGTATTAGTTGCATGTAGAAACCGAAAACACAGCTTACGGATTGAAGTTTGGGATACAGGGCCTGGTATTAGCGACGTTGAACAAGCCAAAATATTTAATGATTTTTACCGTGTCGAGTCGGGCGATAACAAAGGTGTTGGGCTAGGCCTTGGGGTAGTAAAGCGTATGGCCGACCTGCTTAGCTTGCCGCTAAGCGTGCATTCTGTACCAAATAAAGGAAGCCGCTTTAGTATTGACGTACCTTACGGCGACGCCCAGTTTGTACAGCAAAAAAGTGCAGCGAGTAACCTAATAGAAAACCGCACAGCAATAAATATTATTGCCGTTGACGACGATCCAGAAAACCTAGCAGCCATGGCAAGTTTACTTAAAAAGTGGCAAGCCAATTATACCCTGTTCGATAATGTAGAAAGTGTAATGTCGCATGCTAAAGCACATAGCGCACCCGATGTTATTTTAATGGACTACCAGTTAGGCAATGAGTGCGATGGCATCACTTTAATTAAAACGCTTAGAGAAATATGGCAAGGCGATATTCCGGCTATTTTAATTACCGCAGTGCGCGACACCGAGCTAAAACAAGAAACCAAAGCGGCTAATATTCATTACTTAAGTAAACCTATTAAACCAGGAAAGTTAAAAGCACTACTTAATCACAGTACTTAATTTTATTAGCTATACCAATCCGCATAATTAAGTGATCTATTTTGAGGGCGGATAAACGTGTTGATAGCAAGGCAAAAAATTCGCTATTTAGTTGTTCTAAATGAGAATTTTTTAACGCAGATAGCGACACGTTTAGCCCCTGAAAATGATTAAGTATTATTGCGGATTGGTATTACTCAGATTTTGCTAAGCCGAGTAAGTAAAAAGCCCAGTATAATTACTGGGCTTTGCTTTATAAAATATCAATATTATATAACTTTTGAGCGGCTTCTAAGCTTTTGAAATAACCAACTCAACCCCACTAAAGAGAGCCCTAAACCAATAAACGACAACGCTTTTAACAGCCCAGTTAAATTAGCCATATCAATTAAAAACACTTTTACAATTACCGCTGCAAGTAACCCTAAGCCTATTTTTTGAATGAGTAACTGGTTTTTAAGGTGCCCTAATATAACCGTACCGGCGCCTAGTATTAGCCAAATAATAGAGTAGCTATACAGCTCTTCATTAGTGGCCCCTTTTGATAGATAAATATAAGGCCCTTGCCAGTATTGGCGAATAAAACTATTAATAGCAATTAAGCCAAGTAAACCTGCCACACCCAGTACAAACGGCGCTACCTTAGCGTTTATAGGTTTTATAAGTGAATATAACCAAACCGTTAAGCCAGCAGGTACTAACCAAAGCAAAAACAGCCAATTTAGTACAGGGAGTTCACCAATATAAATAGAGGTTAATAACGGGTTATCGTCGAGTAGTGTTTTAACTGAAATAAAACCCGCCCCGCCTGCTAATACACACCCTGCAATTTGATACAGTTTTGCTAAGCTCCCCGCAACACGTGCGCGATGCAAATAAACACAGCCCAGCGCAAGCCAATTACACGTAAGTAATGCTTGCTCATAAAAACTAAGCGAGTCAAATTGTGGGTAATGCCCTACTAGCTGGTAACTGGTTTCGGTAGTAATAAATAACGCAAAACAATGAAGAGCGGCCCCTTCTAACCACACTTGTGATTGTGATGTTTTATAGCATTTAGCGGCGGCAAAAAATAATGCAGTACACAGCGGATATACAATAACGCTCCAGTGCAAGCCAAATAATGTAAGCGCTTCGTAACTTGGTGTCCATGGCGCGAGCGTTAAACGAAGTAATAACGCAGCCACTAACGCCTTAATTGGCCAATGTGGCATAGGCACATTAAAACGTTTTATAAGCACACTAATTAACAATACTTGAATTGCTAATGCTATGGTTAAACCGCTGTCGCTTAATAGCATGGTGATAGCTAAGGTAATATTAGCATTTGCCCCTACCCAATAAGTAAAGCGCTGAAATAGCGTTGTATTATGCTGCGCACACTTAATTAAAATAGCCGCTACAACAAATAATACAAAAGCCCAAAAAGGGTAAGCAGTACTTAATGCGCTATTTGGAATGAGTACATACAAGGTACTTATCATTACAAAAACGCTAAACGCCGCACTAATATGAAAGGCTAATCGTTTTATCTGTTTTTTACCAAAATAAAGCCCGTAGGCCATAAAACCAAAACCAAGCAATAACCCTAGGCCGTATTCGCTTTTAAATATAAATAATCCATCATCAAAAAAAGCAGATAAAGAACTTATTTGCTCTGCACTTATAACCATTAGCGTAGCAATAACAAGAGATAGCCCTTGCCATAAATCCCAGCGACTATTTTTGAGTACTAAAAATAACAACAATCCAATGCTTAAAACACCAATGGTTTGCCATTCTAAATTGTAGTAGCTTATACACATGGTAAAAATTAACGGGACTATAAAAGCCAATAATAAGAGGTGATCGGGTAATACTTTTACAAGGCGTTTTAAAGAGTGCGGACGATGTTCAATGTTTCTTAATTTAAAGCCCAAACGCGGTATGACAATCAGCCCTATAATACTGAGTAACGCAAAAGTACCAAACAGCCATGGTGTGTCGCTTTTTATCTGCATAATAATAAAACCGACTAAATACCAACCAATGTGCCCTGCCCATAATAAGTACCAAAGCCAAGCTCGCTGCACTTTTTGAGCAACCAACGAGGCAGACAAACTAACAAAGCCCACATACATAAATAACGCAAATACATTATTACTGCCGGTATTAACCCAAATAGGCACACTGTAAGCACCAATAATTCCGAGCACTGCCAGCAATGGGCCAAGTGTTAATGCCATCACACTCGCACTTATGGCAATAATAGCTAACAAGATAAACGCGGTTGTTGGGCTAAGCATTTGATAGCTACTGTAAGCTAAAAGCGTTAACGCAAAGCAGGTAATAAAACCACCACTGGCAAGTGCTGCAGGTATGTAATTGTTAAAGCCTTCAAAAACAATACGTTTATAATGTAAGTAACCTGCAACACTAATTAAGCCAAGACCAAATAAGCCTCCTAAACTAAGCCTCATTACGGGTGATAAAAGCCCTGCCTCTAAACTATACTTAGCTAAAAATATGCCACCAAAGGCAAGTGCTATTGCACCTATCCACGTCATCCAGTTTTGCTCAAAGCCTGTGCGTAATGTTTCAAACAATGTGGAAATAAATGAAGGCGTGGCTGGTTTAGCTTTTTTAGGCGCTACAGGCTTTTGTTTTGCCGCGCCAATGGGAGCGCTTTGCACGGCTAAAGTTGGCTCGGTATTTATAGTAGTGGCATGAGGTTTAAAGTCAGGGGCTTTTACTTCACTCTGTACATTATTAAATGACGCTGCTTTAGAGGCTTGTAATTTAGTTACTTTAGCCCTCAATACTGCAACTTCTTGCTTTAATCCGTTTACTTGTATTAATGCAATTAATCCACACAAAGCACCGGTTGCAATAATCAGCATGACTATCACTATTAACCCAATAAAATCATCCATGGCACACTCTTATTATTTATTATGCCATGAGTGTACCTAATTATTACTAAGCCGTTAAATTTTGTTCAATAAAAAGCCTAAATACACTCTGTATTTAGGCTTTTAACTCTCATTTTATTATTCAACACTGTCTGTAATTGTGCGCTCTAAAGACATTTTATAACCCGATGCCGTGGTGTCATCATGCTCTAAAATGAGTATGTAATTTCCCTCTTGGGTAAAGTCCATATCGCTTTGTTGAATGAGTACAATTTGCTGACCGTTATCCTCAAAAACAGCATACACCGTATAAATTTCGTTATCGACTACTTGCTCTTCTTGATCGTAGCGGTCTAAGCCATCAACTACATTACTGGTGTCCTCAACAGTTTCACCGTTAAGGGTAAAGTACACATCAATATCAGTTACCGACTGTCCTGCGTAACTTTCAATAAGGTTAATAACCGACACCGTATGACTATAACTGCTTGGTGTTAAATGCTCTTCAACACTCATCATCCGCAAGCCATTATCTGCATCGTTGTAAAAAATACCCACCGCGCTTTGCTCACGTTCAAGGGTCATTAAAAAGTTATCGGCCAGCTTGATACCTTGCTCATCAAACATCGCCACGCTATAACTGTTTGGTAATAGCTCAACGTAGTCGGTATAGTTGTCACTTGAAACTGAATTAGTTGGGGTTGCTGTAGTGCCACGCGTTACACTAAAACTAACTGGTGAGTAGTCATCAATAGTATTAATAAAACGCAGTTGACCTAATGCAGATTGATGCTTAAGTTCAGTAACGTAGTTATTGTCGGTTACTACATCAAGCGTGATACCACTTAACTCGGTGGCATAACTTGGGCGAATAATGGCTACGTAGCTTGCCTCATCATACAAATAAACTGACGATGACTCGTAAACCACATCGCTACTGCCCGCAGGGGTAATAAAAATAGTGTAATAACCTTCATCTACACTTTGTAAATCTAATTCATTTAAGTACTGCGCAGATGCAAACAATGTTGCGCTTTCAAATACGCCATCGTCTGTTGCCAGATAAATATCGTAGCTGGTGTCCTCACCCGTGATGTTAAAAAAGCCAAGGTTAAACTCGCCGGCGTCACTACTAATAGGCACGCTTAATTCAGTAAAAGTGGGTTCTGCAAAATCGCCACTCATAACAACCAATTGCGTTTTATCATCTTTAATTGAAATTTCTTGATCGCTAATAGTGATGTAGCTATCGTTAGCGTCTAAATATTCAAAGCTAACATCAAATGTGCCAGTACTGTAATTATGGCGCGTGGTTACGTCGGCAAAGTCGGCACCTGAACGTTCTGTTTCTTCAACAAATAAGCGCGTATAAGGGCTGTTGTACGAGCCATTATACATTTGAATATAGCCTGTAGAGCTTGCGCTATCATCAGAGCCACAGCCAGATAAAACACCAAGTAAGCTAAGAGGTAAAACCACTTTTAAAAGAGAGTTGGTCATCAAGGGGATTCCTTATTATTAATATCCCCTCTACGACCTTTGCATTTTAATTTAATTTCATGCTTTACAAAGTATTACCTAAGCTGACATTTACTTACGAAAACGTAAAAAAGTGTAGCAAATGTGCAAACAATAAGGACCCGCTATTTACGGCTTCGCTGCGATTTCAAATTGATTCCGGCCATTGTTTTTAGCTTTGTATAAAGCTTGGTCTGCGCGCTTCATTACGCTATCAAATGATTCATTTTTGAAGCGTTTAGCTACCCCAACACTTGCACTAGTATAAAGCTTATCGGTAACCTCAATAGTGCGAGCACTCGCCAATACCGTCTCAGCAAACGCCTGCATTTGCTCCAGAGTGCAATTTGGTAAGTAGCCTGCAAACTCCTCACCTCCAATACGCGCAAAAATATTGCCATCTTCAAACAGAGCGTCTACTTTGCTAGCAAAAGCTTTAAGCACCTTGTCGCCCTTGCTATGACCATAGGTATCGTTAATAGATTTAAAGTGATCAATATCGATGATGATTACCGCGTAAGATTCATCGGTTTCGTTTTCAACGTATTCGTAAAAACATCGCCGATTGTAAACTTGGGTGAGATCATCAATTATAAACTCTTGGGCTAGCCTATTGTGCATTTTTTGCATAAACAACATGGTTTTAAATAAGCCATAAGCCGTAATAACGACCCCTACAGAAATGCATAAATTTTTTATATACAAGGTAACCCACGCAGGCTGAACAACAAGTTCATCAAGCACATCGACCGTCATTCCCACTATCCATAACATTAAACCAATGGTGACATACTGGTAGGCTTTTTTAGCTAATTTGGAACACTGCACAACCCAAAAAACAGTCATTATGACAATAAGATTGATGAGTTCACTGGCAAAGGCAGGGATGCTTTTTTTTGCACCTAACAGAGGAAAATAAGTGAAGTTATAAATGGTGAATACCACTATAAATACTAGCAGCGCAAACATAAGCAATTTATTTAACCGCGTTATACGAGTAAAGCGGGTCAACTTAAGGCTGACAGTTTCAACATTCATCATATAAATAGATTACACTTGAGTTTATAAATCATCTTTAAGAACTATAACACACCTTACAAATTTAGCCTCAAAGTAAGGTGCTGATCCCCCATCCCAGTAAAACTAAAATAGTTAAACTAATCATGGCTTTAACTTTATGCTTACTAATTATACGTTCAGCTTGGTTTCCTGCATAAAACACAACAATAGCAAGTCCAAAGTAACGAATTGAACGAGCAATTGCGCTGGCCAGTAAAAACAGGCCAAGTGAATACTTGGTAGCGCCCGCCGCAAGCATCGCTATTTGAAATGGAATAGGTACTATTCCTAAAGTAATAACAAACCAAAAACCTTGGTTGTCCATTTTTTGTTTAACATTTTCGAACTGTTCAGGGCTTGAAAAAGCACTAATCACCCAATCCCCAACTGCATCAAATAAATAGTAGCCAAGGGCATAACCAAATAATGCCCCAACAACACAGCCCAGCGTTGCCATTAATGCAATCAACCATAGTTTTTCTCGTTGTGCCTGCATAAGTGGCACCATAATCGCTTCTAAAGGAATAGGGACAATTGTGGATTCTAAAAACGACGCAACCGTAATGCCACTGAGCATATGTTTAGACTCTATAAAATTACGTGTTTTTTGTTTTAATTTTTTTTGTAAAGCCACAATTAACTCCTGCCCTATGCTTAATTATCCTGTATTTACATATTAATAATGACACAGTTAAGTTAATACACCCTGAAACTATTAAAACTTGATACAAACAATACCCACTTAACAGGTTAACAAAATAGCAATATTTATAAGAATATTTTACTATGTGCTAATAACGTTAAGCCCTATTTAAGTAGTTAAAAATTTATGCAAAATGCGCGTTTTATTCCCTTTCGCAAGCAAGACATTATTGAAATGTGTAGCAATGAGCTTGAAAACAACACACAACAAATCTCGTTTAAACAATTTTGTGACCTACTTGCTAGCTTTATTCATTTCGATTACCACGCCATACTTGAGTCGCTAAAAAATAACTACGCGCCCTTTGATCCTAATAGCGATACACGCTCTTTAGCGCCGGTATCAAATGCTCAAAAAGCGCAGTGCCAACGTGACTTTGCAAAAGATTTTGCTAAAGTTTTAAACGCGGCTAATTTTGAAGTGATCACCAATCAAGACTTACAAGATGCACTCAACGAAGAATCCCTTTTTAAAGTGCGCCTTGAGGTGGAATTTGACGACTTTGAAGAAGTGGTTTTTTATCGCCGCGGCGAGTCGCAGCTCACTGAAACCATAACCAGCTTTTGGGGGCTTCGTAAAAAGCCACTGCACTTTACTAATTACGACCGCGTTGCGGTGTTTATTCGTTTTAAAGATAAAGCCCACTTTGACGCTAAAAATAAAACGCCTTTAGGGTTTGAGCCAAGCTCGACCATCGTTAAGCTGTTTCAAAATGTACCTAAAGCCGACCTTGAAATGCTATTTCCTAATAGCGAAGTACGTATGCGCCCTATTGATAAGGTGATTATTGGCTCATCGGCTTTAATTGGCGGTGCCGTGGTTTTAATTACAAAGCTAGGCGCATCAATTTTATTATTATTTGCTTTGTTTGCTTTTTGGGGTGGCTTTAGAAGTGAAGCCGTAGAAATGACCCAACAACACTTTATTACCTTTACTATTGGCATGGGGGTATTTGGCAGCTTTATTTTTAAAGAGTGGAGTAAATTTAAAAACCGTAAAATTAAATTTATGAAAGCCCTTAGTGATAACCTTTACTTTAAAAATCTTGATAACAACGCCGGTGTTTTTCATACCCTTATAGACGCCGCCGAAGAAGAAGACATAAAAGAAGCTCTACTTGCCTATACGTTTTTATTAAAATCTAAAAGTGGCCTAAACGCTCAAATGCTTGATGAGCAAATAGAGGCGTGGTTTAAAACAAAGTATAAATGCGAACTCGACTTTGAAATTAGCGATGCGCTTGAAAAGCTCACCCGGATGCGTTTAGTAACCTGCACTAACGATGTGTATAGCGCTATAAGCCTAGACCATGCAAAAACTATTTTGGATGAGCGCTGGGATAACCTGTTTCAATATAATTAAAATGTTTAAACCAACTTTTTTCTAAACTCAGTGGGTGACACGCCCACTGATTTTTTAAACCGTTTTGAAAAATTAAATATATTAGGGTACCCCACGTAAGCGGCAATATGGGCGACTGGCCAGCGGGTATTTAAAAGCAAGTTTTTAGCCCGTTTAATACGTAAATAAATAAGCTGCTGCATAGGGCTTTTGCCAAATTGTGCCTGACATAACCGGTGTAAATGCGGTGCTGAGTAATGTACTTGTTCGCACATAGCCTCTATTGTCCAATCAAATTGCAGGCGCTCTTCTACCTCTAAAAACAAGCTGGTTAATCTGTTTTGCCCGCCTATTTGCGGCTCGCTTTGAAGCGTAGTATTTAAGTAGTGGCTTAAAATAGGCATAACGCCTTCGCGCAAAGTCGCATTTCCTTCGCTGTATAAAAGCTCCATTGCTAAATGTAATGGCCCTAGCTGCTGATTAGTTAATACCTTCGCGTGCGCTAAATTTAAATGCTGCCAACGCTTGGTATTTGCAAGATTTAGCCAAATCACATCCCACTTTTCGCTTGCTATTTCAACCTCAAAACTTTGCCGTGCTGGCAATATAGCTAAGCTATTTTCGATTAATGGGTATTGGTTATTAATAGTTTTAAGCGTGCCCTGACCACCCAAAGTATAAAACAAAGTGTGTTCAAGCGGGTTAGTACGCGCAACACAATAATCACCCAGTAAATTTGAGCAACCTGCCAGCTCTATTTCAAGGCTTGGCATTTGCGAAAGCGTGTTTAAATCAATAAACCGCTCTGTACACTCTGGGCCAATATCGAGTACATCTTTAATGGTGTTGCGCATAATTTAAAATGATAGTTTTGGATAAATAAAAGAGAGCTTTAAGCATAACCTCAACGTATTATTTTAGCTATATTTAAGCCACTATAATTGCCACACATGCAATAGGACACTAATGAACTTACTACAGCACATAATTAACCGCCGCGATTGGGAAAACCCAATTTCGGTGCAAGTTAATCAAGTAAAAGCGCACAGCCCACTTAATGGTTTTAAAAGCGTTGACCATGCCCGTACAAACACGCAATCACAAAAACAAAGTTTAAACGGCCAATGGAATTTTAAATTATTTGATAAGCCCGAAGCGGTTGATGAGTCATTACTAAGTGAAACACTCGCCAACGACTGGCAAAGTATTCCTGTGCCTTCTAACTGGCAATTACACGGCTTTGATAAACCTATTTATTGCAATGTTAAATACCCCTTTGCCGTAAACCCGCCTTTTGTTCCTAGCGATAACCCAACGGGTTGCTACCGCACTGAGTTTACTATTACGGCGGATCAATTAGCTCAGCGAAACCATATTATTTTTGAAGGCGTAAACTCGGCGTTTCATCTTTGGTGTAACAGTCAATGGGTGGGCTACTCGCAAGATAGCCGCTTACCAAGCGAATTTGATTTAAGCGAACTGTTAGTGGCTGGCACCAACCACATTGCGGTTATGGTTATTCGCTGGAGCGATGGCAGTTACTTAGAAGATCAAGACATGTGGTGGCTAAGTGGTATATTCCGCGATGTTAACTTACTTACCAAACCGCAACACCAAATACGCGATGTATTTATAACCCCAGATTTAGACGCATGCTACCGCGATGCGACTTTGCATATAAAAACCGCAATAGATGCGCCAAATAACTACCAAGTAGCAGTACAGGTTTTTGATGGTGAACAAGCATTGTGTGAGCCACAAATACAAAGCACTAACAATAAACGCGTTGATGAAAAAGGCGGTTGGAGCGATGTCGTATTTCAAACAATTGATATACAAAGCCCTAAAAAGTGGACCGCCGAAACCCCGACCTTATATCGCTGTGTTGTAAGCCTGTTAGATGAGCAAGGCAGAACCGTAGACGCCGAAGCCTATAACATTGGCTTTAGAAAAGTAGAAATGCTTAACGGGCAGCTTTGCTTAAACGGCAAACCGCTACTAATTCGCGGTGTTAACCGCCACGAACATCACCCTGAAAACGGCCACACAGTGAGCACCGCCGACATGATTGAAGATATTAAGCTAATGAAGCAAAATAACTTTAATGCTGTACGTACTGCTCACTACCCTAACCACCCGCGTTTTTACGAGCTGTGCGACGAGCTAGGTTTATACGTAGTGGACGAGGCCAATATAGAAACCCACGGTATGTTTCCTATGGGTAGGCTTGCAAGCGATCCGCAGTGGGCTGGTGCATTTATGTCGCGCTATACACAAATGGTTGAGCGCGATAAAAACCACGCCTCTATTATTATTTGGTCACTGGGGAACGAATGCGGGCACGGTGCCAACCACGATGCTATGTACGGTTGGTCAAAAAGCTTTGACCCATCGCGTCCAGTGCAATACGAAGGTGGCGGCGCAAATACCACCGCAACCGATATTATTTGCCCTATGTATGCCCGTGTAGATACCCACCTTGCCGATGACGCAGTACCTAAATACTCTATTAAAAAGTGGCTAAGCCTACCAGGCGAAACCCGTCCTCTCATTTTATGTGAGTACGCACACGCAATGGGTAACAGCCTAGGTAGCTTTGACGATTACTGGCAAGCATTTAGAGAGTACCCGCGCCTGCAAGGTGGCTTTATTTGGGATTGGGTAGACCAAGGTTTATCTAAAACTGATGAAAACGGTAAGCATTATTGGGCTTACGGTGGCGATTTTGGTGATGAACTAAACGACCGCCAGTTTTGTATAAACGGCTTATTATTTCCAGATCGTACGCCTCACCCTAGCCTGTTTGAAGCTAAATACAGCCAACAACATTTACAATTTACGCTGCGCGAGCAAACTCAAAACCACTATACCGTTGATGTATTTAGTGATTATGTATTTAGGGCAACCGATAACGAAAAACTGGTTTGGCAGTTAATAGAAAATGGCCAATGTATAGAGCAAGGCGAGCAAATCATTAATATTGCCCCGCAAAGTACGCAAACGCTAACTGTTAATACAGAAACGGTGTTTAAAGCCGGTGCGCAATATCACCTTAATTTAGATGTAGCACTGCTTAACGACTGCAGCTTTGCAAGTGCCGAGCATGTATTAAACACCGAGCAATTTAAACTTATAAATAGCCAAAGTTTAAGCGCTGATACATTTAAGCCCAATTTAGTAGCTGCTTCAGCACACGGCACACTAAATATTAGTGAGACCGATACACAGCTAAGTATTGAAGGCGATACCTTTAAACTCGTGTTTAATAGCCAATCAGGCCTTATTGAGCAATGGCTACACAATCAAACCCACGTTATTAAAAGTCCACTAGTTGATAATTTTTACCGCGCCCCGCTTGATAACGACATAGGCGTAAGCGAAGTAGACAATCTAGACCCTAACGCATGGGAAGCGCGCTGGCTAAGAGCGGGTATTGGCAAGTGGCAGCGCACATGTCGCTTGTTTGAAGTCGTGCAATCAAACAAAGATATACGTATTACCTGTGTGTTTAGTTATGAATTTAATGGCGTAGTACAAGCAAAAACAACATGGCTTTATACACTTAATAATACAGGTGAAATTAACTTAAATGTTGATGTACAACTTAACGACACTTTGCCACCCATGCCACGCATAGGGTTAAGTACAACGCTTAATAAACAAAGCGATACACAAGTAAATTGGCTTGGTTTAGGGCCATTTGAAAACTACCCAGATCGCAAAGCGGCTGCGCGTTTAGGTTATTACAGCGCGCAACATAATGAGCTACATACACCGTATATATTCCCAACCGATAACGGCGTGCGTAGTGATTGCCAATTACTTAGCATTAATAATTTGACCGTAACCGGTGCGTTTTTATTTGCCGCCAGTGAATACTCTCAAAGCATGTTAACGCAAGCAAAGCACACCAATGAGCTAGTAGCTGATGATTGCTTACATGTCCATATTGATCATCAACATATGGGGGTTGGCGGCGATGATTCGTGGAGCCCAAGTACCCATAAAGAATATTTACTTGAGCAAACACAGCACAACTACTCTTTAACTTTTTCGGTTAAGTAAAATAATGCTTAATCCATACAAAAATAGCGGCTAAATTAGCCGCTATTTTTTTAACTATAAACGTTATTTATCAGCTAGTTTTTTAGCAATAATACTATCAACAGAAAAGCTACCTGCACCTTGAATAGCAAGCGCTGCAGTTGCAACTAATAACGTAAGTGCGTACTCGTAACCGTTGTTAGCCATAAATAAACCATTGTTAATGTGTACACTAAATATTGCAATCAACATTGTAAACGCAGTAACTACGGCTGCTGGGCGTGTTAATAAACCAAGTGCTAATGCAATGCCGCCAAAAAATTCAGCGCTGCCTGCCATTAAAGCTAACCAGTAACCTGGCTCTAAGCCAATACTTGCCATCCACTGCCCTGTGCCTTCAAGGCCGTAACCGCCAAACCAAGCAAATAATTTTTGCGCGCCGTGCGCTGCTAAAATTAAACCGACTGGTACACGTAAAATAAGTGCTGCTGCGCCTGCTTTAGAGTTTAATATTTTTTGTAGTAGTGTCATGAGTTTTTATCCTGTGTAAATTTATAAGGTGTTAGTTTTGCTAACCGATGAACACAGTTTACTATCATCATTTTAAAACATTAATACCAATATTATTGGTTAATTATAAACACAGTGTTTTTAATTTATTTTATGCATAAAAAAGCCGCTAACGTAAACGCTAGCGCCTTTTAGTTTTGTATTACTTTAAGCGCTTAAGCAATTGCTTGCTCTAAAATTTCGCGGCTTTGTGTAAGTGTAATTGCTTGGTTTTCACCAAGGGCTACCATGCCGTGAGCTTCAAGCTTAGCAAGTACGTTTTCTACTGCAGCTGCTTTGTCATCGGCATGTTCAATAAGCACAGTGGCTACATCTAAGCTGTGGTAAAACGCTTCAATTGCTTGAATTGTTTGCTCTGCTAAATCATCCGATTGTGCAAGACCAAATACGTTTTTACCCATTTGCTCTAGCTTCGCTTTTTTAACTGCAAATTGGTTACGTAGTAAAGAAGGCTGAACAATAGCCAGTGAACGTGCATGATCAACACCGTAAGCAGCTGTAAGCTCATGGCCAATCATGTGTGTTGCCCAATCTTGCGATACACCAGAACCAATTAAACCATTAAGTGCTTGGTTTGCTGCCCACATAAGGTTTGCACGCCATGCATCGTCTTGGTTTTCAAAGTTATCGCCCAGCGTTTTAAGCGTTCTTAAAAGTGCCTCTGCGTAACCTTCTTGAACCAATGCTGTTTCAGGGAATGTTAGGTACTGCTCACACGTATGAACCCATGCATCTACTAAACCATTCACAAGTTGGCGCTGCGGTAATGTTTTCATTACATCAGGGTCCATAATCGCGAACTTTGGTAGCACTTTTGGTGATGCAAACGGTAGTTTTTGCTTCGTTGCTTCTTTGCTCACAACTGAATTTTGGTTAGACTCAGAACCCGTTGCAGGTAATGTTAATATTGCACCGATTGGTAATGCGCTAGTAATAGTATGCTTACCAGTAGGGATATCCCAACCTTCGCCATCATAAACTGCCGACGCTGCAATGTATTTAACGCCGTCAATTACAGAGCCACCGCCTACACCTAATACAAAGTCGATATTTTGTTCTTTACAAATTTTTACTGCTTGGTCTAACACTTCAATTGTTGGATTGGCACCAACACCTGAGAACTCTACCCAATCAAAACCTTCAAGTGCCGCTGCAACTTGGTCGTACACGCCGTTCTTTTTAATAGAACCGCCGCCGTACACTACTAATACTTTTTGATCTTTTGCGATCAAATCGGTTACTGATGCAATTTGCTGTTGGCCGAACTGAATAAGTGTTGGGTTTACGTAGCTAAATTTCATTATTTTGCTCCTAGGTAACGGTTAAATACTAGGGCGTGTTGATCTTTGCGGATTGAAATTTGTTCAATCTAGGGGCGATTAAATCGCGGCGCGAGGTTTGTAACTTAGTGGACTAAGTAAAAACCGAGTAACAAAGAGTTTATCGCCCCTAGGCAGAACCCGAAGGGCAGCGCATGTTTGGCATTTATGCTGCGTTATCGCCTATTTATGGGGAGTAACCACACTTCATAGGCTCTGCCTTGCCTAAAAACCAAACATACTGCTGTAAATTCAACCATAAAAGATCAACACGCCTTAAATAGAATGCTTAGTTACTCACTAAGCTAAATTTCAATAGGTGCATATTAGTGGCAAAACAAACATTAAAAAAGCCTAATAAATGCCTAAAGTTTGCCTAATACTGCCAACATTGTTATTTTACGCAAAATTTGTACGATAAAAGGTTTTTTAATGCCCACTATAGCCAGCATGTTGCAGCAATACGCCGAGCACAATGATTTGCTCAATTTTGAGGGCGTTAAGAAAACGATTATTCCCGGGGTTTACTTTCATCGTGCGAGTAAAAGTTCACCTCGTCAGCCACTCATTTACAACTCTGGTATTATTTTAGTTGGCCAAGGGCATAAAATAATTCATTTCCCTGATCATCAAATAAAATATGGTGCTGGCGACTACCTGGTTTTAGGTGTACCCGTACCACTTGAATGCGAAGCCTTTACTGATAATGGCCTACCTGTAATGGGCGTAGTTGTTGATATTAACCCAGCAACATTACATAAGTTAGTAAACCAAATGGGTGAACATACGCCGTTTACTTCAAGGCAAATGAGCGGTGTGCAATCAGCAAAAATAGATGGTGATATGGAGCAAGTAACTTATCGTTTATTAAGCGCACTAAATAGCCCGCTAGAAGCCGATATTTTTGGTGAAGATATAATTAAAGAATTGGTATACCGAGTACTATGTGGTCCTCAGGGCCATACTTTAATTGGCCTTGCCATGCACGATGGGCACTACGCCCGAATAGCACGAACACTGTCTACAATGCATAAAAGCTATGCAGATCAAATTACGGTTGAAGGTTTAGCTGAAGAGGTAAACATGAGTGTGTCGTCGTTTCATCGCGCCTTTAAACAAGTGACCTTTGAATCGCCACTCCAATACTTAAAAAAAGTACGCTTAGCCAAAGCAAAAGAACTCATTACAAGTAACGGTAGTAAAGCGAATGAGGCTGCATTAAAAGTAGGCTATACCAGCCCCTCGCAATTTAGCCGCGAGTTTAAGCGCCACTTTAATAAAACGCCAAGCGAGGTCGTACCTCAATTACAGAGCTAAACCTCAACAAAGCCACTATAAAAGTGGCTTTGAATACATAAAAACTAGTTAGACTTTTTTGAATAAAACCTCAGGATTAACCATGGTTTTCATTTCGAGTACATTGCCATTAGTATCTTCGATAAAAAAGGTTTCTTGTTCAAACTCATCTCCTACAAATCGGCGATAAGGCTTATCAAGGTATTCTAAACCTGCATCTTCAATGCGTTTTTTTAAATTGTTAAACTCATCTTCAGATAAATGAATACCAAAATGCGGCACAGCTACTGCGCCCATATCTACATCATGGCGAACAGTCGGTAAACGCTCAACGCTTTGATGCAATGTAAGTTCATTTCCCCAAAAGTCAATATCTACCCAGCGCCCCTCTTCACTATTACCGGTTTTACAGCCAAGTACGTCACAATAAAATGTTTTAGCCACTTCTAAATCGCCAGCCGGAATTGCCAAATGCAAACAATTAGACATAAATTACCCTAGGTTATTTCTTATTATTCAATAAATTTCCTACATTATACATAAATTACAATTTACATTACACAAACTGCATTACTTTGAGCATATTTAAGCCTTCATATATTTTATATGATCTTTTTAACTATTTGCCTGCAATATTAAGCGATGCTGTTAAACACTCCCCGGTTACTTTAGACTGACTAGCTATGCTTAAATTTTTCTTTATAAAATTCAGTGCTTTTTTTTCAGGCTGTTTGCTGTGCTTTGTGATGCACACTGAATTTAATTTACCTGCTGTTATTGCTGCGTCTGTGGTTGGCCTTTTTGGCTCTTTTATTCCTTTTCCAAAGTCTCTTAATATTCATCCAAACGCTGCTATTTACGCAGGAAGTTTTGCGGGTATGTGCTCGTCGAGTTTAATTAGCAGCTACTGGGAACTGGGTTTTATTTCACTCTTAGGTGCTTGTTTGTATGTACTTACTTTAAATTTATTTTCTGGCTTTGGAGGGAAGTTAGGGAGTATTGCATTTGTAAGCGTTGCTGTATTTGCGCTAGCAAAAGGAGTATTTGTATGACAATAGAATACCCGGCAATTGCATTTTTTGGCGCTTTATTAACATTTTTACTCGCCAAACATAGGCTTTTTAGCGCTATTAGTGCCTCTTCGAGTTTATCTATAATTGCTTACTGCATTTTTTATGGTTTTAATTTACACCCCGAGCTTTACAGTGCCATTTTTTTGGTGGTACGTTTATTGGTATGAGCGCACCTAAGCGTTTTGGTCTGTATACAATAACTTGCGCTGCAGTGATTTTTGCGATTCTATTTGAATATTTAGTCCCTAAAATAAGTAACTATGGTGGAGCTCTAGGTATTAGTGCATTTTTATCTGTATGTGCTTGTCATATCTTTATTTTATTTGGGGCACCACGTAGTAAAAAGTAATAAATAATACGAATACCTTTCAATTTCAAAATTCAGAAGTTTAAAAAACACTCAAATAAATCTGATCTCTTGTAAAAAAAACTCCGTAACGTTACGAGATTGTTAATTACATCTCACACAGAAGGATCAGGTCATGAACAAATTACTGAAGGTATGCCTCATTGCACTTCCCTTGTTATTAGCACAAGGCTGTAATGACGATGATGACGATAACACACCCGTACAAGTTGAACCCGAAGCATCTTCAACCATTGTTGATGTAGCAAGAGATGCGGGTAACTTTACTACCTTAGTTGCAGCGCTTGAGGCAACAGGTTTAGACGATACACTTGCCGATACGAGTCAAGAATTTACTGTTTTTGCACCAACAGATGATGCCTTTGCACTTCTCGGCGAAGACACAATAAATGGCCTACTAGCCGACACAGATACACTAAGCTCAATATTAACCTATCACGTTGTATCAGGAAGTGTAAACGCAGAAGCAGCTCTAGGCCTTGCAGGAACAACCGTCGACACGGTAAATGGCGGAAAAGTTGCATTATCATTAAGCGGCGAGAGTTTGTTAATTAATACAAGCACAGTAACCATGACTGATATTGCAACAGACAATGGCATTATCCATGTGATAGACGCAGTACTTATGCCTATTGCCACTGCTGAATCAGCTCCTACCGCTAATATTGTAGAAACAGCAAGTCAAGCAGGCGACTTCACTACCTTACTTGCCGCATTAGACGCTGCGGGTTTAACATCGGCATTGAGCGATGAGTCAGCGCAGTTCACCGTTTTTGCACCTACAGATGCAGCTTTTGATGCTGTTGGTAGCAAAATGATTAACACGCTTTTAGCAAACCCAGAGGTATTAGCCGACATCTTAAAGCAGCACGTTTTAACGAGCACGGTTGATTCGGTAACGGCTATGTCATTAAATGGTCAATCTGCAGAAACGCTGCTAGGCAACTCGCTTCCAATTACAATTAATACTGAAACAGACATGCTTATGTTTGGCGGTGCCAATATTGTGGTTAAAGATATTGCTACAACCAACGGAGTGATTCATGTAATAGATTCGGTCATTGTAGCTGATGTAACACTGCCTGAAAGCTTTGGTACAATTGCCGACGTTGCCAGCGAAAATGGTAACTTTACAACATTAATTGCTGCGCTCGGTGCAACTGGCTTGGACACGTTAGTCGCAGATCCTACTAATACTTTTACGGTATTTGCTCCTACCGATGACGCTTTTGCAGCGCTTGGGCAAGACACCATTGATGCGCTACTTGCAGACACTGATACCCTTCGCGATATTTTACTTTACCACTTAGTTGCCGACGCAAGTGTTTTGTCTGACGCAGCTGTCGCCATTGCAAATAGCGAAAACAATAAAGTTGAAATGGCAAATGGCGATATGGCTGCCCTTTCATATGTAGATAGCGCATTATTCATCAACGACTCCGCAGTGACCACAGCAAATGTAACAGCTGATAATGGTGTAATTCATGTACTCAACAAGGTAATTATGCCACCCACTGAAGTAGGTACACCTACTAAAACAATTGCCACCGTTGCGACAGAAACAGACGCTCTTTCAACATTAGTTACTGCCCTACAAGCTGCTGACTTGGTTGATACGTTTAACGATACAACAAAATCGTTCACCGTATTTGCTCCAACCAACGCCGCATTCAGCAAAATCCCAACCGACACCATAAACGCGCTACTAGCCGATAAAGACGCATTAACCGGCGTATTAACACAGCACGTATTAGGCGCTCAAGTAGGCAGCACGGATGCATTTGCAGCTAATGGTAAAATGGTCACCACCCTTGCTGAAAATATGCTAAGTGTAAATATTGTCGACTTTACTAACACCACTAACGCTGAAACAGACAGTGTTGCATACGATGCAGACAATGCGCGTTTAGTAACAGGCATGGCTGATACAACACCGGGTAAAACAGTTTACGTTTTTGACAACGACTTAGGCGAGTCGATGAGCGTATGTGAAGATACCTGTGCAGCAACGTGGCCACCTGTGTTAGGCACCGCTGATTCCATCGAAAACATACCAGGTTTATCACTTATTGCTCGCGCAGATAGCACTATGCAGGTAGCGTACCTCGGTCGTCCACTGTATACCTACTCTGGCGACACGGCCCCTGGTGATGAAAACGGCCAAGGTGTTGGCAACATTTGGTGGCAGGTGAGTTTATCTGCAACGTCATTACAAGTTGCAGGAAGCAATGTAACAACCACCGACATATACACAAGTAATGGCGTGGTACATTTAATTGATACGGTTATTACTACTGCACAATAGTTTCTTTCCTTAGACAACAAAGTTAAGAGTGGATAAGCACTCTTAACTTTTATATTTCACGCTATTATCATTCTTCTTTTGCGAGCTAGTTGGGTAACCAAACAAAACTTTTAACTTAGCTTCAAATCCTTTAGTTATGTAAGTTAGCTTAATTAAGTGCCGCCATTGATGAAATGTAATAGTAATTGGATTATTGCTATTTAGCTGCCCCACAATGCCATACTTACACGGCTGGTTTTTATCTTCTTCTACAAAGGTACCAAATAACTTATCCCAAATTATAAGTACGCCAGCAAAATTTTTATCTAAGTAGCCCCGATTAATAGCATGATGAACCCGATGATGTGACGGTGTATTAAATATAAATTCAAACCACCCAAGCTTATTTACTACCTGTGTATGCACAAAAAACTGATAAGCCAAATTTAACGCAACAACGCTAAGCACAGTTATAGGATTAAAGCCTATTAAAATCATAGGCAACCAAAATACCCACATACCGGCTAAGGGGTACATTAAACTTTGCCTAAATGCCGTTGTAAAATTCATTTTTGTAGAGCTATGATGAACGACATGTGCAGCCCACAACCAATGAATGTGATGCGACGCCCTATGAAACCAATAATATAAAAAGTCTTGCAAAATAAAGGCGAAAAAAACACTAAGTACCGACAGCTCAATATCAAACACGCGATATTCATATAACCAATTAAATAATGGCATCAGTAATATTAAAGATAGCGCATCGGCAGCTTGATGCAATAACGCCAAGGCCGTATTCGCCATGCTGTCTTTTATATCGTAAAAACGCCTGTATTTAATAAATTCAACACTAACAAACACTAAAAAAACAGGACTAAGCGCGAGTAAAATCATCTCAATGGTCATACATTATGCTCCTTAAAATACCGCGCTAGTTTATTAAGCGCTTGCGAAATGTCATGTCTAACAAATGACTTAATCAGGCTACTTGGCATCCACCATGGTGGCTTAAAAGTAATGCAATACCTGAGCACTGTAGCTGTATTACCTTCATGCTCAATGGGAGTTAAATATATGTCTCCTTGATGATTGGCCACCGGCTTATCACCCATTATGCGATAGCAAATATACTTATTGCTGGCACTTATAATTTGTTCACTAAAAATAGCAAGCGGGGTTTTAACTTGCCTTATGGCACCTGCACCACCTTTCATTTCACCTTTATTATGTGATTTTAATTGTGAAAATTGGGCATTAAAAAAACGTCCTAAATAGGCATGTTCAAGTAATACAGCAGCCACTTTCTCTGGTGGAGCAAGTAAAGTACATTTTAAATTTATAGAAACCATAAGCTACTATCACTAAAAATAAGACCTATAGCATAATAAAATTTAACGTGGCAAACTTGCTCTTACACGACCATTTTTTAGCTTTAGGCGACAAATGCAAACCCTTGCCGATCATTACTTTTCGAGTATTCTTGACTACCTACAAAGCCGAGGATTAAATAGCGCAGATGCTTTAAAAGCAATTAACTTTAACGAATACAGTAATCGTGCAACACAACAGCTGTCACCACGCATAACGCTTAAAAGCTATAATTCATTGCTTGATTATGGCCAAAAAACACTTAAAGACCCTTTATTTGGGTTTCGGCTGGGCCAACATATTCGCACCGCTGACTATGGCGTTTTGGGATATTTAGTAGAATCGAGTAATGGGTTAGCTAACGCGATACAAGCGCTTTTAAATTACGACCGCCTGGTGGCAGATATAGGTCAAGCACAATTTGAACAACACAAAAACCAAGCCACTATACGCTGGTTTCCCCATGCCCACTGCAATGAACAAGTAGTGTTAAGAAACATGACGGCTTGGGTGAGTGTGGTGCGCCAATTACTCAAGACCGAATTATCACCGACTCAAGTAAGCTTTCAATATCACTACACTCAACAGCAAATAAATACGCTAACAACATGGTTTAATTGCCCAATTTTAACTCATGCTAAACACAACGAAATTTGTTTTCCAAGCAGTTACTTAGGCCTAAACTTTAAAACCGATAACGCTGCTATACATTTAGCACTTAAGCAGGTGTCTGATCAGCAATTAAGTCTTTTTACTAGCCAGCAAAATATGTCTGAAAATGTTAGTCAAATTTTAATGGCAAAGCTCGATTTACAACATTGTACGTTAGCACGCACTGCAAATGCCTTAAGCATGACCCCAAGGACCTTGCAGCGACATTTAAAATCACAAGAAACAACATTTTTACTTCTTCTTGAAACCGAGCGAAAACGACGTATAAATGAGTTATGCAATAAACCCAATTTAGCGCAGTTGGCTTTAGCACTCGGATTTAAAGACCAAAGCTCTTTTAATCGTGCTTTTAAGCGCTGGTACTCATGCAGTCCACTCGAATACTTTAAAACTAAACACAGGTAACCACATTAAAAAGGCTCTACCTTGCTTAAGTACCAAGCTTACTGATGTAAATTTAACCTCGAAAGATAAATAGGCCAAACTTATTTACTTTTATTAAACATTTAAGTTTATATTTCAGTCAACATTCTTTAAACTCAAAGCATATTAGTTATAAAAGATTGTTTTATGCACCCTCGTGTTGTAATTATCGCCTTTATGTTAATGTTTTGTACCGCGGTAAATGCAACGAGTACACTTAACTTTATTGCAGAAGACCTACACCCATATCATTTTAAAAATGAAAACGGCCAAGCCGATGGCGCGCTTGTGGATTTAGCCAAAGCAGTTTTAAAAAACACAACGTTAAGTGCTTCA
The DNA here is from genome assembly GCF_019392235.1 of Pseudoalteromonas sp. CR1. Classification (NCBI taxonomy): domain Bacteria; kingdom Pseudomonadati; phylum Pseudomonadota; class Gammaproteobacteria; order Alteromonadales; family Pseudoalteromonadaceae; genus Pseudoalteromonas; species Pseudoalteromonas sp. CR1. The sequence continues at coordinate 169,211 of NZ_JAHXRM010000001.1, read as the reverse complement.
TTTGAAATAATGCCCATGGCCCGCGCATTTCACGAGCTTGAAAGCAACCCAAACACTATTTTACTTTCTTTGTTAAAAACCCCTTCACGCACAAATAACTTTAAATGGTTAGGCGACGTATATTTTACCGACGCCTACGTAGTTAGCTTAAAAAGTAGTAAAGCAGAGGCAACACACTTAAACCACACTAAGTTTTATAAAATAGGTACAATTCGCGGTTACTCCAGTGCTAAATATTTACAGCAAATGGGCTTTACAGAAGACAAAAATTTAGTGCTAGTGAGCTACTATCAACAACTGTGGCAAATGCTGTATAAAAAGCGTATTGATTTTGTATTAATGAATACACTCACCCTTAATAACGAACTAAAAATGTCGGGGTTAGATCCAAGCCTTATCACTAAGCGGATCCACCTAGAAGATTTCCCTTCTACGCTTTATTTTGCGGCGAATAAAATGCTCGACGCGCAAACAGCCAATACACTATCAGACGCTCTTGAAGCAATTAAACAAAGTGGCGAATACAATGCTATTTTAAATAAATGGCAACTGCCACTGCCTAATACTGCAAATAAGTTGTAATAAATACTCGCTACAATTTAGCAAAGCTAACTACACCTCTTGGCTATGCGCACAATTAAAACACCACACGGTATAACGCTTCATTATCAAGACGAAGGCAATAAAAAATCTCCGCCAATCATTCTAATAATGGGGCTTGGCGCTCAAATGACCGTATGGCCAGACACGTTATATTATGGTTTAGTTAAAAACGGTTTTAGGGTAATTCGATTTGATAATCGCGATAGTGGTCTGTCAACTCATTGTGATCACGCACCGCCTGCAAGTTTATTTAAATCGTGGTTAAGTAAACGGCTCTCCATCCCGACTAAAACTCCCTACTTACTCGATGATATGGCAAACGATGTTTTAGCACTTATGTGCGCACTTAAAATAAAAAAAGCCCACTTTGTTGGCGCATCTATGGGTGGGATGATTGCCCAGTTAATCGCAGCGCAACATAAAAAAAAGGTACTCAGTTTAACAACAATTATGTCGAGCTCTAGCCTACCAAGGCTTAGTGCTAAGAGCATTGGTGTATTTATAAAACTAGCAAAATTAAGGCCTAAAACGCAAAATCTTGATGAAGCAATAAATTACAACATTAAGCTGAACCAACTAATTGGCAGCCCTGCTTACCCTCAAACAGAAGACACACTTCGCCACCATGCAACGCAAATAGTTAAGCGTTCATACAATCCCAATGGTTATAAACGCCAATTAGTTGCTATGGCCGCAAGTAAAAACAGGCAACATTTAATACGTAAAATTAAAACCCCAACACTCGTAATTCATGGCAGTGACGATGTGGTTATTCCGCTTAATGCAGGTAAAAATACAGCCGCACTTATAAAAAAGGCCAAGCTAAGAGTGGTCCCTGGTATGGGCCATAATTTTGCCCCTGAGCTAATGCCTAAAATGACAAAGTGGCTAACTAAGCACATAAAAAAAGCGCAGCGTAAACACTTAAATAAAAAGCGCAAAAAACAGCAAAAAAACACATTGGTATAACCAATAACCTTATTCGAAATAATAAAAACCAAAAATTGGTAATGTTGATATTTTAAATTGGTATGTTAAATTAAAGCTAAGCGAAGTTAATATCGTTTACTTTTAAAATCATCACACAGAGACAACCATGAAAAAATACACATCTACTTTTAAACTCACAGTACTTGCCGCTGTTACTCCTTTATTATTTATGGGCTGCGCTAGTACAAATACTAAAGTTGAAAATAATGCAGCAGTCCCAGCGTCAAAATTTGATTTATCGCAATGGAAAATAAACGTACCGGTCGATTTAAACAACGATGGAAAAATAGATACAATCGACGTTGAAGAAATTCAAACTTACACTCACCCTGATTTTTTCTATCTTGATGAGCAAGGTTATATGGTATTTACCTCGCCAAATAAAGCACTTACCAGCGCCAACTCTACCAATACACGTAGTGAATTAAGACAAATGATCCGCGGGTCAAATACCAAAATTAAAACAAAAAACTCAAAAAATAATTTTGCATTGGCTGTACATCCCCTTTCAGATCGTTTTGGCTCAGTAGGCGGAAAAATGGAAGCCACGTTGAAAGTTGATCATGTAGCACTTCGGGCCACAGATCCTAATAAAAAAGCAGCTTACTCTGTTGTTGTTGGGCAAATTCATGCAGGTAAAGACCAAGCATTAATTGATACAAAACTGGGTTATGGGTGGGGCAACGAACCGCTAAAAATTTACTATAAAAAATGGCCCGGTCATAAAACAGGCTCCGTTTTTTGGAACTACGAACGTAACCTCCCAAAAACAGATCCTAACCGTACAGACATTACCTACCCAGTATGGGGAAACACGTGGGAAAACCCAAATGATCCAGTGGATATGGGAATAGCGCTTAGCGAAGATTTTAGCTACACCGTGAACGTGCATGGTAATGTAATGCACCTAACCTTTACCGCACAGGGTAAAAAAGACGTTAATTACTCAATTAACTTAGGGAACAATGTTGATGCATATGGCAAGGTGGATTATAAAGATCATCCACATGGTTATGCTGCCGACTGGCACTATTTTAAAGCCGGTGCTTATAACCAATGTAGCACTAAATCATCTAAAGGTATTTGGTACCCTGGCTGCTTAGGTACAGGCGAATGGGCACTCGACAAGCAAAATGGCGATTACGCACAAGTGAGCTTTAAAAAATTAGTATTAAGCCCATCAACTAAACCGTGAGAGTTGCTGTAGCTAAGTAATTTTTAAGTGATGTAAACAGTGGCGAAGGTAAATTATTAATATCACACCAGCGCCACTGAATACATTTATCAGGCTCGTTAAGAGTTGGCTCACCACCTTCATACTCTGCTTTTACATATAATGTAATGTAGTGTTTATTTTCAGCACTGAAAATATCGTTAGTAAAATCAAGCTTAGTTATTTTACTTACATTTAACCCTGTTTCCTCACATACCTCGCGTATTGCACATTGCTCAACTGCCTCGCCAAACTCTAAATGCCCGCCGGGTGTTGCCCATGTATTTGCACCATGTGCACCAATACGCTCACCTAATAAAATAGTGTTTTGGCGCATAATAATAACCGCCACGCCTACTCTCACTTCGTTACTCATACAATTAACCCTTTACAAATATAAGGCAATGCTGAGCCCCGCGTCTTTATTTGTCAAACTTACTGCAACGCATACTAACCATGTGATTAACTTTTAGCCGACCAAGGTCGAATAGCCTACACGGATAAAAAAGCCTACCTTTTGTAAGGTCTCTCACACATATTAGTTTTAGGAGCCAGTTATGCCAGGCCTTTATAACCAGCAATACACTACCTTTAAGCAAAATCCAGCTCAGTTTTGGCTTGAACAAAGCAAAAGCATACCGTGGTATAAAACGCCAAAACAAGCCTACACAAAAGATAACGACGGCCTTTATCATTGGTTTAGTGATGGACAACTAAATACCAGCTTTTTAGCCCTAGACCAGCATATTATTGCAGGCTTTGGCGAACAAACTGCACTGATTTACGACTCACCTGTCACCAATACAAAGCAAATTTATACTTACAACCAACTACAACATCAAGTGGCTAAGTTTGCGGGCGTAATGAAATCATACGGTGTACAAAAAGGTGACCGCGTAGTGATTTACATGCCTATGATCCCACAAGCTGTTATTGGTATGTTAGCTTGTGCTCGCTTGGGCGCTATACACTCAGTGGTGTTTGGCGGCTTTGCTGCGCACGAACTAGCTGTGCGAATCGACGATGCTAAACCTAAACTGATACTTAGTGCTTCTTGCGGTGTAGAGGTCGATAGCATCATTGAATACAAACCACTGATTGATAACGCCATAGAACTTGCCAATCACAAAATAAATCACTGTATTATTTACCAGCGTGAACAGGTCACTGCAACCATGGTGAAAGTGCGCGATATAGATTGGACGCATGCCATGCAAACAGCACAAGCAGCCGACCCAATACCAGTAAATGGTGACGACCCGCTTTATATTTTATATACATCAGGTACAACAGGTACTCCCAAAGGCGTTGTGCGTGAAAATGGCGGGCACGCCGTTGCAATGAACTACAGCATGAAAACGGTTTATGGTATGGAGCCTGGAGAGGTGTTTTGGGCGGCATCAGATATTGGCTGGGTAGTCGGGCACTCTTATATTGTGTATGCACCATTAATGTACCGATGTGCAACCGTTTTGTATGAAGGAAAACCTGTTCGCACTCCCGATGCCAGAGCTTTCTGGCGTGTAGTTGAAGAATATAAAGTGAGTGCGTTATTTAGCGCACCCACTGCATTTAGAGCTATTAAAAAAGAAGATCCTAATGCTGAAGGCTTTAAAAAATATGATACCTCTAGCTTAAAACGGTTATTTTTAGCAGGCGAACGCCTCGATCCACCCACTTATCAATGGCTAAAAGAGAAAACTCAACTTCCGGTACTCGATCATTGGTGGCAAACCGAAACAGGCTGGGCGATTGCCTGTAATCCAGTAGGAATAGAAACATTAACAACCAAACCAGGCAGCTCAACCGTACCAACACCCGGGTTTGATGTTCGTATACTCGACATGAACGGTAATGAATGCGCCGCTAACGAACAAGGGGCTGTAGTTATAAAGCTTCCTTTACCGCCCGGATGCTTACCCACTATTTGGCAAGATAAAGCCCGATTTAAAGCCAGTTATTTAAGTGAATACAAGGGCTACTACCTCTCTGGCGATGGCGGTTATATAGATGAAGACGGCTACTTATTCATAATGGGCCGCACTGATGACGTTATAAATGTTGCAGGCCACAGGCTTTCTACCGGCGAAATGGAAGAAATTGTAGCGGCTCATCCTGCGGTTGCTGAATGCGCTGTATTTGGTGTAAACGATCCACTAAAAGGCCAGCTTCCAATGGGCATGATTGTACTTAAAAATGACTTCACAGGGTCAAGCCAAGAAGTCGAAAAAGCACTTGTTGCCTCCGTACGTAATCAAATTGGCGCCATTGCATGTTTAAAAAATATAGTTAGCGTAGAGCGCTTACCTAAAACTCGTTCCGGAAAAATACTACGTAAAAATTTGCGCCAACTCATCGATGGCGACGAACTACAAATCCCTTCAACCATAGACGACGCGAGTATTTTTGAAGAAATAAATCAACAACTTACTATGCGTTAGTCCAACCAAACAAAGCCACTTTATAATTAATAAAAAAGTGGCTTTTACATTTACGCCCCCCTAACCAGTGCATACGTATTCACATTGAATTAACAATGATAGATTGTAATAGTGTACTTTTTGTATGCTAAGGCGCCACCATGAAATTAATTGCTTTACTGTTTAGCTTATCAATATTTGTAGTGCATACCTGCTATGCAAGCACAGCTAACGTGCAAGTAAGCAAAGGCCACATTGAAGTAATCGACAATATAGAATCACAGTTTGTAAAAAACCGTTTTTTAAATGTTTGGCTACCACCAGGTTACAACAAAAACACCAACTACGATGTGCTCTACATGCACGATGGCCGCATGCTATTTGATGCCAACAGCACATGGAACAAGCAAGAATGGCGCGTAGATGAAGTAGCTGGCACATTAATAGAGTAAGGCAAAGTGCGTCCGTTTATTGTGTTCGGCATTCCAAACGCCGTAGAAAACCGCCACAGCGAATACTACCCACAAAAACCGTTTGAGGCCCTAAGCAAGCAAAAGCAAAGCGCCCTTTCCCAGTTAGAAAAATACCCAGGCCATAAACTATTTGCCTCTAACGTATACTCAGATAACTACTCACGTTTTTTAGTTAAAGAAGTTATTCCTTACATTGAGTCTAACTACAACGTAAAAAAAGGCGCGCAGTACCGTTATATTGGTGGCTCTAGCATGGGTGGGCTTATATCGTGGTACACACTACTTAATTACCCTAACGAATTTGCGGGTGCTATTAGTATGTCGACCCATTGGCCAGGTATTTTTAGCCACGACGACGAAGTATTTGCACAATTTAAACAGTACATTGCCAACAACATCGCAAAGCTAAGTAACTAAAAGGTTTATTTTGATTATGGCGACAGCACCTTAGATGCCATGTACCCTAAGTTACAAGCGCAAATTGATGATTTATTTATGGCGCATAAATACCCAGCAAAGTTATGGCAAAGCCAATACTTCCCAGGGGAAGATCATACCGAAAACGCGTGGTCAAAACGCCTACATATTCCGCTTGAGTTTATGTTTAGAAAAACCAAGCAAGCTACCGTCGAATAATCATTTATACCAATATGCTTAATTAAGTGATCTATTTTGAGGATGGAAAACCGTGGTGATAGCTAGGCAAAAAATTGGCTATTTAGTTGTTCTCGGCAATTGCTCATGCATTGCTCTACCTTCTGCATCCATACAGTCGTAAATGAGAGTTTTTTAACGCAGATAGCGACACGTTTAGCCCCTCAAAATGATTAAGTATTATTGCAGATTGGTATTATAAGGAATACGCCCTACTAATAATCATAAAAAGCGGCTTAACGTTCACTACGTAAAGCCGCTTTTTAAAATAAACCATTTAACTGTGCCTAATTTACATCATTACAGATAGTTTATTAGGGCAAAGTTAAGAGTGGTCAAAAGGTGTTAACTACTTTAGCCAAATTAGTATTTGCCACGTTTAGCCAAATTACGTAGCCTTTGGCAAAAATACTCACTTAAAACTCATATGCATAAATTAATTTTTACCCTTTTTTTAATACTCCCCACGTTATTGCAGGCTCAAGTAACCTTAAGTGATAAAACCATTATATACAGTGGCGAAATCAATAAACAAAATAACAATACAGCAGCTGAGATTTTAAAAATCAACCCCACAATTAATACCTTTACTATTACCAGCGGCGGCGGAAATATTGACTTAGGAATGGATTTAGCCGAACTAATATTGGCTTATAAGTTAACCGTAAATATAAAACAGTTTTGTTTTTCATCGTGTGCTAATTATGTGTTATTTGCCGGGCACCCTACTACAATTGAGCCCAATACAATTATTGGTTGGCATGGTGATGCAGCCTCAGCAAAATGGTTAGATAGCGATATTGACGCCATGGTTAAACATTTAAAAGAGCCGCAAAAAAGCCAAAAGTGGCAAACTTTACGTGCTCATTACGATGAGGTGATAAATAAAGCAAGCCTGCGCGAAAAAGCCTTTTATAAAAAGCTAAATGTAAATCACGATCTACTAACGGTGGGGCTTGGCGCAAGTTTACGCAGCGCAGCCACAAAACAGCGCGCCCGTGGCTGGACGTATTCACCTAAAGTGCTTGAGTATTTCAAAGTTCGCAATATTGATTTTGGTAAATGGCAGCCGCGTTCAGCTAAAAACTTCCCTCTTCTTATTATTAACGATCTTAACTAGATAATTGGTTACATCCCCCCTTATTTTAGTAACGCTCTCTTATTTACAATATAAACCCTGTTAAGCGCAGGGTTTTGCTTTTTAGGCGCACTTTTAACCTCAATTGAATACTCACTATTTATAATACAAATACAAATCACACTTTTAAATCTAATTGATATGCGTTATCATTCGCAACATCATTAACTTTATATATTAACAATAATGAACACGTTTATTAAATATACCCCAATATTATGCGCCCTTGCTTTAGCGGGCTGTGGTGGTGGCTCTGGCAACACAGCTCCACAATTTGCACAACCTAATTTAAATTTTACTGTAAACGAAGACACTTCATTTACTGCTCAAGTAACGGCAACCGACGACGAGGCACTTAGCTACACATTAGCAAACGCGCCAAGTAATGGGACTATAGCGGTAGAAGCAAATGGTGAGTTTACTTACACACCTAATGCCGACTTCTTTGGTAGCGATAGTGCTTCAATTTCAGCTAGCGATGGTTCTCTTAGTTCAAATGTAACGCTTAACTTTACGGTCGAAAATGTTAATGATACGCCGATATTACAAACAACAAACGTATTTGTTACCTCATCATCAACAACAGAGGGGACTATTAATGTAGTTGATGCCGATGGAGATGAAATAACATTTACGCTGGTAACCTCCCCTGAAAATGGTGTAATTACAATAAACGAAAGCACGGGCGAGTTTACCTTTGAAGCGCAAACATTAAGTTCAGTTAATGAAGTGTTCGAAATTAGCTACACCGATGGCGTAATTGATGAACCAATTACGGCCAGCATTACACTAAGCCCTTCTTATGTAACAAATGAAGACAAACGTAATTTTTACTACAGCTCTAGTAAATCACACTTAAAACAAGCCGATATTGTAAACGAAAGCATTAACGATGAAATTTCACGCTATACCGTTTACCAAGCGCAAGCTGCCGCTTATGCACGTGCTGGATTTTTAGATACCGCCGAAGATTATTTATTACTGATTAACGAGCAAACGGCACTGGCTAGTGGCCTACAAGATGTTGCCGTTGCTTTAGATAATATCAACGAAATAGAACAAGGTGCGCAATATCGCTCACGTGCTTTAGCTGCTTACAACCAGTATTTAGCTGAAAAAGGGTTTGAAAATATAAATAGTAGCGATGCGTCTTGGTTACTTGGTTTAGTAAATGACTATATGGATGTTGGCCAAACCGATGAAGCAGAAACCCTGCTAAATACCATTAACAGCTACGCAGAGATTGTACGTGAAGAAGAGTACACAAAAACATATGGTTACTTTCAAACAGCGTTTAAAAATGCAGCCGAAGGTGCATTAGAGGTATATGCTGCCAAACCAACTGATGCCAATCAACTCACAGCACAAACTTTTGCTATTGCGCTAGTAAATATTTCAAGTAACACCGGTTACCAAATTCAAAAAACCGGCGAATTTAAAGGTAAAAAAACACAAAGACTAAAAGCGCTTTATACCGCATGGGCAGCAGAGGTTTTATTTCGCGCAAACTCGCTTGAGCTAGCTCGAGAATACGTAAACCTAGCGCTGTCGTTTTATGGTGTAACGGGCATAGATAGCAACTATGACTTTGCTGCTTCAGAATACACTGAGGCCAATTTAGGTACTTATACCTATCCACTACAAACTCTGGCCGGATTACTTGAAGGCCTTTATGACCTCGAAGAAAATCCTGCGTTTGCCTTACTTTCATCTGATTTTGATATCAGTGGTGCTAATCAAATTATGTATAGCTTTAGCGTAGCTAAAAGCATTATGTCGGGCTCTTCAGTGACCGATGCAGCCGCTGAGGCCTTTACCTTTTTTACTGAGGAAGGTGATTATAACGAATTTTTCAGAAGTTTAGTCGAAACAGACAACAACGCAGGCACAGCGCAAATTTTATATCAGTACGGGTATACCGAACAAGCGAAAGAGGTATTAACGTATGCGGGTGAGTTTATTTCATCTGATGAGTACATAAGTGCAGAGTCATCTGCTTCTTTCTTAGCTGGCTATAAAGGCTGTGGTTTACTAGTCACCATTAGTAGAGAAGTCGGCTCAGATACTGCTGCTGCCGCAAATCGCTGTTTAACCATGTTAAATAAACTAAATACAGGCACATTACGAACTTTAACCGACACTTCTGCAATTACTGTGCATAGCAATGTAATGGTATCACTTGACCGCGCAGGCTTAACTGATGAAATCCCCGCAATAAATACGCAATTACTAAGTAAAATTAGTGCACTAGAAGATATTGAAGACCGATTTGAATACCGCTTAGAAACATTAGGTTATTTAATAAATGCAGGCTTTACCGACTTAGCCTTAACTACATTTAATAATGCAATAGCTGAAGTAAACAAAAGTTTAAGCACATTAACAAGCGACCAACTTCTTGAAGTACTCGAATCACTAAAAAACGAAACAATACTACTTAGTCCGTCTGCAACTGGCTTTTGGGAACGTTACAGCATACTTTCTAGCATGGGGGCTAATGCCGGCAGTATTACTGACTTTGCCAGCACTTACAGTAGTGTGAAAACACAAACCTCAGCACTTCTCGCTGATATTGAAACGCTTATTTTAACACAAGCCGATACTGTCATTATTGATGCCATGGAAGATTTAGTCGAAGCGCATACCTTACTTGGCGAATACGAGCAAGCGACAGCGCTTGTCACTAACGAGGTAAATGGTGAAGCCGACCAACTTGACCTTTACACCACAATGGCTGAATTAATTGCAAGCAAAGATGACTTTAGGGATAACCGTGTTGCCAGTGTTGATACTGATAACGATGGGCTTCCTAACTTCTTCTTAGCAAACGTAACTGATGAAGATATTGCCGCTTCGGGTTTAACAGCCGATGAAGATGCTGATAACGATGGTATTGCTGATAGCGAAGACAGCACTCCAATTGGCAACTAAATAAGAGAAAAAAATGCAGACACGTTATATTTATGCGTGTCTGTTTTTGCTTGCCCATAATTCATATGGTGCGACCGAGCAAAAACAGACTCCTCCCCCACCTGAAGATTGCAGCACACTCACTGATGAAAAAAAAAGTTTATGTGAAGCTATCGAACACATTGAAGTCAAAGGCCAATTTATAGGGATAGAAGTTCCTGAAGTTATTGGTCGTTCGTATTTAGACCGCAGTTTTATTGATGTAACAGCCAAAGGAAATGGCGACATAAATGAGCTAATTGCACTTTTACCAGGCGTACAATTAAGCAATGAGGCGTTCAGCATTGAAAGCCTAGCAGAGATCAGTGCGCCAGAAATATCCATCTCAGGTGCCCAGCCTTGGCAAACAGGTTTTTCACTTGATGGTATGAACTACAATAATCGTATTGATCCCGCCAGTAGTAGCCGCTTAACATCATCAAGCAATGATGTGTCAGGCGGTGTGCAAAGTATGAATGTGAACTCTGATATTGTTGAGTCAATCACTGTGTACGATCATAATATTCCGGCTGAATTTGGTGGTTTTTCTGGCGGTATTGTTGATACCAAAACAAAAGAAACATTTGGCAAAGATAGTTTTAGCTTTACTGTACGCGGTAATCACAGTGATTGGGCTGATTATCATTATATTCAAGCCGACGATGAAACTGAGCAAAGCAGTACAGATGAAGCTGAATTAGAGGCTCCAGTATACGAAAAAATAAGCTATTCATTGAGCGCTAAAAAACAACTTAATAAACGCCACGGTGTAATGTTTAGTTTAAATTACCTTAATAGTGATATAAGTGACTTATCACTGGGGCAAACAAAAACCCAAAGCCGCCGTAACATTAACGCTATATTTAAATATGGTTATAAGAACGGCTGGGTTGATAATTTTACGATAAGTATGATCTATTCTCCCTATGAGGTGAATGGTTTTATTACTGATGCACTTGATAGTGATTATCAGTTAGAAGGTGGCGCTTATGGTAGCGCAATACAATTAAAGCAAGATTTTAAATATGTAACATGGGCAAGTAATTTAAGCTTAAACATAAGTGATAGTAGCCGTGATGGCCCAGCGCATTTTTATAATTGGCTACAAACAAAAGGAAAAGACTGGGGACAATACGCTAACCAAGGCGATGCAGACGAACGCTTTTCACGCCAAGGTGGTTATGGGGCGTTAGATAACCGCCAATTCACCACCAATTGGAAAAATACATTTAACCTAGAAACTTTTAAATTTTTAGGATTAACGCACTCTGTTGTGGCTGGTGCAGAAATTAAATATCAGCAAATAGAGCGTGAGCGTTTTCAAGATGGCTATAACTACAGTTCGCCTGTTATATGGTCTAGTGCTACTACACCCCTTAATTGCAGTGGTTATTCACTTGATTGTCAGGCACTTGAAACTCTCATCCCTATAGAAGAATTAGCTGAGCAATTAGGTGGGGAGATTGACTTTAACAACTCGGAGCACGTCACCGCATACAGTAATAATATAACTACTACTGCGCAATTTTTTAATGGCCGAACTGTTAGCCCTGCTGAATACATAGATGTAAATTTAAATCGCAATGCACTCTACATTACCGACCACATCAAGTACGGTAAACTTGATGTAAATTTAGGCATGCGCTACAGCTATGATGACTTTTTGCAAAACCATGATGTAGCACCGCGAATTTCAATAGGGTACGACGTATTTGATAATCAAAAAACCATTATCAGTGGCGGCCTAAACCGATATTACGACTCTGCCATTATCAGTTATAAAATTAAAGAACAACAAAAATTTTCTTATCTACAATATAGGCCTATCGAAAGTGGCTACTTACAAAGCTGGTTAAATTCAAATTACACTGGCAGCTTTAAATATCGATTTAGTGACGTGGATACCCCTTACGATGATGAGTTTGCACTGGGTATCGCTCACGCATTTGAAACAATGGGTAATATTTCTTTAAAATACGTAAAGCGTAAAAAACATCAGCAGTTTTCTCGCACGACTTCAGACGAAACCGATCTTGATGGGTACACTTATATTGATATTAGTAACGAAGGAACGGGAAGTTCAGAACGTATTTCACTAGCATGGAGCGCACAATTTGGTGCCCATTCTGTATGGGCAAATACGTCGTATGCCGAGAACGAAATATCAAATGACAATTATAATGCAACCGTAGATAACACCCCTCTTGATGAACTCGTTTACTATGTTAATGCAAAAGATGAAGGTTCACTGGTCACATTAAGTCAACTATCTCAGATACGAACTAATTTTGGATCACCTATCAAAGCAGCCTTAGGCTGGAACGTAGATTGGGTCGATTCATTTATCACTGGATTAAATATCTCATATTCAGGTAGCTACGATACAGCTGTAAGTACAGGAGGGAGCGAAAGTATTGATATAGGGGATGTCTGTACTAGCTGCCCAGTTGTTTCCACTCTATTTGATGTTTACCAGGAACAGACTATACGTGCCAGGACAATGCTAAACCTAAGTTTAAAATACAAACATAAACTGACCAATAGCCAAACCTTAGAGTTACGAGCTGATATTTCCAATTTATTAAATAAGAGAACATATACAGTTGCAGAGGGCGCATCAGGTATTGAGCCTGGTCGAGTATTTTGGTTAGAATTGAGCTACAAATATGATTAAAGTTATTTTTGTAGCCCTTGCTGTGTTATTATTTACAGCTGATTCTAAAGCTTTAAACAATGAAGACTTGCGTGCTTTGTATAGCAAAGGCCAAGCACATTGGCCTACTATTCAAACCAGTGATGGCAGAAGCGTTGAGCCCATGTCGCTTTTGCCTGTAGCATCGCCAAAACATGAGCATGTTGCTTTAGGTGACAAGCTTTTTCATGATGTACAGCTCTCGCGTAATAATACCGTTAGCTGCGCTACCTGCCATGAGCGTGATAAAGGCTTTCATGATGGCCGCACAACCGCAGTGGGTATTGATGAGCAAATAGGCACACGTAACACCCCTGCTATTTTTGGTATTGATCAATGGCAAAGCTTTTTTTGGGATGGCCGCGCAAATACTGCAGAGCAGCAAGCACTTATGCCCATAGCAAATCCAATTGAAATGGACCTAGACCCCCAAGTAGCCTTAGCGCGGGTAAATAAAGATAAAAGCTACAATGTATTTATTCAAAGTGCTTTTAACAGTAATACCCTAACTTCAAAGCAAATGGCAAAAGCCTTAGTTGCGTTTGAGCGAACATTAGCCGCGCCAAATAGTCGCTATAAAACGTTTTTAACGCAGCTTAATAAAAACCCACAACACGCAATTAGTAGCTTAAGCGATAGTGAGCTAAATGGCCTGCACCTATTTAGAACTAAAGCTAAATGCATGACCTGCCATAACGGTGCACTACTGAGTGACAATCAATTTCATGGCACTGGGCTGCATTACTATGGTCGACACTTTGAAGATAAAGGCCGCTTTGATGCCACAAATACCCCTGATCACATAGGGCAATTTAGAACCCCCTCTTTACTAGGCTTAATGCAAACATTTCCGTGGATGCACAATGGCTTATTTGAAGATTTAGCAGGCATTGTGAGTATGTATAACCATGGTGGGGCTAGACCAAAGCCACGGAAAAACCAACTAAACGACCCGCATTTCCCTAAAACCACCAACCTGCTTATTAAGCTTAATTTAACCAAGCAAGAACAAGCCGACCTAGTCACATTTTTACGGACTTTATAAAAGCAGCCTTTGAACAAGAATTTTGAATTTAATGATACACGGTGAAAACTAACAGAACATTTTTCACCGTATGGGCTTATTTAAGGAAAACAGTGATGATAAATATAGGCTCAATAAAATTTTACCTCTATAATGATAACTAAATGTAAATTATTATTTAAAAATCAAGGTCTAAATATGTTTGTTTTAAGTTCAACCTACTCGATATTGAAAAACGAAAATGACCAACTAAAAAAAGAAATTGAGAGTTTACGCAATAAAAATACATCGTTAATTAGTGAAAATACATCACTCATTGAAGAGCTTAACAATCCTAATAGTGATGAAGATCATAGTTTCACTCACTCTTTACTATTGAGTTCAATTAATGGTGTTAATCAAATTGATGAAATAAGACAAACCGTACTGGGCTCTTACACCAAAATTGATGAAGAAAACAAAGTAAGCGATAAAATTAATACCCTGCTCGAAAAATCAAATAGTTCACTCAATCATATTGTTAAAGAAATGGATTTAATGACAAACAAAATGGGTAGCATGACTGAAAACATTTCAGGCTTAGCCAGCATGGCTGGAAAAATTAGCACGTTTGTTTCGACCATTAGTAAAATATCTGATCAAACCAATTTACTAGCACTAAATGCTGCTATTGAAGCTGCACGAGCTGGTGAAGCAGGTCGAGGCTTTAGCGTTGTAGCAGACGAAGTAAGAGTATTGGCAACAAACACAAATAAATCGGCGCAAGAAGTAGCTGACCTTGTAAAAGAAATAATCAATAAAACAGACGAAACAGTGGTCTCTGTGGAAGGTATTAAAGAAAATAGTTCGCACTTAAGTGACAATTTTGATGCACTCAATACCGATTACACTTCAATTATTGATTTTTGCAACAATATGAAAAACACAATATCTCAAGCAGCGACCTTGTCATTTATACAAACCGTTAAACTTGACCATGTTGTGTGGAAAGGTGACGTATATGCTGTTGCAAATGGCCAAAGTAATAAATCGATTAATGACTTTAGCGATCACACAATGTGCCGATTAGGTCAGTGGTATAGTTCAGAACAATCTGCTGAATTTAAACACACCAATGCGTTTAAACAATTAGAAAACCCACATAGTGAAGTGCATAAAAATGGTGTTGCGGCTCTGCGCTCTATTCAAAATGGCGATAAAGAATCTGCAATTAAGCATATTCATAAAATGGAAGCTGCCAGCGAACGCGTAATGCATTTACTTGATGAGATTAGTTAACCACAGCTAAACAATAACGAACAAACTATTAAAATCATCTAAATTTTAATAGTTTGGCTCAAAAAGCCAGTCTTTAAATTTATCCTATTCTCTTTATCATCGCATACGCATTATTATTTAAAGCGCCCTGTTTAAAATTGTAATAAACGGTAAGAAACTGTGTGGTCTACGTAAAGCATTGTAAAGGGAACGCCAAAAAGTAAGTAGGTCAGTTAATGTTCAGTTTCAAGGGGTAATATTAAGTCTAGTTATGTAACAACATAAACGAGGCACACTATGAAACTTTCCTTTTTACTACCGGGCATAATTGCCATTGGCGCGCTTTCAAGCCCAGCTATTTCAGCACCCAACGAGCGAGAAAACCATATAAACTATAAGCGCGAAAATCCTAAACGCATTGAATATAAGCGCGATGAACGCCGCTATGAAAAAACGCTACGAATAGAGCAAAAAAAAGAAAAGCGTCAAGACCGCAAAAAAGAAAAAAACAAACAAAAAAAGAAGCAAGACAAGCGTAAACACTTACGTTACGACAACCATAAATATAACTACCTAACTAATAGATATAAACCACGCTATTACAAAGAAAATAAATATATAAGGCACTTACCTAGAAGAAGTACTTCTATCTGGTTTAATGGAATTTCGTTTAGTTTTAATGACGGTATTTATTACCGAAAAGCTAAAAAAGGCTACCATACTGTAATGCCACCTCATGGGCTACGAATTAAAAAGCTTCCAAGGCATTATTCGCGTATTAAGCACCACAAATCCACGTATTATACTTATCAAAATGTTTACTATATTGCTGATAGAGGAGGCTATAAAGTCGTTGATAGACCAATAATACAGCGCAACAAAGCAATTAAAATAGGCAATGCTTACGATTACAGTTTGGGACAAATTTATGATGAGTTACCAACCTCAGCTGAGCCTATTACTATAAATTCTCAGCAGTATTTTAAATACAATGACATTTATTTTTTACCACAAATAAGTGGTGATGAAATAAAGTATTTAGCAATAAGTTTGGGCTGAATATTCTTTAGCTACTTAACCTGCCGCAGGTAAAGTAGCACCTTATTAATATTGATTTGCGTAATCCCCTTGTGCAATTTTTATTATGAAATACCCGCGACTAATAAATATACAGCGTTTATTTAGTGAACAATTTTAATTTTAGCTCCGTATCTATGTTTAATATTTGTAAATAAAGCATTTATGACCTAAACCTAAATAGAGGCTTTATAGAGGAGCTCCACTTATGCCTACAACAAAAACAATTGATAAAAATACCGAATTTGCCCGCTGTATAGAATGCAACAAAGTAGATACGTTCGCTGCTTTTCATTGGTTGGCACTTGCGTTTAAAGATATGACCAGCGCACCATTACTCACTGTGATTTATGGCCTAGTGTTTAGTATTATTCCTGCTGCTATTATTTACTCTGCATTTTTTGCACAAAGCGTATTTGTAATATTACCCGCCACCGTTGCGTTTGTATTAATTGGACCCGCTTTTGCAGCTGGCCTATACGACGTAGCATGGGAACTTGAAAAAGGTCACAAACCAACGTTAAGACATTCACTAAAATCAATGTTTAGAAATCCTGTTGGTGAATGGGGCTTTGCAATATTATTACTTGTAATAATGATAGCATGGATGCGCATTGCCGCTCTTGTTCACGCTTTATACCCTAACTACGCTAACCCAACATTTGAAGAACTGTCAGCATTTTTAACGCTCGGGACAATTGCAGGTGGGGTTTTACTTGTGTCTGTTTTCTCTGTATCGGCTTTCACACCACAAATAATGATGGAAAGACGTGTGGACATAATGACAGCTATAGTTTCATCTATTAACGCCGTGAAAAATAACTTTGCGCCGATGGTTGTTTGGTCAATATGTATTTTTCTGCTGGTTGCGCTTGGGTTTGTAACTGGTGCTGTTGGGTTTATTGTAATTATGCCACTACTTAGCTACGCAAGCTGGCATGCATACATTGCAGTAATCAAAACTAAAAAAGCCAGAAAATACGAATAATAAACAAACTTTAACTTAACTTGTGCCACAATCTAGTTAATCTATCTTGTGGCACAAATCATACTTTTCCACCCTACTCTCCATTAAAGTATCTCGATTTCTTAAAAAGTTGTAATCAAACATCCTTACTTTAGTAGCTATACTTTTTAGTGCCTGATAAGGTTATTGTTATTTTATTAAACACAGTCACTTAAGGCACCTAATGGCAAACCAATTTAACGTTCTCGATACTCGGTTACAGTTATGTTGCGGAAATGGCGGGTATACTCGCGAGGGTTTTTGCTATGTACCGGATTCTGATCGCGGTAATCATAGTGTGTGTGCAGTTATGACCGAGGAATTTTTACAGTTTTCGAAGTCACAAGGTAATGACCTAATAACGCCCAATCCACTTTACGATTTTAAAGGCTTAAAAGCGGGTGATAAGTGGTGTTTATGCGCGATAAGGTGGCTTCATGCGCAACAAGCAAACCTTGCGCCGCCAGTATTACTGGAGGCCACAAATAAGATGTCGCTTGAAGTAATACCGCTTGAGTTATTAAAGGCACATGAATACACCCGTTAAAAATATTTTAGTTTAGTTTCAACAAATCTGTTTGGTCTGCAAATTTTACAAAAAAATGCAGACTTTTCATAACCACCTCATACTGTTAAAAAAACAAATCAAAAAAAACAAAATGCAAACCATTGAATTTAAATAACTTTATTAAATTTAACTTCCGGCATATTGATTGCTTTATATAATTATCACGTATTTATTATGTAAAGGATCTACATAAAAATATTAAATAGTTAAGTAGGAGAAGTTATGAGTAACACAAATAAGCAAGCTAAATTTACTGCACCAGGTATGAGTAATGAATCAGCTGATAAAACTATCGCAGCCCTAGAAAACCGTATGGTTGCACTTATAGACCTTCAATTAACACTAAAACATATTCATTGGAATGTTGTTGGCCCTAATTTTATAGGTGTACATGAAATGCTAGACCCGCAGGTTGAAGCTGTGCGTGAAATGACAGATACAATAGCCGAGCGTATTGCCACTTTAGGCGGCGTACCAGTAGGTACACCTAAGTCAATTGTAGACCGTCGTACATGGAACGAATATTCACTAGGTAAAGGACTTGTTACCGAGCATTTAGGCGCGTTAGATAAGGTGTACAACGGCATTAATGCCGATCACCGTAAAGCCATCGAAACGGTATCAGATTTAGATCCAGTATCTGAAGATATGCTAGTAAGCCAACTTGCTGACCTTGAGCAGTTTCAATGGTTTGTAAGAGCACACATCGAGTCATCTACTGGTGAATTAACGCAATAATGCGTTTATTACGTAAATACCTCAGCCCAGCATTTTTGCTGGGCTTTTTGTTTAAATCATAAAACAAAATATCACTAAGATATTTGAACCGTGCAAGAACTTGCGGCATATGAATCGACCTACTAGTATCAGTAAATAGTTCTTATTATTGGTACAAATTGGCATGCTGAATTTTAAATACCCTAAACAATTTTGGTTTTTTTCTTTAATATTTTTATCAGCCTGTGGCTCAGGCAGCAGTAATACCAAAGTTCCGCAATCAAATACAAGTGTAAGTCTTACTCCAATTACGCAAAACACTACCGAAGATAATTACAACATTATTATTTATGGCAATAGTCACAGCAGTCAGTTAGGGCGGATCATTGAGCATATAATCGAAAACCAATACCCAGATAAATCAGTTCATACAACCACCGTATCGGGACCTTTTTTAGATAATATTGTGAGTATTAGGGCAAATGTGGACAAGCTTAAAAACAACAACCTAAGCCATGCTATTTTTCAAGGCCAAAAATACTCTCAGTCTGGTTTAACAACGTACTCTACCGATGCCGCTGAGCATTTAATTTCATCAGCCAAAACACACAACATTACACCTATTTTATTCCCAGAACATCCACAAAGAGGCAACCCTGAAGAGGGCCTGCGTGTATACGACTTACACTTATCAATAAGCGCTAAACAACCTAGCTGCGTGGCTCCCATTGGCCTTGTTTGGAACAGGTTTTTAGTGTTAATGCCAAATGCAAAACTACATATGGATGATGGTAACCATGCCTCTTACGCAGGCAATGTATTAACAGCCATGACTTTTTCAGAAATAATTACTTCACAACCCGCCGACACCATGAAGTTTGACCCAACTATTAATTTATCTGAGCAAGAACAAGCTTTATTCGGTCAAGTAGTTACTGAGGTACTTGATTTACACCCTGCTTGTGGTGCGAGCTAATCTAAATTTATTTTTATGTTTAAAAATATTTTTTACTTTAATGAAAAATAAAATGTCAGGTTATTCTCATTGTTATCGACTAATAACATAACAATCAAAAGGAGAGTAACAATGAGTACATTAACAGTAAGCTCACTACATAATTTACCCGCTAGTAAAGCTAATAAATGGTTTCAAGACGGTTTTTCACTATTTAAACGCGCACCTGTAAAGCTTTTTTTATTTTTACTGCTTCCTTTAATTATTGAAGGTATTTTTCAAATACTACCCGCCCCTTATGGCATGCTAGCCTCTAAATGGGTCGCCACTTTTGTAGGCAGTAGCGCTGTAATAGTAATTCATCACTTGGCCACTCAAAAAGTATTTTCATTAAAGTCGATTTTTAAAGCTAAAAACTGGCTAAGTATGATTCCGCTTTCAGCAATTTTAGCATCTGCTTTTTTTATTCAGTTATTTGTAGCAAAGCTTTTACTAGGAAATGATGGCATCAATTTACTTTTGTTTTCGCAGCCTACTTAAGTGTCTCAATGGCAACTGGGTATTATTTTTGCGTCGATTATTCCTGTTACACTGCCAGTCAGCTTTGCAAGCTATTGTGTTTTACTAGGTGATAAAAATGTACTGCAAGCATTAAAAAGTAGCCTCAATGCTTTTTTCTATGCGTTTAAACCAATGTGTTTAATTGCGCTGATTTCTTTCTTAAGCCTATTATTAGCTCCTTACACTTTTTTATTAAGTGCAATTATTACGGGTCCTATACTCATGTGTATAAGCCATATTGCTTACAGCAATATATTCATAAAACACAAGGAAGCATAGTGAGTAAAAAGGATCATATTCATGAGGTACTACTGCAATACGCACTTTTAATGGCGCGTATTGCTGCAACACATGAAGCAGACCAAGCACTTAGAGAGGACCTACTGCAAGATATATCATTAACTGTTTGGCATTCAGTAGAAAACTTTAGAGGCGATTCAAGTATGAAGACCTTTATTGCCAAGGTCGCACACAACCGTGCCGTCGATCATGTTTTAAAAGAAACACGTCGCCAAGATCGTCATAATTTAAGCGACCCTTTACTTGACTTGGTTAGTACTGATTCTCACCAACACAGCGATAACACGTATGATTTAATGACAGCGATGAGACGGCTACCATTAAAATTTAGGCAAGTTATTTCTCTTCAATTAGAAGGTTTTAACCAAGCCGAAATAACACATACGCTAGGTATAAACGAAGCGAACGTCGCCAAGCGCGCTAGCCGCGCACGTGTGCAACTTCAAAAGCTAATGGAGCAATAATAATTATGGATCCACTATTAGAACAATGGCAAAAAGACTATAAAAATGCTACTCCAAAACTGGATACTGCCGCACTACTGAGCCAAATTACATCGGCAAGAAAAAAACAATCAATCAAAGCATGGTTCGACTTAGTCGCAGGCACATTTGTTAGCTTATTTTGTATCTATGCATTAATTTTTGAAGCAACTAGTACTCCTGAGCAAGTGTTATACGCAATTTTAACTCCGTTACCAATTGGGTTTTCAATATGGGCATTTCTAAAACGTAAAAAGCTTATTAAATCCAATACCTTAGATTTTAATGCTTTGCTACTTTTTAAAAAGCAGCAGCTTATTAATCAAATAAACTATTGGCGTTTAAACCTTATAGGCTGTTCCATTTTGTGGGCTGCACTTTGCATCACAGCGGCCGTGAGCGTTTTAATGTACAACCACTCAACAATATGGCTTATACAACTAGGTATTGGGACTTTGGTACTCATATTAACGTTAACTCGTTATCTTTATTTAAAGTACCATCTTAAAGGTAAGCTCAATTATATTGATAATTTAGAGTAGCAAAATGTAGATCATTAACACTGTTATTAACCAAATACTAAAAAAGTCCGGCTTATAACTATTAATGAGTGCTAAGCAAGCTAGAGGGTTGATTTAAAAGCTATATTTAAAATTAGCAATGAATGTGAACTCAAAACCCCGTGAATAGTGTAAACAAAGCCATATTTATTAGCACTGTATTGCCTGTAATTATTCTTAGAAACTTTAATTATGTAAATGCAACAATAAACAACTGAAATATGGCATGCCAACATACAATTTCTTACGTGTTTATTTACTTTCAAGCATCAATAGCCAAAGTGTTGTAACTAGAAAACCAGTATTATTATTTTAGTCTTTGCTAATATTTCAGCCTTGAAATATATAAATTTATGTACCTAATAATTATAAAACAACATTGCATTTACATTGTTTTTTGTTTATAAATACACTCGGAATGGACTCTACAAATATTTATTTAGTTGAACTAAGTGTTAATAGTCTGTTTCTAAAATATTTTTGTAATTATTTAAACGGACATAAACACCTTATGCGCATAGTAAAAAGCAACATTAAAACGATTCTAATCTCTGCAATAATGGCATCTACATTAGCTGGATGTGCAACAACATCATCAAAAGTTGTTGAGACCCCTACCGTAGCAAGTTACAACACAACCTATACAGGTACTAAGAGTAAACTTGTAGTAGGTCAATTTGTTAATCGCTCGAGTTTTCAAAATGGTATTTTTTCGTCAGGCCAAGATCGTTTAGGTAACCAAGCCAAAACAACTTTAATGAGCCACTTACAACAAACTAACCGCTTTAGCGTGCTTGATCGCGATAATATGGCAACACTTACTGACGAAGCTAAATTAACAGGTACAAAACAAGTAATTAGCGGTGCTAAATTTGTGGTTACTGGCGATGTGACTGAATTTGGTCGTAAAGCAATCGGCGACCGTCAGCTTTTTGGTTTACTTGGTAAGGGTAAATCACAAATTGCTTACGCTAAAGTAACACTCAATATTGTTGATGTTACCACCTCAGAAGTGGTTTACTCAGTTCAAGGAGCAGGTGAATACAGCTTATCTGAACGTGAAGTTGTTGGGTTTGGTAGCACAGCTTCATACGATGCAACTCTTAATGGAAAAGTGCTCGACTTAGCAATCCGCGAAGTAGTAAATAAACTAGTTACTGGACTTGAATCTGGTCAATGGGGTGATAAGTAATGAAAAAATTAATAACCCTAGCATTAGTCTGTGCAGCGCTTACAGGATGTAACTCAACCAAAGAACCTATTTACTACTATGGTGAGTATAACACCGCAGTTTATGCTTACTTAAAAGCAGAAGATGTTACCCTTGAAGAACAAATTACTATGCTGAAGCAAGTTATTGCTGACGCAGCAAACAAAAGCAAAGCTATTGCACCTGGGCTTCACGCTCATTTAGGTATGCTTTACTTTGAAACAGGTAATGCTGCATTAGGTACAACTCACTTTGAAACTGAAAAGTCACTGTTTCCAGAATCAACCTCATATATCGACTTTCTATTAAAATCTGCGAAAGGTGCCTAATATGTTCAACTTAAAATCACTTACTGCTGCTGCACTTGTTGCATTACTTGCTGGCTGTGTTTCTCCTCCACCAGCCCATGACTATACTGCATTCAAAGAAGCTGACCCGCATTCAATTATTATCTTACCGCCACTTAATAACACACCTGAAGTCATCGCACCTTATAGCGTAATGACACAAATGGTTGCTCCAATTGCAGAATCTGGATTTTATGTTTTTCCGGTAGCTGTAGTTGAACAAACATTTAAAGGTAATGGTCTTACTGTTGCAAGCGACGTACACCAAGTTCCTGTAGATAAACTTCAAAGTATTTTTGGTGCCGATTCTGCACTTTACATAACCGTTGAAGAGTACGGTACAAGCTATGTTGTAATTTCTAGTGAAACGGCTGTTACTGTTTCTGCATCACTTGTTGATTTGCGTACTGGGGTGCAATTATGGCAAGGCAAAGCGCGTGCTTCATCAGCCGAGCAACAAAATAATAGCGGTGGCGGTTTAGTCGGCATGTTAGTTGTGGCTGCAATAAACCAAATTGCAGAAACCATTACAGACAAAGGGTTCGAGATCGCTGCAATTACATCAAATCGTTTATTATCATCAGATACATACAATGGTCTGCTATATGGCCCACGTTCTCCTAGCTATGGCCAGCCCGTACCAAGCGAGAAAAAGAAATAAATAAAGGTCAAAATAATAATAATAAAGAGCCAAATAATTTAATTATTTGGCTCTTTATTATTTAAACTATAAAAGTAACTCTACTTTATAACACTAAGTCACTAAGTCACTACAAACTAAAGAAACACCCCATTTTTTCCGTGAATTTGCAGCTAAAAGTTGCTATTACTACTAATTTACTTCTATAGTAACTCTATATAAACATTAGGTATTACTATGCAAAAAGCACGAATTCCTGAAGATGAGCAGTCTCGATTAAAAGCCTTATATGAGTATGAAATATTAGATACCGATGCAGAAAAAGTATTTGATGATTTAACTCAGCTAGCTTCAGATATATGTGATACACCAATATCACTTATAAGCCTTGTCGATCCGCAAAGACAGTGGTTTAAATCAAAGTACGGTATTGATGCCAGTGAAACAGAGCGTGATATAGCGTTTTGCTCTCATGCTATTTTGCAAGATCAAGTGTTTGAAATACAAAATGCATTACTTGATGAACGCTTTCACGACAACCCTTTAGTAACCAACGACCCCAACATTCGCTTTTATGCAGGCGCGCCCCTTATCACACCGCAAGGCAGTACAATTGGTACTTTATGTGTAATTAGTGATAAACCCAAAAAACTAACAAAAAAGCAAATAAGCGCATTAACTATTTTAGGTAAAGAGGTAATAGCCCAATTAGAGTTAAGGCTAAAAAATAGAGAGCTAAGTAAAGCATTAGAACAGCAAAAAGTTCATAATCAAGAGCTTGAAAAACTAAAAACTGAAGCAGATACATCTAATGATTTAAAAGGTAAATTTTTAGCTAATATGTCGCATGAGCTAAGAACCCCACTTCATGGTATTTTAAACTTAGCCGAATTTGGCTTATCTGATAGCAGTAATAATGAAAAAGATATTGCGCTAAAAAGCATTCTAAACTCAGCCAATATTTTATCCAATATAGTGAATGATATTTTAGACTTTTCAAAAATAGAAGCCGGAAAGTTAGACATTGAGCATATCGACTTCAACCTTAAAGACGTTGTTTATGGCGTAATTGAGCCACTAAAAAAACAAGCCTCTGATAAAGGTATAAAGTTTAATGTATCAATAGATAAAAAAGTGGCTAAAACATTAAAAGGTGACCCACTAAGAATATCGCAAATATTAAATAACCTATGCTCAAATGCAATTAAATTTACTCAAGCTGGACACGTTGATTTAATAATCAATCTAAAAGGTCATTCTTTAAATACACAGAACATAGTATTTGAAGTTATAGACACTGGTATAGGCATAAACAAAGCAGCACAAGCAAACTTATTTAAAGAATTTCATCAAGCTGACTCATCTACCTCTCGTAAATTTGGTGGTACAGGGTTAGGCCTTTCCATTTGTAATAGATTAAGTCATTTAATGAATGGCAAAATCAGTTTTACCAGTAAAGAAAACAAAGGCTCTACATTTATTTACCAACAAAGTTTTGAAGCATCGATATTAGACAGTTTATTAAAGAAAAACAAAGAAGTAACTAATTTACAAGGCTGTACTATTTTAGTGGCGGAAGATAATAAAATAAATCAAATCGTCGTCAGTAAAATGTTACAAGCACATAATGCAAAAGTGGTTTTTAGTGAAAACGGTAAAGAGTGCGTTGATTACTTTATTACCAACCACGTTGATTTAATTTTTATGGATATTCAGATGCCAGTAATGGATGGGGTTGAAGCAACTAAGGCCATAAGAACGCAAGACAAAGGCAAATCAATACCTATAATAGCCATGACTGCCAACACAATGAAACAAGATATTGAGCATTACCTAAATATTGGCATGGACGGTTATTTAACTAAGCCGTTTAATAAAGATAGCTTGAACAGCTTGCTTAATGTTTACAACCCAAACAATGAAAACCTAAAAGACTTAGCAATAAAAATTAGTGATCCGAGCATTAAAAGAGAACACAAACTCAAACAAACATGCAGTGAACTAAAAAGATTAATACCTGCGGCCAACAGAGTCAGCTTATGGTTGTTTAATGAAGAATACTCTGAGATAAATTGCTTAATGTGCCTTGATGAGAACGATGAAGTCATTCTTGACTCAGTATTAACAGCAAAAGACTACCCAGATTACTTTAACTACATACTAAGCCACCAAATACTTGATGCCCCCGATGCAAGAAATCACGAAGTTACAAAAGGCTTTACCAAAAGCTATTTTGAGCCATACAATATTTACTCACTACTTGACTACATTTATTTTAAAGATAATAAAGCACTAGGCGTGATTTGCTGCGAAAGTATTGGGTCGAAAATATCATGGACCCATGCAGATAAAGAAGCTCTGATAAAAATAACAGACTTAACTACATTATTTTTATCGAAACAAATAGATCTCAATTGAATTTACGGCTATTCAACCGTAAATCTTTATAGAGTGATTTTACCGATAAATAATCAAAAAAAACGAGCACATTTAATAAGTGCTCGGTTAAAATCAACACGACAATTTATAGTGAAATAACCACTTTTCCCATACCTTCACCACTCGCAAGGCGATCATGCGCTTTACCGGCATCCTCAAGGTTAAATTCAATATTATCTAACACAGGCATAAGGTGCCCTTCATCAATAATTGCTGCAAGCTTAGCTAATATTTCACCATGCTGCTGGCGTTTATGGTTGTGCAGCATAGGTATAAGCATAAATACAACATGTAACGACAGCCCTTTAAAATGAGCAGGAGTTAAATCTATTTCTGCCAACGATACCGTAGTAGCAACATGACCATTTAAGGCAGCAGCATCAAACGATTTTAGTAGGTTTGCACCACCAATTGAATCGTAAACAACATCAAAACCCGCGTCCTGAGTGTGTGCCTTAACATAATCGGCAACACTCTGCGTTTTATAATTAATGGCAGTGCCACCTAGTTTTTCGATTAGTGCTGATTGCTTATCGCCACCACCTGTCGCAAATACGTCAGCACCAAAATACTTAGCTAACTGCAAAGCAATATGCCCAACGCCACCAGATCCACCGTGCACTAACACTTTTTGACCGGGCTTTACTGAAGCGCGCATTAAGCCCTCATAAGCCGTAATACCTACTAAAGGAATAGCTGCCGCTTCGCGCATAGACAATGTTTTAGGTTTGTGTGCTATTAACTTAATATCGGCCAGCATATATTCTGCTAACGCGCCTTGTAACTCTGCCAACCCACCAGCGCAGCCGTATACCTCATCGCCTACAGCAAATCCGGTTACCCCATCGCCAACTTCATCAATAACACCGGCAAAATCCATACCTAATACACCCGGTAATGCTGGCGATAAGGGAGCTAATGCGTCACCCATTTGACGAATCATCATATCAACCGTGTTTACGCTCGTAGCCATTACTTTAACGACTACATGGCCTTCTTTTACAGCTGGTTTAACAATATCTGCAGCTTTAAATACATCACTTGCGCCAAACTCATTAATAATCATCGCTTTCATGGTAACCCTCTTATTTAGTTTGTGCATAGAGTATATTTACAAACCATATATATGATAATACACTGAAATGAATAATCAGTTTTAAAATTTCATTAATAATAGGCTTTAATAATGAACAATGAACACATCAAGTTATTCGTTCGTGTTGCCTCTACACACAATATTAGTTCAGCAGGCGCTGAACTAGGTCTGTCGCCGCCGGTCGCCAGCATGCATATTATTAAGCTTGAGGAATCGCTTGGTGTAAAACTTATTCATCGCACTACACGACGAGTATCATTAACAGAGGAAGGCCGTGAATTTTTACCTCACGCCGAAGAGATTTTAAATGCTATAAATAGTGCAAAAGCAGCTGTAGGCGCAGGCTCTTTTACCCCCCAAGGCACGATTCGTGTTGCAGCCCCTTCCTCATTTGGTCGTATGCATATAGTGCCCGCACTTAAAGCTTTTGTTGAGCAGCACCCTGAGCTTAAAGTGGATTTAAGACAAAGTGATAGTATTGTAGACATGGTAGAAGGTGGTTTTGATATCGCTATCAGAAATGCCGAGCTTAACGATTCAACCCTCGTAGCCAGGAAGTTAGCCCGCGACCATAGAATTATATGCGCCTCACCAGGCTACATAGCAGAACACGGAGAACCTAAAACACCACACGACCTTCTTAACCACAATTGTATTAACTTAATTGGTATCGATCATTGGAATTTTAAAACAGCAAACGGCATTGAAAAAATTAAAGTTAAAGGCAATATTCGTATTGATAATGGAGAGTCAATAAGAGATGCATGCATTGATGGAGCCGGCATTACCATCTCATCAATATGGTGTGTTCACCAAGCATTAGCACAAGGAACCCTAGTTCAAATATTAAAAGACTACCCCATGGATTCAAACCCTGCCATTTGGGCGGTATATCCAAGCTCTCGATTGCTTGCGCCAAAAGTGCGTGCGTTTATAGACTTTTTTATAAAGCATTATGGTGAAATCCCATATTGGGAAAACACACAGTAAACTAATACGTACTTTAATTATACCCAATACAAATAAGCAGCCATAAGGCTGCTTATTATACAGTTCCACACTCATTTAATACTCAGCTAAGGTATTAATAGTGTGTTTATTCATAACTCACTATTAAGCTTTCAACAATTGGCAATATAACGCATCTTTTAATATTGCACGCTCTTGCTTTAATTTATGTAAAGCCTCATCGCCAATGGGCGCGTTATCTAGCTCAAGTGTTCTAATTTCTTTATCAAGCTCATGATAGCGCTTTGCATCGTTTCCAAACTCCGCATTAGTCGAACTTAACGCGATAATTTTTTCTTTATATGATGGAAATTCATTAATAAGTGAATGATCTTCGCCTAACATACTAACTCCTATCTATTGTAATTAAGTATGACTTTAATCAATTTGACTGTATGAGTTATTACTTTATCTCCTGGACCTTCATCACTAACTCATTCCAGTTACGTTGGTTTTCAATGTCGTGCTCTAAGCCTTGTTCATCCGCGGCCGCAAAACGCTTAATTGCTGGTGTTTTGCTAGTTGCTTGATATAGCCAGTACGCCTCAGCCTTAAGTGCTTCATCAATTGGTTTATCTATTGATTCATAAACAGCTTGCTTACATGCGTTAATTGATTCTGCAGGAAATTGTGCAATTCGCTTTGCTAGGGTATCAACATAAGGGCCAATTTCATCTGGCTCTAGAGTTTTGTTAATTGTGCCATATGCTTGCGCTTCATCAGCATCAAAGTCACGTGCACTTAATATAATTTCAAGTGCTCTACCTAACCCTGCTTGGCGTGCCATACGTGATGCACCACCGCCACAAGGTAAAATCCCCATACCCACTTCCATTTGCATAAACTTAAATTTACCACGAGCTGCAAAACGCATATCCATAGCAAGTGCAAGTTCATGGCCGCCCCCGCGTGCAAACCCTTCTAGTTTTGCAATAGTTGCTTGAGGTACTTTACTAATGCGCTCACAAACAGATTGCAAGTCAAGTAACTTAACATCATCGCGTGACAACGCTTCTTGAGACATATCTTTAAGTAACTCAGTGTCATAGTGGCAAACCCAAATCTCTGGATTTGCAGATTGAAACACAACCACTTTTGTACTGCGGTCACGCTCCAATCTCATAGCTAAGCTGTTGAGCTCTGCAAGCATGGTGAACCCTTGCACATTTACTGTTCCATAATCGAATGTTACGGTGAGTACGCCCTCTTCTTGCGCTGTTGTGAACGTTTTATACCCTTAATACTTCATAATAAATTCCTCTAAAATTATCTGTTGTTATGTAAACTCAGTAACACCGCATATGCTTGCCAATTGAGTGATTTACAGTCTAGATTACTTTTAAATAATTTATTATTGCTAAATTTAAACAATCAGTTTACACATTTTATTAATAATAAGTTTAATTTAACTAAAGTAGGCGCTCTTTTATTGTTATTGATGCAGTAAAAAAGAGCAGGAAGAAGGAGGTATTGGTAGGTAAAATTTAGTGTGAGTAAATTTAAAAAGCAAAAGGCCACAAGTGTGGCCTTATAAAAGTAACTTAACGCAAAGCCTAATATATTTCAGCACTTACAAATGTATACACGTAGTTGCTAAACTCTGGCTTAGTTAAATGCCCACCTTCAGAAATCGTGTCTAAAAGTTTTGTATAACTGTTTGCATCGGTTGCATTTCCAGCATAACCATAAAGTAATACCGTTAACTCTTCTAAAATAACCTCGTCGGTAGGTTCAGGGAATACACTACCAAAAGATAGATCTGGAATTTGACCACTTATGCCCGCTTTTATTGTCCAATCAAATCGGCTTTCTGCTGCATCATCAACTAAAAAGCTGTAACCCCATATTGTGCGAGCAAATCGGTTGTCAACATTACCAAAGTCAAAGCTTGAATCACTGTTTTCAGTAAATTGAAGTAAACTAAACCCTAAATCATCAGTAACGCTCGGAAGCGTGGTCAGCTGATAACCACCATTACTGTCTATTGCGCTTCGGGCATAACTTTGAATCTCAACGTCAACACCATCTACATTCATAAGGTCTGACATAAAATCAAGCTGCACATAAAAATTATGCTCAGTCACTGTTGGGAATACAAAAAGCGTGCTTGATATATCAGAGCCACTATATTGAACAAACCTATACGTATTATCAGCTTCTATATAACCTCGAGTACTAGCATAATCAGCATCAACATCTAATTGAACTGGAACTTCAACACCGTCATGAATAAAGTCTTCATCCGTGAGAGTAATAACTGATGAGTTTACCGGTATATCAATAACGGCAGCTTTCGCATCAACTGAGTACCTAGAAAGCGCCGTTAAATAAAGCTTGTTATCATTCGGGCAAATATTTACAGACCCTGAAACTTCATTACCTTGTGATTGATATATTGTGTAATCAGACGCAATCGTACTTAGCGCTGTTGTATCAACATTATATTCAGTACATCCACAATCACCTGTGAAGTCATTAAAATAAAAGGTGCCTAAGTTAGTTCTATTTTCAATATCAAGCTCAGTGATAATTTGCTTATAACCGCCGTCTTCTTCATCAAACACATCACCTAGTACTGATACATGTTTGGTACCTGAGGGTAACTCACCTGAAAATTTACCTTCTGCATCGGTTTTAACAGAACCGATAGCATCACCATCATCACTATGAAAAACAACATCTGCTTGAAACGCTGAATCAGCCCCGCATTCGCGTGTTAATGTTTGTAAGGCAATAGTTTGAAGTTGAACTGTGCTGCCACCGCTTGACGAGCTGCCAGAGCTACTCTCTGATGAAGAGCCACCACATGCGCTAAGCGTTAAAGAAAGTGTAATAGCAAGCGGGGTAAGTATAAATTTATTCATTTTAATTAGTCCGTTAAATTGGTTCACCTATCATTATCTCAACTTAAGCAAAACAATAACAAGGTAACCACCACCAAAATGCTTACAAAATTGCAATAGTTAGTAAACAAAGCACTGTTAAATACCTCACAAACAACGTTGTTCATCAAATTAACTCGCTTGCTCAGGTGAATTTATTAAAAACTACACTACGCTTTATGTATTAAATAGCTAATAGCCGTTTACCAGCTCAACCATTGCTTAACCAAAATACTGAGATAAATACACTATAGGACTGACCTTATGAATCGCTTACTTGGGCGACTATCTATTATTCAACTCTCTTTGCTGACCTCAATAATATTAATGGTTTTTATTTTTATACTTTTAATACAAAATATCACAAATAAATGGCAAGAGTCGCAAACACTACAGCAAGATATAACGTTAATTAGCCTTCTCGATGCGCTTGAAAAAGTGGCACATAATCATGCTGTAGAGCGCGGTTTAACAGCAGGATTTTTAGGAGGTGGCTCAGACGCAGCAAAAAACAAAGTACTCGCGCAACGCCAAAAGGCAGATGCTTCAATACAGCATTTAAAGTCGGTAAGTGCTCAACTCACTAAAAATTCTACAAAGGTCTCTAAAAATTTAAGTATTCTTTTTGATCTCAATGCTGAAAAAGCGGCATTACGCACTCAAGTTGATAATAAAGCAGCCCCTGATGCATTCGCGTTTTACAGTAAACTAAACCAAATTTCACTTGATGTAGCGGCAAACCTGAGCAGCCAAATAAAGCACCCAGTGTTATCTAAAGATCTCAATATTGCTTTTTTACTTGCTCACTATAAAGAGCGCTTAGGTCAAAACCGAGGGAAAATAAACGGCACTCTAGCTAAAAAGCAATTAACGAGTGTTACGCAGCAAAATATTGCCCTATACAATTCAGAAATAGATTTGCTCAATCAATACTTAATAGCTAACTTACAAGGCCAACAATTGCAAAGCTTTAACAGTATTATACAAAGCGATGACTCACGTAAAATTAATGTAATAACAAATACATTACTCAACACAAACTCCCCAAATTTTACGACTTTGCCGGCAGCGTCGGAGTGGTTTCCTATGGCAACACAACAAATAACTCAAATTAAACAATTACTAGACACCCAATGGAATACGGTTGATAAAGATGGCCTTGAATTAAAAGAAGCAGCCGATACAACGCTTACACTCACTATTGCCTACTTTTTAGTTACATTAGCTATCATAGCGTACCTAAACTTTCATTTATTAAGTACCCTCAAAAAAGAGTTGAGCCAACTAACGTCACTATTACTTAAAGCCGAAAAAGGCGACCTAACAATAGACATAAGGCTTAAAAGTAAAGATGAACTCGGCGAAATATCAAATGCCATTCACAATACTATTTTCGCTTTTAAAGACCTGTTATTGGGGCTCGACCATTCAATCAATTCAGGCTCCAAACTCAGCGATGATATGAGCACTGCAACCAAAACAGTACTTGATGATTCAAACAAAACATTGGCCATGGCGAGTAATATAGCCACCGCAATAGAAGAAATGGCTGCAACAAGCCGCGAAATAGCAGGCTCAGCCTCTGAAACACTCAGCTCGAGTGACGAATTAAACAAACAAGCAACCCTATTAATTGAAGATAACAAACTGAGCCAAAGCTCTATTAGTGAGCTTGCTACAGGCATGTCTAATGTAGAGGAAGTAGTGAGTAAAATGGATCAGCAAGTAGCCAGCATATCGTCCATTTTAGACTCAATCAGTAACATAGCTGAACAAACCAATTTACTTGCACTAAACGCCGCAATTGAAGCAGCTAGAGCCGGAGAGCACGGCCGAGGGTTTGCCGTTGTTGCCGACGAAGTGAGAAGCCTTGCAGGAAACAGTAAAGAATCATCAGAAAAAATTTCGTCTTTGCTCGGCGAGTTACAGTCTATCAGCGACCAAGTAGTTAGCTCAATTGTAGCAAGTTCTAAATTATCAAAAGCCACTTTAGAGCGATTTGATCAAGCAAGGACAGTGTCTGAGCAAGTACATGCACAAAGTAAAGTACTCGAAAACTTAGCCATGAACGTATCATCAGCCGCAGAACAACAGTCGGCAGTTGCGTCGAATATAGCAGTGGATGCTGCAAGCGTATTTGAATACGCAAATCACGAAGTTGAAGCCGCACGTAAGCAAGAAGTAATTTTTAATGAAATGCAACTTAATACTGCAACCCTACAACATACAATGAAAAACTTTAAGTTTCAGTAGTTAATAACAAGCTTGTAAGTACAGCTAAAGGCCAATTGCTTAAGCAAAATAAACCAAAGCAATTGGCCAACTTTATCAAGTTACTTTGCCCGGTAAGTTAAACCTTGGCTCGGCGTATAGCTTTGTTGTTACTACATCAACTAAAATATTCACTGCGTTCCATACATCTTCAAACGAGGTATACAAAGGCGTAAAACCAAACCGTAAAATATTAGGCGCTCTAAAGTCAGCTATAACGCCTTTTTCTATTAATGCTTGGCAAATAGCGAATGCCTGGTTATGCGAAAAAGCCAATTGGCTTCCACGTTGGTTTGAATCCTCAGTAGAGCATAAACGCAAATCAACCAAGCTAGCATGCGACTGCACAAGGGTAATAAACATATCGGCTAAAGCAATCGACTTAGCCCTCACATCACCTATTTTAACGTTTTCCCATACATCAAGCGCGGCATCTAACGCACTCATAGCAATAACACTTGGCGTACCACATAAATACTGATTAATATTTTCTGGCCGCTCGTAATGGGCATTAAATGCAAATGGTTTCGCATGCCCCATCCAACCGCTTAATGGCTGTTTAACTGTACTTTGGTGGCGCTTAGCAACATATAAAAAGGCGGGTGACCCTGGGCCACCATTTAAATATTTGTAGCCACAGCCGACTGCAAAATCAACGTTGCATTTATCCAACTCAACCGGCAATGCACCTGCACTGTGCGCTAAATCCCATATCACTAAAATACCTTTTTGCTGGGCGAGCTTTGTTAGCCTTTGCATATTTAAAAGCTTACCGCTTCTAAAGTTAACTTGGGTAAGTAACAATACAGCGATGTCGTCAGTTAAGTTTTGCTCAATACATTGCTCTTCAACTAGTTTTAATTGACATAAATCAGTGCCTAATAAGTCGCTTAAGCCTTGCACCATGTATAAATCGGTCGGAAAATTATCTTGCGTTGATAACACTTTACTACGACCCGTGTTTAACATAAGCGCGCTGCTTAAAAGCTTAAATAAGTTTATTGAAATCGAATCACAACAAATTACCTGGCCTTTTTCGGCCCCAACTATGGGCGCTATTTTTTCGCCAACCTGCGTAGGTAAATCAATCCATTGGTGATCGTTCCAGCTTCTAATTAAATGACTCCCCCACTGATCGCTCACTACTGCCGCAACTCTGGTTTTAACCGCTTTGGGTAAAGCTCCTAGCGAATTACCGTCTAAATAAATAGTATTTTCGGGTAAATCAAATTCATCACGCTTGCTTGCAAGTACATCGGCTTTATCAAGCGCTACAATATCATCAAAATTCATTTATCTATTCCGTTTAAATGTTCAACTAACGTGCTAAAAGCAGCAGAACCTGGGTGTATCCAATCAAAATGCCCCACCCCTTTGAGTAAATCTACCGGCCGATTAAGTTGCTCTAACTTATACGCCGGGACAATGCTGTCATTCGCACCTTGTAAAATTATGCTTTGCGCATGCAAGGGTTGCTCGCTTGGGTTGGCCTGAGTGTATTGTTCGGGCTTATCGTTTGGCATACCTTGCATAAAATCTTTAGTTACTTTTTGACAACTATTAGTACCTGCCGCGTAGGCTTTAATATCGGTAATGGGAGCAAGGCCAATTACGCCTTTTAATTCACTTATTTCTCCACCCGCAAGTAACGCTAAATGCCCACCAGCCGAGTGCCCCACAACAACAGCATTATTAAGTTTAAACTCACCACTATTGTAAGTACTTGATGCTAAAATACCGGCTTTTATATCGTTAAATGTAACTGGCCAACCGCCACCGCTTTCGCCGCTTCGGCGATATTCCACCGACCATACATTAAACCCTGCCTGTGCCAAGCCCGTGCTTAACGCATAAGTATGTTTTATGTCGTATGCACTTAACCAACAACCACCATGCAGTAATACCACCAACGGCTTTGATTTAGTTTGTTCAGCATGCGTGGCTCGCCAAAGTAATGCAAATTGTGATTCGCCACTGCCATAGTGTATTTTTTCGTTAGCATTTACAAAACCGAGCGACGCCACTTTAGAATACGCAACATTCTTTTCAACAACAGGAAACTCAATGTTGTTGGTAGTCGTACACCCACTTAAAATCCACATACCTAAAAGTAAAACAACCGTATTTTTCACAACACAACTTCCTTTTTAAATCTTAAAAATAGCATCTTGCGCCTATTAAACTGCAAGCCTACTTGTACGTATCACTTGCATCATCACGTCACTTAGTTATTAATTAATAACACTTTAGTAACTGCAATTATTATTGTTATACACAAACTGGGCGTAATAAATTGACTCCTATGCTTACGTATTTAACCAAACGCTATAAAACCCTCGCCAAGTTAACCATGCTAAAAGCGACGAGTAAAGTTACTGCGTTTAAGCTTATGTTTATTAGAAAATAACTATTAACTTAGCTTTAAGGTGTTGGGCACTAAAAGCTGATGTATAATGACCCACTCTGGCTATTATTATGCCCTCAAGTGGAACACTAGAATGAAAAAACTATCTAAAGTACAAGAAAAACAACAAGCGCTTGTGCTTAACGTTGCCGATAAAATAGAAGAGCAAGGCCGCGCTGAACTACCCGGTATGCTGCAATGTTGGTTTGACGTGGAGTATCACTTATTTCCGGGCTCGTTACTTATGTGCTTTCAGTTTGAAAACCAACAAGCCCTTGATACCGCAGAGCCCGACATATTAAAATGGCAAAAACGATTAAGCGGCGCCATGCTTAAAAAAGGCGTTATTTTAAAAGACATGCGCAAACACCTAAAATTCACATTAAATGGCCCAGAAGACTAAACGCGTTAGCAAAAAAATCGCCTAATATTTACTAACAAAGATTTAAATCTCCTCTGCATTAAACTCTGTTACATGCGTTATTAATTGTGGAAAAAACGCTAAAAAAGCCTCATCCAACTGGTAGTAATGGCGTTTTATATCTTGGGCAGCGCCAGCAAATTGGTTGGCAAAGCGAATACGATTAGCAATGTTGTCTAGCGCAGTCCCCACACCATTAATAGTTTCGTAATCTTTAAACCAATCGTTTTTAGTCATGCTAGTAACTACGCGCTGCATACGCGGTGGCATGTGCGCCAACCGCTGATTTAAAAGCCCAAAACTGTTACGTTTAAAATCACTCAAAGGTTGCTCGCTAAACTGCTGCCAATGCGTAATTAAAAAGTGATCAAACACCACATCTATTGCCACGCCTGCAAAGCGCCTTCGCGCTGGCGAAAAATACTGTTTAGCCTCTTTAACAACGGGGTGTGCATCTGTGAACTTATCAACTAGATAGTGATTATTTAACGCATTTTTTACAGGCTCTGACAGCTGTGCCACATGCCTATGGCCGCCAAAATCGCCTAGTAAATTTCCAAAGTGGGAGTCAGCCGTTGGCTTTGCAAAATAAAGGTGAGCTAAATAATTCAATGTGTTCTCAAGTTTATTACTCTGTTTAAATAGTAACTTAGGGATCTAACATATACTATGCTTCGTATAGATTTAGTCTAATTATGAAGTTGAGCAACATTGAAAATATATTTCAAACTAGCCGTTTTTTAGTTGTCATTGCGGTTATCACCGCAGCAGTATCATCGCTCCTTGTTTATGTTTCATGCGTTAATATTGTTTTTAATATAGTGGTTTCAACCATTCTCGACCTGCCCGACTCAGCCAAAGCAGGTAAAGCCCTCATAGTTGAACTACTTAAAATACTCGATTTACTATTAATAGGCATTACCTTGCAAGTTATAGCCATTAGCTTATACCGCTTGTTTATATCGCCTGCTAAATCAAAAGAAAGTAAATTTTTAGCCGCTTTTAATATCAAGGACTTTCATGATTTAAAAATAACTCTCGTACAAGTCACCTCTGTTGTACTCGTTATATTATTTTTAGAACATGCAGTGGAATTTGGCGGCACAATAGAAACCCTGTACCTAGGAATAGCCATTGCCATTGTTATAGCCGCATCAACATTTGCATGGCGCTCAATGAAAGATTAACCAAAAAAGTGTTAAAAACGCCTCGTTGTTAGTCAAATTAAAAATGAATACAAAGCTCAGCCTCATGGTTTTATATTTAAAATAGCGGCTTAATTAGGGCTTTGTTACCTTTCGGTATGTAACTTGCTGTTACTCATATTCTTACTTTAAAAATTAAACATAAATAACCCCCTATTGATATGTATTAAAAGGAGAACATTATGAGTAATAAACAACTAATTACGACGATAGGTATAGGCTTGGCTGCAGCTTCTGCTGGTATGTTAACAAGGAAAACTTTACAAAAATCGTGGGAAAAGGTTACCAACGAACCAGCCCCAAAAGACAAGCCAAGTGAAAATACAGAGATCAAAGAAGCCGTAACATGGGCAGTCGTCTCAGGTATTGGAGCGGGCGTTGCAAGAATGGCCGTACGTTACTTACTCGACAAGCGCCAATCTAAGTAGGCTAATAATAAAGCCTCTTGTCATTTGTTACAGGAGGTTTAACCTACCTATCATTTACCCAGCCAATAATTCCCCAAAACAATACCGTTATGAATATGTAAGCGTATTCCTGCAATAGACCATGTACGATTCCCCATCTAACTATTAAAACCAGAGCAAAAGGCAATACATTTTTAAGCACTGCTCAAGCACTTAGGAAGCCTCTCTCTTTAGTTAAATTATAGGTTCAACGTTTTGTTTTGCTAAGTTATGTATTTTGACGTTATCTTAACTGAGCAACTATAACTATCAGATAATAATTAAACAAAAGGAATGTACCGATGTTGAATATTACAGCAACAAGTTTATATAGATCTGCACTCTCAGTTTTAACCTGCTTATCTTTATTAAGTATTTTAGTAGTACCCATAGCAAGTGCTGCAAAGCAATCTGAACCCACCGCATTAGTTGGCGGAAGACTGATAGATGGCTTTGGTAATCAGCCACTTGCCAACAGCGTAATATTAGTAAAAAACGGACTCATTGAAAAAGTTGGAACAGTTGATACGTTACCTGTACCTACGGGGTACAAAATTGTCTCAACAGAAGGCATGGATATACTTCCTGGCCTTTGGGAAAACCATGCACACTTAATGCTAAATGGTCATGCTGATTACAAGCACTGGCATAAAGAATATACTCCTAAACTAACAAGCGAAATAATGCCTGCAAGCGCTGAACAATTATTGTTAGCTGGGATCACCAGTGCCCGCGATTTAGGCGCACCATTAAAAGACTCCATTACAATAAAAAATAAAATAGAGAATGGTGAAATTCCAGGTCCACGCTTGTTTGTTTCGGGTCCCTTTTTGCAACACGAAGCCTACCCTGGTACCGAGCTGTATAGGTGGAGTGTTAAAAACGTTGAAGATGCCAAAAAAAAGGTCAACAAATTGGCTGATGCAGGTGTTGATATTATCAAACTCATTGACCACGACATGATGAAACTTGAGGTAGCACAAGCTATTGTTGACCAAGCCCATAAACGCAATTTAGTCGTGGTTGCTCACTCACATAAACCTGACGAAATTAGACGAGGCTTAGAAATAGGGGTGGATAATTTTGAGCACACAGGACTTACCACAGCTCCCGAATTTCCAAACGATGTGATTGCTTTACTCAGAGAGCGCACAGCCAAAGGCAGAATTGCCGGCGGACCACTTTATTGGACCCCAACGGTAGAAGGACTTTGGAATTATGACTTAACCGTTGCCAACCCTGAGCGTTTAGATAATAAATGCTGGCACCGAGGACTAGAAAAAAGCACTATTGATGATATTCGCGGCTCATTAAAAAATGTAGGCGAGCTTGAATATATGCAACTAACACCAATGCGCAAACCCACGTTAAAACGAAAAATTCAACAATTAAAAGAATCTGGCGTAGTTTTATTGGTAGGTACCGACAGCGGAATACCAACCAAATTTCACTGTCAAAGCACATGGAACGAATTAGCTGTATGGGTAAACGAAATGGATATTTCTGCAATGGATACAATTCGTGCCGCGACTTATTGGCCATCAGTGCTAATGAAAGTAAACGATAAAGTGGGAACAGTAAGCGAAGGAAAATATGCAGATATTATTGCTGTTAAAGGTGATGTATTGCGTTATATAAACCTTTTACAGCATGTTGATCTAGTCATGAAAAACGGTAAAGTTTATAAACTAGATGGTAAAGCGACAGCTGATAAATAAGGTCCTAAACCTTTTATTCTCCACTTCTTTAATACATGTTAGAAGTGGAGGAAATTTATTAAATATTCTAACTTTGTTCACCTGTAAAAAAAGCTTAATATTAGCTTTATAAATAAAAAATAAATTAAAAAAAGCAAATATCAGTCGATTCAACGTTAATGGGTTGCTGTAAGTTAACAATAATAGGATAGTAAATTACATATAAAACAATCGCGTTATCTTAGGAATATTATGATCAAAGTATTATTAGCGACCAGCTTAATCGCCTCTTCATTCGCTGCTTTAAGTAATCCTTTAACTGTTGAAGAACAGCGCATCAACAAAGCCCAATCGGCAATGCCAAATGTTTTAAAAGCATTTACCCCGCAAATATCAAGTTTTGAGCAGCAATTTAAAGAGCTTAACAACTTTAAAAGTGCAAAAACATTAGTACAAAGCTTTAGTTTTGAACTGTGGGAAAGTGCCAAGCAACGCATAATAAAAACCAAAAACTACGACGACCGAGAGCTTTACTGGGCGCGCCTGCTTTCAAGCAAAGTAATACGCACAACATCACCTAAGTTTTCAATTACGCAGGCTCAACTAAATACTTTACTAGTCCTACTTGAAGAAGGCAGCAGAGGCCGCACCGACCTTACTTTTTCATCAGGCAGCACTAAAAAAATATTACTTACAGGCTTTGACCCATTTTTACTCGATAGAAACATAAACCAAAGTAACCCCTCAGGTGTTGCGGCGTTATTACTCGACGGCCAAGTTATTAATTACAACGGCATCAGCGCAGAAATTAACACCGTTATGGTGCCTGTACGCTACGAAGACTTTGATCAAGGCATAATAGAATCACTACTTGCCCCCTACTACGCACTTAATAATGTAGACATGGTAGTCACCGTAAGTATGGGCAGAACAGAATTTGATTTAGAGCACTTCCCGGGTAAACGCCGCAGTGTAACTGCCCCCGACAATGCCAATATTGTGTATGGTGGAACGCAAACAAACCCAGTAATACCAAAACTTAACGGCCGGCCACTCCCGGGCAACGAATTTGTAGAATTTAGCTTGCCTGTAAGTTACATGCAACAAGCCAAAGGCCCTTATAAAGTTATCGACAACCGTGAAGTCACCACGCTTGAAAAAACCTATAAAGCGCCTTCGTACGGCGAGCTTAAAAATAGTATTGCGGTAAATGGCGGCGGCGGTGGTTACCTGTCTAACGAAATATCGTATAGAAGTATTCGCCTACGCGACGCACTTAATTCAAGTATACCTACAGGGCATATTCATACCCCACGTATACAACAATTCGAACCTGAAACAGAAGCTAAAATAGTAAAACAAATAAAGGCAATGCTAGAGCATAGCTTAGTAGCGCTATAGTTTATAACTACAAATTTAAGCGCGTAAAAAAGGGCAATAATATTGCCCTTTTTTATAATCAGCTGAATATGGCTTTTTATGATTGGTAAGTGGAGAGAAATTTTTATTTGCCTCTTCATAAAACGCTTATTTTAACGGAATAATAAAACGAAGTTATTTAAGACAAATTTTGCATTTTTTCACTCACAAATATGGAATAAAACACTCTCTACAGGCTGCCCTTAAAAATAAATAAAATATAACGACTATTTATCAAAGCTAGACAAAAACATACTTTCAGGTACTTTATTTTTAATCATAACGTCATGGTATGTACCGTCTCTTATACCCAAATCAATCGCTTTATTCACTACCGCCATAGCTTTTAAACTTTCAGCAATGTCTTTTGCAAATGCAACATGAATTGAACGTTTCTCAATCACGTTAGAGTCAAATAATATGTCGTTTTTAAATTCAATCAACTCAGTGCTTAACAAATACTTGCCATAGCTTTCTGACATAATTAAGCGGTCTACTTTTTGGTTAAAAAGCAGTTTAAACCCTTGCTGAGCCGTGGCAACTTCTAACAGCTCATAAGTGTGATAGCCCGTTAATATTTTATCGTGCACACCTAAACGAACACCCGCAATAATATTTTCTTTGTCTTTTCTATCCTTGTGATAAAAAGCACCAAACGCCCCCACTCCAATTGGCTTTGACAAAACCGCCCACTGCTCTCGTCCTGGCAGATTAGCTGCTAAAAATAAACCGTCAGCTTTTCCTGACTGAGTATAATAGTTCGCTCTAGCCCAAGGTAAAACAATGGCGTCTACTTTATACCCTAGTTTAGCTAAACTTTGATTTAAAAATTGCCAGCTAGCACGATAAATTGGGTAATTCTCCATCAACATTTTGTCATGATCATGACCAACCGCAAACGTAATGGTTTTATCCTTTTCACTGGCATTTAACGAGCTGATATTAAAGCATAAAATGCAAAGTAGAATGAGCGCTCTACGAACCATAGTAACCTCTTATTTAAAAGGGAATTTATAAGGCATAAGTCAACAAGGGGTCAAATCTTGACTTCAGACATCAAACAACCTCGAAGCGCTTCCCACTGTAATTTAACCTTCTTAAGTCAACAAGGGGTCAAATCTTGACTTCAGACATCAAGCAATCTCGAAGCTCTTCCCACTGTAATTTAACCTTCTTATCTTCAACCATTAATGCATTTAATCTACCAACAGTTTTTGATACTGCCGAATAGTGCTTAACATTAAAAACATTTGCTAATGCCTGCAAATCTAATCCCGTTAAATCTTGGCAAAATTTAATAGCAAACCAACGGGGTAAGTTTTTCTCTTTTCGCCCCTTTTTAACCATAACTATATCATCTACCTCAACATTAAGGTGTTTAGCTAAGTAAGTAATTACATCATTCGCTGAGTGCTTTTTACTAACAAGCTTACTTTCACTGTTTGATGTTGCAATATAACCCTTTAAGTTTTCAATAAAATCTTCACAGCCTAACACCGACAGTAACTTTTTAGCGCCATAAAAAGCGCTTATCTCTTCATTGCTCTCATATTCAACAAACTGTTTGTACGCAGCATATTTACGCTTTTTACCTTGCAGCGAAAATATAAAATCTCTATTTAGCCATTTAGGTGTCGCACCACTTTTAATAAAAGCTGAATAGCTAGACCATTTGTACTTAGCAAAGTCATCTACCAACGGGGTGCTCGTTTCAATTGGGTTACGATGAATATACCGGCTAACATGCAATAAGTAATTATCAGCATCCACCAACACCGCTTTGTAGCGCCCTCTAAACAGCGTACCATCTGTATTATGGGTTCGGTTAAAGTATTGAGTGTAAAGGCCATTAATATGCTTCATGGCTCGGCCTAAATTAGCATCGGGGGTTTTTATTAACAGGTGGTAATGATTAGTCATTAAACAATATGAGTGCACTTCAATATTAAAACGAAGGCTTGCTTGCTCAATGCAATATAAAAAATACTTAAAGTCGTCATCACTCAAAAAGGTATTTTCATGCCCTCTTCCACGATTCATCACATGATAAAACGCATTCTCATACTCTATTCGCAATGGTCTAGACATAGCAATTCACTCAATAAGCAGTAAACTATAAATCTAGACCATTGATGTATGAAGTCAAGATTTGACCCCTTTGGTTTCAGACCCCTTTGGTTTTCAATCTGATGCCCATAACAGAGGTAAATTAAGTGCCATTAAAAAATATATTACCTGTAATTCTGATGATTGGCGGAATAGCCCTTTATTTTTCTAATTTTGACAGCCCATCAAAATTAGAAAAAAACACTGTTAATATAAATACAAAACATTCAGATACTAAACACCATACAAAATTTGATGACGCTTTGCAGCTACCCCAAAATAAAAAAGAATTAGGCATCAAGGTATTAGAAAGAAAAGTTGAGCAAAAGAGGGGAATACATCAAAATTGGTGCTCAGCTTCAAAAGACGTCATAATAGAGGACCGTATACTAATCGAAGACTCCATGAGTGATTGGGATGCAAGAATAGGCAAGGCTTATGTCGGATTCCGCGCAGAGATACATCAAGATGACTTTTTTTATCCCGACAACTATGTTTTAGCTCCCTATCAAGAAATGGGCTTAGACGAACTCGAAAGGTCCGCTAATTTAAATGATAAATGGGCCATGGTGACATTTATACAAATGGCAACGTATAAAGAACATAAGAAAGCTCTAAATTTTGCAAATGAGCTACTTATTCAAGGCGCTGTTCATCATGCACTTGAGTATTTAGTAAAATCAGAATTAATTCTGGCTAAAAGTAACCTTATGAAAAACGACTTAAATAGCGCTAGCAATAATGTTGCCAATGCTATTGCATACTCAATATTAGGTCTAGAAGAGTATAGCGAAGGTGGTCTGAAAGCATATTTAGGTATTATAGAAAGAGATAAAGAACTTAAAGAAATCTTTCAACCGTTAAGATTTTTAAAAGAAAGAAGTTCACTTATTAAAAAAACATATAACAAAGTCAGCCTAAAACTATCAGATGAGCGAGAAAGCAGATCTATTTTTCTTGAACAAGCAC
Source organism: Pseudoalteromonas sp. CR1 (assembly GCF_019392235.1). Lineage (NCBI taxonomy): Bacteria > Pseudomonadati > Pseudomonadota > Gammaproteobacteria > Alteromonadales > Pseudoalteromonadaceae > Pseudoalteromonas > Pseudoalteromonas sp. CR1. The sequence goes on along the minus strand of NZ_JAHXRM010000001.1, from coordinate 125,012 downwards.
CAGATTTAGTCAAAAAGTACTTTAACACTAACTTGGCTGCCGTTACTTTAAATAAAGAAAAAGAATTAGACCTATTAAATGAATTGAATATCAGCAATACATTATCAAAGGCTGACACTAAATGTGTTGATAAATTGAGAGATGCAATGCAATCTTTTGTAAAATAACTAGGCATTGGTAATTTTAATTAAACAATTTTGTTATTGATAAGTTTAGTAGAGAAGATCACCCATTAGGAAGTTCCGGTCAAGCAGGCAGCTGTGTTTTCTTGATCTTTTATTCAAAAATCAAGTGTTGTTACTTTTTAAACTCAATTTAAATTTGGCTATACACCTAGTCATGACGTCGATTGGTGTGAATATGCACCAGTCACCCATATGAATTTAGGCGGTTTAATTAAGCATTATTGATGATTAATTAATGCCCTTGGCTTTCGCCTCAGTCATCGTTTAGTTCCAATATCAGTCCAGTTTCTGGCTGTGTTTACACACTGCGCTGTAACAATCCTGTGGTTTATGCTTGAACATAACCAACCCTTTGTGGCTCAAACATTGGGCATATCCAGTATTTAAAATATGAGCGGTTAACGTGCAGGCTCAATCAAATCTAGTGGTTTTACCAACCCCATTACTAGCTCAACACGTTAACCTAATTCCGTTTTATGGTCGTTAAGAAAAAGCCTTGTGTTCATCAAATGGGACATTATCTTTAAGCACGTGATAACAGGCTCTTGCGAGCTTATGCGCAACCGTTTTAATTGCGATAACCTGGTTCGTTTTAGCCAGTTTTCGTTGATAATATTTTTTGATTGTCGGGTTGTACCGAATGGCAAAATTAGCGGCCTCAGTAAACGCCCACGCTAAATAACGATTACCATTCTTTTGATTTGTAGCGCCTTTTTTCTTTCCATTACTGTACCTTGCTCCTTTAACACAGCGACAATAGGAGGAGAAATTACCTGGGCTATCAAAACGTTTAATCGTGCCTGTCTCTAACATAATGGTCAGTGCTAACGTATTCCCAATCCCATCAATACTGGTTAGGTTTATAAACTCAGGGGAGAGCGATGTTTGTTGTAAAATAGCACTCTCTATTGCGTTGATTTGCTGTTGAGCACAGCGTATTAATGAAAGGTTAGAAATGACCGACAGTGCTGTATTCGTTGAGCTGAAATCGGTGTGTACTTGCTCAACATTGACGCCTTTTCTGATAGCGGCCATTTGTTTGATTTTGTTGCTACTGAGCTTGTATCCAAGATGACGCATGTAACAACTTTGCACTGATAATAAGTTTTTAGTGGACTGTTGAACAATGTCCATTCGTTTACGCATTAAGTCGCGAACCGCCCTGAGCTCTCGAGGATAAATATAGCCCTCAGGCAGAATGTTTAAACGTAGCATTTCAGCTAACCAACACGCATCACTGTGGTCATCAGCATGCTTTAAGCCTGAATACTGTTTAATTGCAGCGGGGTTTGCTAAGTGAAGTTTAAACCCTTCATCCATTAAAGCATCGACTAACCAATACCAGTTAAAAGTTGATTCAACAACAAGTCCTTTTAAATTGTCTTTATAAGGACTGAGAAAAGATAAGATAAAATGACAGACATGTCATTATTTAAACGCTTAGCGGTAAGCGTTTCACCGTGTGAATTAATGATAGCAATAACACTATTATTTGAATGCAAGTCAATTCCACCATATAGTTTCATACTAAGCTCCTCGTGATACTGTTTATGTTTTGAACAACACAACTGTATCGAAAAACTCGAGGAGCTTTCTATATGATTATCAGGTCTTGTTTCTTGCCAAGACCAAACATCAACCTCACGTTTAACCCACCTCCCCCGTCATCGCGCCCTGAAAAGAAGCAATTGATGAGTAATATCGCGCATGGATGCGCGATAAGGCGAAACTAGGCCATGGATGGCCTATCTTCGCCGTTTATGTTCACATCAATTGTGATTTGAAGGAAATAGCGTGATGCTCGGGGCGCCGTGGGGTTCCAAGGGCCGGTCGGCGGTAGCCGCCCCTTGGTTGCCGCCAGCAATCTGGCAAAAAACCTTGAATAAGGTTTCTAATATTTAAAAAGCGCGAAATGCATTCACATTATCGGTGGTTATAAACCTCAAACACCTATTCAAATACTTATTCGAGCTACCGCCCGCGCGTCAGCAAGCTAAACGCCAACAACAATTAAATACCTTTTGGGCTTCGCCCAACACGCCAGCAAGCTGTGCGTCTACAACGTTTTAACACAAAAAAGCCGCTGCATTGCTGCAACGGCTTTTATAATTTCGATAAATCCTCACTCTAAAGTGGAATTTTTTCAAAAATTAGTCGCGGTAAGTCTCTACCGCTGGGCATGAACATACTAAGTTACGGTCGCCGTATACATCATCTATACGTGTAACCGTTGGCCAAAACTTATCTTTAGCAACGCTTGGTACTGGGAATGCAGCGTAAAAACGGTCATACGCGCGGTCCCATTCGTTACCTAACACGTCAGCTTGTGTATGCGGAGCAAACACAAGTGGGTTGTTTTCGATTGACCATTCGCCAGAGATTACTTTGTCGATTTCGCCTTTGATTGACACCATCGCTTCGATAAAGCGGTCTATCTCGCCTTTTGACTCAGACTCTGTTGGCTCAATCATCAATGTGCCAGCTACTGGGAACGACATAGTAGGTGAATGGAAACCGTAATCTTGTAGGCGCTTAGCTACGTCCATTTCAGTAATGCCTGACGCTTCTTTTAATGGGCGTAAGTCAACAATACATTCATGAGCAACGCGGTTGTTACGCCCACGGTATAAAATTGGGAAGTGCTGGCTTAGCTCGTGCGTTAGGTAGTTAGCGTTCACAATGGCCATTTCGGTGGCTTGTTTTAAGCCCTCTGAGCCCATCATGGTAATGTAAGCCCATGAAATAGGTAAAATAGCCGCTGAGCCGTAAGGCGCTGCCGATACGGCACCGTTGTTAATGTTGGTACCCGGTACATTAATTACGCTGTGGTTTGGCATAAATGGCGCTAGGTGCGATTTAACACCAATTGGGCCTACACCTGGGCCGCCGCCACCGTGCGGAATACAAAACGTTTTGTGCAAGTTTAAGTGCGATACGTCTGAACCAATAAAGCCTGGGCTTGTTACGCCTACTTGTGCGTTCATGTTTGCGCCGTCCATGTAAACTTGGCCGCCGTGCTCATGAATAATGTCACATAGTTCACGAATGGTTTCTTCGTAAACACCGTGGGTAGATGGGTACGTGATCATGGCACACGACAAGTTTTCAGACACTTCTTCAGCTTTCGCTTTAAGATCGGCCATGTCGATGTTGCCGTTTTTGTCACAGTTAACCACCACAATTTTCATGCTGGCCATTTGTGCCGACGCAGGGTTAGTACCATGCGCAGAACTTGGGATTAAACATACATTACGGTGCGCATCGCCGCGTGACTCGTGGTATTTACGAATGGCAATTAAGCCTGCGTATTCACCTTGTGCGCCCGAGTTTGGCTGTAGTGAAATCGCATCGTAACCGGTAATGTTAACTAGCCAGTCGTGTAGCTCGTTAATCATTATTTGGTAACCTTCTGCTTGGTCTAGCGGGCAGAATGGATGAAGGTTTGCAAATTCAGGCCATGTAACGGGGATCATCTCAGCGGTCGCATTTAGTTTCATGGTACATGAACCTAACGAGATCATTGAGTGGTTAAGCGCTAAATCTTTGTTTTCAAGGCGCTTAATGTAGCGAAGCATGTCTGTTTCGCTGTGGTAGCTGTTAAAGTTTGGATGCGTTAGTACTTCGTCATCACGCACTAAACTTGCTGGAATAGAGTCGCTACCGTTTGCTTCAATATCGGCTGCAATGGCATCTACGCTTAGGCCGTGGCCTTCACCTAGTACAATATCAAATAGCTCAGCTACATCGGCACGTGTTGTGGTTTCTGAAACCGAAATTGAGTACTCGCCGTCGTGGTTTGTAGCAAAGTTAACATCGTGTGCAATGGCACGTGCTATTACATCGTTTTTGTTGTCGCTTACTACTGTTAACGTATCAAACCATGTGCTGTGCTTTAGTGCCACGCCTTTTGCTTTTAGGCCAGTTGCTAAAATATCAGCAAAGCGGTGAATGCGCTGCGCGATAGTTTTTAAGCCTTGCGGGCCGTGGTACACCGCGTAAAACGCGGCCATGTTGGCAAGCAGTACCTGCGCTGTACAAATGTTTGAGTTGGCTTTGTCACGGCGAATGTGTTGTTCGCGCGTTTGCATAGCCATTCGTAGTGCGTCGTTACCTAAACGGTCTTTAGATACACCAATAATACGCCCTGGTAATGAACGCTTGTACGCGTCACGTGTTGCAAAAAATGCAGCATGTGGGCCGCCGTAACCCATTGGTACACCAAAACGCTGAGCCGAACCAAGTACTACGTCGGCACCTAGTTTACCCGGTGCTTTTAATAGTAATAAACTCATAATGTCGGCAGCAACACAGGCAATGGCCTTTTTGCTTTGTACGCCGGCAATTAGGTCGGTTACGTCAACTATTTCACCCGATGTAGATGGGTATTGGAATAATGCGCCAAAAATGTCGTGGTTAACGGCGTCGGCCGCTTTACCTACAATAATTTCAAAACCAAATTGCTCAGCACGGGTGCTTACTACGTCTATAGTTTGTGTGTGTACGTCGTCGGCAATAAAAAAGGCGTTGGCTTTTTTAGCTTTTGATACACGTTTTGCTAGGCCCATTGCCTCGGCAGCAGCGGTTGATTCGTCAAGTAACGACGCGCTTGCTAAATCAAGGCCTGTTAAATCTAGGGTCATAGTTTGGAAGTTTAGTAACGATTCTAAACGCCCTTGTGCTATCTCTGGCTGGTACGGCGTGTACGCTGTATACCAACCCGGATTTTCTAGTACGTTACGTAAAATCACGTGCGGTACATGTGTTGGGTGGTAGCCTTGGCCAATGTACGATTTGAAAACTTTATTTTTGCTTGCTACTGACTTTAAGTAGCTTAGTGTTTCAACTTCAGTACGGCTTTCGCCAATGCTTAGCGGTTGCTCTAGGCGAATGTTAGCCGGTACAGTTTGATCGATCAGCTCTTGTACACTCGATACTTCTAAAGCACTTAGCATATCGCTTACTTGCGCTGGGCTTGGCCCTATATGGCGGCGAATAAAATCTTGCTTTTGCTCTAACTGCTCAAGAGATTTGGCGTTTGACATGTGTCTAGATTCCTATGATCCTAAATACTAATGGGTAACTAGTATTAATTAAAATATATGATGATTTAACGTCAAAATGGTATGGAAAGTTGGCGATAAAATCATAAAAGCCCCATCAAACATAAAACGGGGCTTTTAAGTATCAATAAAGAGTGATTACTCTTCGTCGATAGTGTGCGAGTAACCTTCAGCGTCTAATAGGTTGTCTAGTTCAGACTCATCAGATGCTTTAACACGGAATAACCAACCATCACCGTACGCGTCGTTGTTTACTGTTTCAGGTGCGTCTTCTAGCTCTTCGTTAATGGCAACAATTTCGCCGCTAATTGGTGCGTAGATGTCTGACGCCGCTTTAACCGACTCTGCTACTGCACAATCTTCGCCTGCGTCTACTTCGTCGCCCACTTCTGGCAATTCAACAAATACCATGTCACCAAGTAGTTCTTGTGCGTGCTCTGTAATACCTACAGTAAAGGTACCGTCACCTTCGTTGCGAACCCACTCGTGTGAAGAAGCGTATTTTAATTCAGTAGGGATATTGCTCATTATCTTGTTCCTTTGGTTATGATACCAATCAAATTAAATATTTAACCACTCTAGCGGTCTAAATAAAGCGCTAACATCGTTATTAATTTTTCAGGTAGAACAACTACATATCAAAATTAATGCCTTGTTATCACTCTATTTATCCGTCGCTGTAGGTGGTTAATAACTCAACATGATTGGTATTATTGGGTGATAACACCAAATTTAAATTATTGATTTACCGTTACGTACAAAGCTAGGCTTCACTACTTTAACGTTAACTAATTTTTTGCGCATTTCTACTTGAGCTGTGTCGCCTGTTGAACGTGGTACACGTGCAAGGGCTACACTAAAACCAAGTGTAGGTGAGAAAGTACCTGAGGTAATAACCCCTTCCCCACCGTCAACAATTACTTTTGAACCGCTTCGCAATACGCCTTTTTCTTCAAGTACTAAACCAACAAGTTTGTCGGTGCTTTTTTCAGCGCGCTGTTTAACCAGTACGTCACGGCCAATAAAGTCACGATCTTCAGGTTCCCATGCAATAGTCCATGCCATGTTAGCGGCAAGTGGTGATACACTTTCGTCCATATCTAGGCCGTAAAGGTTCATACCTGCTTCTAAACGTAGCGTGTCACGTGCACCTAAACCAGCTGGCGCTACACCTGCATCTAGCAGTTGTTGCCATAAATCGGCTGCTTGGTCGTTTGGTACTACAATTTCGTAACCGTCTTCGCCAGTATAACCCGTTGTAGCAATAAATAAATCACCCACTTGAACACCAAAAAACGGCTTCATACCTTCAACTGCTGCTTGCTGCTCTGCATTTAAAAGCGTGCCTGTTTTTTCGCGTGCGTTAGGGCCTTGTACTGCAATCATTGCAAACTCTGGGCGCTCAGTCACTGTAACGGCAAAATCGCTCGATACATTAGCTAAATGCGCTAAGTCTTTTTCGCGCGTAGCCGAGTTAACCACTAGGCGGTAAAACGTTTCGCTGAAAAAGTAAATTATAAGGTCGTCGATTACGCCGCCTTGCGCGTTAAGCATACCCGTGTAAAGTGCTTTGCCCGGTACGGTTAATTTAGCCACGTCGTTTGCTACAAGCTTACGTAAAAATGCTTTAGCTTGGTCGCCTTCAATATCAACAATGGTCATATGTGATACGTCAAACATACCTGCATCGTTACGCACTGCATTATGTTCTTCTATTTGTGAGCCGTAGTTGATTGGCATTTCCCAGCCATGAAAATCAACCATTTTTGCGCCCGCTTCTAGGTGCTTAGCATGTAGTACAGTTTTAGAAGTCATAACATTCCTTCACGTTTTAAATTAACCCTTAATGGGCGTGGCTTAAATTAAAAACAGGCAAACATAGCTATGTTTGCCTGTTGATTGTTTTGTTATGCGGCCTGACTTTGCATGACTGCAAAACCTTGCGTTTGCATATAGCTTTGCCATTTTTGTAGCTCTGGCGCTTTAGCTATGAGCACAAAATGCTGCTCATCTTTGTTATCAATTGCGGTAATAAATACCTCACCGCTTTGCGCACCGTAGCATAATTGCGCGTCAGATAATCGCAAACCGGGTGTTAACTTAAAGGCATCAACTAACGTATCAAAGGCGTTTTCGCCGCTTAAGGTAAAGCTGGTTAAGTCGGTACGAATAACGTAGTCAATATCAAAACGAAGCTGTTGTTCGTTTATAAGTGACTGTAATTGAAGGCTTGCGCTGTAAGGTAATACAAATCGAAAGGCAGTTTCGCTGAAATAATACACGGCGTAGCTAAAGTCAGAATTGAAATCGCCGTCTAGCGTGCCTTTTAAGCCTAAACCGCTGGCCGTTAATTTTGTTAAATCGTGGCCTAAAATACTGCTTAAAAATACAGAAGCTTCGCTGCCGCTAAAATCCATTACAACTGTGCTGTTATTTGCTTGCAAAGCGTTTATAACCGCGCTGTTGGCGTTGCTGTGGCGGGCAAACATTATTGGGTTAAAAGTCATAACAAACACCTGTGTATTTTTAATCTTAAAATTATATTGCGCGGGGTCTGTAACAACAAATTGTAATTATTTATCAATTGATAAATAATACTTATATATGTGGCCACATAAATTGTAATTTTAAATATGAAAAATATATCAACCGACAGTTTACGCACCTTTGTAATGATTGTAGATGTAGGCGGATTTGCCAAAGCAGGCGACTTTTTAGGCCTTTCACAGCCTGCGGTAAGCTTACAAATAAAGCGCTTAGAAGATGTATTAGGTTATAAACTATTTAAAAAGCAAGGTCAGCGCCAAGTACTTAACCAGTACGGCGAACTATTATTGCCCATGGCAAAACAGATGATGCAATACAACGACGCCATTTTGCAGCAATTTACCTCAGAGAGTATTGCCGGAAAAGTACGCTTAGGCATACCTAGCGAATTTGCAGCGCGAATACTCCCTTCTATTATTGGCGACTTTGTGGCGCTTTACCCAGAGGTATCGCTTGAAGTTAAATCGCGTTTAAGTAAGCATTTATTATCGGCTTCTAGGCAAGACCAATTTGATTTAGTTCTTGCGCTAAACGAGCAACTTACCTCAAGTAAATTTCCTATTTTTATGCAAGACCAATTGGTATGGGTGGGCGATTTAAACCAAGCACAAAACCAAGTAGTTACCTTAGTAACCGCGCCAGAGGGATGCATTTATCGCCGCCGCGCTACCGATGCGCTTAAAAGTGCCGGCATAAAATACCGTATTGTATATAGTAACGCCGACTTAACTGGGCTTATTGCGGCTTTAAAAGAAGGGCTTGGCATTACAGTACTTGCAAAAAGTACCGTACCCAGTGAGCTTAATTACCAAGTACAAACTAAATACCTACCTGCACTGGGCGACATTGGTATTAGCTTGGTTAAAAGTTCAGGTGAGTCTGAAAATGCGGTAGATAAGCTTGCTGAGTTTATTGCCTTGCGTTTAGGCTAATAAAACACACACTCAACTTTATACCTAGCGTCACGATTACAAAACAATACAAAAGATATAAAAAAGTTAATTAAGTTACATAATATATGTTTTTAGTTCTAAAAAAATGAATATTTTTATACTAAATAATATTGATTCGCATTCGTTAACGTGTTCAAATTACGCCAATTCAGATAATCAACGTGATTAGGACAAAAATGAACCCTAAGTTTTTAGTATCTACTCTTGCAACTGCGGTTGCTTTGTCTTTTACAGCCACTGCAATGGCTAAAGACACCAGCGATAAAGAACAACGCTTTGAACAAATTACAGTTATTGGCTCACAGCAAGCTATAAACGACATTCCTGGTTCGGCTACTTTTATCTCTGACGAAGAACTTCAAAAATTTGAGTTTACCGACATTTCGCGTGTTTTAGCGTCTGTTCCGGGTGTTTACGTTCAAGAAGAAGATGGCTACGGCCTTCGCCCTAACATTGGTATGCGCGGTACTGGTACCGGCCGTAACGATAAAATTTCTGTGATGGAAGATGGTGTATTAGTCGCACCTGCGCCTTATTCTGCACCTTCTGCTTATTACTTCCCTACTATGGGTCGTATGGAAACAATAGAAGTATTAAAAGGCGCGGCCTCTGTTAAGTACGGTCCTCGTACTACAGGTGGTGTTTTAAACTTACTTTCTCGTAGCTTACCAACCGAGCCAAATAGCTCTAAAGGTATGGTAGATGCAGCCCTTGGTAGCGATGGCTACTACAAAGGCCACGCATACTTTGGTAAAGAAAAAAACAACACGTCTGGCTTAGTTGAAGTATTTACTTACGGCGCAGATGGCTTTAAAGAGCTTCCTGTTGGCAGCGACAACACGGGCTTTGAAAAAACAGATTTACTATTAAAATTTGGCCATACGTTTGGTCAAAACGATGCGCATAACATTGAGCTAAAAGTAAAATACTCTGACGAAACATCAGACGAAACTTATATGGGCTTAACTGACGAAGATTACACAGCAAACCCTAATCGCCGTTACGCTGCATCACAAAATGATGAAATGAATACTCGCCACAATGCTTACCAACTAAACTACGCGTATCGTTTTGGTGAAGGCTACGAATTACTTGCAACCGCTTACCTAAACGATTTTCATCGTAACTGGTATAAAGCAAGCAGTGTAGGCACAAGCACACTTGAACAATACAGCGATTTTGAAGCAAACCCAACAAGCGAAGGTATTGAAGGTATTGAAGGTATTGGTGTTAAAGCTAACAACCGTGATTACCAAGCAAAAGGCATTCAGTCTGAATTACATATTCCTGCAGGCGATCACTACGTTACAGTTGGTGTGCGTTACCACGAAGACGAAATGGATCGTTTCCAATGGCAAGACACGTACACGCTTAATCAAGACCTAAGCATGACGCTTACATCGCAAGGTATTCCTGGCTCAGATAGCAACCGTGTAGACAGCGCTAAAGCAAGCACGTTATTTGTTCAAGACGAATGGACATTAGACGCGTTAGTTATTAATGCAGGCCTTCGTTACGAAGACATTACCATTAAACGTGAAGAATGGTCTAAATCAGATCCAACGCGCAGCAATGGCTTAACTAAAGATATTTCGAACGATACTGAAATTTTAGTGCCATCGTTAGGTGCCACTTACACACTTAACGACAACATAACGTTACTTGCTGGTATTCAAAAAGGTTATGCTCCAGCGGCACCGGGTAATGCAGACCAAGAAGAAGAAGAAAGTGTAAACCTTGAGTTTGGCTCTCGCTTTAATATGGATGGCTTTAACGGTGAAGTGATTGCGTTTTTCTCTGATTACGACAATATGCACGGTAACTGTACTGCGGCAGTAGGTTGTAGCGACGAGAACATTGGCGACCAATACAACTACGGTGAAGTAGAAGTGTCGGGTTTTGAATTTAGTGCGGGTCGTACATTTGCAACAGACGCAGCACAATTCCCAGTTAAATTAACGTACACATACACTGACTCTGAGTTTAAAAACACGTTTGATTCAGAAATTTGGGGCTCAGTAGAAAAAGGCGACGCAATGCCTTACGTACCAGAAAACCAAGTTGCTTTATCGTTAGGCGCTGAGTTTGCATCGTTTGTTGTTAACAGCCAAATACGTTACGTGTCTGATTCTCATGCCGACCTATCTGACTCAGGCTTAAACGCAATCGATAGTCGTGTAGTGTGGGATTTAGCAGCTAAATACTTAATCGACGACAACCAAAAAGTATACTTAACGGTTGATAACCTGTTTGATAAAACGTACATCGCTAACCGTGCTAATGGCGGTATTCAGCCAGGTAAGCCTCGTAGTATTCAAATGGGCTACACATATAGCTTTTAAGTAATTGCTGAGTAAAACGGCTCGTTAGCTGAACCGTTTTACTCACGATATGCTAAGCAAATAATAGATACAAAAAAGCCGAGATTATTTAATCTCGGCTTTTTTAATGCTTAAGCTTTAAGCTAGGGCAATTTAATTGTTTGCGTTACGTTGGCGTAATACTTCAAATAAACAAATACCGGTTGCAACCGATACATTTAAGCTAGACACCGAACCTGCCATTGGAATTTTAACCAATACATCGCAATGCTCACGCGTTAAACGGCGCATCCCCTCGCCTTCTGCGCCCATAACAATGGCCATTGGGCCTGTTAAGCTTGCATCAAATACGTGTGTATCGGTTTCGCCAGCGGTACCAACTACCCATACACCCGCATCTTTAATTTCACGAAGCGTACGTGCAAGATTAGTAACCTGAATAAGAGGGACTGTTTCTGCTGCGCCACACGCTACTTTACGCGCTGTGCCGTTAAGCTTTGCCGACTTATCCTTAGGAACAATAATCGCGTGAACACCTGCCGCATCTGCACTACGCAAGCATGCACCTAAGTTATGCGGGTCGGTTATGCCATCAAGTACCAATAAAAATGGGGTTTCTTCACGGGCAATGATCACATCTAGATCTTTTTCGTTGTACGTTGGCGCCGCTTTTACGTTAGCAATAATACCTTGATGCTGTTCGTCTTTCGACTTGTTATCAAGCGCTTTACGCTGCATAAATTGTACTGAAATACCAAATTTACGTGCTTCATCAATAATCGGTGTTAAGCGTTTATCATCACGGCCTTTAAGGGCGTAAATTTCTAAAAATCGCTCAGGCTCTTTTGCTAAAATTGCTTCAACAGAGTGAAAGCCAAAAATTAATTCATTACTCACGTATTTTATGCTCCTGGGCTTGTACGTTTACGGGCATTTTTGCCTGGTCTTTTAGGCTTTTTAGCCGATTTCTTTTTCGGTTTTTTCTTTGTGGTGCCGTCGGTAGCTTTAATCGCCGACTTACCAGCAGCTTTGCCTTTACCGGCTGGCTTTTTTTTACCTTTGGGCTTGTCGTCTGACTTTTTGCCCGGTACTTTGCCTGCTTTTAACTGTGAGCGTACACTCGCTGGTGCTTTACCTTTTGGTGCACGACGGCGTGAATACCTGTCTTGTGCTATATCGCCTTTGAGCACTAAGTTTATACGGCGATCGTCTAAACTAACTGAGGCAACTTGCACTGTCACTTTATCGCCAAGGCGGTAAACTTTATGTGTGTGCTCACCTATTAGGGTATGTTTTGCAGCGTCGTGCTGGAAGTATTCATCACCTAAATTAGTAACATGAATAAGTCCGTCAATTTGTAAGTCGTCTAGGCGTATAAACAAACCAAAATTAGTTACCGATGAAATAACCCCGTTAAACTCATCACCAACGTGGTCTTGCATAAACTCACATTTAAGCCAATCGGCTACTTCGCGAGTCGCATCGTCTGCACGGCGTTCGGTGGTTGAACACTGCTCACCTAATTGATCTACTTCGTCGTCGGTATAAGCATACGCGCCTGATGTTTGTTGACCTTGTGCTTTTAGTACCGCTTTAATTGCACGATGCACAACTAAATCTGGGTAACGACGAATTGGCGATGTAAAGTGCGCATAAGCCGAAAGCGCTAAACCAAAATGGCCTATGTTATCTGGCTGGTAAACGGCTTGTTTCATTGAACGCAACAGCATAGTTTGAATAAGCTCGGCTTCTGGGCGCTCACCTAATTTAGCTAATACTTGGGTTATCTCTTTAGGGGTTGGTTCATCACTTAATGTGCTTTGAATACCAAGCTCAGTTAAAAACTGAGTAAAGTTACCCAGCTTTTCGCTGTCGGGCTCGTCATGTACACGGTAAAGTGCGCTGGCTTCGTGCTTTTCGAGTAACTTAGCCGCTGACACGTTGGCTAAAATCATACATTCTTCAATAAGTTTGTGCGCGTCGTTACGAATAACGGGCACAATAGACTCTATTTTACGCTGCGCATTAAATACAAAGCGTGTTTCGAGTGTTTCAAACTCAATAGCACCGCGCTCTTGGCGTGCTGATTTGAGCGCCATATACATTTGCTGTAAGTCAGTTAAATGTGGCACTACGGCGGCGTATTCGTCGCGAAGCTTTTCGTCGTTTTGTAAAATGGCGTTGACTTTGGTGTACGTTAAACGCGCGTGCGAATTCATCACAGCTTCGTAAAATTTATAACCCGACAACTTACCTGCCGCTGATACGGTCATTTCAGCAACCATACATAAACGGTCTACTTTTGGATTGAGTGAACACAACCCGTTAGACAGTACTTTTGGCAGCATCGGAATAACTTGCTCAGGAAAATAAACTGAGTTACCACGTGCTATGGCTTCTTTATTTAATGGCGTGTTCATACCTACGTAATGCGATACATCAGCAATGGCAACCCATAAACGCCAACCGCCTGACTTTTTAGGCTCACAGTACACTGCATCATCAAAGTCGCGTGCGTCTTCGCCATCTATGGTTACAAGCGGTAAGTTACGTAAATCTACGCGGCCTTGTTTGTCTGCATCTTCGACAAATTCGCCTAAGTGAGCCACTTGTGCGTCCACTTCTTCTGGCCAAACATGCGGAATATCGTGATTACGAAGGGCAACTTCAATTTCCATACCAGGCGCCAAATGTTCACCCAGTACGTCAACAACTTTACCTACCGCGTTCATATTGCGGCTAGGGTTTTGAGTAATTTTAACCTGCACCATTTGGTTGTGGCGGGCACCGTTTTCGTTGCCAGGTAAAATCATGATGTCTTGCGTAATACGCGGGTCTTCAGCGACTACAACTGCAACACCATGTTCAACAAAGTAACGCCCTACAATAGGTGCGCGCTCGTTGGTAAGCACTTTAATAATGCGGGCATCGCATTTTGAGCCAGAGCCACGTTTTGTGCCTTTAGCTAGTACAATGTCGCCATGTAACACCATGTTCATTTGATGTTTGGCAATAAACCAATCTTTGTTCTCGCCTTCAACTTCTAAAAAGCCAAAACCGTCTCTGTGGCCTATTACTTTGCCTTTGGTTAAACCGGCTTCGTCAATCAGTGCATAACATTTAAATTTATTAAAATATAACTGACCATCGCGCTCCATGGCACGAAGGCGACGTTTAAATGCAATTTGACGCTCTTCGTCATTCACGGCTAGTTCTTCGCATAACTGTGCGTAGTTAGCAGGTTTTGAACGCTCTTGAAGATGAGTAAGTATAAACTCACGGCTAGGGACGGGGTTTTCGTACTTTTCTTGTTCTCGACTGAGATTTGGATCTTGGTTTGACATTCACTATCTTGTTAGTTGGTTATGGAAGTATTTTAACCCATATACGTAAAATGAGACAGGTAAAAGCACTTAATCTTTAAACAAAGCGCATTTATCGGTTATTTAGTTTTAGAAAACTTAGCGTACAGGGCCTTAATGCGTGCTTAATTATGCAGCTTAATTATGTCATTGTGATTAAGCTGCATCCGTTAACTCAGTTATTACTTAGTTTTATGTAAATTTTTGTACAACATTTTACTCACGTTATCGATAAAGGCAGGGTCTTCTTCTTTTATAGTGTGTAAAATGTGTTTATTCATTTGCGATTTGTTTTGAGCGTAAATCCAACGGTTTTTATTAAACTGCGCTGCAAACTCATAAACGCCGGCTTGTAGTTCGTCGTTATCGTTAAATACCGCTTCTATTACGTTATTTTCAAACAGTTGTTGCGCGCCCACGCGTTCGCCCGTCATTGCTAGCCTATTAAAAAAGGTTTGCGGTATCGCTTTATTAATAATAGGAAACATAGACGGTACAAAAGGGACCAATACATCAACCTCTGGAAAGCAAAAAAAGCCTTTGTCTGACTTCATAAATCTAAAGTCGCAGGCACAAGCCAGTACAGCACCATTACCATACGTATGGCCGTTAAGGGCTGCAATAACAGGCATAGGAAACGTAACAATACGTTGTAGTAACTGTGTTATTTGCAACATAAAGTCAGAAATAGCCGCTGGTAAAATGCTTGGATTTGCCATCCACTCAAGGTCAATACCCAACGACCAGCTTTTGTCGCTTGCCGAAGTGAGCACAACCGAATGAATGCTTTTATCAGCCTCAATATGATCAAGGTGTAAATTAAATTCAGCCAAAAACGCTGGATTGTGTCGATTTTCTGCGGTGTTCATCGTTAATATTGCGACACTGTTTTTTACTGTTAAATCTATTAAGTTTGCCATTTAACCCTCTTTTAGCGCATTTTAAGCTTGTTTTAAGCGCTGTTCGTTGCTTTATTGTTATGGCTAATATAGTAAGGGTTTGTGTTAAATTTATAAACCTTAATCACATGTGTTTATAACCATCCTTTTTGTTTAGCTATACGTGCTGCGTCGATTCGGTTTGTTGCATTAAGTTTGGCAATGGCGTCTGACAAATAGTTACGCGTTGTGCCTTCACTTATAAATAACTGTGTGGCTATTTCGCTCGTTTTAAGGCCATCGCTTGCAAGCTTTAATGCTTTTCGTTCTTTATCGGTAAGTGGGTCGGCGTCGTCTAGGGCATTAATGGCAAGCTCTGGGTCAATTACCTTTTGACCTTGCATTACCTTTTTAAGCGCGTTGATTAGTTCGTCACTTGGGGCTTCTTTTAATATGAACCCTTTAACACCGGCACTTAACGAGCGCCTAATATACCCAGCGCGTGAAAACGTGGTCATGATCACCATTTTTATAGCCGGAAATTGCGTTGCTATTTTTTCACTAAGCTCAATACCATTCATAGTAGGCATTTCTATATCGGTTAAAATAATATCTGGCATCGCACCTTCATCAAGCGCATTAATAGCATTTAGGGCCTCTTGCCCGTTGCTTGCTTGGCCAATTACATCAATATTAAAATCTAGGCTAAGTAATGCACTAACAGCGTCACGCACTAGCGCTTGATCTTCCACTAAATATACTTTGATCATTGTAAATCCTCAGATGAAATTGGCAGCGCTACGTTTAATGTAAAACGTTCGCCACAGGTAAACGTTGCACTGCCTCCTATTTGCTCTGCCCGCTCTTTGATCCCATTTAAACCATTACCTGCTTTAAATGTGATGCAAGGAGCATTATCTATCACTTCAATGAGTAGTTGCTGGGGTGTTTGTTTAATTGTTATTACACAGTTTTTAGTTGCACTATGGCGTAATAAGTTAGTAACTGACTCTTTAATTATTAAACTAGCAATGCCCTCTACCTTGGCAGGTAGCACAGATAACTCAACGTTAAACGTGACATTAAAGTCCTGCTCTAATAACCGTTGTTTTAACTGTGCAACTTGGCTTACTAGATTGAGCTCTTTTAAGTCGCTTACGGCATTGCGCACATCGCTTAATAGCTGCCTTGCAAGGTCGGCTACTTGGGCTATTTCGTTATTAGCTTGCTCGTAGCGCTCCCCTTGGTTTAGCTTATTAGCCAGCTCGGCCTTTAATGCAATAGATGAAAGTGAGTGGCCTAAAATATCGTGTAGGTCACGCGCTATACGTTCTCGCTCAGCAATAGCAGCTAATTGCTCTAACTGGTTTGCGCTTTCTTGCTCACGCTTTTTATGGTCGCGTTCTCTTTTTGCTGCAATTCCATAACTAAATAAGGCGGCACATAATATTAATGCGACAGCCAAAAAGTACTGAAGCTTTCCCATATCGCTTAAATACGAACTTGCAAAAAGCGCGACTATAATGGCTAATGCAGCATAAAACCGCTGCTTTAGGGTATAACTATACCCTGCCACATAGGCAACAAAACCATACAAAGTAGGTGTACCAGAGGAAAAAAAAGTAGCGCTAAAACAAATGGCCAGCAAGGCTAAAAATAAGGGGGTAATTTTTGTGTTATCGCAGTTAATTGCTTTTATGTACAAAATAATAAAAGCAATATAAAAAGCTAAACATAGACTCATTTGGCTTTTTGTAAATTGGTCAAAATTAATAATTAATGGCAATAAATAAAAGCCTGTAAAAATTAAATGGCCATATTTCCAAAACGTTTTATCCGTTTGTTGAGAAAAGCTACTTTGCGAACTCATGCTAGCACCTCTGGTGTATTATTTTTATTTAAAGCACTATTTTTGTTAATAAATATAGATACCACAAAAATGCTCATCAACATAAAATAATCAATATAAGTGATAGTAAAATTGAGCGAATCAAAAAATTCGCTGATATCAAGACTCATTAAAACTAAACTATTCATAGCGCTCTCCTATTAAGTAGAGTAACTATGCCAGTACGTAAAAATAATAAGAGTGTGAAGTGTCATTAACTTTGCTGACATTTGTCATATTTCAAAAAATTCATCTTGTAGACGCTCGCCCAGTGATAACATGCTAAAAAAAGGAGATGACGTTTAAATGCAGCCACAACAGCAAAGTTTATTTTACTTACATATTGCCGTGTTACTTTTTGGAGGAACGGCCCTATTTGCCAAACTCATTGGTTTAAATGCGCTGGATATTACCGTTTACCGAACAGCCATTGCTGGTATGGCGATATTGACAATGCTTTTATTAGGAAAAAAACAAATAAAGCTAAATAAGCCAAAAGACTACTTTATTGCCCTATTTTTAGGTGTTGCGGTGGGATTACACTGGGTGACTTACTTTGCGGGGATGCAAATGGCAGGCATAACCATTGGTATGCTTGCATTTTTTAGCTACCCAGTAATGACGGTTTTTTTAGAGCCGTTATTTAATAAAAATAAGCCTCAAGCAAAAGACATAATAAGTGCTGGCGTAGTTGTACTTGGTATTTATTTATTAGTGCCAAGTGCTGATTTAGGTGACGATGTAACGCTCGGTGTTATTACTGGTGTGGTATCGGCGTTATTTTTCTCTATTAGAAACATTACCCATAAACGCTACTTTAGCCAATATGGCGGCCCACAAACAATGTTTTATCAAACCTTAGTGGCAAGCTTAATGCTGTGTGCATTTATTGAAGTGCCCGTGTACGAAGTGAGTAACCATGACCTTATTTTAATTGCCGTTGCTGGTATTATATTTACCGCTACACCACACTCGCTATTTGCGGCAAGTTTAAAACATTTATCGGCTGCAACGGCAGGGTTAATTTCGTGTTTACAACCATTGTACGGTACTATTTTGGCTATTATTATTGTTCACGAACGCCCAACATTAATGACTTTTATTGGCGGCGCACTCATTGTAAGCGCGGCATGCTTTGAAACTTGGTCGATTACTAAAAAGTCGCGACAATGAAAATTTTTGCACACAGAGGCGCAAGCGGCCACTTTCCCGAAAACACCAAAAGTGCCATTTTAGAAGCGTTGAATATTGGCGTAGATGGTATTGAAGTTGATATTCAAAGTGCCACCGACGACTACATGCTCATACATGACTCGTGGTTAGATCGAACCACTAATGGTAAAGGTAAAGTTAGCGAGTTTGACGCCGCAACTCTAGCAAAGCTTGATGCTGGTAATGGCGAATATATACCCACGCTTCAGCAGTTATTTGATTGGAATGATAATAAAACCTTACTTAATTTAGAACTTAAACATGCCTTTGAGCTTGAAAAGTTTGCTAACCAGCTTGAGCGTAATATCAGTGCGGGAACAATTTCATGTGCTAATATTTTAGTGTCATCGTTTGATCACCATCAATTACAATGGCTTAAAAAACGTTTACCTTGGTTAAAAATAGGCGCATTGACGTCTTCTATTCCAATTAATTACGCAAAGTTTGCCCAAGATTTAAATGCATTTAGCGTGCATGTAGATAAAAGCTTTATTAACAAAGCATTTGTAGATGATGCTAAAAAACGCGGGCTAGAAATCTACGCTTATACTGTGGATAAACAACAAGATATCGCACTTATGCGTGACTACGGTTTAGACGGAATTTTTACCAACTTTCCCATGCAATCTAAAGCATATTTGCTATCGTTAGCTAATAAATAGATTCGCTTATACCTTGCTAATGCCTGCGTAAAAGCATTCAAACATAGGTTTAAGCAAGATGAGTGGCTTAATGAAAATTTATAATTATATCGAACAAACGTTCTTTTTTACTTTAACGCGTAAAATTGTTGGTAACTTGAGTTTTGTTTTTTTGTTTCAGGCGATTACTTTATTTTGGCTTTATGACAGCTTAAGTGAGCAACAAAGTCTTGGCCTTTTTTGGCTGCTAACCTTGGTTATTGTTGCTGGCTTTGCGTTTACCCTTTTTTATATGCGATTTTTAATTGTGCGTCCTGTAAAAGCAATGTGCGATACGCTCATTAAAATTAATCAACAAGATGCCAATTTAAACGCCAAACTCCCGCACTTTTCATTCGACGAATTTAAAACGTTAAGCTCCCAATATAACGATTTCACTAGCCATTTAGGTGAACTGCTTAACACAACCTACACCAGTGCAGAGGCAAGTGCGCAAAGTAATAAAGCGGTTACAGAGTCGATGAAGCATACTGAAAACTCTAGCCAGCAGCAAATACACTTGAGCCACACCATCATTGATGCCAGCAACCAAATTACTCAAAGCTTGCAAAATATTGTGGGTAACACCGACAGTGTACACACTGTAAATAATGAACATTTAGCCTTTGTTAAACTCTCAGATAAAGAGCTCAGCACGCTCGTTGAGCAAGTTCAATTAATTACTAATATGCTAGGTAGTTTTGCAAGCACAGTGGAGGGGTTAAAAGAAAACAGTGAAAATATTCGCAGCATTTTAAAAATGGTTGAGGAATTTTCTGATCAAACTAACTTACTCGCTCTTAATGCCGCAATAGAAGCTGCACGAGCAGGTGAAGCCGGACGTGGTTTTGCTGTTGTTGCTGATGAAGTTCGCACCCTTTCAATTAAGGTAAGCGGTGCAACTCGCCAAATTAGTGACTTTATTAATCAAATGAATGATTTGGTCAGTGAAACCAACAAAGAGTCAGAGCAGCTGATTAGCCACTCTAAAAATGCACAAAATTCAATAAGTGCAACCTCAGATGGGTTTAGTAAAATGCTTAACGAATTTGAGAGTAATCAACAACAATTACAGCAAATTGCCAGCGCCGTGCATTTACTAGAAGATACGCAAAATTTAACCCATCAATCGGTAGAGCAAATTGTTGAGCTTGGTGAGCAAGCCAAACAACAAATAGACACCGCCCTTGCCGATAGCCAATTATCACAAGAGTTAAGCATGCAAACTCAGCAGCAATTAAAGCGCTTTGTGCTTTAGTTTGCGCTACATTAACGCGCTAAACTCAACACCGCCCTGTAAATATGGTAAATTACTGGGCGATTATTTAACGTGCGTGAAAATGTGTGAGCAACCTAACTCCTGACTACCCTAAATTAGCCCAGCAAATAAAAGCATGGGGGAAAGAACTTGGCTTTAGCGAAGTGGGCATTACCGATATAGATTTGAGTAAGCATGAGCAACAGCTTCAACGCTGGCTTGATGCCGGCTTTCATGGCTCAATGGATTATATGGCAGCACACGGCATGAAGCGCGCACGACCAGCTGAACTCATACCTGGTACACAGCGAGTTATATCAGTAAAAATGAACTACCTCCCACCTGATGCAGGCTTTGCTAAAACATTAAAAAACAAACAAAAAGCGTATATTAGCCGTTATGCACTTGGTCGTGATTACCATAAGTTAATACGTAACCGATTAAAAAAGCTAGGTCAAAAAATAGAACAAGAAGTGGGTGAATATGGTTTTAGGCCCTTTGTTGATTCAGCCCCTATACTAGAGCGCCAATTGGCAGAAAAAGCGGGGCTAGGTTGGCGCGGTAAACATTCGTTACTTATAAATAAAGAAGCAGGGTCATGGTTTTTTTTAGGCGAGCTGTTTATTGACTTACCTTTGCCTATTGATAGTGAAAACACCTTTGAAGGCTGTGGAAAATGCGTTGCCTGTATAACATTATGCCCTACAGGCGCAATTGTAGAACCCTATGTGGTTGATGCGCGAAAATGTATTTCATATCTGACAATAGAGCACCAAGGGGCTATCCCTGAGCAGTATAGATCTTTATTAGGCAATCGTGTTTACGGTTGCGACGACTGCCAACTAGTGTGCCCATGGAACCGTTATGGACAAATAACCGACGAACAAGACTTTCACCCGCGCACGCAGCTAAAAGACAAAGACTTGCTAGCGCTATTTAGCTGGGATGAAGAAACATTTTTAAAAAATACCGAAGGGAGTCCGATCCGCCGAATTGGTCACGAACGTTGGTTACGTAATTTAGCGGTTGGTTTAGGTAATGCAAACTTTGCCCAAGATATTATTGATGCACTAGAGCAAAAAATAAATGGGTGTAGTGACCTAGTAAAAGAGCATATTGAGTGGGCCCTGAAGCAGCAAAACAATAAACAACCCTCACTTAGAAAAACGCAAAGGCTGATTAGGATAGTAGAAAAAGGGTTACCACGAGATGCATAACACTTATGGTAGCCTCAAGGTCTGTTGGTTTTATAAGGGTTTAATTTACAGTAATCTATTTGCTACCTAAGTAATGTAGAGCCCACTTAGTTACAGATCTTACACAGTGATTAAAAAGCCTAAGCTTTTACAAACCTTAATCCATAAAAGCCCACATTATTGACTGTGATTTAGTAAAATTGAAAGTTCTTTTTCAATATCTGCAAACGCTTCTTTTACTTGAACAACAGACTCCTCGCGGGCTACTGAATTTTGAATTGTTTCATCTACTTTTTTATAGATAAAAATTTCTTGGTCTTCATCTAACCCCATCGTTGGAATTCTTACTTCAAGGTCTTCTTGTAGCTTTTTAAACACCTGTTCATTATTTATTCGGCTTTCATTTAGTAAATCTATCAAACCATGAAACTTGCTGTGCACAGTACTTGCCACTGCATTAAGTTTTACTTGCTGCGCATCTAATAAATTTTTAGTTATTATGGCGCGTAACTGCTGCTCTGTAACACTTACTATAAAACAAACGTGGTCACGTATTCTGCCGTGTTTATCTGGATCATGTCCTGGCATATTTAAAATAAGTAAGCTTATTAGTTCATAATTAACCAATAAACGCTGCGAAAATTCATGTAGCCGCCCCTTATTTTTAAGCATTTCAAACAACTCAATAACAATAGGCGAGCATACTCCATGCAAAGCATAATGCTTAACAATAGAGTCGTATCTAAATTCTACGTTGCTCTGAAGATCAAACGATTGCAGGCAATCAATGAGTGCTTTTGCTAGATCATCTGGATTAGTAATTAGCGCAATATTTTCGACATAGTTAACTATTTGCCCCATTTCACTGCTGTTAGCCATCGCGTTAAAAGCGGTAGATGTGGCCGCTTCCACTTGTTTTTCCAGGCTTTGTTTTTCGACTAATACTTGATTTAGATTCTTTAATTTAGACCTAAGCTCGTCGTGTCCAAACGGTTTTACAATGTAATCTTCAGCACCGACTGAGTAGCCTTCCATTCGCTCCTCTACCGTTCCTCTTGCTGATACAAACATAACAATAATATGTGCTGTATTGGGGTTAGATTTAAGCATTTTACATACTTCGTAACCACTCATTTGCGGCATGCTTACATCAAGTAAAATAACCTGCGGCATATAATCTTCAACCATATCCAAGCATTCAGGGCCACTGGTAGCGAGCTTTAGCTCAAAATCCAGTTCCTCTAAAATCTCTTCTATTATTTCAAGATTAAAAGGCTCGTCATCTACTGCTAGTATTTTTGTTAAAGCCATAACTAAATCATCCTTTTAAATTCGAAAATAAATCACTTAAAAAAGCAATCTACTGTTTTAGCGTACTTTTATTCGTTAACTAGATGTTCTTCTAAATTTATTTTGAGTGGTAGTTTTATATGCACTGTGGCACCGCCGCAGGCATTATTATAGGCATTAATGTGACCTTGGTGTAACGATACAAACTCTCTGCAAAGTGCCAACCCTAATCCAGTACCACCTGCACCACTGTTTGTTTTACTGCTTTGCACAAACTTTGTGAAAATATGATCAAGCTCATCTTCAGGAATACCAATACCGCTATCAATGACTTTTATTTCAGCATATTCATCATTTGTAGCAAGCGTGAGCGTAATATTGCTTTTCGGTTCGCTAAACTTTAATGCATTACCCAATACATTGCGTAACAACTGATTAATTTGCTCTTCATCACATTGCGCAATGACTGCTGAATCTGGCGCCGGAAAAATAATATTAATTTGTTTTTCCATAGCCGTGCCCGACACATCATCAATACTGGTTTTAATAATGCTTTCTAAATTATGCGGGCGCGGATTAAATGGAAATTTACCAACATCAAGCTTTGATAAATCTAGCAGGTTGTTTAGTAACGATAGTAGCCTATCGCCGCTGCATTCAATGCGTGACAAATACTTTAATAGCTTTTCTCTTGCAAAATCACCCGCTTCTAATTTGTCGAGCCCAAAGCGAGCAAAACTTAAAATTGAGTGCATAGGCGTTCGTAGCTCATGCGACATATTAGCTAAAAAGTCTGATTTACTTAAATTTGCCGCTTCGGCTACGTTTTTAGCATGCTCTAACTGCGATGTACGGGCTTTAACTTCTTCTTCAAGTAAGCCTTTTGCTTCTTGAAGCAGTTCTTCTTTTTGCTTTAAGTGCGTCACATTTTTAAAAATTACTGCTAATGCAATTTCGCCATGGTGGTCTATTTCATTAAAAGATCCAAATAGTGGGACTGTGCCACCACTTTGAATAGGGAGGCGTAAATCATAACTAAACTGGCGATTACTGTTTAATGTTGAAATTTTATCTCTGATCCCAGCAACAGAGTCATCATCTAAGAAATCAAATAATGATCTCCCTGCCAGCCCACTAAAGGGTAAACCCAATAACTTAAGACATGCGTCATTTGCTTCAATAATTTGGCCATTGCGTTCAAATAACATGATCGCGTCAGGGGTGTGTTTATAAATAACTTGTAGCAGGCTGTCTTTTTCTATTAGTGCATCGACAGTTTCTTGAAGTCGGTCAACTAACTCGGCATTTCGGCGTTTTAATAATTCGGTTTGCCAAAGCTTATGCACTGATTGCAGTAAAATATTTTCATTAAGTGGTTTAATAAGAACGTCTTCTACACCTTGGCGAATAGCTTCTATCATTGAAACTTGGTCAGGGCGAGAGGTAAAAAGTAAGCACCTTGTATTGGGTTGCCTCGCTTTTAGCTTTGAAAATATCTGTAACCCGGTGACATCACCTAAGCTGAAGTCACTTATTAAAATGTCAACTTTATTGTCTTGTGCAATGCTAAGAGCGTCAGTTAAATTACTCGCAGTAAAGGTTTTTATATGTGCACCAAGCAAATTGCTTTGCATGTTCTCAAGTCGCTCTTGAATGTGATCTACCAGCAAAATAGTGGGTAGCTGCAACATATGGCTTGAGTCTAATTCTAATAAGCTCTCTAAAAGAGAGGTGATCTCTTTATTAGAAAAAAAAGGGTAAACAACCGTTGCCTCAGGCACTATTTTATTTAGGCCTGCAAATGCAGTTAGCTGCTCAGTATTTTCTGTTTTTGGAGCTAGAAGTAATAATCGCCCGTGAGAGAGTTTATCGATTATAGGCTTTACAGGGCTTACCGGAACGCCATGAGAAATAACAACTAAATCGAAGCTGTCGGCATGAGTGTACATTTCAAGCATAGAAAAATGAACCAACTCAACATGACACCCTATAAGCTCTAAGAGTACTTTTACCCTCATTGCTATGATGGTGCTACTGTCTATGATTAATATTTTTCTTTCCATTAAACGACACTTTAAATCAATTAAATTTATATGTTATTAGCGTAGTATAAAAATGCCTAAATAACACACATTCCTTGTATGTTATTTGTAAACAAATATGACCAATTAATTGTTGTAACTTATTCTAAATGCTTACCAAATATTGTTAGACTGTATAAGTTATTATCCATAACAGCAACGTTTGGTAACTCGCCCCACACATCAAAACCAAAGTGCTTAAATAGCTTAACACTCGGTAAATTATGGCTAAAAATAAAACCAAGCAGCACATTGATTTTAAGTTTTTTAGCCTCAACTTGGGCAAACTGCATTAACTGTTTACCAAGGCCTTTACCTTGTGCATTTTTAGTTATGTAAATACTCATTTCTACAGTTCCATCGTAAGCTGGGCGTCCGTAAAACGATTTATAGCTCACCCACGCAAGAACGGTATTGTTTTCACAGTAAACATAAATTGGGCGATTTGGGGTATGACTATTAAACCAATCTTTTTTTTCTTCAACGGTTACTTCTTCGGTATCTGCCGTTACCATTCGCCCTTCTATGGTTTCATTATAAATGGCAACAATTTCATTAAGATCGTCAATAGTAGCTAAGCGAGTTGTCATAGTTAATTTAAGTGGTTGATCAATTTTCTCCATATTAGCGTATGATCAGCCAATCAAACAATCCGATAGTTAGGTAATATAATGCTAAAAAAAATAATAATAGGGTTATCTGCTTTATTAATAAATAGTGCGGTTACAGCACAAACGCTGCCAAACAATGAATCTATTGAGACACACACCTGTGACGATTTTACCAACGTTGATATTCGAAAGCTGCGCTCTAAAGAATTAATAAACCTATGCAAATTCAAAAATAAACCGCTATTAATTGTTAATACTGCCAGTAACTGTGGTTTTACCCCTCAGTTTGAAAGCTTAGAAAAACTACACAAAACATACAAAGACGAGGGACTAGTAGTCCTAGGTTTTCCTTCTGATGATTTTTTTCAAGAAGAAGATAACGAAAAAGAAACGGCTAAAGTCTGTTTCATTAATTATGGGGTTACCTTCCCTATGTTCGCCACCAGCGAAGTAAGAGGCAGTGATGCAAACCCTATATTTAAGCATTTAAATGAGCAAACAAGTTCGCCAAATTGGAACTTTTACAAATATTTAGTATCTGCTGATCGTAAAACAATTTTACGATTTAACAGTAAAGTAAAACCAGATTCACCAAAAATGATTAAGGCAGTAGAAAATTCGCTGTCTAAAATCTAAATTTATACTGGTACAATTTGTTGAAACTAACTAGTATGGCAATACACTAGGTTAAAAAAACACCACTTATACTCAGGAGATTTTATGACAGTGGCAAGCGCACGACACATTTTGGTAGACAGCGAAGCACAATGTTTAGACTTAAAAACAAAAATTGAACAAGGCGAAGACTTTGCTGAATTAGCAAAAGCACATTCTAATTGCCCATCAGGGCAAGACGGCGGCGCCCTTGGTGAGTTTGGCCCAGGTATGATGGTACCAGAGTTTGACAAGGTGGTATTTTCTGCACCTATTAACCAAGTACAAGGCCCTGTGCAAACACAATTTGGTTATCATTTACTTGAAGTTACTAGCCGTTCAGAATAAATTGAGCTTTACTGCTATTAACGTTTAATAAAAGCCGCATTAGCGGCTTTTTTTTTGGAGTGATTATGCAATTAATTGGTTCTGTTCCATCACCGTATGTTCGCCGAATTAGAATGTGGGCTATGCAAAATAACTGTCATATTGAACTTGTAAGCTTAGATATATTTTCTGAGCAAGACCGCCCCAAAATGGCCAGTAAAAACCCTGCGCGAAAAATCCCTATTTTAATTGATGGTGATTTAACACTGAGCGACTCAAACTCAATAATACGCTACTTATTAGACAAAACAGACCAAGCAAAACTAACGTGGCCACAAGAACATATCCTCACCACTATTAATGCCTGTAACGACTCACTAGTTGAAATGTTGTTATGTAAACGCTCGGGCTTAGATACTCAAAGCGATGCATTATTTTTTAATCTTCAAAATGAGCGAATAGAGCAAACATTAAGCTTTTTAAGCAACCATTTAAACGATGAAGAATTTAAAAGCTGTGAATACCTCAACATCAGTTTATACTGCCTGCTTGATTGGATTAGCTTTCGTGAATTAACTGACTTTAGTCAGTACAGTGAACTTGTTGTATTTCATGCGCAATTTAGCGAACGTCAATCAGCAATAGAAACTAATCCTCGTCACTAACTTAATAAGGTAAACACATGAGCGATATTGAAATTGAATCACAACTAGTTAACTTCGTAGAAAAAGTACGTGTTAGCGAAGTCATTTGGGCACTGGGCGCAGAAGATAATGGCTTTGTAGTGTGCGACTCAAACCAATTTGACGACACTGATGTTTTACTGCTTTGGGAAAGTGAAGAAGCGGCTAAAGCGCAGTGTAAAGAAGAATGGAAAGATTACAGCCCAGTAGAAATTAGCCTTGATGAATTTTTAGATGCATGGGTTGAAGACTTAAATGAAGATGACGCATTAGTTGGCATTAATTGGAATGATGACCAAGTATGTGTAGAGATTGAACCGACCGGCTTAGCTCGCGCATTGAGTGAATAATAGTTTACACACAGGACATAAAAGCCTGGTAGCCCAACTAGCATCCAATGCTAGTTGGGTATAAAATAAAACATCTTATTATTTTCAAGGTATTACGTTGAAAACCCATCTTGGTCGCCGCTCTTTTTCAGCCATGGAACTGCACACTCTTTATAATGGATATATATACGGTGATTTTCGACTCCCCCGTGAACAAGCAAAACATTGGCATTTTTGGCTGCCACTAATAGCCTACTACAGTGGTGCTTACAGTGATGAAATTGGCTGTTTGACCCTTGATGACCTTTGTATTCATAATGATATTTTATGTTTTAACTTCCATACTCACGGTAAAATAAAGCCGCGTTTAGTCCCTGTACACAATGCATTGATTAATGCCGGATTTAATGAGTATATTGAATTTATAAAATCAAAAAATTATCAACGGCTTATGTTTGATCTTCCGGCTAAAACCGGCAGATACAGTGAAAAAGTGCGTATTTGGTTTTCAGGTGAAGGTGAGCGTGCCGGCTACTTGCAAAAATGTGATATCCCCAACGTTGACCAACTCGGTATGAAAACGGCCATAAGTAGCCTGCGTCTTAACTTTGAACAACAAGTTCGTATTTATGCGCTACAAGCTGACTCTAAAAACGCATTTAATTATTTAATGGGTTTTAACGAGTACTCAAACAGCCAGTTTGATGACATCAACTTATTAAATACGGTTATTCAACAAGTACGCATTATAAATACTCAACTACATTGGCAACGTTTTTTATCTCGCGAAAGTCACTGACAAACTTTGTTACTATTTACATTCAAAGCGACTTCTTAAATCAATTACGCGCTCCATAAAAGCTGGTAGGATAAACTGTACCCATAAAATCTGGGCGTTTCTAACAATAAACAAGGGATCATTATGTTTCTTAAAAGCCTCTTAACAGTGAGCGTTGCGCTAGCAATGAATGCTGCACACGCTAACGAATTCGTTATAGAAAAACTCGCAAAACCAAGTTCTCAACATGTATCGCTAACACTCGACCCTAGCCAAGATACATTTTCAGGAATGACTGAAATTGCATTAGAAGTATTAAAACCAACCCATTATATTGAGCTCAATGGTGTTGATTACGCTGTTAAAGTGGCACAACTGTTGGGTAAAGAAAACTGTGACCTAAGTAACGAAATGCTTAAAACAGGTAAAGTGAAATTTAGCTGTGATGAAAAAATCCAACCGGGTAAATACACGCTTAAAATTGATTTTTCGGCACCCTACAATCGCCAAAGTGTGGGTTTATACAAAACCTTAGATCAAGGTACGCCTTACCTATTTACCCAATTTGAAATGAGTGATGCACGTCGTGCCTTTCCTGTTTTTGATGAACCAAGCTATAAAATTCCTTTTCAGTTAACAATAACGGCCCCTAGCTCACAAAAAGTATATGCCAATACACCAGAACTAAAAACAACAACAAATGGTGATATGACAACGCACTTTTTTGATAAAACACCGCCTATTCCATCATATTTAGTAGCAATGGCAGTTGGTCCGTTTGAAGAAATAGACATAGAAGGTATGCCAATTCCTGGGCGTGTTATCACTCCTCAAGGTAAAATTCATTTAGCCGAATACGCAAAAGATAATATGCCGCGCGTACTTGCAGCATTAGAAGAGTACTTTGGTATTCCTTATGTATATAAAAAGCTCGATTCGGTTGCCGTACCTGAATTCCCATTTGGTGCAATGGAAAATTCAGGCTTAGTAACCTACCGCGAAGATATTTTGTTAGTTGATTTAGCCGCGGCAACACGCAGTAAAAAACAACGTAACGTCTCTATTATTGCTCACGAGCTTGCTCACCAATGGTACGGTAACTTGGTCACCATGAAATGGTGGAATGACTTGTGGTTAAACGAGGCGTTTGCAAGCTGGATGGCAGCTAAAATGACCAAGCAGCTAAATCCTGAGTTTGAATCACATTTAGACTTACCGCAAAACAACGTAATGGCATTAGACGCCCGCTTGAGCACTAAGCCGATTCGTAAGCCAATTAAAACTGAAGCTGACATTATGGACGGTTTAGGCCTTGCATACAGTAAAGGCAGCTCAGTACTGGCAATGGTTGAAAATTGGATTGGCGAAGAGGCGTTCCAAAAAGGAATTCAACGTTACTTAAAAGACTTCTCTTATAAAAATGCAGAAGCGGCTGATTTATGGCAGGCACTGGGTAAAGCGTCAAACAAAGATGTAGCCAGTGTTTTAAAATCATTTATTGAGCAATCTTCTTTCCCTCTTGTAAATGTTAAGCAACAAGGTAAAAAAGTAACTATTTCACAAAGCCGCTTTGTAAATGCCGGTGTTGATGCGCCAGCACAGCTTTGGAATGTGCCAGTAACGATTAAATACGGTGCAGGCGACAAAGTTAAAACAGCCAGCATTTTACTTAACAAGCAAAGCCAAACACTTGATTTAGACTTTGCTCCAGAGTGGATTTACCCTGACCAAGGCGCTCTTGGCTACTATCGCTGGGTAATGGACGACGCGCAATTTAACGCATTAATTGAAAACGCACCAACGGTACTAACTGACCGTGAACGCTTAGCATTATTATCGGCAACCGATGCACTGCTTAAAGCCGGTGTTATCTCTGCCGCTAAATTAATGCAAACACTTGAAGTTTTTGTGAGCGACAGCCACCCTCGCGTAGCAAATACGGCGCTGGGTTACTTGGTATCGCAGCAACGTACGTTCAAAGATGAGAGCAATAAAGACCTATGGCCT
Organism: Pseudoalteromonas sp. CR1; assembly: GCF_019392235.1. Classification (NCBI taxonomy): domain Bacteria; kingdom Pseudomonadati; phylum Pseudomonadota; class Gammaproteobacteria; order Alteromonadales; family Pseudoalteromonadaceae; genus Pseudoalteromonas; species Pseudoalteromonas sp. CR1. The sequence goes on along the minus strand of NZ_JAHXRM010000001.1, from coordinate 94,712 downwards.
GCGTTTATACGTGATGCGGTTACCCCTGCGGCTAAAAAGTATGGTTTAGAGGCAAAAATTGACGAAGATGGTGCCGTGTCGCAACTTCGCGCTGCCGTTATATCTCGCTTAGGTTTTGATGGCGAGGACCAAAACGTAATCAATAAAGCCAAAGAACAAACGCAAGTGTATTTAACTAATCCACAAAAAGTAGATCCATACTTAGCGGGTGTTTATTTGAGACTTGCTGCTTTTCATGGTGATAAAGCCTTGCTTAATCAATTCATGACAACATTTAAAACGACTAAAGATCCACAAGTGCGCACTAACATGCTAGCGGCAATGGGCTTTTTTGGTGAGTCTGAGTTACAAAATACAGTGCTCGCTTACAGCTTAACTGATGAAGTAACCGCATCTGATATGCGTACTATTTTATCTGGGCAAAGTTACACAGAAGAGCGCCAAGCATTATTCATAGATTGGGTTTATAACAATTACGATAGAGTAACAGCAAGTTTACCGCCGTTTTTTATTCCTAACTTACCGTACTTTACAACTGTAGGCTGTGATGCCAAAAGCTTAGCAACCACTCAAAACTTCTTTAACGATAAAATCTCAGACGTACCTGGGTACAGCCGCACATTGAGTAAACTAGAAGAAAGTACACTTGATTGTATAGCACTAAAAAACCGCGAGCTTGATTCGGTCAATAGCTTCTTAAACAGCAAATAAACCTGTTTAATTAAGTAATAAAAAGCCGCTAAGTATTCACTTAGCGGCTTTACATTTTTAGGGCTGAACTAATAGTTACTCTCTTGAGTAAAGTATAGATTAATTGCCAATGATCATCGTCAATTTAGCAATAAAATCTTTTGCAGCTTGCTCTGAGTTTATTTTAAATGCCACGCCATAATGAATTGGTTGAGCGCTTTTATATATTCGCGTTGGGAAGCGAGTCATCTCACTGCTATGAAAATACCCTTGTGCGCGAGTTACGCCATCTATATCGTTAAAGTCATCACTGAATACTTCAAACGCAGGGCGAATTACTATTTTGCCTTTACCGCTTTCACTGTGAGTGTAAAAGGCCTCTTTTGAATTAACTAACATGTATTCTGCAATGTTTTTAATTTTAAAATTACTTCTGCATTGTAATTTTATAAGTTGCTCTGTTAACTCATCTGCACTGTACGCCATGTTTATCCCTATCCGTTAATTTGCGTATAACCTTATCGCATACGCGATATGAAGTCTTACTTTATTGTGTTACGTCGCATACAAAAGCTAGCTTATCGTTGTTGTAACTCATTCGAGTGATATTAGTTTCACAGTATGTGCTTAAATCAAGCCATTGCGATATCTCATTACTCCCATCTAGTTTACGCTGATAAACACGGTTTTTAATGGCATAGGCAATTGTTTTATCATCTTTTAAAATAAAGTCTTGCACCTGAGAGGGCAGCCTTAATAAATCGTCTACGTGTTTATTTTGAGGATTAAAGCTCGCTAAAATATGTTCATCGCTTTTGGTGTAACTAAATAAAAACGTCGCTGCGTTATGGTTATAAATCAGTGTGCGAGAAATATCACTGGCGGCTATTTCACCTTTAGCAGCGTCTACTGAGGTATATTGAAGCGTATGCGGCTGACCTAAAATAAACATCACTAAATCGTTATTTATACCCCAAGCATGGTAGCCAATAGGTTCAATCCAATCAAAAATACGACTAGGCGGGCTTTGCGTATCAAGTGGATACTGCCACAACTTTTGTTTTGAATCGGCTTCTACGACAATGGCTGACAAGCTATTTTTATTAGGCATTAATGTTGGCGAATACTCACTGACAGGCGTATTTGTTAAGTTAGTTATTTCACGCGTTGTTAAATTGTAATGTGCAATATCGGTTTGGCTTTGGTTATTAGTTATAACCTCATGGGTAAAGTATAAATCGTTGTTAATTAAGTAAGGCTGATTATTATAACTTGTTTTGTCGCTTACTATGGTCACTTGAACACCATATGGCGTATTTAAATCGGCAAGTAATATTTGGCTTTTGGGCATGTTAGCATGTGCATAACCTGCGGCTATCGCACTTAATGAAAAGAAGCTAAGTAATGGTTTTAAAAGTTTCATGCTTTCTCTCGTTTTAATTTTAAGCACCCCATGATAACGTTATTTGCTGATGGCGTCACTTGAGCTTAGTCAGTCAACACGTAAGATACCCAAATGACTTAAAAAAGTGTTAAATTGAGTCTGGTTATGTAGCTTGGTCCTAAAAAAGAGAATTAACATGTCAGCTAAAAATCCTATCATTGCTATTACTGGTTCATCCGGTGCGGGAACTACAACCACAACTAATGCTATTAAGCATATTTTCCGTAGCCTAAATATCCATGCAGCATTCATTGAAGGTGATAGCTTTCATCGTTACACACGCCCCGAAATGGACAAAAAAATACGCGAAGCCCAACAAGAAAGTAAACATATTAGTTACTTTGGCCGAGAAGCTAACGACTTTGGGGCGCTTGAATCGTTATTTAGTAACTATGGTGAAACCGGCCAAGGAAAATTACGCCGGTACTTGCACACCTTTGATGAAGCGGTCCCTTATAACCAACTGCCTGGTACATTTACTCCCTGGCAAGACCTTGATAATTATACCGACATTTTATTCTACGAAGGCTTGCATGGCGGAGTTGTTGACCAAGATGTAGATGTAGCCAAACATGTTGATTTACTCATAGGCATGGTGCCTATTATTAACCTTGAGTGGATACAAAAGCTAATACGCGATACTTCAGAGCGTGGCCACTCTCGCGAAGCCGTGATGGGGTCAATTGTGCGTAGTATGGACGATTACATAAATCATATTACACCTCAGTTTTCACGAACCCATATTAACTTTCAGCGCGTCCCGACCGTAGACACCTCAAACCCATTTAGTGCAAAAGATATTCCTTCACTTGATGAAAGCTTCGTTGTGATCCGCTTTAGAGGCATTGAAGATGTTGATTTCCCCTATTACTTAAGAATGATTGAAGGCAGCTTTATGTCGCGTATTAATACGCTTGTAGTACCTGGCGGTAAAATGGGCCTTGCAATGGAGCTAGTATTAACGCCACTTATTAAAGATATTATTTTGAAAAAGCGTGCATTAGAAAACCTCGCTCCGCTTGATTTACCTATTTAGCATTATGGCTTTTGTACTCTTTTTTGTTTAACAGAACTAACGTACACTGCTGATTTTACTTAATACGAGATCAGCATGTCATCTTTGTTAAAAGTTATAGTTGGGTCTAAAAACCCTGTAAAAATAAATGCAGCAAAGCACATTTTTACTATGTACTTTCCAAATAACACCATTGATTGCCTAGGTGTTGACGCCCCTTCAAACGTGCCTGAACAACCTATTGGTGAAGACGAAACATGCATTGGCGCGCAAAACCGCGTTAACTATTGCAAAAAGCATCATCAAGCCGATTACTACGTGGCAATGGAAGGCGGTGCAGAGCAATTTAGTTATGGTGCAGCGACCTTTGCCTATGTTGTTATTGATAACGCCACAGAGCAAGTTGTAGGACGTAGTAGCAACCTTCCATTACCCAATATACTTTTTAAAGCCCTGCTTAATGGCGAAGAGCTCGGCGATGTAATGGATAAAGCATTTAATACAACTAACATAAAACAAAAAGGCGGCGCCATAGGCCTGCTTACAAATAACCATGCAACACGCGAAAGCACCTATACCCAAGCGCTTACCTTGGCCATGGCCCCCTTTTTACATAGCAACCTTTATCGCACATAAAAAACAGGAAATTGAATGAAATACAGCTACGTGTTGTTTGATGCAGACGAAACTTTATTTAGGTTTGATATTTTAGCCGGTATGACCCGTATGTTTAAAAATTACGGCGTTAACTTTACGCAAGACGATTACATTCACTATCAAAAAACCAACAAACAACTGTGGGTTGATTATCAAAATGGTGCGATTAGTGCTGATTACCTACAAGTAACCCGCTTTAACGAATGGTCAGCAAAATTGAATGTGCCAGCTAAAGAGTTGAACGATGCATTTTTAGATGCAATGGCGCAAATTTGTGAGCCATTACCAGGTGCTATAGAGTTACTTAATAAATTAAAACCCCATGCTAGGTTGGGCATTATTACTAATGGCTTTGCCCGCCTACAAACAATTCGTTTGGAGCATACTGGTTTGAAAGATATGTTTGAGTGGTTGGTTATATCTGAACTTGTAGGTATAGCAAAACCTAACAAAGCTATTTTTGAACATACCTTTGAGCTGATGGGCAACCCAAATAAAAGCCAAATATTAATGGTAGGTGATACCGCATCAAGCGACATACTCGGCGGTAATAATGTAGGCATTGATACGTGTTGGTTACAACACCCTGGCGAACAATTGCCAGAGGGAATATCCCCCACTTACACAATAACTAAATTAGAACAGTTACAAGCCATATTAGACATTTAATTTTTAAAATTTACTACTTTAAAGGATAAGTGCAAATCAAAAAAATGACGCTAATAAGCGTCATTTTTTGGAACTGTTTTAAGTGTGTACTTTAAATGCTTGGTTAGGCAGTTGCTAACTCAAGACCGGGTGCAGGCATCGTTACAGGCGTTTCAAATGTTGCCCACTCCCATGCTGACTCAGTTGCCATAACTTTACGAAGTAACTTGTTGTTTAAGTCGTGGCCCGACTTAAACGCAGTGACCTTGCCTAAAATATTGTGGCCTGTCATAAACATGTCACCTACACAGTCTAGTATTTTGTGCTTAACGAACTCATCGCTGTAGCGTAAACCATTTGGGTTTAGTACTTTAAACTCGTCGAGCACTACTGCACTGTCCATGCTGCCACCTAGTGCAAGGTTATTAGCATGCATGTATTCAATGTCTTTCATAAAACCAAACGTACGAGCCCGGCTAATTTCTTCTGTAAAGCTCTGCGCGGTTATGTCTAAACCAACACGCTGGCGACTCTCATTGATAGCCGGGTGATCAAAGGCAATTTCAAAGTCGATGTGAAAACCGTCGTATGGTTCTACTTCGGCCCATTTATCACCTTCTTCTATACGTACTTTTTCTTTGATACGAATAAAGCGTTTAGCCGCATTTTGTTCTTCAATGCCGCCTTTTTGTAATAAATAAATAAATGGTAATGCACTACCATCCATAATAGGCACTTCTGAGCTATCTAACTCAACAATTAGATTGTCTATGCCCATTGCTGCAACTGCAGCAATAAGGTGCTCAGTAGTAGATAAACGAACACCATCTTTGTTAATTAAACAGGTACACAACTGCGTATCACCAACGGCTTCAGGTGTTGTTTCAAATTCAACAACCGGATCAAGGTCGACACGACGAAATACAATCCCAGTATTTGCGCTCGCAGGTCGGAGAGTTATTGTGACCTTCTCACCTTTATGAAGTCCAATTCCTATGGCTTTGACTACTTCTGCAATCGTACGCTGTTTAATCATAGGTTCGCTCACTTAAATTTATTACAGTTAGACGGCGGATAGTAACATATGTACGCGCGCCTTACAATATTCGTTCAATTTAACAGCAATATAACGCTTTTTATTAGTCTGCTTGCTTACGTAAAAATGCTGGGATGTCAAAGTAATCACCACCCTCTGACTTATCTGCTTTTTTACTCGCTTGCGACGACGAGCTTGTTGCATTGCTTGAACTTTTAGAACTCGCTTTTTCTGCGCTTTCAGTTTGCGCTTTAGCTGCAGCTTCATCAGTGCTGTCTTGGCTTGCAAAGCTAGGCACATACATGCTGCTTGCTTGGTTAGACGTGCTCGCAACATCAGAACCTGATGCCTTTTTAAAACCGTTATCAACAATACCAAACTGTGGACGACGATCGCCGCCTAAACCTGTTGCAACTACAGTTACACGTAACTCGTCGGTCATTTCAGGGTCAATTACCGCACCCACAACAACCGTTGCGTTCTCAGAGGCTAGTGCTTTAACGTGGTTACCGACAATTTCGAATTCCTCAATCGCAATATCCATACCCGCAGTAATGTTAACTAAGATACCTTTAGCACCCGTTAAATCAACATCTTCTAGAAGCGGGCTTGAAATAGCAGCTTCTGCAGCTTCTTGCGCACGATCAGGACCCGATGCAGACGCTGTGCCCATCATTGCAGTTCCCATGGCAGACATTACTGTACGTACGTCGGCGAAATCCACGTTGATCAAACCAGAACGCGTAATTAACTCTGCAATACCTTGTACTGCGCCAAATAGCACGTCGTTTGCCTTAGCAAATGCATCTAGCAGTGTAGTGCCTTTGCCTAAAACTTTAAGTAATTTATTGTTAGGAATTGTAATAAGTGAATCTACAATTTCTGATAGTTCGTTAATACCTTGCTCTGCGGCAGCTGCGCGCTTTTTGCCTTCAAAGTCAAAAGGACGCGTTACTACAGCAACGGTTAAAATACCGAGTTCTTTAGCAATTTTAGCAACCACTGGGGCAGCACCTGTACCTGTACCGCCGCCCATACCGGCTGCGATAAATACCATGTCGGCACCTTCTAGGCTAGCGCGAATAGTTTCTGCATCTTCTTCAGCTGACTCACGGCCCACTTCAGGGTTTGCGCCCGCACCTAACCCAGAGGTTATTTGTGTGCCCAGTTGAACGGTTACATCGGCGGCTGAATTGCGTAGTGCTTGCGCATCTGTATTTGCGGCAATGAAGCGTACGCCTTCGATTTGCTGTTTTACCATGTGCTCAACAGCGTTACCGCCGCCACCGCCCACGCCTATTACTTTTATTACAGCTTCTTCGCTGTGTTGTTCCATTATATCAAACATGTTCACTCTCCGACTTGAGTCTTAAAACTCGCCTTGAAACCATTTAGTAATGCGGTTCCACCAATTATTGTTATCCTCTGCTTTCGACTTTTGTGCATTCATCGATTGCATAGTACGCCCGTATTGTAACAAACCAACAGCGGTTGCGTACGAAGGATCATCTACATAGTCTGTTAAACCAACCATCCCGATTGGCTTACCTATTCTTACTGGCATTTGAAAAATGTCTTCCGCCACTTCCATTGCACCAGTCATTTTGGCAGTCCCGCCTGTTATAACGAGACCCGCCGCAATTTGGTCTTCTAAACCTGAACGACGAATTTCTTCCATCGCCAGTTCAAACAATTCTCTAAAGCGAGGCTCTACAACCTCTGACAGCGTATGACGCGACATTAACCTTGCTGGTCGTCCGCCTACACTTGGCACTTCTATCGTGTCTTCGCTGCTTGCCAATTGGCTGCTTGCACATGCATATTGTACTTTGAGTGACTCAGCATGCGATATAGGTGTACGAAATATTTTTGCAATATCTCCCGTTACCTGATTACCCGCCACAGGGATGACTGCTGAATGACGCAGCGCACCATTAATATAAATAGTGATGTCCATTGTACCACCACCAATATCAAGTACCGCTACGCCTAATTCTTTTTCATCGTCTGTAAGAACTGAATAACAAGAAGCTAATGCTGTAAATATCAGTTGGTCGACCTCAAGGCCGCAACGTTCAACACATTTTTCTATGTTTTTAGCCATGTCGTTGGAGCAGGTAATAATGTGTGCACGTGCTTCCATACGCACACCGCTCATACCTAAAGGATTTTTAATCCCTTCTTGCATATCAATACTGTACTCTTGCGGCAATGCGTGCAGCATTTTACGCTCAGCCGATATCGGCACAGAGCGTGCAATGTGAATAACATTTTCAATATCTTCATCTGTCACTTCAGTGTTGTTTATAGCAACAACACCGCTTTCGTTCTGACATTGAATATGTTTACCAGAAATCCCCAAGTACACTGAGCTAATTCGACAATCGGCCATTAGTTCGGCTTCGTCAATCGCACGGCGAATAGACTCAGACACTAAGTTCAAATCGTTAACGCCGCCTTTATCCATACCATGAGATACTTGGCTGCCTACACCCACAATGCTGAGCTTGTTATCTGCGGTGATTTCACCTACCGTGGCTACCACTTTCGAGGTACCAACGTCTAATCCAATCACGAGGTTTCTTTCTGCTGACTTAGTCATGCCTTACTCTTATTTTGTAATTGTTCTTCTTGCACTGGCTTAAAGCTCACTGCAAGGCCGGTATCATACCGTAAATCTACTGCATCTATCTGTGCTTTTTCTGGGTATTCCATGCGTGGATACACGTCTATAAAACGCTGCACACGCTTGGCTTTATCTCTGCGCCCTAAATTTAAGCGCACCCCGCTATCAAGCCAAAGCTGCCAAGAAAAACGCTCTGATAACGCTAAACTTTTAAGCGTTAACGCGTTTACTTTAAGCATTTCGTCAAACTGTTTAAAGGCAATCCATGCTTCTTGTTCACTGCCCTCTGGGCCAAATAGCTGAGGTAAATCTTTACTTAATTTGTCACTGCGCGCTTGAAAAGCTTCACCATTGTGATTAATTAATAAATCACTATTCCAATGCGCCACCGCCTCGTGTTCAACAACATAGACCTGAATCGTATCTGGCCATTGTTTTCGCACTGACACTGTCGCTACCCAAGGTAAATCTTGTACAAGCTTTTGCACGTGCTTTACATCAAGCTCAAAAAAACTACTAAGATCCGCTTTTTTTATTGCTGTTATAATCGCGGTTTCATCTGTGTATTTAGGGTGTCCTTGCACAGTTAAGTGCTTTATTTGCGCATCTTTGTTTTTTACTAACCAATCAGATACACCCGTTGTAATTTGCACTAACCCAATAACAACCACTAAAAAAAAACTCACGCCAAAAATCAGCGACCAATTTAGGTTCTGTTTGATTTTATGAGCTTTTTCTAAAAAGGGATGCATATTAAAGCGTTTGCTCCAAAATGCGAACAACTAATTGCTCAAAAGTTGCCCCATTTGCTTTTGCTGCCATTGGTACTAATGATTTTTCTGTCATTCCGGGTACGGTATTGACCTCTAATAAATAAAAATTGCCTTGCTCATCTTGCATTGCATCTACGCGACCCCAACCGCTTGCACCGACTAACTCAAATGCTTCTAACGACATAGCCTGTAAAAGCTGTGTGTCGTGCGCCGATAAATTTGCTGGGCAATGATACTGTGTTGTGTTTGATTGATACTTTGCTTGGTAATCGTAAAAGCCATTCGGTGTTGTCATTTCGATTACGGGCTGTACTTCGTCACCTAAAACAGTCACTGTAAATTCGCGCCCGGTTACCCACTGCTCTACTAACACTTGGCTATCAAACTTAAATGCATTTATTAATGCATCTTCAAGCTCTTGCGCAGTAGTTGCTTGCGCCATACCAATGCTCGACCCTTCATGAGAGGGCTTAACCATCACTTTTTTAAATTCAGCCATAATGGCATGTGCATTAAAACCCTTTTTAGCATCAACAACGGCATAAGGAGCAGTGCTTAAACCCGCAGATTTAAACAGATGCTTACAACGAATTTTATCCATTGCTAAAGCCGAGCCAAGTACATTACTACCTGTATAAGGTAAGTTCATAAATTCCAATGCACCTTGGACGGTTCCATCTTCACCACCTCGGCCATGCAGCGCAATAAAAACTCGCTCTACATTTAATTCTTTTAATTCCCACAACGAGCGATTTTGAGGGTCGAATGCGATTGCATCTACACCACTATTTTGTAGCGCGTTTAAAACAGCCTGACCCGATCGTAAAGACACTTCACGCTCTGCTGAGTTTCCACCAAGCAGTACCGCTACTTTACCAAATTGTGCATTTACTTGGGTCATACTTCACCTTGCTTTAATTTTTCTACCGACATACCTGTCGCCGCTAATGTTTTTACTAACTGACCTATATTACCCGCACCTTGCGTTAACACTAAGTCATTATTTTGTAGGTTATCGGCTAATACACCTGCAAGCTCTTTACTTGACGCTACATGCAATGGCTCTTTGCCGCGTTGGCGAAGGCTTCGGCATAAACTTTTACTATCAGCTCCTACAATCGGTTCTTCGCCTGCACCATAAACATCTAGCAATAAAAGCTGATCAACATCAGCGAGTACTTTTACAAAGTCTTCGTATAAGTCACGAGTACGGCTAAATCTATGTGGTTGATAAACCATTACCAAACGCTTATCAGGCCACCCTTCACGAACAGCCGCTATGGTAGCCGCTACTTCCGACGGGTGGTGACCGTAATCATCAACAAGCATTACATTACCGCGCTCGTTCTCAAATTCACCATAATGCTGAAAACGACGACCAATCCCTTCAAACTTTTGCAAGGCTTCTAAAATTGCATGATTAGCAATATTTTGATCTTTTGCTACTGCAATCGCCGCAGTTGCATTAAGCGCATTATGTTTACCTGGCATATTAAGCGTTGCGGTTAAGCACTCACCTTGTTTATTGGTGACTGTAAACGTACAGGTGTTCGCTGATTGACTAAAATCACTCATACGATAATCAGCACTAGGCGAATCGCCATACGTAATAATAGGACGACCAAAGCGAGGAATAAGTTCGGCAGCCACCTCAGAATCTATACACACAACAGCCAGTCCATAAAAAGGTAAGTTATGTATGAAATCCACATAGGTGTCTTTCATTTTTTCGAGGCTGCCGCCATAGGTATCCATGTGATCTTCTTCAATATTAGTGATCACCGATACCATGGGTTGTAAATGTAAAAACGACGCGTCACTTTCATCAGCTTCTGCTATTAAAAAATCGCTTTTGCCCACCTTTGCGTTACTACCCGCACTGTTCAATAAGCCACCAATAATAAAAGTAGGATCAAGCCCTGCTTGTGCATAAATACTGGCAATTAAACTGGTCGTTGTGGTTTTACCATGGGTACCAGCAATGGCAATACCATGGCGAAAACGCATTAATTCCGCAAGCATTTCAGCACGACGCACAACGGGAACTCTTGCGGCTTTTGCGGCAATTATTTCAGGGTTTGTTTCATCTATTGCACTTGAAACTACAACAACATTGGCGTCTTTTACGTTATTTTCGTGGTGACCAATAAATACTTCTGCACCGGCTTTAATTAAGCGTTCTGTCATTGCACTATGCGCAATATCTGAACCTGTAATACGGTAACCTTCAAAAGCAAGCACTTCTGCTATACCGCCCATACCCGCTCCACCAATACCAATAAAGTGGATGGTTTCTATTCTACGCATTGCAGGTCGTATGTTTTTGTTTTGTACTGATGCTTCTTTCACTTACGCTCTCTTATTCGATACTTGCTCACAGTGCGCGGCTACGCTTGCTGTGGCATCTAAAATGGCTTGTTTTTTTGCATTACTAGCCATTTTATTAATTAGACTCGGGGTTACTAAATAAGGGGTTAATAGCTCAACAATCGATTGCTCATTAAACACGCTTTGCTGCATAACTAACGCCCCCTCAGCCTTCACCAAGTAGTGGGCATTAGCCGTTTGATGGTCGTCAACTGCATGAGGAAACGGCACAAATACAGCCATTTTTCCCGCTGCTGCAATTTCACTTACTGTTAATGCACCTGCTCGGCAAATAACAATATCGGCCCAAGCATACGCTGCATCCATATCATCAATAAATTCAGCAACCTTTACATTGTCGCTTGAAAAATTTTGCATTTTATATGCTTGCTCAACACCATTTAAATGCCCTTTACCTGTTTGGTGCCATACCTTTATTTCACTGGTTTTATTAAGGGCTTTAAATGCAGCGGGTAGCGTTTGATTAAGCACTTGAGCCCCTAACGATCCCCCTACAACCAACATATTGATAGGGCTTGAAACATCACGCGTTGGTATATCAATTACACTTTGACGCACTGGGTTGCCAACAAGTTCGGCTTTACCCGAGTCAAATGCACTTGGGAATGCAGCCAAAACACGATTTGCAAATCGTGAAAGCCATTTATTACTCATACCCGCAACCGCATTCTGCTCATGAATAACCAACGGAATACCCAAACTTTTTGCAGCAATGCCTGTTGGGCCAGTGACGTAGCCTCCCATAGCTAAAACGACATCTGGACATTGATGTTTCAATACTTTACGCGCTTGCAATATTGCATTAATTACCATGAATGGTGCTTTAATGAGGCGTTTTAATCCGTTCCCGCGAACACCTTTTACATTAATAAAATCAATATTTATATTGTGTTTAGGAACAACGCTTGCTTCCATTCTATCGGGTGTGCCAATCCAAGTAACCTGCCAGCCTTGTTCTTTTAAATAATCAGCAACTGCAATACCCGGAAATATATGCCCGCCAGTACCACCTGCGACTACAACACACTTCTTACTCATCGTTTACCTCCACCTGAGGTCGCTTGTTTAGTTGCCATTTTAGTTTCAAAATCAACGCGTAATAATATTCCAGTTGCTATGGTCATAATCATCAAACTAGAACCACCATAAGAAATAAACGGTAACGTAAGGCCTTTAGTCGGTAAAATTCCCGCACTAGCGCCCACATTAACCATGGTTTGAAACGCAAACCAAATACCAATTGCAAAAGCAAAATAGCCTTCGTACTCTTTGCCGCATTTTAAGGCTTGCTGGCCAATTAATAGTGCTCTAAATACTAAAGTAGCGAGCACCATTAAAATGCTTACCACGCCAACTAAACCAAGCTCTTCGCCAATAACCGCAAAAATAAAATCATTATGTGCCTCAGGTAAATATTGCAACTTTTGTACACTATTACCTAACCCTTGGCCAAACCAACCACCTTGACTATATGCCATTAACGATTGAACAAGCTGGTACCCTTTTCCGAATGGATCGTCCCAGGGATCTAAAAAACCGACAACACGTGCCATACGATAGGGCTCTACAATAATCAACAAAACAACTAAGCCAATTCCCGTCAGGATAAGTACAAAAAACTGCCATAACTTAGCGCCGGCTAAAAACAATAAACCAACAGTGGTTACAAACATAACCACCACGGTGCCTAAATCAGGTTGTAATAAAATAAGCAATGCATACACGGCAAACACCGCGATCGGCTTTGCAAAGCCTTTTATGTTTTCTTGTACTTCTTCACGCTTTCGAACCAAGTAACCCGCTATGTAACTAAAAAAGTACAGCTTTGCAGCCTCTGCCACTTGAAAACCAATAGGCCCTATTGGGATCCACCGTTTGGCACCATTAACCTCGCGACCAATAATGAGTACAGCAATGAGCAATACCATGCCCAATATCAATAAATAAGCATTGGATCGCTTCCACCAGTCCATTGGCACACATACAGCAATCCAAAAAAGCACAAACGCAACGGCCAAAAACATCCCGTGACGAATAGCAATATGATGTGAGTTATCAAAAAGGCGTTCTGCCGTTGGCATAGACGCACTCATCACCATAATAAAGCCAACGCCAATTAGCATTAGCATTGAATAAAGCAAAGGCACATCGTAAAGCTGCGCCGATGGCTTAGGTATTAACGCCTCTTTTATTTGCGCAAAGGCAGTCATACTTGCTCTGCCAAAACACACGTAACAAAGTCATCGCCACGTTGCATATAGTTGTTGTACATATCAATACTTGCACACGCAGGGGCTAGTAAAACGACATTACCTGGCAAACTAAACTGCTTTGCTAAAGTAACCGCCTCACTCATATTCTGTGTTAAGTGACTTTTACTGGTTAGTGCCATTAAATCTTTTGCATCTTTACCAAAGCAAATTAGCGCTTTTACGTGTTTTTTTAAGTAAGGCTTAAGTGGGTTTAAATCAGCGCCTTTAGCATCGCCACCTGCTATAACAATGAGATCTTCAATGCCTGTTGATAGGCTATCTATGGCTGCAATAGTGGCGCCTACATTAGTTGCCTTTGAATCGTTAAAATATTTAACGCCACCTAACTGTGCAACAAATTGGCAGCGGTGAGCTAAACCATTAAAGTGGCCAAGTGCTTTTTTATACACCTCATTACTAATATTAAAAGGGCTTAGTAACGCCATAACCGCAAGCGTGTTTAAATAATTGTGTTTACCCATAACAGCTAACGAATTTACAGGTAAAAGCAACTCGTTTTTAGCTGTAAAGTAAGTACTGCCATTGTGCTCTGCTAAGTGGTATTCACCTTGCGATGCACCAAAACTTACCTTAGGCGCTGAGTAAGTACTTACGGGGTGTGTTTGTTTGTCATCTTCATTTACAACAATGCACTCGGCACCGTTGTAAATAGTCAGCTTTGAATCGATATAAGCTTGGTAGCTGTCGTAACGATCTAAATGATCTTCAGATACATTTAATACGGTAGCACTCACCGACTTTAAGCTTGTTGTGGTATCTAATTGAAAGCTCGAAAGTTCAAGAACATATATATCAAAGTCATCACTCAATAAATCAAGCACTGCGGTACCAATGTTCCCGCCTAGTGCCACATTAAAGCCAGCAGTTTTTAACACTTCGTACGCCAGTGTGACCACTGTTGATTTGCCATTTGAGCCAGTAACTGCCACGACAGGCTTAGTATTAATGCGCGCAAATAGCTCAACATCACCTATTACTTCAACACCCGAATTAATAGCACTCGCAATAGCTGGAGTTTTAAGGCTAAGCCCGGGGCTGATAATAATCATATCGCTGCAATTAAGATCTGCGGTATCTAAATTACCAAAATGTGTGTTTAAACTATGCGCATGATTACTTAGCCATTCAATCCCTGGTGGATTTGCCCGGCTGTCGACAACCTTTGGTGACAAACCATGAGATAGTAAAAAACGCACAATGCCCAGACCGGTTACACCGAGTCCGAGCACTGTTATTTGTTTATTTTTTATCTCGTTTAAATACTGCATTTATCTTATCTTTAATGTCGCAAGGCCAGCAAGAACAAGCACAATAGATATAATCCAAAAACGGACAATAACGCGTGGCTCAGGCCAACCTTTTAATTCGTAATGGTGATGAATAGGTGCCATTCTAAAAATTCGTTGGCCGCGCAACTTATACGAGCCCACTTGTAAAATTACCGACAGCGCCTCCATTACAAATACCCCACCCATAATAATAAGTAGCAGTTCTTGACGGACCAACACCGCAATAATACCCAATGCGCCCCCTAACGCTAATGAGCCTACATCGCCCATAAATACTTGCGCCGGGTAGGTGTTAAACCATAAAAAACCAAGGCCTGCACCAACAATGGCAGTACATACAACCACAAGCTCACTGGCTAATGGCAAATGAGGAATATGTAAATAAGCAGAAAAATTAATATTACCTGTTAGATAAGCAATAATGGCAAGTGCCGCAGCCACTAAAATAGTAGGCACAATAGCAAGACCATCTAAGCCATCGGTCAGGTTTACAGCATTTGATGTTCCCACCAATGCAAAATAAGTAATAACAATGTAAAACAAGCCTAACTGTGGCAACACATCTTTAAAAAACGGAACAACTAATGAGGTTTCAACAGCGTGTGTACTTGAAAAGTACAATGCAGTTGCAACCACTAATGCAATTACTGACTGCCAAAAGTACTTCCATTTAGCTATTAGTCCTTTGGGATCTTTACGAATAACTTTACGGTAGTCATCAATAAAGCCCACAATACCTAAAGAACCAATTACAAATAATGTTGCCCACACATACTTATTAGAGAGATCTGCCCATAATAATGTACTGGTAAATATTGCCGCTAAAATAAGTAAGCCACCCATTGTAGGTGTACCCGATTTAGATAAATGCGATTGCGGACCATCGTCACGCACGGTTTGCCCTATTTGCATTTTTTGCAAACCACGAATTAACTTTGGCCCCAAATAAAGCGACATAACCAACGCGGTTAAAATACCCAAAATAGCGCGCAGTGTTAAATACGAAAAAACATTAAAACCACTATAATACTGTGTTAAATACTCAGCCAGCCAAACTAACATTATGATACTCCATTGATGGCTTGTTGCTGGCCATTTACTAAATCGGTTACTAATAATTCCATGCGAGAACTGCGTGATCCCTTCACGACGATGGTTGTTTTTTTATTAACGTGATTAATTGTGGCTTGAATTTGTTGTTGCATCTGATCGCGGTTTGAAAAGTGACGATTAGGCAGCTCAAACACATCGCTGGCACACTTACTCAACACACCTAAAGTAAATAACTCATCAATGCCTTTTTGAAGCGCATATTCACCCACTTCTTGATGGTATTTACGTGCATCTTCGCCAAGCTCTCCCATATCGCCCAACGCTAAAATACGGTGACCTTGCATATCACTCAGTAAGTCAATGGCAGCCTTAACCGATTTAACATTAGCATTGTAGGTATCATCAACCACGGTGAGCAGATCAGACACTTCTATTAAGTTAACACGTCCTTTTACATCGCCCATTGTCGCCAAAGCGCTGGCAATATCTTCTAAAGTTACATCAAGCTCGCTTGTCAGCGCAGCAGCAATAAGCGCATTACCAATATTATGTTTGCCCGGTAGTGCTAGGGTAACAGGTACCTTTTTTTGTTTTGTACACAAGGTAAAGCTTGCACGAGCATTGGCATCCAAGCTTATATCTTCAGCCCAAATATCAAGTTTTTCAGACGTTGAAAAACGCTTTATATTTCGTCCTTCAAGCTTATCTAGCCAATATTGACTAAACTCACTATCGCAATTAATTATGGCTACGCCATCTTCTTTTAGGCCATCAAAAATTTCGCCTTTTGCCTTGGCCACCCCCATTAAGCTACCAAAGCCTTCTAAATGTGCTGGTGCTACGTTACACACTACCGCTACGTCTGGCTTTGCCATTGCCGTTGTGTATGCAATTTCACCTAAATGATTTGCACCAAGCTCTATTACAGCAAAACGGTGCTGCGGCTCTAAACGCAATAACGTTAGAGGTACGCCAATATCGTTATTAAAATTACCTTTTGTTGCCAGCACATCGCCATGTACAGATAAAATAGCCGCGCACATTTCTTTTACAGTGGTTTTACCTACACTGCCGGTAATAGCGATTGTTTTAGGTGCCACTTGGGCCATAACAGCGGTGCCAATAACCCCTAATGCAATACGTGTGTCTTTCACTACAAACTGGGCGATATCAACATCGACTTTATGATCGACGATAACGCCTATAGCGCCTTTTTGTTTTGCCTCAGTGATAAATTTGTGACCATCAAAATTTGGCCCTTTCAGTGCTAAAAACACGTCACCTTCGCATACTGTGCGAGTATCTGTATTTATGTTAAGCACTTGCTGATTATCACCCTGATAATCAGTTGTTAGCACATTGGCTAACCAATCAAAATCCATCGGGATCATGTTTGAGTCCCTCTACCTGTTTTTATTAGTTGTTTTTGTACAAATTGACGATCGCAAAAGTCGATACGTTCATTGCCTATAATTTGATAATTTTCATGGCCTTTACCGGCAATTAAAACCACCTCATCCGAAGACGCATTATTAATTGCATAGCTTATTGCACGTGCTCTATCGGCGTCTGAATGGGCCTTTTGAGGATGCTCTAAACCAGCCAACACATCAGCAATTATTGCATTAGGCTCTTCTGAGCGAGGATTATCACTGGTGATAATAACTTTGTTAGCATTTTTTTCAGCAGCTTGCGCCATCAAAGCTCGCTTGCCTTTATCTCTATCACCACCACAACCAAACACGCAGCTAACACCACCAGGTACATGTTTTTGCAACGCTTGTAGTGCCAAAGCTAGTGCTTCTGGCGTATGCGCATAATCCACTACACAGGTTGGTTTACCCACAGCACTAAATGCCTGCATTCTTCCTGCTACTGGTTGAAGTTGTAAGCAACCTGCAATAAGCTGTTTTAGTGGATAACCCAAACCAAGTAACGTTGCTAAAGCAGCCGTTAAATTATAAAGATTAAATTCACCAAACAGCGGCGATTTTACCTTAATATCACCCCAGCTTGTAGATAATTGCGCCGAAATACCTTCAGCCGAATAATCAACATCTGAAAAGTACACATACTGTGCATTTTTAGGTGCTAAATTTTCTCGTCCGTAGCAAATTAAATGATTAAAATCGTATTTTTCAAGCCACTGCTCTGCTTGGTTGTCGTCTTGATTTAGTACGACAAGCTGTGGATCAAAATCGCGAAATAGCATGAGCTTTGCATCACCATAACTTGCCATATCGCCATGGTAATCTAGGTGATCGCGAGAAAGGTTAGTAAACACAGCTGCTTTAAACAGACACCGTTCAACACGATGCTGCACAAGGCCATGCGACGATACCTCCATTGCCACCAACTTTTTATCCGCTTGATGTAAGTCACTTAAGATATGTTGTAAATCGACTGCCGAAGGCGTGGTGTTTATCAACGGCGTTAAATTCTCTGGATGACCGAAACCTAGCGTACCAATAATTGCTGACTGCGTATTACAGTACTGCGCTAGGTGAGCAATCATAGCCGTGGTGGTCGATTTACCGTTTGTACCGGTTACTCCAATTAAATCAAGACTATGGCTAGGCTGGTTGTAAAATCGACTTGCAAGTTCAGCCAGTTTTTTATCAAGCTCAGACACTAAGTAAAGCGGGTCAAATTCAACTTCGAACTCGCAAAGTCTATCGGCAATAACTGCCACTGCACCATTTTCAATTGCTTTAGCTATAAACTGCCCGCCATCTAACTCATGGCCTTTTATTGCTACAAATACATCGCCTGGGTTGACGTCTCGGCTATCCAATCGCAAATGATTAACTAACTGCGAGGGTGCATCTATTTCGATATATTTTAAAATGGTTTTTAAATCACGCATCATTCTTTTTGCCTTTTACGAACGCAACTTCTTCCTTGTCGGGTGCGACGTTTAATATTCTTAATGCGTTAGAAACGATTTCTGCAAATGCAGGGCCTGCAGTGGCACCTCCATAGTACACATCACCGCCAGGTTCATTGATCATTACTACCACAGCTAAACGCGGATTACTTGCTGGCGCCACGCCCGCAAAATAACCAACATATTCATCACCGTAGCCACCTACTGCGGCTTTTTTAGAAGTTCCCGTTTTACCTGCAGCACGATAACCATCAACTTTAACGTTGTGTGCTGTTCCGCCACTTTCAAATACGCTTTCCATCATGTGTACTACCGCTTCAACATCTTGCTGTTGAAACACACGATCCCCTTCAGGGACGGAATCTTGCTTTAACACAGTGAGTGGCCTATTGACCCCTCCGGCACCTAACATGGCATAAAAGCGAGCCATTTGCGCAGTACTAACAGCAATATTGTAACCAAATGACAATGCAGCAATTTCGTGATCAGACCAACGACGGTTTGGGTAAAATAAACCACTGCTTTCACCAACCATACCGGTGCCTGAATCAGATCCGAACCCAACCTTTTGGAATAAACCTACCAGGTAGTCTTTTGGTACCAGCTGAGTGACTTTAGTCACCCCCATATTTGACGAATATTTTAGTATTTCTCGCAGTGACATTTCACCATGGTTACGCGTATCTTGGACTAAACTTCCGCCTAAACGCATCCAACCTGGGTAGGTATCTATTTGTTCATCGGCTTGAATTGCGCCGTAGTCTAGCCCAGCTAAAATGGCCAGTGGCTTAACGGTTGAACCCGGTTCGAACAAATCAGTAATAGCGCGATTTCTGCGTTTATGTGGAGCTGCATCGGTTAAGTTATTTGGATTAAAAGATGGACTATTAACCATGGCTAGTACTTCACCGGTTTTAACATCAACCACCATGGCTGAACCCGATGTAGCCTTATAAGATAAAACCGCTGACTTTACGGCTTTATAAGCAATTGCCTGAATACGTTGATCGATACTTAGTTGAATGCTTTCGGGCTCTACACGTTCACGCTCATCTAGCACTTGTACTTCACGGCCTTGAGCATCTTTTCTAATTGTGCGACGACCTTCTTCACCAGTTAAAGCGTTTTCGTAGAGCTTTTCAATGCCTTCAATTCCTTTACCATCGATGTTGGTAAAACCAATAATATGCGCAGTTACTTCACCGGCCGGATAATAACGTTTAGACTCATCCAATAAATGAATACCAGGAAGACGTAAGCTGCCAATATAATCAGCAACTGCAGGGGTTACCTGTCGCTTTAGATAAACAAAGCGACGACTAGGATCATTTAAAAGGCGGGCGTTAATTTTTTTCTGGTCAATACGTAATACATCAGCTAGTTCGCGCCAACGTAAATCGTTTTTGTAATACTGCGCGGTGCGCTTGTTTAGCTCTACCGCATTATCTAACAGTGCTTGTTTATCCTCGCCATTTTTACGCGCTTGTCTAACAACTTTAGATACAAGCGATTTATGCAACGCTTTAGGGTCAGCATATACACTCACAACAGGTACACTTACCGCGAGTTCTTTGCCATTGCGGTCAAAAATCATTCCGCGTTGTACGTGTAGTTTTTCAACACGTACTGTGCGTTTATCACTTTCTGAACGTGCTTTATCAGGTTCAATTACTTGTAAATAAGCAGCACGAGATACGAGTGTTACAAACACCAAAAGTACAACCGAACACACAAGCATAAAACGCCATGTAATTAAGTTGTTGACTGGTTTTTTGCCTCGATTTCTCATTTTAATATAATTACCTGTTCATCCTGACTTGTCGGTCTTTTCATTTTTAGTTGCGAGGTTGCTACTTCTTCGATACGCGCATGTTGAGAGTAAAACTCCTCCTCAACGAGTAAGTATCGCCACTCTAAATCAAGCTCATCACGCTCTTGCAGTAACATATCTTGTTCAATTAATTGCCCGCGCGCTAAATGCGTAACTTGCACTACGCTAAAACCAGAAACAAATATCGTAACCAACAAGGCCAAGGTCAGCTTATTAGCACCCAGGCCTTTAATTATTTCGAAAAATAAATTGGGAGGTTGACGATGATTTGCTTTTGTACTCATCCCAACCTCTGAGCAATCCTAAGTACAGAGCTTCGCGATCGCGGATTACGTGCAACTTCTTCAACACTTGGTTTAATAGCTTTACCCACTGCTTTTAACGTCAGGTTTTGATTTATTTGTGCGTCGGTTAAAGGCAGACCTCTGGGTAATGCTTCTCCCTTACTCTGTTTTCGAATAAATTGTTTTACTATGCGATCCTCTAGCGAGTGAAACGAAATAACCACTAAGCGACCACCTGGTTTAAGCACTTTAACGGCAGACTGTAATGCTGTTTGAATCTCTTCAAGTTCACTGTTTATATAAATACGAATAGCCTGAAAAGTGCGTGTTGCAGGATGCTTAAACTTATCTTTTACCGGTACAGCTTCATCAACTAAATCTGCAAGCTGCTTAGTGGTAGTAATGGGTGTGTGCTCTCTCGTTTCTAAAATTTTATGTGCAATACGCTTACCGAACTTTTCTTCACCCAACTTTTTAATGACGTGGGTAATATCGTCTAACTCAGCCTCTGCTAACCACTGAGCAGCACTTCGGCCACTTGTTGGATCCATACGCATATCAAGTGGGCCATCTTTCATAAAGCTAAAACCACGCTCAGCGTCATCAAGCTGTGGAGATGACACGCCAATATCTAATAAAATGCCATCCACTTTACCAATAAGATCGTTTTGCTCTGCTACATCGTATAGTTTTGAAAATCGAGTGTGTGCAATAGCAAAACGGCCATCATCAGCAAATTTTTCAGCCGACTTTATAGCTTGTGGATCTTGGTCTATCGCTTGTAAGCGTCCTGCGTCGCCTAAACGTGCAAGTATTTGACCTGAATGACCGCCTCGTCCAAATGTGCCATCCATGTAAATGCCGTCTGGCTTAATTGCTAGGGCATCAATGGTTTCGTCCATCAAAACGGATACGTGTTCAAATTGCGCTGTCATTAGCTATTGTTTGCCTTTTTTTGTGCCGTTAGAGTGTAAAGTTATCTAAATCCGAATTAGGCTCAAAATCACCTAGCCTTTCAAGCTCAGTGTCTTGGCGCATCTGTTCGTTCCAACGCGCTTCATCCCAAATTTCAAATTTATTCATTAACCCTACTAGCATTATTTTTTTGCCAAGGTCTGCATGCGCACGCAACGACGGCGCTAACAAAATTCGACCATTTTTATCAAGTTGATACTCTGTCGCATTGCCTAGCAACATGCGTTGCATTCGACGGGCACGTGGATTCATGTTGGAAATTTTAGCTAAACGACTTTCTATTTCTTGCCATTCAGCCAAGGGATACAACCATAAGCACGGCTCATTTAACGCGACAGTGCAAATCACTGTTCCCTGATCTTCAGATAGCAGAGATTCTCGGTACTTGGTCGGCACCGCAAAACGTCCTTTATCATCCAAACTCAGTGAACTCGCGCCACGGAACATAATTAGCCTGCTTTAAATTATTTTAATCAGCTATTAACTATGCTGATCCAGTTTGATCCACTAAAAACCACTTTTTACCACAGTGCTCCAGTTTAGGGCTTGACAAGCCTTTTTGTCAAGTAAGCTGACCTCCTTTAACGAGTCTCTAAGCTAGAAAAAATAAGGGTTCAGGCGAAGCGGTTGAATTACGTGGGAAAAAGTGGAGATACAAACAAAAAAATATTTTCATCTACTTTAATAACCTTTTGTTTACATGGTTTGATTACTGAATAAACAATGAATAATTACAATTTTTTAGTGGGTTTTACCCACTTTGTAATATTTACTTAGGTTGGTGGTAAGAGTTACTGCTTCGTTTTTATTATATATTTAAAGTGGTTCACTAAAAAACAAAATAGTACTTAAAATCAATGAATTAAGAAAATTACATAGTGTGGTTTGATTGTTGCTTATATCAATACACTACTTAAATACTTTTACTCATTAAGGATTGATTATGGCTACTGCAACAAATAAGCAAAATACGACTACAGATATTAAGTCTGACACTAAGGCACAAACGACCGATGCCCCACTGACAGAAAAAGCAACATCAGCTGCTCATGATGCTGTTGATGCACTTTCTACAAAAGCAGCAACAGCTGAAAGTAGTGTAAGAAAAGGTGCATCAAGTTCAGCTGAAGCACTGAGTGAAAAGCAGTTAATTGCCCGCGAAAAACTGAGTGAGTGCACAGCTAAAACACGTGCTTTTGCATCTGAAAACCCCCTAGCAACTGCAGGTATTGCGTTTGCAGCGGGTATGTTAATTACTTCATTGTTCCGTCGTAAGTAAAATCTGATGGAAGATTTCCACTCAAGCACAACCAAGGACGGTACAGCGCAAAACCAAACAACTGATCAACAGTTTCAAAAGGATGATTGGCAAGATCACATCGCAAAACTTTTAACGTATTCAAAACAGCTCAAGGATGATTATCATACTCAAGGAAAGATCACCCACCAACTTGCGAAAGCTGAGTGGCGCTTATCGTTAAGATCGCTTGCACTGATCTCTATATTTTTAGGCTGTTTTGCCAGTGGTTTGGTTTTGTTGTGGGCGGGAGTGCTTGGCGCGATTGGCTATGGAATATATGACTTATTTGGTTCTGTATGGCTTAGCATTGCAAGCGCGACATTTCTGCAAGTGGCGTGTTTAATTTGGTTATGGAAAAGCACCGTTTATTTAAGCAACAAAATAGGGTTTAGCAAAACAATTCGAAGTATTAAGCAATTGTTAAACTTATAAGGATGTTAATATGTTAGTTGATATATTAATTAAAAACCCCGATGAGTGTGTAAAAGCGCTGACTAAACAGATGGATTTACAAAGCGAGCTAAAACGACAACATCAAGCCGCTTTTGTATATCGATTAAAGCGTTTTGCTGCCAGCAAAGTGGGCTTAAGCAGCGCATTTATAGCTGGCGTTGCCGTTCAGTCAGGCAAAAGCGAAACCAGCCTTTTAAGAAAATACGGCTGGCTGCTTAGGTTAATTGGCTAATTAACCTCTACCATGCGCCTGTAAATAATCAATTTTGGGCCCTTTTGGTACAATTTGGGTTGGATTGATCATAGTGTGACTAAAATAGTAATGCCGTTTGATATGATAAAAATCAACCGTATTTGCAACCCCCTCAACTTGGTATAAATCCCTTAGGTACCCGCTTAACGAAGGGTAACTCTCAATTGTGCGCAAGTTGCATTTAAAATGCCCTACGTATACACAATCAAACCTTATTAACGTTGTAAATAAACGCCAATCTGCCTCTGTTATTTTGTCGCCCACTAGGTAGCGTTTTTTACTCAACATTTTTTCAACGTTGTCGAGTGCATTAAACACATCGTCAAATGCCTGCTCGTACGCCTGTTTTGCTGTTGCAAATCCAGCTCGGTATACACCGTTATTAATATTTGGATAGACTAATGCATTTAGTTCATCTATTTCACTACGAAGCGATTCAGGGTAGTAATCGTCTTTGTTACCTGTTATTTCGTTAAATGCACTATTAAACATACGTATTATATCGGCAGATTCATTACTCACTATCTTGTTTTGTTTTTTGTCCCACAATACAGGAACGGTTACTCGCCCTGAGTAACTAGAATTATTTTTAGTGTAAACTTGATGTAAGTAATCACTGGCAAACAAAGCATCTCCGGTACTGTAGTTATTTTGATAAAACTCCCAGCCATTAGCTAACATATCAGGGCTTACAACCGATACAGATATAAGCTCATCAAGTTTTTTTAAAGTTCGAAAAATAAGCGTGCGGTGTGCCCAAGGGCACGCTAGCGAAACATATAAATGATAACGCCCAGCCTCAGCTTTAAACCCCCCTTCACCCGTTTTTCCTGCGCTACCGTCAGGCGTGATCCAATTTCGTAATTGCGCGGCTTCTCGCTCAAACTTTCCGTCGCTTGAATCTGTGTCATACCATTTATCTTGCCATTGACCATTAACGAGTAATCCCATTATTTGCTCCTCAAAAATTAAATAAGTGTGCCAAATTCACCATTTTGATAATCACGAATGGCTTGATGTATTTCGGCCTGTGTAGTCATAACAAATGGCCCCATATGTGCAATGGGTTGCTTAAGCGGATCACCCGCTAAAATTAATACACCTGCGCCATGTTGCGTTGCTATCTCAATATCACTACCAGGTTCTAAAATTAGTAACTTACCCGCCTTGAGTGTTTGATTATCTTTCGTAATAAGCGACCCAGAATGTACGTAAAGCATCACATTTTGCTGTTTTAACGGGGCTAGCTTTAACAGCTGACCGTCAGGTAAAGTTACATCAGCTAAAGCGGCATTTGCTGAAAGCTTTTGAATACTTGATGTTAATTCGACAGCTTCAAATTGCCATGAACCAGCAAGGGCAGTCAGTGTTACGCCACTTTTATTTTTAAACGTTGGAGCCGGATGTTGCGTTGTATCTTGGTAAATCGGATCGCGCATTTTTTCTGTGCTTGGCATATTGATCCAAATTTGAAAACCATGAAGTCCATCTTTGGCATCAGCTAAAGGCATTTCACTATGGATCACCCCTTTGCCTGTGCTCATCCATTGCACATCGCCTGCTCTGATCGCTTTTTTATTACCCATTTGATCTTGATGCTCAAATCCACCTTTAATGATATAAGTAAACGTTTCCATACCTCGGTGCGGGTGTGCAGGAAAACCACCCATGTAATCAGCTTCGTTATCTGACTTAAGCTCATCGATCATTAAAAACGGGTCAAGGTATTTACCATCGAATCCAGGTATACGACTTATACTGACACCATCGCCATCTTGTGTTGCATAAGACGTTAATATTTTTGCTATATTCATTTTTTAAATCACTATATGAAATATTATCTATACTCATTAAAGCACTGAAAAAATAAAACAACCATGTCTTTATATCGAGCTAATCGTTCGTTTATATAGAATGTTTTAATGATGAAATATTTTTTTATAACAACTTATAAAATATGGTTTTTTTATAATTTATTGACTACAATCACCACTAAATTTACTCAAAAAAGGGACAGGGTATCTTAACTTCATCTCTCAAAAGCCAACTTTATCGACTACTTATTGTTATTAGTATTCCGGGCATCGTTGTGACATTTTTAGCTCTATGGGCTGAGCGTGAGGCTGCAATAGAAAAAAGCCAGGAGAGAGTCGTTAATATTGCAAAACACTTAACCCACCAGCAAACCGCAATGATTAGCGAAACTGAGCAGCTCACTCAATTTCTAGCAAACACGATTGCTGACGACACAAACCTCCCTTCAACCTGCCCTGAATATTTTCACCAAACACACACTCTCTATAATAATGTTGCCAACATTGGTGTGGTAGATGTTAAAGGAAACTTAATGTGTGTAACCAATGGCATAGTAAAAAATGTTTCTATTAGTGATAGGCAATACTTTAAAAATGCCATAGCAAATAAAAGCTTTTCAATTGGATATTTTCAATACGATCGAAGCATTCAAGCACCCAGTGTTAACTTTGCTTCCCCTATTATTAATGAGCGAGGGCAATTGAAGGGGGTTGTTGTTACAGTTATTGCACTTAACTGGTGGAATACAGCCTTGAACAAAGCCGAGTTTCCAAACGGTTCTAAGGCTGTTATTGCCGACTCTAATGGCCTTGTGCTAGCAAGTTACCCGAATTCATTGCTCCCTTTGGGAGAAAAAATAAACAACAAACACTTTTTACATGGCGATAACTCACTGGCTCTGTTTAAAGACGCAAACAATGTGAATCAAATTTTTCATCGCGCGACTATTTATAACGATATTAATAACAATAATTTAGAAATTTACATTACATCACCCACTGATAAGTATATTGCTCGCGCAAATACACACTTTTTAGAAACTATTATTTTATTTTTTAGCGCTATTTTAACTATTGCTTTTATTGGGCATCGTATTATCAGAAAAAGTATTTTTTACCCCATTGAAGAACTTGCCCAAGCAACCGACCTATTAGCACAAGGCAATATGCCAACTAAAAAAATTAAGCCTAATAGTCCCGAGCTGTCCGCTTTATATTCACGCTTTGAAGTAATGGCTGAGACTCGTTTGCAAACAGAAGCCGATTTAAAAAATAAACACGACGAACTAACGGGGTTATTAAATGCTCTGCCCGATATGTACCTTAGGTTAAATAACCTAGGTAAGGTACTTAATATTAGTGGCACTATTATCCCGCTATTTTCAGCTAACAATAAATCACCGAAAAAATTATTAGATATTTTACCAACCGATATCACTGAACAAATTTTAAATGAAGCATCTACTCGCAAAGACGTCATCACATTTGATTTTAAAATAAGTACAGGCATAACCACTCATTACTTTGAAGCTCATATCAATCATCTTGAAAAGAACGATGAGTTAATACTTGTGCTACGTGATATCAGCCAACGAAAAGTAAATGAAGACTCGCTTCACTTAGCATCTCTTGTTTACGGCAATAGTAGTGAAAGTATGGCAATTACAGATGCCAACGGTATTATTTTTGATGTAAACCCTGCTTTTTGTGAAACAACACAATATTCTAAAGACGAAGTGATTGGCCACTCTACCCGCATACTTTCATCAGGGGAGCACTCAAAAGAGTTTTATGAAAAAATTTGGGCATCAATAAATGCGACAGGCCGTTGGCAAGGTGAAATTATAAATCGTAAAAAAGATGGGGTGCTGTTCACTGAATGGTTAAACATAGACACGGTTTACGATGAAAATAATAACCCTGCCCGTCGAATCGCTATTTTTACTGATTTAACTGAAAAAATTCAAGCAAATAAAACAATTTGGCGGCAAGCTCATTTTGATCATTTAACCGATTTGCCAAATCGATTAGAGCTTAAAAAACGACTTAATAAACAGTTTTCTAATTCTAAGAATGAAACCTTTGTGGTCATGCTTTTAGATATTGATCACTTTAAAGATATCAATGACACTTTAGGCCACCACTACGGAGATAACTTATTAAAGCTAGTGTCACAGCGTATTGTCAATTCAGCTAAAAATGCCGAATTTGTTGCGCGAATTGGCGGCGATGAATTTGTTATTGTATTTAATCAGGTTAAAAGTACCCGCCATATCAACCAGATTGCTAGTAATATTTTGCAAAGCTTATCGTCTGCATTACATATAGATAATGAAGAAGTGTTTATAAGTGCCAGTATGGGTATTGCCTGTGCACCTGATGATGGTGAAAATACTGAGCAATTACTAAAAGCAGCCGATCAGGCTATGTATAAAGCAAAAAGTAATGGTCGAAATGGCTTTGAGTTTTTCTCTCGGGATATGAGAGAGCACGCACAGGCTCGCATGCATTTACTGAAAGACTTGCGCTGTGCAATAGAATATAACCAGTTTGAATTATTTTATCAGCCTATCGTGTCGCTTAACGATTTACATATACACAAGGCCGAAGGCTTAATACGCTGGCAACACCCGCAAAAGGGGCTAATAAGCCCAGTTGCGTTTATTCCACTTGCTGAAGAAACAAGACAAATTAATGCCATTGGGCAATTTGTATTTTCGCAAGCAATAGAAACGCTTGCCGAAATAAAAAAAATTACAGATAACGATTTTCAAATAAGTATAAACGTCTCGCCCATACAACTATCTACTGCTAATAGTGGCATTGATGATTGGTATGCCATGCTTGATGCCGCTAAAATTCCCCCCTCGTCTATTGTTGCAGAAATAACGGAAGGCTTAATGGTTAACCCTGAGGAACTTACACAAAAGCGCCTCAAACAAATTGTGAAATCGGGGATGCAATTGGCGCTTGACGATTTTGGTACTGGCTACTCTTCACTGGCCTACTTGCAGGAAATGGACACTGATTATTTAAAAATTGATAAACGCTTTGTTGATAATATTAAAGCCAACAGCCAAGAGCTCTCGCTTTGCGAGGCAATTATTGTAATGGCTCATCAGCTTGGTTTAAAAGTAATAGCAGAAGGCATTGAAACACCATTACAGTACCAGCTACTAACTGAAGCTGGCTGTGATTATGGACAAGGCTATTTATTTTCTAAACCGCTTAATAAAAATGACTTTATGACGCTAATCACTAATAAAAGAGTAATGCTTTCTAAGTTAACTGATTGCTGAATAATAAACTTATCTCAAACCTGGGTTTAATTAAACCACTGTTGTTATGCAATAAATAATCGCTTTGAGCGGTCAAGTTACGTAGGCAAATAAAGCATTAACAGGAATTTCAATGGCAAAACCCACATTAGATCAATGGCGAATGTTTAAAGCCGTAGTGGACCATGGCGGGTTTGCAGGCGCAAGCGCCGCAGTTTTCAAAAGCCAGTCAACGGTTCATCATGCAGTTCAAAAATTAGAAGCTGCTTTGCAAATAAAGTTACTTGAGGTTAAAGGTCGTAAAGCGTTTTTAACTGAAAGTGGGAAACTTATATTGCGCCGCGCAGAGTTTTTAATTGAAGAAGCGAATAAAATAGAATCAGTCGCAAATACACTAAGTGAAGGTGTAGAAAGCACATTAAAAATAGCAGTTGATGAAGTATTCCCTCAACCTATTTTGTACCAAGCGCTTGCTAAAACAAGTGAGCTTTATCCATTGCTAAAAATAGATTTAATTGAAAGCGTGTTAACCGGTGCCAACGAATTACTCAACAATGCAGTTGTTGATTTAGCTATTTCATCAGTTCCTATTTATGGTATTAGTTGCAGTAAATTAACAGACATTGAATTTATTGCTGTCGCACATACAAATCACCCACTTAACCAGCGCGAAGATCAATTAAGCTTTCGAGATTTAAAACAACATCGACAAATTGTAGTGCGCGACTCTGCAACACACACTAGCCAAGACGAAGGGTGGCTAGGCGCAGATATGCGTTGGACAGTCAGCCATTTACGCAATTCAATTGATATGGTGAGCCAAAACCTAGGTTACGCGTGGCTTCCGTTCAATCAAGTCGCTCACCTAATTGATGATCATACCCTCAAAGTGCTTAATCTTGAACAAGGCACTACGCGTCCTCTTAACTTATATTTAATGTGTAACGACGCAGATAGATTGGGCCCTGCAGCACAAGAATTTAAAGAGCAACTTACAGTAATAATAGCTGCAGAATAGCGGTTAATTAATCGTTTTTGATACCCAGATGATCAGCAACATAAGCGCCGCGTTCACCTAGTTCTTTCTCTGGCCCGATTGTGCTGTCTTTCGCCGTTTGCTGCTCTGTCTCTGCGTTAATAACGGCACCTAAGGTTACAATATACGCACTTATATATAACCACATAAGCATGATCACCACCCCACCCAGCGATCCATAAGTTTCGTTATAACTTGAAAAACGCGATACATAAAATGAAAAGCCAATAGATGCCACAATCCAAAATACGGTTGCAATAACAGAGCCAAGCGTTATCCAACGCCATTTAGCGGCTTTTCTATGCGGTGCATAACGGTATAAAAGCACTAATGCAAAATTAAACGTAAGTGCCAGTATTGGCCACGACACAACCTTGATCAACAAATCAATACTGTCCTTGAGGCCCACTAAATTGAGTACTATGGGCAAGATACCAATAATCAACAGCGCAAAAATAGCGACTAAAATAGCGCCTACCGAAAACATAAAACGAACAAGCTGCGCCCTAAAGAAAGAGCGCTTTTCGTATTCATGATAACTTATATTACAGGCTGTAATTAATGCTTGGCTTCCCTTAGAGCTACTCCAAATAGTGAGTAATAGTGTGCCTAACGCCCCTAAGGTTAAACGTGTTTGAGAGCTTTGTGTGAGATCTGAGATTTGCGATAAAATCAGCTCACGTGAACTACTTGGTATTAAGGATGTAAACTGCCTGAGATGCTCACTGATCTCCACAGGTGAAGCAAAATAAGCGTATATAGAAACCAAAGCAGCAATGGCTGGAAAAATAGCAAGTAGCGCATAAAACGCCACACCTGCAGACACTAAAGATAAATTGTCTTTACTCATGCGCGCAAAAATACGCTTTGCAATATCCCACCAGCCTTTAATTGGAATATGAGCTGGTTGCTCTGCATGTTGACCTCTTTTTGGCTTTTTCATACTTAATCTCACTATAATTAGTACTTTAATGAAGCAAAATAACTGCCAACTTAAAAAAGGTGTTTGGTATTAAACTTGCTGTTAAAGTAAAAGTAACTAAACGCGGAAGAAACCCAATGCCTACAATAACATCAGACGTGCAATCGGCTGCCAGTACACCGTCATTAAACCCCGTAATGGATGAAAATGTATTTTCATGGCAATTTTTTTATGACCAAACCATGCAATTAGTTCACGCTACAGCGCAAATATTACCCACCTTGTTACTAGGTTTACTCTTACTCACTATTAGCTATTTTACAGCAGGCCCTCTTTCACGCTTGCTCACAAAGCCGATCTCGTTTGTAACCGATAGTAAACTAGTGTTACTTGTCGCAAGGCGCGGTATTAGCACTTTAATCATTTTATTAGGCCTGTATCTATTTTTACGTTTAGCAGGGCTCACTGAGTTTGCGGTAGCTATAATGAGCGGGACCGGTTTAATAGGTTTAATATTAGGCTTTGCTTTTAGAGACATTGCTGAGAACTTTATCGCAAGCTTACTTTTAAGTGTGCAGCGCCCGTTTAAAATAGACGACGTCATTGAAGTAGATGGACGTTTAGGCGTTATCAAAAAAGTAACAGCCCGCGCAACAACGCTTGTTGACTACGATGGAAACCACATTCAAATTCCTAATGCTACAGTATATAAAAACACCATAAAAAATTTAACTGCCAACCCAAAAATGCGCGGTAAAGTAGAAATAGGTATAGGTTACGATAACGACATACGCAGCGCGCAAACGCTAGCCCTAAATATAATAAATCAACAAGCCGCGGTATTAAGCGATCCCCCAGCACAAGTACTTATAAAGAATTTAGGCTCATCAACCATAAACTTTATTTTATATTTTTGGGTAAATGGGCAACAGCACAGCCCCCTAAAAGTAAGCTCTCAAATAATGCGTGAATTAGTCAATGAGTTTACCGAGCAAAATATTAGTATGCCGGATGATGCCCGAGAACGGATTTTATTAACTAGTTCAAGTACAGATTTTATAAACTCAATACCCAAGCAAGATTCAAATACTGAGGTAAGGTCTGAAACACACGAACAAACCTTAACGCTCAACGATGTAAGCAGCGATACCGACGAAATACGCGAACAGGCAGAGCAATCAAGGGATCCAGAGCAAGGGAAAAATATTATTTAGATTAATAAAATTTAGACACAAAAAAGCCCGCAGTGTTAACTGCGGGCTTTTTATTGAATGAGTGAGTCAGCCTATAAGCTGACAAGCAAACTATCCCACCTAAATAAAAACAACAACTTAAATAATTTCTGAGCTGTGAGTGTCACACTCGGTGGCACACATTGCAACCTCATTCCGAGGTGAAGCTATTTTTACTTTTGATCGTTTGAACTGAATAGTCTAACTTTTGTATTGCAGCTTCTAGTTCTTTAATTTTTTTGTCTTTGGCATAATTTGAACCCCAGCCGCCAAGAATTATTAAAAAGATGAGAAAGAACAATTTTCTATATTTTGCTTTAAAGGCTGTTTCTAAATTTTTAACTTCACAAGAACAAGTCATTACTTTCTCCAATTACCTTAATTATTTCAGATATATAGCTTAAGGCTTAACTACGACAAAATGGGTCGCGTATTATATTTAATCGTAGAACCTTAAATTTGCCATAGAGATTTTAAAAGTATCGAGCGTCGTACCTTGCTAAATAATTCAGATTAGCTAAGGTAGTTGAGATGCTTATATAAGATCTTTATTCAGTCTTAATACCATAGTGCCCTAATGATTTTATAATTCGCCTTATAACCCTCGCTTTTAGCTGCTCTGGTGCCTTTACAATAATGTGATCTGACAAACCCATGAGCCAATTCTCCAACTCCAAAGTATGAGCTAATTTAATAGAAACACTGACCCAATCATTTTGAGTAGTCGATTTAGTTAAAGCATTTTCGTCACTAACCTTTTGGCTTTCATTAATGGCTGATTCTTGGAATAGATCTTTGACATAACCTTTGACTTCGAGTTTTACATCAATTACCTCAGCATTTACTAATACACCCACAGCACCTGTTTGAGCATATTTTAAAGTGTCAAAGTCGGTATCGAATGTTTCAGTTAATAACTTGGCGCTATTAACTCGATGAAAAAGAATATGCCTCGGTTCTTTATAATCATAAAAGTAGCAAATAAGAACCAATTTAGTGTCTCTTATCAACATACCTAATGGTGAAATAAGATGAACACAATCGGAACCACCGTAAGTTATCTCCAATTTTCTTTGCTCTAAAATCCCTTGAGTAATTAGCGATTTAATTCCAGCATCAATGTTTAATGGTTTAAAAGCTAAAACATGTGGCAAACTCGCAATTTTCGATGGCCATGAGTGTAATAACTCGGATCTCACCAATGTATCTTTTGATTTTTTAAAAATTGCATCAAGCTGAGAAAACACCTCTTTAGGAAAGTAATCTTCAAGGTGATGCTCAACTAGCTGAAGTGATAAAGCTTCCTCTGCAGAAATTGAAGGTAAGTAAATATCTGCACGCTTTCTTGAATAAGACCATTTGTACCCGTCAGGTGAGTCTGAGCTTACTAACCCAAATAAATCAGCCACTTCAACTAAATCTCGCTCTACAGTTCGTTTTGTCACTGCAAAGCCTCTATCTTCAAGGCCTGACTGTAAAATTTTGGCAGTTGTCCATCTAGGAGTAATGGGGATGAGTTGCATCATATTAATAATGCGAGGGAGAGTCTTTCCTTTAGCCGTTGGCATCAACTTTGGGGCCTATCATAACTTAAACTTACCGACACATTATCATAAATCAAACAATAACAGCAGGTTAGCCTTCAGGTTGAAATAGTGTAATTGCACTATTTTATATATGAAAGCACTTTTATAGTAGAGTGCTTTGGGTTAATCTGCGTGTAATTACGATGATAAGGAAGTTGTTTAAAAGCCTAGCAGTCATGTTTTTAAGCCCTCAAGCTTCTCTAGCATCACATAAACATTTAGCAAGGAAACTTAATGAAATACGACCTTGAACAAGATTTGTTAAAAAATAAAGCAATTAAAACTGACCATGGCTTTCAGGTTTACATCAATGACAATCAAATCGACTTTCTCTTAAAAGAGTTAGCTGAAAATGAACACCCCAAAGACATTAAAGAACTGCGAGCGCAATATAAAGATGAATCAATCGCTTACTTGAATTTAGACCGTCGAGACTTTGATAGTAAGTTAGGTGCGTATGCACCTTTAGATGACGACACGCTTGTATCTGAGCCTCAAAATTTTGAACAGTTACTAGAAATTACTAATATGCTCATTAATGGAGGTTCCGTAGAGTTATTTGTTTTCACTCTCAGAAAGCCAGACTCAAATAATGCATGGGTGGGCTTCTTAAACTTGCTGCGTTGAGTAACTAAATGATCGATATTTAATAAAAACAACGATATTGCGACTTATTCTGTCGCAACTATTTTATATTATGAGCATGTGTTGCTTCCGTGGAGGGGCAGAAGAAAAAGTGTGAGAAACTTTTTCGTCATGGCCTACTTAATGTAGGCCTTTTTTAGAAAAACCATTAAAGTATAAAAAAGGAGCGCAAAGAAATCACGTGACCAATTATAACTTTATAAAGCTCAGCAAAAGGATTCCTCTAAAGGATTTAAAGCTAGTAAAACGACCCGATGGTGGCTTTCGAAAACACCCTTCAAACTTTTTTAAGCGAAATTGCTTAGATAAATTTGAATCTAAGGGCATTCAATATCTCGCTGATAAGTCAAACATAGAAATTGAGACCCTTAAGCAATTTATGGCAGGAAACTTATCTCTTGACTCCACACTTGCCAAAAAACTAGAAAAAGCCACAAAAGTTGGCGCTGCAACTTGGTTAGAACTACAACGTCAATATGATGGGTACATAAAAACATGCTAATTTAGGGTGTTATGCAAGGATAACCTGTTTCAAAAATTTAGAGGCTACGTTCACAGTGCCATTTTAGTACAACCTAAGAAGTTGTACTTTGCAGTTTTAACTTTGGCTTTTTAACTATAACTTTTATAAATATTACTCTAAGGTTGCAATATGAGCTCAAACCAGCTTTTAATTAAATCACTAGCTCTGGCTTCAAAATATCATGTGCAGCAAAAGCGAAAATCAGACGGCTCACCCTATATTAATCATTTGATAGAAGTTGCAGCCCTGCTTACTGATATAGCAGGAGTTGATGACGACGACGAACTATGCGCCGCAATACTTCATGATATTTTAGAGGACACAGGCGTTACTACAGCAGAAATTTATAAAACCTGTGGTCAACGTGTTCTAGAATTAGTAGAGGCACTTTCAGACAACAAATCACTATGTTTGAAGGAACGAAGAGAAGAAACGCTCAGATTACTTCCCACTAAGTCAAACTCGGTAAAACGTATCAAATTAGCAGACTTATGCTCTAATGCTGCTGCAATACCATCTGGTTGGACAGTTGAACGGCAAATCGAGTACTTCCTCTGGTTAGATCAGGTGGCTGAAATCTGCAAGGTATCTAGCCCCTTGTTATATAAAGAATACTTGAGAAGAAAAGCTGACTATATCGCTAAATAGTGCTCTCTATTTAACTATAATTTTTTCAAAAACTAAAAAGCCTGCAGTGTTAACTACGGGCTTTTTTATTGAATGAGTGAGTATACTGGCAAGCAAAACATTCCACCTAGAAAACAACAACTAAGTAATTTCAAGGTTTTGAGCGTCACACTCGGTGGCACATTTTATAACCTATTATTATAAAATTTATCAAAAAATATCAGTGTGAACTTCTAATTAACATTAGAGCCCTTGCTCTTCGCCTGAGCATTATCAACATTACCATTAACCCTTTCATATACCTCAGCGTTGAACCATGATGTAGTTTCTATTTCACATACTTTGATAATTGTACTAATATCATTCTCGTTAGAATCTAACTCATCATAGTCATTAGTAAATATCACCTTAAGTTTATCTGAGGAACGGTAGCCAGATAATGCTGGCACTATCGAGATTTCTTGGTTTGGCAAAGATGATTCATTAGGTTCACCAAGCTGATTTACAATACCTACATAAACTTTTTTACTTTTTAAAGTAATTAAAATTGGTTTTAAGTTACTAAAACTATTATAGAACAAGCTGTCAATCGGACTATCTTTCAGAATATCGCCAAGATAAGATATACTCTGTACTTTGTTTCCGTAATATTTTTCTGAGAGTGCATCCAACGAAAAAGTATAAAGCTGGGCCAAGTATGTACAGAAATATGAAAAAATTATAGTCAGGAAGGATATCACCAACAACCAAGCAAATTGAACTTCTGAAGTTGATATTTTCTCTTTGTTTAAATCTCTACTCTTAATAATATCTATCAACCAAGTTACTGGTTGGAACGAATGACTTGCTATAGCAAAATCTTTCAATAAAAAACAAAGAAGTGAAGTTATAAGAAGATATACAACACCGTGTTTAGCTGACTTTAGGTAAAGTAATTGACCATCATAACGATGAAGTTTTAGTTTTTCTTTTGGATATTGTGATAAATGAATAAAACCGCTTATCAAGATTGGTAAAATTAATAAGGCAAACAAAACTTAACCTTGTCTTTGAGCACCACGCAGGTTTTCTGCTTTAACAATACGAGAAGCAGCGGCTTTTAAAGCAGTAAACTCTTGAGAAGAGGCTATTTCTTTACCATCAACGACTACCGTACCACGTCCAACAACTTGGGCACCTTTAATTGATGATTTATCGAAGTTATCAGCAATTTCTTTAGCATTGTCAGATAATAGAAAGTCTAGGATATTTTTCATATTCATGCGAATCCCCTTCATTAATGTTAATAAGTAGAGCGTATAATCCCTGCTCTTATTTCAACTATATAGCCCATTTTAAAAAAAAGCCACTAAATAATACCCGACCATTTACGAAGGCAAGCCCCGTAAAAATTGTGGTGCGATTTTATAGATTAGGCTATGACAAAGCAAACATAAAATTCGCATACATTATATTCACATGCTATATTCTGGTTCGATTTATTTTGCATGGAGTACCAATAAAACAATGGAACACGTTGAACCGATTGACCCCCCCCACTTAGAACTAGTAGATGAACTTGAAACGACTGACATTTTTTTATATGCAGGCACGATCTCCTATGAGGGGTTTACAAAGCTATCCTCAGAATTAGAAAAAAGAAATATTGATGGTACTAAAGGTGATAATGTTGTTTTAATTATTAATACTTTCGGTGGTGATCCGCATGCAGGTTATAAGATGGCAAGGTTACTCCAGTATGAATATAACCACCTAACAGTAGCAATTCCTGAAATGTGTAAAAGCGCAGGAACATTAATAGCTATAGCAGCAAACGAAATAATTTATGGGCCTTTAGGAGAGTTGGGCCCTTTAGATATTCAAACTAGGAAAAAAGATGAGATGGGCGAACAAAGCTCTACTTTAGATATATTTAAAGCTCTCGATAACTTACAGGCCAGAGTAATTGAATCCTTTCGCCACTATGTCACAGACATAAAATATGGTAGTGGCTTAAATACTAAACTAGCATCGGATATTGCCTCCACTCTAAGTGAAAGCCTTATAAAGCCTATTTCAGCGCAGATTGACCCTGTAAAGTTAGGCGAGCAAAAAAGAGCCTTAAGTATAGCGCTAGAGTATGCTGAACGACTAAATCAAAAATCAAATAACCTTAAGGAAAACTCCTTAAATAAATTGATTGAAGGGTATCCGAGCCATAGCTTTGTAATTGATTACTACGAAGCCAATCACCTATTCAATAAGGTAAGAAAAGTTAAAACAGAAGTTGAATATATATTAAACGAGTTAGCGCTCAGCACTGTTCGAAAATTACAAAAGGAAATTCATGAACAGTCATTCATTGCATGCGATTTCACCGAGCTATCGAAACAAGTAATTCAACAGCAAACTAATATTGAGCCCGACGAAAACCCTAATAGCGACGAGACTACTGACAACCAAGACGTGAAAAATATTTTAGACGCCGTTGGGACAGACTAACGTTCAACTACAACAGTATTAGTTAAAGTATATAAGCCAATTGCTCTACTAAAGCTTAAAAGTACCTTGTATTTCATGTCAAAAGCCTATTCTCCTACTAGGCTTTTTTATCTCACTCTCAATTCTTAATATTTCAAAGGCTCTCACTGAATCTACATTTTTGCCTTTAAAACGGAGCCTTCTCGCTAATATAGCAAAATCGCCGGCAGTTAAATTTTCCATATCCTTTAATTGGTTCTTACTACCTATGCCTAGCTTAACTCCCGCGATCTCCTCGAACAAACTAATAGCCTGTTCATACCTCAGGGCCTGCAATTCGATCTTAAAGTCAATACGCCTGAGCAACGCCTTATCTAGTGCCTTGAAATGATTAGTAGCTATAAATAAAGGATTTTGGAATCGCTCAAT
The DNA here is from genome assembly GCF_019392235.1 of Pseudoalteromonas sp. CR1. Lineage (NCBI taxonomy): Bacteria > Pseudomonadati > Pseudomonadota > Gammaproteobacteria > Alteromonadales > Pseudoalteromonadaceae > Pseudoalteromonas > Pseudoalteromonas sp. CR1. Next base: position 56,285 of record NZ_JAHXRM010000001.1, on the reverse strand, counting down.
CTGCATTAGTAGCTCATTTACTTGGCTCACTTCCCATGACTTAGTAGCGCCCTCACGTGATGTTAAAAGACTATCAGCTTCATCTATCAATAATGCCTTACCTTCATTACTAGCCTTTTCAAAAAGCCTAACAATATTTCCTTCACTCTCGCCGACATACTTGCCTAACACGTCAGATGCCTTAACTGTTACTAAGCCCAAATCGTTCTCCTTACACACATAGTCTACAAAAGCTGACTTACCAGTGCCTGGCGGACCAAATAATAAAATACGAGCTTCAGGGTGTCTTTCAATCGTTTTAGTGATATCAATTAATGAGTGAAGATCGCCTTTTAAATTACAGTAGGCTGGATCAAATTCTAATTCGGGCTTATAAACTAGGGCTTCTAAAGGCTCATTAGTTAACTTCAAAACTTCTGTTAGGTAAGTATTGGTGTACTCTTCAGCCACTGCCCCTTTAACATTACAAGTTTTGCACAGCGTTGCCGCATTCTCTAATAATGCAGGGGTAGCTGCTTCTGAATGAGCTAGCTTTTCCTTAAATCCCTTGGATAACCTCAATCCTTTAAAGCAATTTGAAACCATATCAAACTTCCCATCAGTCGGTAGGTTAGGCAATTCAACAACAAGACTAAATCGCCTTAAGCAACTAATGGGTATATTCTCAGGGTGATTAGTTATCCATATAGTGGGAACAGCATTAACCTCAAGAAGTTGATGTAACCTATCTTTTGAGATTCGTGTACTTAAACTAAATGATGCAAAAATATCTTCACATTCATCAATAAGTAGCCAAGCATCACTTTGAGATTCAAATAAGCGATAAGCCATCTTTAAATACTGTAGTCTAAGCTGAGTACTGCTTCGGCGAGAGTCTAGCTCATCGTCAGGGCTACTCAAATCTCCACCCTTTGCTTTTACTTCGTATAAATTAGCATTTATTTGATTCACTAACAGTTTTGCATATTGAGTTTTACCTACTCCAGCAGCCCCATGTAATAGAATATTTACCCCACTCTTAGGCATCTCATCAATACCGCGACTGAAAGTAAAAGGCACATCAGAATCTAAATGTTCGAAGTCTGATAGCCTCAAATCAGGCTTGCTTGATAGGGTCACGACATTTGAAATCAAGTCAGAGAAATCACGGGCGTGCTTGCCAGCTAATGCTTTTGCAAAGCCACTATGTATTTGGAGCATATCTTCACTATCGTATATTGAACTGCTCCATAATCCGCTCTCAGCCAGATTTTCAAAAGTACTCTTCAATGTAAGGTAGTCAACATTTAAAGCCTCAGAGAGCAACTGATGTAGTACGTTGTCGCTTAGGCCTTGGTGTGTTTCCAGTAACTCATTGAATGCAGGGTTGAGGCTGTTTACTACTATTAAGGCTAGAAGGTTTACAGACTCTTTAGGTAACTGAAATGTCTTCCTTAGTATATGACAATTCCTCTCTAGTAATGTCATAGCCCTTACCTTAGAGTTTACATTTTTAAAGTGTGTGTATACTGCTTCTGTATATTCCTGTGAGTTACTTTGAGGATAGCTAAATGCCTTACCAGTGATGCAACGAACCGTAATAGGCTTCAAACCTATCAACACGCCTTTATCAAATAGTGAGCTATTCAAAAGCCTAAACGAAAAATTCGAACCTAATTCATATAACTCTCGCTCGAAACTCATAATGATGAAGCTCCATAGCTTAAAGCCAATGCTGCTTGCCTCTGAGTTTCAATGCCTCTTTTGTCATATAGTTGAGTAGTAGTTACATTTGCATGACCCGCCATTTTACTGACAGTAAGGAGATCTACATTTAAGTTTAATAACCGTGTTATAAAAGTCCGACGTAAATCATGGGGTGTAAAAACTTGGCCTAGAATCGTTTTCGTTTTTTTGGTAACTATGAGGTATAAGGCATCTGAGGTAAGAGACTGAATACCTTTGCCTTGCTTAGTAAATAAGGGCCCCTTTTTGTTGCCTCGTAAGCTAAGCCATTTATCTAAAACTGACTCAGCCCAATCAGGCAAAAATTGTTGTCTGCCCTTTGCCCCCTTACCTTTCTCGATTAAAATGCTGTGGGATTCGGGACAATAATTGTTTAGCTGGAGGCTACACAACTCCGAACGGCGTAAGCCTGTGGCTAGCATAATGGATATAACAGCATGATTCCTTACCCCTACTTTTGAGACAACCTTTGAAAGGCTACTTAATAATAGGTTAGCCTGAGCATGAGTAAGAGCCTTACCCTTTTCAATCACTTTGCCTTTAATACTAGGCACAGATTTAATACGCAGAATGGCTCTATGGTCAATCACATCTAATTTAAATGCTGTATCTGCAACGCCTTTTATTATCTGTAAAGCATGGTTTATCGTTCTAGCAGACTTGCCTTGTTCACTAAAATGCAACTTTAAGCTTTCAAGCTGCGCATAAGTCAATAAGTGAAATGGCAATAAATCAATTGGTTCATTCCACCCGAATGCTTTCTTAGCTTCATTCAATTGAGATATTGCTGATCTTCGACCAGAAACGGACAATCTATTAAGATATACTTTTACTGGGTTTGTATTGCTCATATATAGCTCCAATTTAATGAGCTATATAGTTAGCAACAACTAACTTTAAAAGTTAACCTTATTTTTTGCACCTGTACTGATTTAAGCTTTGATAATGTTAGGTATAGATTTAACTATCTGGTTTATTCAACTCGATAATGAACATGCTTACAGTGTCGTGCCCATACTGAATCGACTTTGTGATTTGGAACATGTTTTATTCAACACTTAGCTAAAACTGAAAAGGTCATGTTAATAGAGATTAACATGACCTTTTTATATTATTCGATAAGTGCAATCAAAATGCGTTACATGAGATGCAAGAGTATATTTGCTCACATTTGACAAGCAGCTCTGAGCAAAGCAAGAGGTTAATCCAGTCCTTTTCGTTACCTTAAAACACTGATATCTCACATGCAGAAAATTGTAAACCGTTTTGATCGACATCAATTGATGTTAACAATGGATTACCTCATCTCTGCTATAACAAAACACGGATGATATCGTCGCTAGAACGTATGTTCCTTAAAATAATTTCTATCCAATTTTTTCTTTAAATCAATGACTCAGTTTGATTTTATGGGTATGCTAGATCTAATTAGCAGTGACCTCGGAAAAAGGAAGAACCATGGCTGTCAATCAAGCCAAAATTTTTGAACAGCTTGAACAAATCATTGAAGTCTCAGACCCCGATGAATTCATTTATGGATTCCTTACTGCATTTCAGTTTCCCAAGACTACGATTACCCAAATCCGTCAAGGTGGTAACCGTAATGTTGCTAAGCTTGAAGGCCATGTCGGACTGAAAAATAAACTGTACTACTTTCCGGTTAATAAAGCTCAAGATATAGATGCAGCTCTGAATGAAGTCATCGCTGATCCAATGATCGCTAAGAATAAGATTCGTTATATTCTAACTACCGATTTTGAACGATTTTTAGCGTGGGATACTGCCACTAGAGAACGATTAGACATCGACTTTGAGGTTCTACATCGTAACTACAGCTTCTTTTTGCCATTAGTTGGTCTTGAAAAAGCGATCTTGAATAGTGAAAAGCCTGCCGATGTAAAAGCGGCGGTGAAAATGGGTAAGCTCTTCGATCTTATTCGCGTTCACAATGACCTAAACACTCCAGAAGATATCCATGCCTTAAATGTTTTCCTGACCCGTTTGCTATTTTGTTTGTTTGCTGAGGATACAGGGATCTTCCCGCAACAGGGGCTGTTCACCTCAACGATCAAGAGTGTGACATCAGAAGATGGTAGCGATTTAGATCAATTTCTTCACGATTTATTCTCTATTCTCAAGAGCCCTAAAGACAGTGACTTACGCTCACATCTACCGCAACACCTTACTGACTTCCCATATGTAAACGGTGGGTTATTCGAAGCTGATGAACCTATCCCCGAATTAGGAAAAAAAGGGCGCCGTATCCTCATTGAGTGTGGCTTAGAAGATTGGAGCGCAATTAACCCCGATATATTCGGTAGTATGTTCCAAGCGGTTATTGATGTAGATCAGCGGGCTCGGTTAGGACAGCACTACACCTCTTACAGCAACATCATGAAGGTGATTCAACCTCTGTTTCTTGACCCGTTACGAGTGGAACTTGATAAGCAGCGTAACAGTGTTAATGGGCTTAAGCGATTACTCGTTCGACTAGGTGAAATTAAAGTGTTTGACCCAGCTTGTGGTTCGGGTAACTTCCTTATCATCGCTTACAAAGAATTGCGGCTTCTGGAAATTGAAGTCATTCAAGCACTGATGAAGATCGATCAAGGTTTCTTTATCAGCAGTATCCATTTGGATCAGTTTTACGGTATTGAGATCGATGATTTTGCCTGTGAAATAGCTCGTCTTTCTTTATGGTTAGCGGAGCACCAAATTAATAAACAGTGGGAAGAGCACATTGGCCCTGCTGAACCAGCTTTACCCTTGAAAGCTACAGGTGAAATTGTTTGTGGGAACAGCTTAGCTCTTGACTGGAATATAGTTTGTCCGAAAAAGATTGATAATGAAGTCTATGTTATCGGAAACCCACCTTTTTTAGGTACAAATGGACGTAATGATATACAACGCTCAGATATGAAATCAGTCTTCCATGGGTTTAAGTCGCTTGGAAACCTTGACTACGTGGCTTGTTGGTTTTGGAAGGGTGCTGAATATATTCGGGACAGCCGAGCTTCAATGGCTTTAGTATCAACTAATTCAATTTGTCAAGGTGAGCAAGCGGCTACACTTTGGCTACCTATTTTCGCTTTAGGGCTAAACATTCACTTTGCTTACCCCACTTTCCCTTGGAATAATAATGCCAGAGATAAAGCTGCGGTTCACGTGGTTATAGTTGGTTTATCAAGTAACACTAGACACTCGATTTTATTTCAAGAAGTTAGCGGAGAATGGCACAGCAAATCAGTGAAGTCTATTAGCCCTTATTTAGTAGAAGCATCAACCGAAGTAGTGTCATCAAAGAAAAAGCCATTAGATCCGAATGCTCCAATCATGATGAAAGGAAATCAAGCTACCGATGATGGGAATTTTTTCTTGAATCGCGTTGAGCGAGACCAGCTATTAGAAAAGTGCCCAGAAGCAGAAACATGGATAAGAAAGGTCCTTGGTTCAGCCGAATTCTTAAATTCAAAAGAACGTTGGTGTATCTGGCTTGATGGAGTCGAACAGTCTGAATACATAGAGCTTGAAGAGATAAAAAGAAGAATAAATGCGGTTAGAAATTTTAGGTTAGCAAGTACCAAAGAAGCAACAAGGAAAAAGGCGATACTTTCCCATGTGTTCGATGAAATACGTCAACCCACATCCGGCAGTTATATTCTAGTTCCGAGTGTATCTTCAGAACGAAGAAAGTACGTTCCTATTGGTTTTCTTGAGTCAGAGGTCATTTCAACCAATCTCAACTTCATAATACCTAACGGTACAATGTATGAGTTTGGTGTACTAACTTCACTTGCTCACAATGACTGGATGCGTCTTGTCGCTGGGCGCTTGAAAAGCGATTACCGTTATTCAGCCTCAATTGTTTACAATACATTTCCATGGCCTGATGTCACTGAAAGCCAAAAGCAAGAAGTTGAAAGCTTGGCTGAGAACATACTTTTTGTTCGAGAAGATTTTCTCGGAAAAACATTGGCGGAGTTATATAACCCAGACACTATGCCATTAGCATTATTGAAAGCTCATCAACAGTTAGATTGTGTAGTAGACAGATTGTATCGTTCTAAAGCATTTAAAGACACTTCAGAGCGTTTAAGTTTTCTTTTAGCACGCTACGAAGAAATGGTTACAAGTTAATGAAATCAAGTTGGCGAAGGTTTGAATAATGAAAAATAACATCTTACAGGTTAGCTATAGCCAAACGGGTCAAAGCGCTTCTCACAATAATATGGGAATGCGAGAGATGCAGGCTCGTGCATTTACTGAACGTGCTAGTCAATACTTGCTGATCAAAGCTCCCCCTGCATCGGGGAAGTCAAGGGCATTAATGTTTTTGGGTTTGGATAAGCTCATTAATCAAGGCGTTCGCAAAGTTATTGTTGCTGTACCAGAAATGTCTATTGGTGGTTCTTTCAAAGACACTGACTTGATGAAGTTTGGCTTCTTTGCTAACTGGACAGTAAAGCCTGAAAACAACCTATGTATCAGTGGTAGCGAAAGTGGCAAAGCGAATGCTTTCAAGCGCTTCATGGAAAGTGATGATCAAACATTAGTTTGTACTCATTCAACGCTGAGGAGTGTCTTCGGTAAACTATCTAGTAGTGATTTTGATAACTGCCTTGTGGCTATCGATGAGTTTCACCATGTTTCAGCTGATGAAAATAGCCGCTTGGGTGGATTAATCGATGATTTAATGAAGCATTCATCAGCTCATGTTCTTGCTATGACAGGCTCCTATTTTAGAGGTGACACTGTTCCTATCTTGCTTCCTGAAGACGAAGCATTGTTTACTAAGGTAACATACACCTATTATGAACAGCTTAATGGCTACAAGCACTTAAAGACCTTGGGGATTGGATATCACTTTTATCAAGGCACCTATATCAACGCTCTACCATCGGTACTAGACCCAACCAAGAAGACCATTGTCCATATTCCAAATGTTAACTCTGGCGAGTCTACCAAAGATAAATATACAGAGGTTGACTCGATTCTTGAGGTACTCGGTGATGTAATCATGCAAGATCCTGATACTGGCATTTATCAAGTCAAGTGCAAGCAGTCTGGCAGAACAATATTGGTTGCCAACTTAGTTGATGATAGCGATATGCGCCCTAAGGTTCAGGCCTACTTGCGTGATATTGAGTCCGCTGAACAAATGGACGTTATTATTGCGTTAGGTATGGCAAAAGAAGGTTTTGATTGGCCTTACTGTGAGCATGTTTTAACCATAGGTTATCGTAGCTCTATGACGGAAATTGTTCAAATTATTGGTCGAGCGACTCGTGACAGCGAAGAGAAAAGTCATGCTCAGTTTACGAACCTTATTGCACAACCTGATGCACAGGATGACGACGTGAAGGTATCTGTAAACAATATGCTTAAAGCTATCACAACATCGCTTTTAATGGAGCAAATATTAGCTCCAAGTATCCAGTTCAAGCCTCGCTCTCAGTGGGACGGAAAAGATCTGCCTACTAATACTGTTATTGTTGATGACACCACCACACCTGTTTCACAAAAGGTGCTAGACATTCTTAATGGTGATAAAGGTGAGATCTTATCAGCTCTGGTTGCTAAAGAGTCTGTGATCAAGGAAGCAATTACAGAAACAGCGCCTGCTGAAGTCATCAATGAAATTGAACTACCATCAGTCATTCAAACTTTATACCCAGACCTTGAAGAACATGAGGTAGAGCAAGTTAGATCAGGGGTTTTACAGAGTCTTTATATCGGCCAGCAAGGTGGCTTAATTGATGGTAAAGATCTTCCAGATGATGCAGTAATTGCAGATGGTGACAGCTCTTATGACCAAGGTAATGAATCTTCAGAAAGCAGTGAATCAGGGCCTAATAATCAGTTTATAAAGATGGGTAATAAATTTGTTAACATTGAAAATTTAAATATTGACCTGATTGATTCTGTGAACCCTTTCCACGGAGCTTATGAAATCTTGTCGAAGTCTGTTGATGTTGATGTCCTAAAGACTATCCAACAAACTGTACGAGCGAGCCAAGCTAATGTGTCTGAGGAAGAGGCAGTTATGCTTTGGCCTCGAATTAAGGCATTTAGAGTTGATCATCAACGTGAGCCATCATTGAATTCTTCAGATCCTATAGAACAACGCTATGCCGAGGTGCTTGCCTACATTCGTAAAATGAAGCAACAGCGAATGGCTAAGCAGGGGTAATCTAATGATCCGATTACGCGCTTCTAAAGCAGTAGAAAAGATCAACTTGGATGATATCTTTTCTCAAGAAGATGATTTCGGGCTGCTTGATGTCGCCCCTCTAAAGGTTAAAGCTCCAGCTGGGAATATATTAGCTAGCCAATTTGAAGAAATTTCAGATTTTTTCGAACAGAATGGTTGCATACCAAGCTGTGATGGTCAAACATTTGATGAGAAGCGCCTTGCGCGTCGTTTAAAGGCGTTTAAAGCTAATCCAGAGCAATGTGTAGCATTATCTGAATATGATCCTTATAGTTTATTAAAGGGCGATTTAGTGGCTCAGATTAATATGTCTGATGATCTTATCAGCGAACAACCTAAGCCGACCGAGCCTGAACTAGATAAAGCTGAACTAGTCACATCACTTGATGATATCTTTGATGACGACGACGACTTATTAGAGTTTGATGCGCCTGAACTTTTCACAATGCGCCATGTACCAGTAGAAAGAAAAGAGCAACCGGATGATATCGCAAAACGCCAGCCTTGTGCAGACTTCCATCGCTACTCTCCAATATTCGATCTCGTGCAACAAGAGTTGAAGTCTGGCTCTGCATCGCTAGAGCGGTTTCGCCATGAGCTAAAAATCAATGTTGGGGACACATTTATCCTCAATGGTGTAATGGGTTACGTTCATTCAGCAGGTGAGCGTTTAGAGGGCTACAGTTCTTACAATGCTCGACTGCATCTGATTTTTGCGAACGGAACTGAAATGAACATGTTGTTTCAGTCACTAACTCATGGCTTAGTTCGTGATGATCAAGGCTCTAAGGTTATAAGACAAGGCACTCCTCTTATTCCAGCCGATACCCCTGTTCCAACTGGACTCGTCTATGTGTTAGCAACAAAAAGCACAGAGGTTGCCTTAGCGGAATATAAATCAAATCTTTATAAAATTGGATTTACTGATGGCAGGGTAGAAGATCGTATCAAGTATGCAGAAAAGGATAGGACATTCTTAGAAGCTCCTGTCCGAGTAGTTATGACTACTGAGTGCTACAACATTGATGCGCATAAGCTAGAGACGCTAATTCATGGTTTCTTAGGGCATCGAAGATTGAACATCACTCTCAAGGGTCATACAGGGCAGACATACAACCCGAAAGAGTGGTTTCATATTCCATTGAATACCGTATTAGAGGTGATCAAATATATTCTTGATGGGACGATTTCTCTATACCGAATGGACAATACAGTGGGCAAGCTAGTTAAAAAGTAAACAGCGGCAATCATCAAAAGTTCTATTCCCTTAGCAAAAAAAGCAATGAATTTAGTAAATGTCGCTGACCGGTAAATGCTTGTTTTACGTGTAATACAGGGTATGATGCAAAGCCTTTTATGAACAAATACGACTGAAAGATTTAATTGCTCCCGCTGATTAAAACTGACAGTCTATATTAAGCCTAATTTCAGTAAAAGTTACCTTTTTGGATTAATCAAAATATCTCGATATCGATTTAAGATCTTTGCTTGATTTTCTTTAAGCCAACTATTTTTAATTGAGTACCTTGCTTTACGCTTTTTTGTTACACCTTTTAACTGTGATGAGGTTTCTATAAGCTCATACCTCGCAAGCAGCCAACCCTCTTTAATCGAACTGAGCCCTTGGTTACATATTAGAATATTAACTGTGTCTTTGGTTAAACGCTTATAAACCCAAGGGGCTATAAACCAATAATTTTGCAGTTTGGGTTCAAGCGAAGCCAAACCATTTAGCTTTAATGATTTCCCACTTTTATGCACTAAATAACGGTATTCTATTCTAGTCGTAGGCTTTGTATGGCCTACTACTTTTTTCCCACTTTCTAAACCTTTGTCATAAACAACACAATGGCTTGATCTAATTGAGCCGCAGTAATAGCTTTCAGTTACAATGAAACTATTTACACGATACCTAACTGGGCATTTATCTCTATTGGGGTAGCTATTACAAGTCCTAATAGATTTGTACTTTGGGAGCAGTGCTATGATAGGTTTATAGATCCCAACTAGATTACAACCAATATCAACTCTACTTACTTTAGCTGAGATCATCAATTGCTTGTATCGTGTTTTACCCAATACAGTTTGGATATGATAAAAGATTGTATTTAACTCATCATCACTAAATTTTGATGGCGTGAAATCTACCCTCAACCCATATTGTTTACCTGTTCGCATCCCTAAAAAAACGCTAACGCTATTTTTAAGATTTGTCACTAAAGACAAGTCACATCTTTTGTATACAAGTAAGTTTCCAAGTTTTTTAGTGGGGCTGTTATCATCAACTGGATAGAGCTTAATCCTAAGTATCTCCTGCCTCTTCGCAGTTTTAATTTTACATATCTGATTGGATAATTGTTTATAATCAGCATTAGAAACTTTGAAATTGAAGCTTAGCTTATCGCAATCAAGTTCTAAGTATTTTTCAGGAAATTTAGTCATAGCAAAAAGCAATTTATCTTGCGCCATTGCAAACTCTTTTTGCACAAGAATATCACTTACTATGGCATTATCTTTATAATGATTACCCTTTAAAAACAGGTCTATATTCTGTATGTTTTTCTGATAATGATGACTTTTCTCATTTGCTAATGATGTGTTTTTAATACTCATAAACCACTCTATATAATGTATTGTTAGTTATGTATTGATTAATGATGCTCTGCTGTATTACATAAGCACTAATCCACATACATGTATTTGTAACGCAATATCTATATTAGGGTTTACACTTTTATCATGAGCCTTTAAATACAGAGTTTTAACTGGTAATTTCAATAACCAATAAAATATAAAATCACTAGTTACACTTTTAAGTTTACTAATTAGAAGCAATAAAAACTCATGAATTCATTGGTTAAAAACATTAATAGACACATGAATTCACATGTTTAAAAGCAACAAGAGGACACGTGAATTCACTGGTTTAACGCAATAAAAAGACGTGTGAATTCATGTGTAAAGTTTTGAATTTACGCGCTAATAATTCAATAAATATACATTAGATAAATAGTTAAAATTTTATTATACACATGTAGAATAGTGCCTAATGATACAAATAAATTTAGGGAAACTATGAGTAAGAGAAACGTACCATATGCACATTTAATTCTTTTTTCGGACAAATTATTAGCGCAGCTAAAGCGCTCATCTTCAGACGAAGTCCATGTAAAATCTTTAGAGGCAATATTAGCGAAAAAAGTAAAAACGAAAACTAAATTAACTTTAAAAGACTATGATGAAGAAGATAGAAAGGTGATACAAATAGTCGGTTGTAAGCGCAAGAGAGATAAAGAAATTTTAGCTGTTTATCTAAATGAGCTTAGATCACTTGTTTTAAGCTTACCTACAGACTCCTATAGAAAATGGAAAAATAATTGTCGTAAATTAGCTTCTAATAAAAATGGAAAAACCATCTTTGTAGATAATGACACCTTAAACCTTATATCTAGCCTTGTTAATCAATTAGGCGAAGATGGCTCTCCAAATGAAACACTTGAATTCAACCCAAAAGTTGCAGATAGAGTTAACTTTAAAAAAGCTATGAATAAAATTTTTATCCATATGAGCCAGAATAAAGCCGAACTAAAAAAGCTTAAGTCCCTAGAATAAATAATGATTAACATTAACTAATAAGAAGTTGGATTAATCTTGTAACCTTCGATAACACTACTAAGCTTGATTATTGACGCGGTGTGATGTGTATAATTATCTGTAATACCACCATTAGATAGCTCATGGCCAACGATCTGCTGAAGTATATATAAGTCTAAGTTTTCACGGCTTTCATTTCTGATTTTTGTAATGAATGAGTGTCTGAAGCTATGAAAAGAGCGGATATGATTTAATTCTGTCTTTGAATCAATATCTAATTGTGACATTAATCTCCCAAACCAAGATGTGATAGTATTTCTATTATCAATACCATTAAGTATGCGCCCTTTAGTGCTGCTGATGACATCTAAAAAGCCATATTCAATAAGTTTAGAATGGACAGGTATTCTTCTGCGGGCATTGTCAGTTTTCACCTTCTGTGACTCATGCTCATCAGTAATCAATATATAATGTAAACCACTATCTTGGTCTTTTTTAATGTCTTCTGCTCGTAGCTGAAAAAGCTCCCCCCTTCTAGCACCCGTGTAGATAGCAAGTAATAGGCTCCATTTTTTCCAGCTTGTCGTTTCTTTTAAGGCAAATTCTTGAAATAAATTCAGCTCTGTATCAGTAAAAGGCCCGCGCTTATTTTGAGTAAAGTCTCTTTTTATGATGCAAGGGGACTGTTTGATATAACTAATCGTATCCCTTTTTGCGTACGCAAAAACACTTTGTAGCCACTTGTAATAGCCCTGCACTGACTTTGGTGCAATACGCTTATCTTCGGGTACATCTGCTGCTACACGCTCTGACATAGTCATTTTGTTAAACGGAGCTACATTCATTTTTGGCAAATCAAAACATTGATCAATAAAAATACCGATATCCTTAGGTTCATATGAAGCAATGTCGGCATCTTCAGTTAATAATTGCCAAACAGTATGGCACCGCTCATAATCCTTTTGCATTTTCTCACTGAGGTTTTCTTTTTCAATTTTAAAATTTAAAAATTCTTGGTAAACACTGCTAAATGGTTTGATTTCTTTATTCTGTGTTAATTCAGGCTCAGGAAGGATTACAGGGTTGCTTATAAGATTACTTTTTATCAACCCCTCAATCTCTCTGACCTTAAGAGTATCTTTGCTAAAGACAGCATCAGCTAACTCTTTAAGCAATAGTTCTGAGCTGATGAGCTTCTCATTGAATATTTTATAATTAATAGCGCTTAGTGGGATTTCAAACCCATATTTATCAGCTAAATGGTTTATCTTAAAAATATTATTATTCCGCTCAATAGCAGCCCCTCCATAGTAGGTTTCATCGTCATTATTGTGGTTAAAACTACCTTTATCTAGAGAGTCTACTTCTAACTCACCGCCATTGAATAAATGCATCATATGAGCCATGTGGCGTACTTCAACATCTATATTTTTATCAGTATGGACTTCTTTTAAGCTTCGCTTGTTCATTAGCAGAAGTAATTTAGATACATAGGAAACCAAGATGAGTAATTCAGGGTCAGACTCAATAGGTTCGTTTTGAATCATATCGCTTAAATTTTCATACTTCTGACACAAATCAAAGAAAATTTGCCTAGTTTCTGCGCCAATTGTACTGATACTTGGATCACTTAAAGTGTCTGAAGTAAGGTGGACGCGACTTAAAGCGTTAGTAATATTGAGGTTATCTTTAAAAAGCACCTCTTCAGAAGCTAAAATTTGATCTATATGATGTTGCTCAAGTCGTCTCTTCATATCCAGCTTAATCGCATTAATTACTTGTTCTTTTTGTAGTTTATCAGACATTTTGTGATATAGGGGTAAAGAGATTAAGTTGTTGACGGTAGGACTTAAATATTTAATAAGAACAAGGGCTTGGTTTAAATCCTGAGTATTTAAAGAGATTCGAATATCTTTTTTTAAGAAGGGTTTTGGAAGTTTATATCGAAAGTAAAATGTACCTTTGCGGATATATAAATATTCGGCACCTGCAACTGATTTCATAATGGCCTCTTGGTGAGGTCGTTGCTTTGCGGTGGCACAACTCGGTGGCACACTAGGTGTCACAATTGCTTTTTCTTATAATAAGTTTCCAAAAACCGCCTGAAAAATCAGGCGGTTATGGAAATTTATGAGTCACCCTATAAGCCGGGTTTTGTCCTTTCCGAAGAAAGTGATAATCATTCGTCTAGGCCATAAATCGCTCTATGGCTCAAGCAACCTACCCGGTTCCAACGTGGGCCACGCCATAAGGAACCCTATTTGGTCTTGCTCCGAGTGGAGTTTACCTTGCAACCGACTATTACTAGCGGCCCGGTGCGCTCTTACCGCACCCTTTCACCCTTACCAACCGAGGTTGGCGGTCTTCTCTCTGCTGCACTTGTCGTGGGCTCACGCCCCCCAGCCGTTAGCTGGCACTCTGCCCTGTGGAGCCCGGACTTTCCTCCCCCTGATCATTTTCGTCACAGGCAGCGATTATCTTGGCTGACTCGGCGCGCAGTATACATGACGCTAAAGCCAAGCGCAGTAATATTTACTCTTTTTCTTCAATAATTGTTTTGTATAGTGCATTTTTTTTCATGCCAAAGTAGTCGGCTACAACACCACACGCTTTTTTCATTGGCATTTCTTTTTCAAGTAGAGCCAACATTTTACGAGCCTCAGGTGGAATATCGTCTACAAGCTTGGGTTTGCCCGCCAGCATGAGTACAATTTCGCCGCGTTGCTTAGTAGGATCGTCAGTTAAAAACTGCTTAAGCTCAGTTACCGTTCCATTAAAAAAGGTTTCAAAGGTTTTGGTGAGTTCTTTAGCAAACACCACCTGCTGTTCACTGCCAAGTGCAGTTTCTAAATCGTCAAGGCTTGCCATAATACGGTGTGTGCTTTCATACATAATGCTGGTAATACCTGAATTTACCGCGTCAGTAAAAAAGTCTTGGCGCGCTTTACTTTTAGCGGGCGTAAAGCCAATAAACTGAAAGCGGTCAGTAGGTAAACCTGAACAACACACTGCGGTTATAGCAGCGCATGCACCAGGCACAGGGGTTACGCTTGCGCCTTGTTCACGGCATAAGTTTACAACCGCATATCCTGGGTCACTAATAAGCGGTGTACCGGCATCTGACACCAAGGCTATATTTAAACCTTGATTAAGCTGATCAATAATTTGCTGCGCTTTTTGTTTTTCGTTGTGATCATGTAATGCAAATGTTTTTGCTTTAATACCAAAATGGCTGAGCAGCTTGCCGGTGTGGCGAGTATCTTCAGCAGCGATTAAGTCAACTTGCGATAATGTCGCGATTGCACGCTGACTTAAGTCGTCATAATTGCCAATTGGGGTGGCAACAATGTAAAGAGTGCCAATTTTATGTGAATTCTCCTCATTTAACATTGAGGTCTCCTGCGTCAGTCAGTAATATAAGCAAATCGCGTTAACGTATTGGGAAATCATTGTGCGACTTAAACTAGTTGGTCTATTAATTATATTGTCAGGGTTATCGGCGTGTAGCACAACCGAAAAACCAATTAAAAAAAGCGATAACTTCAGCAGCAGTGCTAATGCGCTAAAAAATCAAGCAACCAGTGCGCAATCTATCTATCAATTAGCCGTAAATCGTCAAGGTGCTGACAAAATACAATTATTGTATAGCGCACGTGATGCCGCTATTTCTGAAAAAAACTGGCCATTATTAGAGCAAATTGGTAGCGACCTTGAGCTAACAGCAAGTGTCGATCAAACTCAAAATCGTCTTTATATTGCATACGCGCAAAAACAACAAAATAAAAATGACCAGGCTTTAATTATTTTACAATCGTTAGATGGGCAACTAACACAGCCTGAGCACTTTGCATGGCATCAGTTTTTAACAGCTAGCATTTACGCCTCACAAAATTTTCCAAAAAAAGCAGCTCCCTACTTTTTTAGAGCATCTGAAACATCTGCAAAAAGTAAAATTGACATCCCGCAACTCGAGCAACAGTTATGGGATAACCTAAAACAGTTGTCTTCCTATGCATTGGAGCGTTTTAACCGCGGCTCTGTTATTCAACAAGGCTGGGTCAACCTTGCTCTATATCACCAAGTATATGCAGGTAGCGGTGTAGAACTTGACCAAGCAATTAATAACTGGCGACGTCGTTACGTAGGGCACCCTGCTGGTACTGTTTTACCTAAACAAGACGGAGGTCTTGTTGAGTTAGCACCTTTGAATATTGATCGTCTAGTTCTTTTATTTCCTCAGTCTGGCCCAAACGAAAGACTAGGAAATGCATTAAAAGCTGGTGCTCTGGCGGCCTTAGACAAACAAAACATTAATGAAGCTATTTTTATTGATGAGAATTTAAGTACTGCAGAAATTGCTGCAAAGCTTGATCAAATAAATCCTGATTTTGTAGTTGGCCCACTACTTAAAGCAAATATAGATAAGCTAACAGCTGCTGAAACACTGATTAACATTCCAACACTACATTTGAATACATTCGACGGAAACACTATTTCGCTTCAACATTATTATTTTGCGTTAAATCCTGAGCATGAGGTAGAACAAGCATTAGAGCATTTTCTGGCTATGGGATACCAAAAACCTATGTTACTTGCCCCAGAAAACAATAATGGCCAGCGTTTAGTTGATTTTTTTAATCAGCAATGGCAACGCTATAGCGAGACTAAACCTCAAATTGGTTTTTATGAAAACAACCAAGACATGCCTAAAACCATTACTAACTTATTAGAAGTGGACAAATCTAAAGAGCGTATAAAAACAATCAAAGCATTATTTAAGCAAGAAGTTGAGAGTGAAACACGCTCACGCAGTGATATTGATGTCATTTATATTTTAGGTGATGCTACAGAGACCCGTTTAATTAAGCCTTATCTTGACGTTAACATTAGTACGTTTGCACAACGGATCCCGCTTTATGCCAGTTCTAAAAGTCATAGTAAACAGATAGATTCGACCGATAAAGGCGACCTAGATGGACTCTACTTTACAGAGTTACCTTGGATGCTTAACTCGCAAATAAAACAACATAATTTACGTGAGCAGTACAATACCCTTTGGCCTGAGCAAGCCGACATAAGCCAACGCTTATTCGCTATGGCATACGATGCAGTACTAGTTATTAATGATATTAGGCAATTGAGCTTAATGCCTGGTAATCAATTTAGTGGTTTGAGCGGTAAGTTATCAGTTAATAGTAATGGCCACATACAACGAGTGCTTGATTGGGCGCAATATACTAATCGCCAAATTAAGCCCGTTCAGCTTAAAACACAGCGCCCTGTGCCCTTGTTTATGCAGTCAGCCAGTGGTGTGCAAACTTTAAATTAGACTTTATTAAGTTAAGGGGGCGACATGTCGTGGTTTAAAGAGCTGTGGCAAAATAGTCGTGAAAAAGGTCAGTACTACGAGCTACAAGCGCAAAAATACTTAGTGTCGCAAGGGTTAAAGCCTATAGAGCGTAATTATTACTGCCCCTTTGGTGAGCTCGATATTATTATGAAAGAGGGAAACACCCTCGTATTTGTAGAAGTAAAGTTTCGCAAAAATAACGCTCGAGGCGGTGCTAATTATGCGCTCAGTGCAAAAAAGCAAGAACGGCTTAAACGCAGTATTTATCATTACTTAGCGGCTAAAAACTTAACAAATCAGGCATTAAGAATTGACTATGTAGCCATAACTGGAGAATCATCTCCTACATATAATTGGCTTAAAAACGTATTTTAAAATACTAAAAATAAATTGGTAGGCTATGCAAGACACAATAAAAGAAATTTTTACAGAAAGTATTCAAGTTCAAATAGCTGCTGGAGAAGTCCTACCCAGTGCACTTGAATCGGCCGCATTTACAATTGCACAAAGCCTAATTAATGGTAATAAGTTAATTTGTTGCGGAACAGCTAACTGTCATATGCTTGCGCAACACATGGCGGGGATATTGGTTAATCACTATGAAACAGAGCGTCCTTGCTTACCTGCTATTGCTTTATCACAAGAAAATATAAATCTTGGGCAAAACAATCACAGTGATGATCACGACACATTTGCTCGCCAAATCCGTGCTTTTGCTCAGCAAGGTGACTTACTATTGGTATTAGCAATTAATGGCAATGAAAAACAAGTCATTTCAGCCGTTGAAGCTGCACTCACACGCGATATGAAGGTCATTGTTATGGTGGGTGACGACGGGGGTGAATTAGTGGGTTTACTTGGCCCTAATGATGTTGAAATAAGAACACCGTCTAAACGCCCTAGCCGAATTATAGAGTCGCATTTAACTAACTTACACTGTTTAAGTGAACTCATAGATTTAACGCTTTTCCCTCAGGATGAAAATTATGTTTAAACGCTCTCTCATCGTATTAGGCACCGTTGTTTTATTACAAGGCTGCGCCGCAGCTGTTGTAGCCGGTACAGCCAGTGCAGTAACCGCTGCAAATGACCGTCGCACCATTGGCTCACAAATTGATGATAACAATATAGAAATTAAAGCCAGTATTGCTATTAGTGAAGTTGAACGCCTAGAAAAATCAGCTCGAGTTAACGCCATAAGTGTTAATGGTATTGTTCTACTTGTTGGTCAAGTTGCTAATCAGGAAATGAAAAACGAAGCACAAATAACCGTAGAGTCAATTGCTGGCATTCGTAAAATTCATAACCAACTTCGTATTGGTTCAAATATTGGTATAACCACTCAAACACACGACTCATGGCTTACCTCCAAGGTAAAAGCGCAGTTACTAGCAACTAAAGATATTAGCAGCAATAACATTAAAGTGGTTACAGAAAACGCTGAGGTGTATTTAATGGGCTTGGTGTCTCAAGATGAAGCTAATCGCGCAGTTAATATTGCACGTAATGTGTCGGGCGTTGAGCGCGTTGTAAAGGTATTTGAATATATTAATTAAAAGTCACTAAATTACAGCAATAAAAAAACCGCTTTTAAGCGGTTTTTTTGTAATCTACATATTATTTTATAACACGTAAATGCGAGCCTTTTTTCTTTTCAGGTTTTTCTGGTGGTGTTTCATCTATATACTCTGATGAATCAACACTTTTTAGACCTTCATCAAACTCGTCTTCGTCCTCTACAAACTCGTCTGCAGTAAAGACTGTACCTTCGCCGTTTTCGCGAGCGTAAATTGCAAGCACAGCACCTAAAGGTACATAAACTTGCATTGGCTGACCGCCAAAACGCGCGTTAAAACTAAGTTGAGTTAAGTCTAACGAAAACTGTGTAACTGCAGATGGGCTAATGTTCAGCACAATTTGTCCATCTTGCACAAACTGTGTAGGCACTTGCACATTTGCAAAACCAGCGTCCACCACAATATGCGGCGTACAATCGTTATCGACTATCCAATCAAAAAAAGCACGTAATAAATAAGGACGATTAGGCGTCATTATAAACGGATCTCACGCTCAGCTTCAGTTAACGAAGCTTGGAATGATTCACGTTCAAATAAACGGATCATGTACTCTTTCATCTCTTTAGAACCAGCACCATTAAGCTCAATACCAAACTCAGGTAAACGCCATAGTAGTGGGGCTAAGTAACAATCTACTAAGCTAAACTCTTCACTCATAAAGTAAGGCGCTTCGCTAAAAATAGGAGCTACCGCAAGTAATGCCTCAGTTAACTCTTTACGAGCTTGTGCTGCATCTGATGTGTTATTGCTGATTTTAGCAGCAAGGCTGTACCAATCAGTGTCAATACGGTGCATCATTAAACGGCTACGGCCACGCATTACCGGATATACAGGCATTAGTGGAGGGTGAGGAAAACGTTCATCAAGGTATTCCATGATGATATTTGCCTGATATAAACCAAGCTCACGGTCAATCAGTGTTGGCACTGTACCGTAAGGGTTAATTTCGTGAAGTGCTTCTGGCAGATTGTCCTTTTCAGCCAAATGAATATCTACACTTACACCTTTTTCTGCAAGTACTATGCGTACTTGGTGGCTATACATACAGTTAGCCCCAGAGAAAAGGGTCATTACAGGGCGCTTATTGGCAGCTACGGCCATGCCTACCTCCATTAAATAACTAAAACAGCAATAGGGGCTTAAGCCCCTATTGCAAAATTACCTTTAAATATGTTCAAAATTAATGAACATCTCTCCAGTATTCTTTCTTAAGCATAAATGCCAAGATAAATAGGATAATTAAAAATCCGATTACCTTAATACCTAGCGCTTCCGATTCAAGTCGAGTCGGCTCACCGACGTACTCTAGGAAGTTCGTTAAATCACGAACTGCTTGGTCATACTCATCTACGCTCATTTCACCTGAACCATCTGTTTCAGTACCTGTGATATGTACAGTTGTTACACCGTCAACAGTTACTTCTTCAGTAATAGGAGTAGGAACACCCTGAAGTTCTTGTAGAACATGTGGCATACCTACTGATGGGAATAACGTATTATTTACACCAAACGGGCGAGACTCATCTTTATAAAATGATTTCAAGTACGTGTAAATCCAATCACTTCCGCGTACACGTGCAACATTGGTTAAATCCGGCGGAGCCGCACCAAACCATTTCGCTGCATCATCTTTAGCCATTGAGTTCTTGATATGGCTACCAACTTTTGAACCATCAAAAATAAGTTGCTCTTGGCCAACTTCCGTTGGAATACCAATATCACGGAAAGTACGTTCATAACGTTGGTACTGCATTTGGTGACAACCAAGACAGTAGTTCATGAACAACTTAGCACCGCGCTGCAAAGATGGCTGATCAGATATATCGTTACCCGCTTCCATTAAAGGAACCGACGGACCTGCTGCCATTGCAGGTAACATATTTACTGATAAAGCGAATAAACCAATAATTAGTTTTTTCATCATTTCGTTAACCTCTCAGGCAATGGCTTAGTTTTTTCATTCTTACTGTAAACAAATAACAGCACGAAGAACATAAAGTAAGTCACAGTACAAACTTGCGAGACAATCGTTTTAAAGTCAGTTTGCGGTGTAGCACCAACCCAACCTAAAAGAACAAAAGTAACAACAAAGCCTGCAATGTTCCATTTGTGGAAACCACAACGGTAACGAACAGAGCGAACTGAACCACGGTCAATCCAAGGTAATAACGCAAGTACTACAATTGACGCCCCCATTGCTGCAACACCCATTAGTTTATCTGGGATTGCACGCAAGATTGCGTAAAATGGCGTAAAGTACCAAACAGGGAATATATGTTCCGGTGTTTTAAGTGGGTTTGCCGCTTCAAAGTTTGGCGCTTCTAAGAAGAAACCACCCATAGCAGGCATAAAGAACACAACCCAACAAAACAGGATTAAGAAACCAACCACGCCCACAATATCTTTTACTGTGTAATAAGGGTGGAACGGAATCGCATCAATAATGTCTTTTTTATCAGTGTAATATTCATGGAACTTAAATTTAGGCTTATCTTCTTCAGGAACCGTGCCTTTTTTACGTTTGTTATCAATACCGTCTGGGTTATTAGAACCCACTTCATGTAGTGCAACAATGTGTAAGAACACTAGAATTACAATAACTAATGGTAGTGCAATAACGTGTAATGCAAAGAAGCGGTTAAGCGTTGCACCTGAAATTACGTAGTCACCACGGATCCAAAGTGTAAGGTCATCACCAATAACAGGGATTGCACCAAACAATGAAATAATTACCTGCGCACCCCAAAATGACATTTGACCCCATGGTAGTAAATACCCCATGAATGCCTCAGCCATCAGTGCTAAGAAAATAAACATACCAAACAACCACAGTAGCTCACGTGGCTTTTGATAAGAACCGTAGATCATGCCACGGAACATATGCAGATAAACAACAATGAAAAACGCAGACGCACCGGTTGAATGCAGATAGCGCAGTAACCAACCATAATCTACATCACGCATGATATATTCTATTGATGCAAATGCACCTTCAGCAGACGGTACGTAGTTCATTGTTAGCCAAATACCGGTCAGTATTTGGTTCACTAGTACTAACATTGCCAATGAGCCAAAGAAGTACCAAAAATTAAAGTTTTTAGGTGCTGGATACTGTGCAATATGCATGTTCCAAACACGTGTCATTGGGATTCTGTCGTCAATCCAACCAATAATCTTACCAAACATTAGGCCACCCCTTGTTCTTCGCCCACTAAAATAGTAGTTTCATCAAGAAAAGTATATGGTGGAATTTCTAAGTTTAATGGTGCTGGAACCGATTGAAAAACACGGCCAGCCATATCAAATTTAGAACCGTGACATGGACAATAAAAACCATCATCAGTCCCTTCCACTTTTTCACCAAAGCCACCTTGTAAAAAGCTAGGTGAACATCCTAAATGCGTACAAATACCTACAGCGACAAAAATCTCTGGACGTAATGAACGGTAATCATTTGTTGATGATTCTAATTGTTGTGGCTCTTGCGATTGCGGATCACGAAGTTGACCTTCATGTTCTTTCATTTGCTCAAGCATTTTTGGGGTTCGTGATACAACCCATACAGGTTTACCACGCCACTCGACACGTATTAATTGTCCAGGTTCAAGTTTGCTGATATCTACTTCTACAGGCGCACCCGCAGATTTAGCTCGCTCACTTGGATTCCAAGACGCAATAAAAGGAACAGCAGCCCCAGCCGCACCAACACCACCAACAACAGAGGTAGCTATGGTTAAAAAGCGACGTCGGCCATTGTCTACAGGCGCATTGCTCATCCACTTATCTCCACTTACGATTCTCAACACTTGCTATATTGAGAACATCAGTTACAGCAGGTTAATTATTCGAAATTTTTAAAATAGAAATGATCATAATTAAAACCCTTGTTTAAAACAAGGTTATTAGCAACTCGGGTCTTGAAAAATATTAATTTCACCAATGGTTTGATTAAGCTAGTTCGAGCACGAGCTGGAAAAGTAATAATATCACTTCTGTAAAAACGATGTAGTGACCAAGATCAACTCCACTAAGCGGAAGTTTTAAGACTACACATAGTGTTATAAAACTTGATCGTTTTACTTCCACGCCAATTGTAGCAAAAAATTCCATCAATTAACTGATGGATTTAAACTAATTACGATAATTATTTAACTTTTTTGCAGCGATCTGACTATTTACTTCCTTTCGTACAATTAATACGCCTTTATTGCACAGTGTGATCATCATAAACGGTAATTTGCAATGTACAGCTTAGACTAATAATTTATCAAAATGGAAAGGAATCTGAAGAAATTTTACGCCAATAACAAAAAACCCAGCATAAGCTGGGTTTTTGAATTCTTGATAACGTATAGATTAACGTTTTGAGAACTGTGGACGCTTACGCGCTTTCTTAAGACCCACTTTCTTACGTTCAACTTTACGTGCATCACGAGTAACGAAACCTGCTTTACGAAGTTGTGGACGTAGTGACTCGTCAAACTCCATAAGTGCACGAGTGATACCGTGACGGATAGCACCAGCTTGACCAGTTGTACCACCACCAGAAACAGTGATGAAAAGGTCAAATTTTTCAGTCATATCAACAAGCTCAAGAGCTTGATGAACAACCATGCGTGCTGTTTCGCGACCAAAGTACTCTTCTAAAGAGCGCTTGTTGATTACGATGTTACCAGTGCCTGGGCGTAAGAATACGCGAGCACTTGAACTTTTACGACGACCTGTACCGTAGTATTGATTTGCCATGATAGTGCTCCTTAAATGTCTAGAACCTGAGGCTGTTGTGCAGCATGGTTATGCTCAGTACCTGCGTAAACTTTAAGTTTACGGTACATTGCGCGGCCTAAAGGACCACGTGGCAACATGCCTTTAACTGCTTTCTCGATGATCATTTCAGGCTTTGCAGCTTGAAGTTTATCAAAAGTAGTAGACTTAAGGCCACCTGGAAAACCAGAGTGAGCGTAGTACACTTTATCTTTGAATTTGTTACCAGTTACAGTAACTTTCTCAGCGTTGATAACGATGATGTAATCACCAGTATCTACGTGTGGAGTGTATTCAGCTTTATGCTTACCGCGTAGGCGATGAGCGATTTCAGTAGCGATGCGACCTAAAGTTTTACCTTCAGCGTCAACTACGTACCAGTCACGTTTTACTGTTTCTGGTTTAGCAACAAACGTTTTCATTTATAAAAATCCAATGTTTTTCAATTAAAACCACAAGTAGTTAATATTAACTACTGCTCTAAGTTTGCTATAACCCCTTCGAGTTTTAGACTTTTGCGCCGCTCATTAGTGGCTAAACTATATGAAGGCATAGAACGCAACGTGGCAGACGCGGGAGTATACCAGCACTTAAATCACATTGCTACCGATCGGTTGTTTTTCCCACAAGAAAATTATCGCTATTTACAAATAAGTGTTAAGAAAGTAAAACGACCGGCATTCTAATGTTTATTAAGCTAAATGTTCTCTCGCTAAATACTCTAACGACTGCATTTCTTGTAAACGGCTTATGCAGCGTTTAAATTCAAAATTTAAGTTGCCTTGCGTGTAAAGTTCGGTAATTGGTTTTTCGGCTGAAATAATTAACGTCACGTGGCGTTCGTAAAATTCATCGACTAAGGCAATAAAACGCCTTGCTGCATCATCATTGTTCTGACCAAGCTGTTTTACATTAGAAATAATGACCGTGTTATATAAACGACTAATTTCCATGTAATCGACTTGGCTTCGAGCGGTCTCACACAATTCACTAAATTCAAATATCACAACATTTTGGGCTACTTTGCGTGTTTTTATTAAGCGCCCTTCTATTTCTATAGGTTTATCAAGCTGGCCCGGTTCAGCTGACAACTTATCAAAATATTCAAACAGGTTTTTATCCGCTTGCTCATCAAGTGGGCTGTGAAAAATTTCAGCTTGTTCTAACGTTCTCAATCGATAATCAATACCCGAGTCAACATTCACTACTTCAGTATTGAGTTTTACCAGCTCAATGGCAGGCATAAAACGAGCACGTTGTAGGCCGTTTCGATATAAATCGTCAGGCACTATATTAGAGGTAGCGACTAAAACAATTCCGCGTGCAAACAATGCTTCCATTAAACCACCAAGCAACATGGCATCCGTTATGTCTTGAACAAAAAACTCATCAAAACAAATGATGTCTGTTTCTGATTTAAATATGTCTGCAACTTTTTCCAGTGGATTAGCCGTGTTATTAAGTTTTTTTAATTCGTCATGCACACGGTGCATAAAACGATGAAAATGCACGCGCATTTTTCGTTCACTTGGCAATGCTTCGTAGAAAGTATCAACTAAATACGTTTTCCCACGTCCAACTCCGCCCCAAAAATAAAGCCCTTTTATAGGTTCGGGTTCATTATTACTAAATAAACTAGCGAAAAAACCTGTTGATTTTGGTTTTGCTTGTGTGAGGTCGTCGTATAAACGTTGCAAGTGGCGCACAGCATTTTCTTGTGCTGCGTCGTGTACAAAGTCATCTCGTTTTAAATCTTGTTGATATGTTTGCCAAGGAGTCATATGTATTTTCTGTCAAAACGCAGTTTAATTTGTAAAGCATATTAACACGCATCATAACTCGGGGTATATTACACTTAATATGATTTATAAATGAATCAGCATTCTTTCGTTATTTTCCCAAAGGGGTAGTTTTATGGGCACAGTGATATGGTTAGGTTTAATTGTTATTGTAGCGGTTATAGCATTTTTTATTGGTGCATTTGTTACTAAAAAACAGTTCAAACAAGATGAATTAAAAGAGCAAGCGGAACAAGCGCAAAATGCACTTGAGCAATATCGCCAAGACGTAGCTGACCATTTAGCCAGTACCAGCAAGCTTGTAAATAAAATGAAAGATAACTACAACCAGCTTCTTAGCCACGTTGAAGAAACAAATCAATTACTTTTAGAAGATAGAAATAAAGAACCTGCAGCTCCATACTTCTCAAAAGAAACAACAGAGCAATTACAAGCATCTTTAAAAGAACGCCGTTCTGATCGCTCTTCAGCAGAGGCGCAACCTGCAGACTTTGTGTCGGGTGAGTCTGGTTTATTTGCTGGTGAAAATAAAGTACAGGAACGCTCTAAAGCATCTTGATGAACTTTTTTTTGACCCCATAGTCTTTAGATATAACAGCTTTGTTGTTTTATCTTACTAACAAATTAAAAAAGGCTGCTTATGCAGCCTTTTTTAATTTTTGTTTTTCCTAAGTGGAGTAAACCCTGACTATGAAAATGAAATTATCACTTATCAGTGCTGCTATTTTATCTACAAGCTTATTAATGAGCCCGGTAGCGTCTTATGCAAAGTTACCAATAGCAGTTAACGGGCAACAACTACCTACTCTTGCACCTATGCTTGAGCAAATCTCCCCGGGTGTTGTGAGTATTCAGGTATCAGGCTCTAAAGAAGTTCGCCGCCGCGCAGACCCGCTTGAGTTCTTTTTTGGCCAGCAACAACCTCGCAGCCAAAAGCGCCAATTTAGTGGTTTAGGTTCAGGTGTGATTATCGATGCGGATGAAGGTTATGTGGTTACTAATAATCACGTGATCCAAGATGCAGAAAAAATGATCGTTACTCTCGAAGATGGCCGTGAATTTGAAGCCACTAAAATTGGTACAGATAAAGAGTCTGACATTGCACTACTGCAAATAGAGGCTGATGACCTGACAGAAATCAAACTCGCTAACTCAGACCAATTACGAGTCGGTGACTTTGCGGTTGCTATCGGCAACCCGTTTGGCTTAAGCCACACTGTAACCTCAGGTATTGTCAGTGCGCTTGGACGCAGTGGTTTGAACATTGAAGGTTACGAAGATTTTATTCAAACCGACGCCGCAATTAACCAAGGTAACTCAGGCGGTGCTTTAGTGAATTTAAATGGCGAGCTGATTGGCATTAACACCGCAATCTTAGGTGCATCGGGTGGTAATGTTGGAATTGGTTTTGCTATTCCATCTAATATGATGAAAAACTTGGTTGATCAAATTATTGAGCATGGTGAGGTTCGTCGTGGCTCTTTAGGCATATCCGGTCGCCCACTTGATGCCGGGTTAGCTAAAGCACAACAACTTGATGTAAAACAAGGTGCTTATGTAATGCAGGTAATGGATGATACCGCTGCAAGTAAAGCAGGCATAAAAGCCGGGGATGTAATTGTAAGCATTAATGGTAGCGATATAAGTGGCTTCCATGAACTACGCAGCAAAATTGCCACATTAGGGGAAGGACGAGAAATCAAGCTAAGTATTTACCGTGATGGTAAAATAAAAACGCTTAAAGTCACACTTGATGGCGCATCTGGTATTAAGGCGGTTGGTGAAGAATTACATCCTGCATTTCAAGGCGCTGAGTTAGAGAATGTTCAAAAGAATAATGCTAAGGGCATTGAGATTACCTCTGTCGACCCTCGCTCTCCTTCTGCGCGTGTAGGCCTAGAAGAAGGCGACATGATAGTACAAGTGAACCGCCAACGAGTTGAGACTATTCGCGATATGAATAAAATCATCGAAAACACCAAAGGCAATATTGTATTAGGCGTTAAGCGTGGACGCGAGTCTATATTTATTCTAATTCAGTAATTAATCGCGGTATATGTGTAATAAAAATAACAGTGGCACTTGCCGCTGTTATTTTTTTTGTGCCATCATAAAGGGATTGCTCCTTTAATAATAAGAAACTTGTGCTGAAATTCATTAAATTTGTTCTCCCCCCTCTATTTGCAGGCCTCAGTATTGCTTTTTTGGTGGTGTTTTTCAGCCCAAATATGAGAGCAGCATTGCTGCCTAATGTTCCTATACCCAGTGCAATGAGCGCTAACCATTTAAGCTTTTCTGATGCAGTTAAACGCGCAGCGCCGTCTGTCGTCACTATTTTTTCTGAAAGTATTTCCAAAGAGCCCCGCTATAAAAGAAAAAACACCGTTCAGGAGCTAGGCTCAGGCGTAATTATGTCGCAAGATGGTTACATTCTAACTAATTATCATGTTGTTAATAACGCTGATGTGATTATGGTGATTTTGACTGACGGCCGACGTTTTTTTGATGTTCAGCTTATTGGTTTTGATACAATTACTGATTTAGCACTGCTAAAAATAAATGCAGAACACCTTCCTGTTATCCCTGTAAACGATGACTACACAACAAGTGTGGGTGATGTTGTACTCGCTATTGGCAACCCACTTAATCTAGGGCAAACAATCACACAAGGCATTGTTAGTGCCACAGGTAAACAAAAAATTACCGATAGTCCGTTTAATAACCTACTCCAAATGGATGCCGCAATTAACGTAGGAAACTCCGGTGGCGCACTTGTTAATTCAAATGGTGATTTAGTAGGTATTACTTCGGCGCAATTTAAGACTCGCGAAAACTTAAATATTCAAGGTATATTTTTTGCTGTCCCATACACCCTAGCCAAGGAGGTCATGGCTAAGCTAATTCGCCATGGCCGTGTAGTCCGTGGTTACTTAGGATTTGAAGGCACTGCAGTAGACAGTACAGGCAAAGAAGTAAATGATAACTTAACCCCTGTAAGCGGTATGCGTATTACAAATTTAGATCCATTAGGGCCGGCGTGGCAAGCGGGAATTGAAGAACAAGATATTATAATAAAAATTGCTGGGCTTTCAGTGGCTAATCCGCAAAAGGTACTCGAAAAAATTGGCAATACTGAACCAGGTAAAAAAATAGAATTTGAATTGTATAGAGATGGGAAAATCGAAAAAATAATGGTTACTGTGGCTGAGCTTGAAACCAAACTCTAAATAAAGAAGGGTCGGTGTTTACACCGACCTGCACTTAAACGTATTAGTTTGTTTTACGTTTTATGTTCGCGCCGAGCGCGCTGAGTTTATCCTCAATACGCTGATACCCTCTATCAACATGATAAATACGGTCAACAACGGTTTCACCTTGGGCAACAATACCGGTAAGGATTAAGCTGGCTGATGCACGTAAATCAGTCGCCATAACTTGAGCACCCGACAAACTTTTAGTCTCACCACATATCGCTGTATTACCCTCTAAGCGGATGTTTGCGCCCATGCGCTGTAACTCAGGCACATGCATGAAACGGTTCTCAAAAATGGTTTCTGTTATTGTTGCACTGCCGTTAGCCACTACATTAAGTGCAGTAAACTGAGCTTGCATATCGGTTGGGAACCCTGGGTGTGGCGCAGTTTTAACATTCACCGATTTAAGCTCACGACCACGCATATCTAGATAAATAGAATCGTCTTTTACTTCAAGTAAGGCATTTGTAGCGCGAAGTTTTTCAATAACAGGTTCTAGTGAATGGAAGTCTGTATTTTTACACAATACTTCACCACCAGCCATTGCGGCAGCAACTAAAAAAGTCCCTGTTTCAATACGATCCGGTAAAATTTTATGTTCACAACCCGCTAGGCGCTCTACACCTTCAATCTCAATACGACTTGTTCCAGCACCCGTAATCTTAGCGCCCATTGCAATTAAGCAGTTAGCTAAGTCGGTAATTTCAGGCTCGCGTGCTGCGTTTTCAAGTACTGTTTTACCATCGGCTAATGCTGCTGCCATCAACAAGTTCTCGGTTGCGCCTACACTGACCATCTCCATAAAGATTTCAGCGCCTTTTAAACGACCATCCACTTTTGCATTAATGTAGCCATTTTCAACGCTAATTTGCGCACCTAAACGTTCCATACCTTGAATATGAATATCAACAGGACGTGCACCAATAGCACAGCCGCCAGGCAATGAAACTTGCGCTTCACCAAAGCGAGCAACTAAAGGCCCTAATGCTAATACAGACGCGCGCATCTGTTTCACTAAATCGTATGGAGCCAAGGTTTTATCAACGGTTGCACCGTCAATTATAAGTGTATCACCCTGCCAATTTACATCTGCACCTAATGTTTTTAGTAAAGCTTCGGTAGTAACAATATCGCGTAAGCGCGGCACATTAGTAAATGTACTTTTACCATCGGCCAAAAGTGAGGCAAATAAAATAGGCAGTGCTGCGTTTTTAGCACCTGAGATAGTCACCTCACCAGCAAGTGAAGTGCCACCTTGAATAACAAATTGATCCATTAGGGGGCCCTATTTATTGCGGTAAGATAAATTTTTGTTCGCGTTTCCACTCAGTCGGTGTAAAAGCACGAATAGAAACTGCGTGAATAGTACCGTCTGAAATAGTATTCATTAATGGGCCATATACTAGCTGTTGCTTTTTAACTCGGCTTAAACCGTCGAAGCACTCACCCACGGCAACAACTTCATAATGGCTTCCATTGGCTTTTACATGAACTTCTGCTAATTGAAGTTCTTCGCGTAATAATGTTTCGACTTGGCTAGTTTCCATAACTCTCACTCAAATAGGGTTGTAACTTGACCCAATTGCATTAAATTTTGCAATTGCTCAGGTGGATTTTGCAATTCAAGGCGAATACCTTGTTGCTTTAATTCTGCAAAAGAGTGAATTAACCAAGCTAAGCCGGCTGTGTCAACCCTTGACACCCCACTTAGGTCAAAATAGATGGTTTTATGCTTAGTTTGTAGCTGCTTGTTCAGAAGTTGTTCATCGCCAATTGAATTTCGAGAGAGCTCGCCGCTCACTCGAAACTGTTGCTCGTCAATTTGGCTTATGGCCAATTTAGTCATTCGAGCTGTTACCTCTAAATTGAACTGGAAGCTGACTTTTTTGCTCTAAAAGATCACTTACCTTGTCGATACCTTGTTGACGTAAAATACCTTGCAGTTCACTTTGCTTGGCATCTAACAAGCTTATGCCTTCAGCAATCATGTCGTATGCACGCCACTGCCCACTGCGATCTTCACGAACTTTAAAATCAATGCGGATATCTGGCTTACCATCTTCAATTATTTTTGTTTTTACTACAACTACATCCTGACCTTTAAATGGTTGTGGTGCACCAAATTCAACGTGTTGATTAGTATATTGGGTAAATACACCAGCGTAGGTCGCAACTAAATACTCTCTAAACACGCCAATAAAGCGCTGAATATCTTTAATTGCTTGTGCCTTTTCAGCATCATCAGTAATTGCGCGTACTTTAGATACTTCACTTCCTAGTACACGAAGTGCTGCGTATTTATAATCAATATAGGGCATCAACTCTTCTTCAACGATAACGCGAAGGTACTCTTGATCTTTAACAATCAATTGTTGATCTTTTTTTATACGGTCAAATGTGTATTCCGATACTTTTCGTACCATTTTATTTGGATCGTCTAATTTTACTTCTGCAGCACTCACCGTTTGCACTAGGCTCAATGCGCTAAGTGTTATAATAGTTAAATACTTTTTCAACATAATAATTACTCACTACCTTGATTGAATAGAAACTGCCCAATTAATTCTTCTAATACAATGGCAGACTTAGTATCAATAATTGAATCTCCATTGCCTAGCGCTTTACTTTCTACGCCAAATAAATCATCAATTGCTGTATCTTGTTCATTGTTAGTTACTGTTTCACCTAAACAGCGCTGTTCCGCTGAACTAGAAGCAATAACAGGGTTTATACCTAAGTATTGCTCGCCTAAAATACCCGATGTAAGTATTGATATAGAGCTTGTATCTGAAAAACGACATAGGTATTGCGCATCAATGGTCATATCAACCACAGGTAAAAACTCCTTTGGATGAACATAAATCGACTCAACTCGACCAATTACCACACCACCCACTTTTATAGGGGCACGTGCTTTTAATGAGCCAATATTTTCAAATTTTGCATTAAGTGAATAGGTTTCGCCTGAGCCACTAATACCCGCATTCGCTACTTTAAGCGCTAACATAGCAAAAGCTAAAATGCCAAGCGCTACAAAAAAGCCAACTAAAATTTCTAATTTCCGTGAATTCATTATTTATACCCTAATTAGCTAGTAAACATTACCGCTGTCAAAATAAAGTCGAAACCTAAAACGGCCAATGACGAATGTACAACTGTTTCGGTGGTTGCTTTGCTGATCCCTTCCGATGTTGGAACACAGTCATAGCCTTTGTAAAGTGCAATCCAAGTTACAACTATTGCAAATACAAAACTTTTAATTATGCCGTTTAGCACATCAGCCTGAAACGACACTTGCGATTGCATAATTGACCAAAAACTACCAGTATCTACACCTAACCAATCAACCCCAACTAAATGAGCACCTATAATTGCAACGGCAGAAAATATAATTGCAAGTAAAGGCATGCTAATAAAGCCAGCCCAAAAGCGGGGTGCAATAATACGTTTAAGTGGATCAATTGCCATCATCTCTAACGATGAGAGTTGCTCGGTGGCTTTCATTAAGCCTATTTCTGCGGTAAGTGCACTACCAGCACGCCCCGCAAATAATAGTGCAGTAACTACGGGGCCTAACTCGCGTAATAAACTCAGCGCAACAAGCGGCCCTAAGCTATCTTCAGCGCCATACCCTACTAATACGGTGTAGCCTTGCAATGCGAGTACCATACCGATAAACAAGCCAGAAACCATGATAATTAGTAGTGATTGCGAGCCCACCATATAAAGCTGGCGCACAAGCAGCGGTGTGCCTTTTTTAAAATTAGGAACATGCGCAAGTGCACTAAACAACATATAAGCTGAGCGGCCAAGGGCAGCAAAGCGCCCAAGCGTTTTATGCCCTAACTTTTGAAACAGATCCAACATTAGGCTTTTTCTCCAAGCAGCTCATCTGCATAGGCTTGCGCGGGAAAATGAAATGGAACAGGGCCATCAGACAAACCTTTTAAAAATTGCTGAACTAGCTCAGACTCATGATTGCGCATTTCATCTGGTGTACCTGAGCCTATTACGCCCTGATCGGCAATAATAATAACGTGATCGGCAATACTCATGACTTCAGTCACATCATGGGTCACAATTAAAGACGACAAACCCAATACTTGATTGAGCGATTTAATTAACTTTACAAGCACGCCCATTGAAATAGGATCTTGGCCAGCAAACGGTTCGTCATACATAATAAGCTCTGGATCGAGCGCTATTGCGCGCGCAAGAGCTGCACGCCTTGCCATACCGCCAGATAACTCTGAGGGCATTAAATCTTTAGCACCACGCAAACCCACAGCCTGCAGCTTCATTAGCACAACTAATCGAATAAGGTCTTCACTTAGTTTTGTGTGCTCGCGAATCGGAAAAGCAATATTGTCAAACACAGACATGTCAGTAAACAAAGCACCACTTTGAAATAGCATGCTCATTTTTGTACGCGCTTCATATAATTCTGAGCGCGTCATGGAAGGAATACTGCCACCTTCAAATAAAATATCACCCGAGTCAGGTTTTAATTGACCACCAATTAAACGCAACATCGTAGTTTTACCAATGCCGCTTGGTCCCATAATCGCAGTGATTTTGCCTTTAGGCACACTAAAGCTCATATTTTTATATATGACCCTATCGCCTCTGGAAAAGCTAACATCCTTGACTTCTACTATTGATTGCGACAAGTCGCTCTCCATAAAAATGTTCACTAGTGCCCCTATTTTAAATCTTTTTGATCCAATATGGAAAAAACAATTCGTAAGATTTTGTAATGTACGTGCAAAACACACATTAAGACTCACTTATATTCACTTAACCAACACTTAAAATAGGACCTGTAACCCTGTCGAAATCAAATTTAAAGTAAACTGTTTAGTATGTAGGTAAGGCTGAGCTATTGAAGAGTGATTACTTCCTATAAATTGATACTTAAAGGCTGCCAGCTTCTACTAATTAATTTTAGTAAAATGAATTAGTCTACGTAGTTGACCTTACTCTTTTATTTATACTTTCATCGTGGCATTTGTTACTATTCGCGCCATTCCTATTTTGAACAACTGGCTTAATACAATGGTTACCTCGTTTGTTATTTTGATTCTTGGTTTTGCAGCCCTAGTTTGGAGTGCTGACAGGTTTGTTTATGGTGCTGCGGCACTGGCTAAAAACTTTGGTGTACCAACCTTAATTGTTGGTTTAACCGTTGTAGCCATGGGCTCATCAGCACCTGAAATGATGGTGTCGGCCTCTGCCGCATTAGCAGAAAAAACCGACACCGCGGTAGGTAACGCAATTGGCTCAAATATCACAAATATTTTGCTGGTGTTAGGTATTACCGCTTTATTTAGGCCTCTTAGCGTTTCTTCAAGCACATTAAAACGTGAAATCCCGTTAGTGCTTATTATATCGCTGGCTACCTGGTATATATTTTCAGATAACTACTTTTCGTTCACCGAGGGCGTTGCGTTATTAATTGGTTTTGTTGTATTTATTGGCGGGCTAATTATTGTCTCGCTGCGTGCTAAAAATCAAACAGACCCATTTGTATCAGAAGCATGTGACGAAGTACCAAACGACGTACCCACTAACAAGGCTATACTTTGGTTGGTTATTGGTATGATTTTACTCCCTATTAGCGCACATTTTTTAATTGATTCAGCGGTGGATATTGCTAAATACTTTGGCTTAAGCGATTTAGTGATTGGCTTAACAATTATTGCAATAGGAACTAGCCTGCCTGAGCTTGCTGCCTCGATTGCGGGCGTACTTAAAAATGAAGATGATTTAGCGCTGGGTAATATTGTTGGCTCTAATATTTTTAATATTCTTGCAGTATTGCCTTTTGCAGGCATTATTAACCCTTCAGTTATTGACCCGTCGGTTGCTAACCGCGACATACTAATAATGATTGGTGCCACTGTTGCGCTTATTATCATGTCATTGAACTTTAGGGGTGCTCAACGCATCAATAGAGTAGAAGGCGGCTTATTATTAATCGCGTTTTTGGGCTACCAAGGGTATATTTTTAGTCAAGTAGGGTAAGTAATGGCAACGCTAAATTTTATTGAACAAGGCTTACGTGTATTAGATATAGAGCGCCAAGCTTTGAGTGATATTACACAATATGTGGATGAAAATTTTCATCAAGCATGTCAATTAATATATGATTGCCAAGGCCGAACTATCGTTATAGGTATGGGAAAATCAGGTCATATTGGTAATAAAATAGCAGCAACATTAGCAAGTACTGGCAGCCCTGCTTTTTTTGTACATCCGGGTGAGGCCAGTCATGGCGATCTGGGGATGATCACTAAAAATGATGTAGTTATGCTCATTTCTAACTCAGGTGAAACAAGCGAAGTACTCAATATAATTCCTGTTTTAAAACGCCTTGGCGCCAAAATAATAGCCATGACAGGCAACGCCAGCTCAACGATGGCCACGCTTGCCAACGTACATATTTGCATAAAAGTACAAAAAGAAGCCTGTTCGTTAGGCTTAGCTCCAACCGCAAGCACAACAGCAACACTTGCAATGGGTGATGCCATGGCGGTTGCACTTTTAGAAGCCCGCGGTTTTACAGCTGATGACTTTGCACTATCTCACCCCGGCGGTAGTTTAGGTAAACGTTTGCTGCTGACCTTAAAAGATGTCATGCATAGCGGTAAAAACACACCTATTATTAATGTTACTCAAACTATAAAAGATGCGCTAATAGAAATGTCGGCCAAAGGGTTAGGTATGACGGCCATAGTTGATTCTCAGCAGCAACTTGTAGGGCTATTTACTGACGGTGATTTACGCCGTATTTTAGAACAACGAATTGATATACATACAACACAAATAGATGTTGTGATGACTAAGTCCTGCACCACTGCAACACAAGATATTTTGGCCGCTGAAGCGTTAAATATTATGGAACAAAAACGTATAAATGGCTTAATAATTGTTGATGAGCAAAATCACCCTATTGGTGCATTAAATATGCAAGACTTATTAAAAGCAGGAGTACTATAAATGCAATTTGAAGAGCTCTACCAACCTCTAAGCGAAGACGCAAAAGCCCGTGCTAAAAAAATAAAGCTGCTTATTTGTGATATCGATGGTGTGTTTTCTGATGGTCGTATTTATCTGGGTAACCAAGGTGAAGAGCTCAAAGCGTTTAATACAAAAGATGGCTTTGGCATTAAAGCGCTAATTAACAGCGGCTTTGACGTTGCGGTTATTACCGGACGACACTCAAAAATAGTACAACAGCGTATGACAAGCCTAACAGTACAACACATTTACCAAGGTCAAGAAAACAAACTCCTCGCTTATGAGGAGCTAAAATCAAAGCTTAACTTATCTGATGAGCAAATTGCCTACATTGGCGATGACGGCCCCGACATGCCGGTAATGGAGTTAGTAGGGTTTGCTGTTGCAGTAAACGACGCGCATCCGCTGATAAAACGTTTAGCGCATTACACCACACAAATGCTTGGTGGATTTGGTGCAGTGAGAGAGCTTACCGACCTGCTAATGCTTGAAAACAACAAACCCTTGACCACCAAAGGTACGAGTTCATGAATGCTGCGCGCATCATATTAAGCGTTTTATTCATCAGCTGTATGGTTTGGCTTTGGTACCCTTATTTCACACAAGTAAGTTTACCGCAGCAAACCGAAGCAGACATAATTGCAAAGCCCGATTACACTGCCATAGAGCTAAAACAAACAGCGTATGACGAGAATGGGAAAATTAGCCATAAAGTAACGGCAGCGCGAATGGAGTTATATCAAGAATTAGGATTTACCTTTTTTGATAAACCCATTTTTACGCTTTATAACGACAAACAAACGTGGCGAATTAACGCTAACGAAGCAACACTATACGAAGGCAGACAATTAATACTAGAAGGTAACGTTGTTGCTAGTAATTTAACTGATAACGCAATGATAGATAAAATAAATGCTGATAATATTCAGGTAGATATAAAATTACTAACGATGCAATCAGAACAACCTGTCATTGTTACAGGACCCAATTTAAAGATCACCGGTAAAGGCCTCGAAGCCGATTTAAAAACCGAAGTGATAAAACTAATTAACCATACGCGAACTATTTATTATGACCAATAAACTATTAACACTCTTTATTATTCCAACATTTATACTTGCACTCGGTGCAAATGCTGCTGAACCAACGGCGCCACTTGCTGCAAATCAAATTTCGATTAGTGCAGATAAGCAAGAAGGTCAACTGAAAGAAAATGTAGGTATATTCGAAAAAAACGTTGAAATTATTC
The DNA here is from genome assembly GCF_019392235.1 of Pseudoalteromonas sp. CR1. NCBI lineage: Bacteria > Pseudomonadati > Pseudomonadota > Gammaproteobacteria > Alteromonadales > Pseudoalteromonadaceae > Pseudoalteromonas > Pseudoalteromonas sp. CR1. Next base: position 19,742 of record NZ_JAHXRM010000001.1, on the reverse strand, counting down.
ACGGCGACAGAAAAATTACTGCTGACCGCCTAGAAGTGCATAAACGCGATGAATTGGGTGATAACAAGCAACTGTTAATTGCCACAGGTACACCCGCTTATTTTGAAGAAAAACAAGCCAACGGCACAATAATGAGCGCCAGCGCTAATGAAGTTAGATACGATGTTTCTAAACGTTTTTTAACATTAATTGGAGATGCACAGGTCTCTCAAGCTGGGCAAAAAATGAATGCAAAAAGCATTACCTACGATATTGAGCAACAACTCATTAGCGCCGAAAAAGATGAAAGCTCAACTGACCGCGTGCACACCATTTTAGTACCTGTGGAGCCAAAAAAAAGCGATAAAGGTCAGCCATGAGTACATTAAAAGCAGAGCTATTAGCCAAAAGCTACAAAGGCCGAGAAGTCGTTAAAAATGTAGGCTTAGAAGTTAAAGCCGGTAGCATAGTGGGTTTACTTGGTCCAAACGGTGCGGGTAAAACCACCACGTTTTATATGATTGTAGGCTTAGTCCCTAGCGATAAAGGTAAAATATCTATCGACGAGAACGATATTACTCTTTTACCTATGCACAGTCGTGCTAGATTAGGCATTGGCTACTTGCCGCAAGAGTCGTCTATATTCAGAAAGTTAACCGTATATCAAAACTTAATGGCTATTTTAGAAACTCGAAAGGAGCTCACTAAGCAAGCCAGAGAAGATACACTTAATAATCTATTGGATGAATTTAGCATTCAACACATTCGCGACAGTAAAGGTATGGCACTATCGGGCGGAGAGCGTCGCCGAGTAGAGATTGCACGTGCTTTAGCTGCAGATCCAAAGTTTATTTTATTAGACGAACCGTTTGCCGGCGTTGACCCTATTTCAGTGTTGGATATTAAAAAAATTATTGAACACCTTAAAAACCGTGGTATTGGTGTATTAATAACAGACCATAATGTAAGAGAAACCCTTGATGTTTGCGAAAAAGCCTACATTGTTTCTCATGGGGAACTGATTGCTTCTGGTGCCCCTGAACACGTATTAAACGATAAAACTGTACGCGATGTATATTTAGGCGAGCAATTTAGGCTGTAACATTTACGCCTTATTTGTATGCATCTGCTAGTATTAATTATAACAACTTAAAAGGATTGTTAGAGATACATGAGGCAATCACTACAGCTGCGCATGGGCCAGCAACTTACAATGACACCTCAGTTGCAACAAGCTATTCGCTTGCTGCAATTAAGCACATTGGATCTTCAGCAAGAAATACAAGAAGCGCTCGACAGCAACCCATTACTTGAGGTTGAGGAGCAAGACTATGCCGATGACCTAGCAGGCAAAAATGAGCAAAAAGCAGATAATGATGAAGTGACAGTAAGTGCATCTGCCGATGAAGCCCCCAGTGAGTATGAACAAGACAGTGGTGAAGCCCTTGCAAAAGATACCGTCAGTGACGACATGGCAATGGACGTTAGCTGGGATGAGTACATGAGTGCCGCCCCAGCATCGTCTTCAGGCCCCATGCCTGAAGATGAGTCTATTTATCAAGGTGCATCGACTGAAACGCTTCACGAATACTTAATGTGGCAATTACAACTAACGCCATTTAGCCCTACGGATGAAGCGATTGCTATTGCAATAGTTGAAGCCGTGGACGACTCAGGCATATTAACCCTCAGCTGTGAAGAAATTTTAGAGAGCTTTAATCAAGATAACGACGATGACGTTGAGGTTGAACTTGATGAAATAGAAGCAGTTTTAAAGCGTATTCAATTATTTGACCCTGTTGGTATTGCAGCACGAAGCTTACAAGAATGTTTATGTATTCAGTTAAATCAATTTGATAAAGGCACCCCTTTTATTGACGAAACAAAAATGATTTTAACCGAGCACATAGATTTGTTAGCTGCTCGCGACTATCGTACATTAATGAAAAAAACGAAGCTCAAAGAAGATGAGCTTAAAGAAGTAATGACACTTATTCATACGCTTAACCCAAAGCCTGCAGACACAATAGTGCGAGAAGAGTCTGAATATGTAATACCAGATGTGTCAGTTAAGAAAATTAAAGGCCGCTGGGTGGTTGAACTAAACCCAGACAGCATGCCAAAAATTCGTGTAAACAGCCAATATGCTGCAATGTCGCGTACAGTTAAGTCGAGCGGTGATAGCCAGTTTATTCGCTCACATTTACAAGAAGCTAAATGGTTTATTAAAAGTTTAGAAAGCAGAAACGACACGCTTTTAAAAGTAACTAACTGTATCGTAAAGCAACAACAAGGTTTTTTTGAACACGGTCCAGAAGCCATGAAACCTATGGTTTTAAATGATGTAGCCGAAATGGTAGAAATGCACGAATCGACAATTTCGCGCGTAACGACTCAAAAGTACATGCACACACCGCGTGGAATATTTGAGCTTAAATACTTTTTCTCAAGCCATGTAAGCACCGAAAATGGTGGAGAATGTTCATCCACAGCGATACGAGCACTTATCAAAAAACTAATCGCAGCAGAAAACTCAGCAAAACCATTGAGTGATAGCAAAATTGCGGATATATTGGCTGAGCAAGGAATTAAAGTAGCAAGACGTACAATCGCAAAATACCGCGAATCTCTTGCTATTCCACCGTCAAATCAGCGAAAGAGTCTGATCTAAGACGCTAAACAAAGAGGGTAATGCTTATGCAACTAAATTTAACTGGTCGTCATGTAGAACTAACTGATTCATTAAGAGACTATATAAATACCAAATTTGCGAAGCTAGAAAGGCACTCTGATCATATTAATAATGTTCATGTCATTCTTGATATAGAAAAATTAAATCAAAAAGCAGAAGCAACTATTCATGTAAGTGGCGCTGAATTATTCGCATCCACTGAACATCAAGATATGTATGCAGCGATTGATTCATTGATTGATAAGCTTGACCGTCAAGTAATTAAACACAAAGAGAAGCTTGCTCGACACTAATATGATGAAACTAAGTTCACTTATATGCCAGGACTGCAGCAAAGCTGCGGTCCTTTTTAATAGTAAAAAAAGAATTTTAGAGTTTATTAGCGAGCTTGCTCACGATAAATTACCGTATTTGTCTCAACAAGATATTTTGGGCGCTTTATTAACTCGCGAAAAGCTAGGTAGCACAGGAATAGGAAGAGGCATAGCTATTCCACATGGTCGAATGAGCGGCGCACAAGAACCTTTAGCATTAGTATTAGTAAGTGAAACACCGATTAACTTTGATGCTATAGACAATCGACCAGTTGATATTTTTGTTGCACTCATCGTACCTGATGGTGATAACCAGCAACACTTAAAGACGCTAGCGACGATAGCTGATAAACTAAAAAACAAAGAATTTTGCAAACAGCTACGCTGTGCTAAATCGGACGCCGAGCTGTATCAAATTATTGTTGACCAATCGTAATAAATTTAAAGGGTGATTAATGGAGTTGATTATCATAAGTGGCCGTTCTGGTTCTGGTAAGTCGGTTGCTTTACGCGTTGTTGAAGATCTAGGTTATTATTGCGTAGATAACATCCCTGTAAATTTATTACCTTCTTTGGTAAGAAGCGTTTCTGATAACTACGATAAAATCGCCGTTAGCATCGATGTGCGAAACTTGCCAAAAGAACAAGATGAATTTAATCACATTATTGAATATTTACCGGGTTTTACAAAACCAACACTATTTTATTTAGACAGTGAAGATCAAACATTAATAAAACGTTTTTCAGAAACAAGACGTTTGCACCCTCTATCAATCGATTCGCTTCCGCTTGATTTAGCCATAAAAAAAGAAAAAGAACTACTTGACGTGCTAACTACTCGTGCCGATTACATGATAGATACCAGCGACTTGAGTGTTCATCAACTCGCTGAATCGATTCGTGAAAAAATATTAGGTAAAAAAGACAAGCAGCTGATTGTCACATTTGAATCATTTGGTTTTAAACATGGTATACCTAAAGAAGCAGACTACGTATTTGATGCACGTTTTTTACCTAACCCACATTGGGAGCCTGAACTAAAACCACTCAATGGTTTAGACCAGCCAGTAAAAGATTATTTAGCTAGCCACAGCATAGTTCAAAAGTTCACATGGCAAATACAAACTTTTGTGCAAACCTGGTTGCCTCATTTAGAACGCAATAACCGTAGCTACTTAACGATTGCTATTGGTTGTACTGGCGGACAACATCGCTCTGTATATTTAGCGCAAACAATTGGTGAAAGCTTTGCAGTTACGCATCCTAATGTAAAAATACGCCACAGAGAACAAGAAAAATAATTTATATAAACTAATAACCTGTTCAGCTTTGATAGAGTAATGTATGCGTATAGAAGACACTTTTTTAATACAAAATAAATTAGGGCTACATGCCAGAGCTGCGACAGTATTGGCTCAACTTGCTGTTAAATTTGATGCTTCAATCACTTTATTTCAAGATGACAAAGAAGCTGCTGGTGATAGTGTATTAGCACTGATGCTACTTGAAAGTAGCCAAGGTAAAGAAGTTAAAGTGGTATGTGAAGGGCCTGATGCAAAACAAGCTTTAAATGCCATTGGAGAGCTTATTTCGCAACGATTTAACGAGCAAGAGTAACGTTAATTTTTAACAATTAAATAAAATAACTATAATCAAAAATAACTGGCTAATAGTTCGTACTCTCCCACCCACTAAGTAACAGTTACAATATAAATAAAGGACGCCAATGCCCGAAGCTTTTGAACAAGACTACCCACTACAACAACTAAAACAAGTGACTAAGTCACTTAATAGTGGCCAGTTTGTTCAAGTTAGACGCATGCTCGCAAAAACCGCCCCATGTGATACTGCTTTATTATTAGAGTCGTCTCCTCATAAAATTCGTCGATTACTTTGGCAACTTGTTGACCCTGATGTTCAAGGTGACGTACTAGAAGAGTTATCAGAAGACGTACGTTTAGGCATCATAGCCCAAATGGAACCTGAGCATATTGCTGCCGCTACTGAAGATATGGGGCACGATGACTTAGGCGAAGTGTTACGTAGCTTGCCTGACACCGTTTATAAAGACGTTGTTAGCGCCATGGATATTCAAGACAGAGAGCGCGCAACACAGGCGTTGTCTTATCAAGAGCGTTCTGCTGGCGCGCTCATGAACACCGATACGGTAACTATTCGTCCAGACGTTACCATTGATGTAGTACTACGCTACATTCGACTTCGTGGAGAGTTACCTGAAGGCACAGATGATCTGTATGTAGTTGATAAACATAACTGCTTTATTGGTGCTTTATCGCTGAGTACATTACTGACTAATTCACCTGAAAAAATTGTTCGCGACTTAATGGATGAAGAGTGTGAGTCAATTCCAATATCTATGGATGAAAGTGAAGTTGCACAATTATTCGAACGCCATAATTGGATCTCTGCCCCTGTTGTTGATGATAATGATCAACTGCTAGGTCGTGTCACAATCGATGATATTGTCGACGTTATACGAGAAGACGCCGAGCATAGCTTACTGAGCTTGGCGGGTCTTGATGATGAAGAAGATACCTTTGCTCCCGTCCTAAAAAGCTCGAAAAAACGCTCAGTATGGTTAGGAGTTAACTTATTGACGGCGCTTGCGGCCGCCTTTGTAGCTAGTTTTTTTGAAAGCACACTCGATATTTTACCTATATTAGCAGTGCTTAATGGCATTGTACCTTCTATGGGTGGTGTTGCTGGTAGCCAATCGCTTACGCTTGTTATTCGTGGTATTGCTGTCGGTCATATTAATCAAACTAACCAACGTTTTTTAATGATGAAAGAACTGGCCATAGGTGCGCTTAATGGTATTTTATGGTCATTATTAATAGCGGGTGTCATTGCACTATGGCAATGGGACTTTATGCTCGGCGGCGTGCTTGCTTTTGCTATGTTTATGAATTTAGTGGTAGCTGGCGTGGCTGGGGCGAGTATCCCTATTTTACTTAAAAAAATGAATATAGACCCCGCACTTGCAGGTAGTGTAGTGCTGACAACAGTGACCGATATTGTGGGTATTTTTGCCTTTTTAGGCACCGCTACCTGGCTATTAATATAATTATAAAACTGTCACAAAAAAACGCGCAGTTAATGTATAGCTGCGCGTTTTTAGTTATTCAGTAAAAACTACCTGGCTTTTTGTCTATTTCCACCCACTTTAGGTTTTGTATTGGCCTTTTTAAATTGGCTAAATCCCGTATGACGTGTAAGCGCTGGGCGACCACTTTTGCGGCCTTTATTAACGGCTTTACCCGCTTTTTCATCGCGGCCTTCTTCTGGCACTAAACAATTTGGCCCTTTACCAATTAAATTAGCCTTACCCATTTTACGAAGTGCTTCACGTATCATTGGCCAACCTGATGTATCGTGATAGCGCAAAATAGCTTTGTGTAATCTACGCTGGCGAGCTCCTTTTGGCACAGGCACTATCTCACTATTATTTTTAATATTACGTAAAGAGTTCATCTCTGTATGATAAATAGTGGTTGCATTGGCCATAGGTGATGGATAAAAATTTTGCACTTGATCTAACTTAAAGTCATTTGATTTAAGCCATAAAGCCATATTAACCATATCTTCGTCTTTGGTTCCCGGGTGGGCAGAAATAAAGTACGGAATTAAATACTGCTTTTTACCTGCTTCTTTTGAGTACTTATCAAATAACTCTTTAAATTGGTCGTAAGCGCCCATGCCAGGTTTCATCATTTTGGATAATGGGCCGTCTTCAGTGTGCTCTGGTGCTATTTTTAAGTAACCACCTACATGATGCGTCACCAATTCTTTTACGTACCGAGGATCGCGTACAGCAAGGTCATAGCGAACACCCGAAGCGATTAATACTTTTTTAATCCCTTTCACATCACGCGCTTTTTTGTATAAATCAATAGTAGGTGTGTGATCAGTATCCATGTGCTTACAAATGTCAGGGTATACACATGATAAGCGTCGGCAAGTGCTTTCTGCTTTTTTACTTGTACAACGTAGTTTGTACATATTGGCCGTTGGCCCACCTAAGTCGGAAATAACGCCTGTAAAACCAGGCACTTTATCTCGGATCTGTTCAATTTCTTCAATAATTGATTCTTGCGAGCGACTTTGAATAATACGACCTTCGTGCTCTGTAATCGAACAGAATGAACATCCACCAAAACAGCCACGCATAATATTAACCGACGTTTTGATCATGTCGTAAGCGGGAATTTTAGCGTCGCCATAGCTTGGATGAGGAATTCGTTGGTAAGGTAACCCAAATACTGCATCCATTTCATGTGTTTCTAACGGGTAAGCCGGTGGGTTTACCCAAATAGAGCGATCTCCATGACGTTGAAACAACGCTCTTGCACAACCAGGGTTAGTTTCTTGGTGTAATATCCTTGAAGCATGGGCATATAAAGGTTTGTTAACACTTACTTGCTCGTAGGCTGGGAGCTTAACATACGTTTTTTCCCATGGCTTAGGACGCGCTGGTTGCACAGTAATGGGCTTTGCAGCTTCAGCCTTTAAATCAATACCGGCTTGTTTAAATTCAGATTTACTGCAGCCAACATCATCGGCTCCGTAAGGATTTGGAATGGGGTCTATTTTACCAATTTTATCAATTGCAGTTGAGTCACTGCCACGCCAGCCAGGTAGTGGCTCTTTGCGGATAACAGCGGTACCACGGATATCTTGAATTGTATCCATCGTTTCGCCACCGGCAATTCGGTGGGCAACTTCAACTAATGGGCGCTCAGCATTTCCGTAAATTAATATATCGGCTTTTGAATCAAACAAAATGCTACGGCGCACTTTTTCTTGCCAATAGTCATAATGAGCAATCCTACGAAGGCTTGCTTCAATACCACCAATAACGATAGGAATACCTTTATATGCTTCACGACATTTCTGAGAATAAATCATCACAGCACGGTCTGGTCGCTTGCCCCCTACGTTGTCAGGAGTATACGCATCGTCATGACGCATTCGCTTTTCAGCTGTGTAGCGGTTAATCATCGAATCCATGTTGCCGGCCGTTACACCAAAAAATAGGTTTGGTCTGCCAAGCTCCATAAATGCATCTTTTGTATCCCATTTAGGCTGAGCAATTATACCCACCCTAAACCCTTGCGCTTCAAGTACACGCCCAATTACGGCCATACCAAAACTTGGGTGATCAACATATGCATCGCCACTAATAATTATTATGTCGCAGCTATCCCAGCCAAGTGCATCCATTTCTTCGCGTGATGTGGGTAAAAATGGTGCGGTGCCATAACACTCAGCCCAATACTTTGGGTAAGAGAATAAGGCGCGCTTAGCTTTGAGTGTGCTCATAAATGTGACCGTCGAATAACAAAAGGCGCAAATTATACACCATAGCCTTGTTTATATATACAACATTACAGGGGATGAAATACCTATAACGTTAAGCCTATAATTATCTAGGTATTTTGTTTACTAATGAACTCTAGTAACTTTTTTTCAGGCATAGGTTTTGCGTACATAAACCCTTGCACTTCATCACATCCTAAGTCTTTTAAAAACTTAGCCTGTTCCTGCGTTTCAACACCCTCTGCTATTGTTTTTAACCCTAACTTTGCACCTAACGATATTACTAGCCCTGCAACGGCACCGGTATCACCATTATTAAGATCTTTAATAAACGACCTATCAATCTTTAGTCTATCGATAGGAAGGCTTTGTATATAACTTAATGACGAAAACCCGGTGCCAAAGTCATCAATAGCCACTTCAATACCAAGCGCCTTCAGCTCTCTTAAAGTATTAATAACCGTGTCTAATTCATCCATTACTACACTTTCAGTGACTTCAAGCTCAATGTTTTTTGGATCCACGCCGTATTTTAGTAAGGTATTTTTAACTGTTTGCGCATACCCTTTAACTTTAAATTGCGGAACGGACACGTTAACAGCAATACAAATTTCAGTTCCTTCATTTTCTAATCGCTTTTGCTGTTGGCAAGCTTGCTCCAGCACCCACTGCCCTATATCTACAATAAGACCAGCATCTTCAGCTAATGGTATAAATACCGCAGGTGAAATATAGGTGCCATTTTCTAATGGCCAGCGTAAAAGGGCTTCACAACCAATTAAAGATAAATCATCAAACGATAACTGTGGTTGATACCACACTTCGAGCTTCCCTCTAGCAAAGTCATGGCGCAGCTGTCTAATTAAGCCTAATCGCCACTCCATTTTTTCTTGCATATCAATACTGTAATAAACACCTTCTTTATGCTTTATTTTTTTAGCATGATTTAAAGCAATATAAGCCACTTTTAATGTTTCAATACCTGAGCCTTGAAAGTCTTGCTGTTGGCATAAGCCAATTCTAAAATCAATTGGCAAAACATGTTCTGCAGCACTAAATGATGGGCTTAGTTTTTCGTTAAAATCGGCAATGTTAAATTCATTTTTTAATATTAAAAAACCAAATACATCCGCCCCTACTCGCGAGAGCAACTGCGCCGTTGGTGCAATTGTTCGTAGGCGCTCAACAATAGCAATAAGTAGCTTATTGCCTACATCTTGCCCTAAGCCGTCGTTTATATCTGAGAAGTTAATTACATCTAATAAAACAAATACATATTTATTTTCATGTACGTTTTGAAAATCATCTATGCGTTCAATAAAGTCCGTTCTATTTGAAATACCAGTGAGTAAGTCTTTGTAGGCTGCATCTCTTAATTTTACAAACAACCGAATATTATCAAGCGCAATACTGATATTAGTTAAAAATATTTCGGCAAACTGCAATTGAATATCTGTAGGCGCTCCACCACACTCAATATATAAAGCAGCTTTGCGGTGCTTACTTTTTAAAATAAAGGTGATGCTATTATCAGTATATTGATGGGTAAGCTGTTCAAAACTGGTTTCAACCTGAGGTAATGCAGTTTGGTTAACATTAACTAACTTTTCACCAAAATACTCTTCGTACTTTTCACATCCACCCAGGACCTGAATAAAATTTTCACCATCAAGCTTGGTGCAAATTAATCCGTTAGATTTACAACCTAAAATGACTCCCATAAATTCAATTGCTTTGTTGCACAATACTTTTATATCTGTTTGCCCCAAAATGTATTTAGATGCAGATAAAATAGTATTCATTGCTTGGGCTTGGTACTCAAGTAGGCAAATTTGTTCATAAGAACGAATAGCAGCAATAAGTGTTGTAACAAGTTTTGAACGTGTCAGCTCTGTTTTAGTTTTGTAATCATTTATGTCGTAATCACGAATAGCTTTTTCTTCGGGGATGTTAGCGGCTTGGCCCGTACGTAAAATAATGCGAACGCGTTTGTTATTTAGGGAGTCTCTGACATGTTTAACCACCTGAAAGCCGGCATCGTCAGTTTCCATAATAACGTCTAAAAAAATAACGGATATATCATTAGGCTGGGTAAGTATATTTTTGGCCTCAGCGCCAGAGTATGCATGATGAAACCTAAGCCTAGCGCCGCCATATTCTAATCCAGATAATGCGAGTTTTGTAACCGTATGAATTTCTTCGTCGTCGTCTACAATTAAAATATCCCAATAACGAGATGGCTCAACAACTATTTCGTCGTCTTGCTGTTGGTCTAAAAATAGAAAATCATTTTGTTCAGACGACATATTTACCCTTTTCAGATACTGCTTAATGCTATAAATACTCTAACGTAATGTTTAAAAAGCTATAAATTTAGTTTTTGGCTTATGATCTAATTCATACTATAGTCGATTAACAAAAAGTTGTTACATATAAACTTAAAAAACTACCAAAGGTATGGTTATTAAATTATTAAAAACACTGTTCAAATACGTATTAGTTTTACTACTTATAACAGTCGTAGTCGGATTACTGCTTCCACAAAACTACCGTGTGAGTAAAAACGTAGAAATCAATGCCAATATCAGCACAATAAAAACACTTGTTGCTGACTTTAATCAATGGCACACATGGTCACCTTGGCAGCAAGTAGACCCTTCCATTGAATTTATTGTTAATGAACCGGGAGCTGGCGTAGGCGCACATCAATCGTGGGTAGGACAATGGGGGCATGGCGAAATGACCATTACATCTCTCAGTGAAGATAAAATGACATTTAATATACTATTAAATAATGAACATATTATTGAAGGTATACTCACCTTTTCACAGCAAGCAAATACCAATACCGTGACCTGTTATATTGAAGGACAATCAACGACTCTACTCATATCAGGCTATATGGCACTCGTGTATGAGTATATTTTGAATAACACTCTAGAGCTTGGGTTGAATAATTTAAAAACCGTAGCACAATTAAGCGATATACAAAGCGTAGCAAATAGCCATGACAGTAAAAACAGCACAAGCACGGATTAATTTAGCCAATATAATAGAATCGTTACTTGGCTATCCTGTCACTAAGGTGGCCAGCAGCGACACATCGCCAATAACAGAGCAAAGTTACAATACAAGAGGGCAAGTAAAACCGCTATATCATATTAATAGTGAACACCCTTTACTAACTCGCGCCAAACAAAGACACGATTTACTGGCTATAAAGCGACAACAAAACATAGAGGCTATTTTAACCACGGCAATGGAGTTTTGCCCGGACGTAGCAAGCAATAAACAGCCAGACGCAGACTGGGTGGAACACTTTATTGCTTTATGTGAGGACACCTCAAATAGCTCTATGCAAGCCTTGTGGGCAAAAATTTTAACCGGTGAAACATTAAACCCTGGTACATTTTCAATCAAAAGCTTACAAACTTTAAAGCATATGACTCAGCGCGAAGCCGATTCTTTGCAAAAGTGTGTATCGCTTTCTGGCTACAATGAAAAAGACGACAGCCACTTTATTTTACTTGGTTTTTATAAGAAACCGTCTTTATTTGATCTGCTTCGCAAGGGAAATAGAGTGTCATTAAATTTAGGAAAAACAGGAATAAGCTTTCCTGATATTTTAACTTTAATGGATTTGAATTTACTTTATAGAAAAGAAATAGAATCAGCTGTGCTTAAAGCAGGGCAAGAACTCACACTGTCTTTTTTATCTCAAAAAATGACACTTAAAGCAAAAAATAGTGATTTGGTTTTAAGTTATTACAAGTTCACCCAAACTGGCGATGAGCTATCTAAACTTATACGATTTCCTGTAAACAAAATATATAAGCAGCTAGTAAACACGGCATTAGAAGGAGAATTTGATTTAGCGTGGCACACTACAAAATAGAACGCCACGCTTTGTTTAATTAGAAGGTACTAATTAAAAGTGAACCTGAATACCTGCAAACGGACCCGATGCGTCAATATCTGTAGTAATATCATCAACATCATCTAGCTCTAATACCATTGAACGGTAACCTGCTTTAACAGCAATATCTACAGCTAAGTTATCAACAAGCTCCCATGCAACACCCACTTGGTAATCTTGCACTTTACTATCGTCAATTGCCAAAAGGCTACCTTCAAAAAACACACTTAAACCTGTAAATGGTAAGCCTGCTTCTGCACGCGCGTATGCAAGTGGTACAAAACCAGAAAATTCAACCGTTTCAGTGAAGTTTGCACCACCATCTTGCGTTGTTCCGTTAACAATAATGTCACCGTCAAACTGCTTCGCATTTAGACCTAAATCAATAGAAATCAGATCATTATCAAATATTTCATAATATAAGATATAATCAACATGCGTTAAATCGCTTACAGAATTAACGGTTGTACCCACTACATAGTCTGAACCATTAAAGCTAAATGTATCATTTAGTACTGTCGAGCCGTTTAATTCAAGTTCAGTATACTTAAGCTTTAGGTTAGGAACTAAAGGCACCGGATGCTCGAGTGCAGCATAGTAACTAATGTATGTTTCGTCTTCAAAGTTAAAATCTTGAGGTGCATTATCTTTATAAGAAAGCTGACCTTCATTATCTGATTGCCAACCATCAACACCCACATATAAACCTAACAGAGTGTCAGCTTGCGCTGCTGGAGCTAAACAAGCCATAGATAGGGCTGCTGCTAAACAATACTTTTTCATTTTTTATCCTTGCGCTAATAGTTCGCTAAGTTCAATTAAAGCCGCGTTGGCTCTAGAAATATAATTTGCCATAACAAGAGAATGATTAGCAACATAGCCAAAGCCATTGCCATTCAAAATTAGTGGGCTCCATACGGTTTCTTGAGTGGCCTCAAGTTCACGAATGATTTGCTGTAAGCTTACACGTGCGTTTTTCTTTTCAAGTACATCATTAAAGTCGTACTCAACGGCCTGTAAAAAGTGCAGTAACGCCCACGTTGCGCCACGAGACTCATAAAATACATCGTCAATATCAAGCCATGGCGTTCTTACTTGCTGCTGCAATGGCGCAAGCGTTGCTTGCTTATTTGAAGAGTTACCAGCTAGGTCAGTATTAACCTTATCTTGGCCAACACTTGCACTTAAACGCTGACTTAAGCTGCCTAACCGCTTTTCTGCCTCTTTTAACCAGCTGCGTAAGTTATCGGCCCGTGCATAAAACTGGCTGTCGCGTTCATGCTGATGAGCCATTTGCGTACGATAAACAATTAAGTAATCAATCCCTTTTTGGTACTCACCTTCTGCACTTGGCCACGCCCAAGCTTCAGAGCTTATATTAAATTGCGGTTGTGCTTTTTTGAGCGCTTCATGTTCAGTTGATTGAGATTGAGAACGGCTAAAATCTTTTCTCATAGAAAGTGATAAATCACGGACCATTTCAAGTGCGCCATACTCCCAAGCAGGCATATCATCCATAATAATACTAGGTGGAATAACATCATTTGATAAATACCCACCTGGCTTATCAAGTAACGTATTTGCAACGGTAATAAGTGTAGATGTAGTGATATAGCCCGTCACCATCGTTTCATTTCGAAGTTGCGCTTGCTCTTTTGCATTTTCAACCACATCAAAACGTGAAGGCTCAGTACTCCAGTAAACGGCAATGGCGTAAAATATAATAAGCAGTAAAACTAAAATGCCTGCTATTTTTCCTTTGTGTTGCGACATGTAAACTCCTAATGATGAGAATGTTGTGCTGATGACTTAGCTTTATTTATTTGCGACTCTAGCGTAACCACCTCAATATTTGTAAACAAGCGATTACCATCACTAAAATATAGCGTTAGTTTGCGTTCTTGCCCTGCTTTTAAAGGTTCTTGCGGCTCAAACACCATTAAATGATAACCACCGGGCTGAAAATCGACACTGTCATGTGCTTTTACACTCACCGATTCAACCTTTTGCATTTTCATCATGCCATCAACATGTGCGTGCTCATGTATTTCAACGCGCCCTAACCCGTCAATGCTGGCCTTTGTTAATGTTGCATTCGTATCACTATGATTTGAAATAGTTAAGTAGGCGGCACTGGCTTTACCGCCAGGTAAGAACTCTCTTACTTGCGCGTTACTTACTTCAAGTTGTGCAGTATCGGCTGAATGGTTATGGCCAGAGTGCGCAGCCAAAGATGACGAAAAAAAACTAAAAGCCAATGCAGACACAAAAGATAAACACAATTTTGCCATCATTTAATCCTTGTAAAAACGTAATATCACACGTTAAATTTAACATAGTTAACGGGGAATAGTGAGTTAAATTAAGGATTAAGAAACCACTTTTTTATTATCAGCCACTAACCAGCATAATACGGCAATAAATAATAATGGCCATGCAATCATCACTGAGCCAAATAGCAAAGCCAAAACAGTACCAATAACAGCCACTGCGGCTGCACCTATTAAACCTAACGTCACTAATGCAGCAATTGCGGCAACGGCTACGATGGCTATAAGTACACTCACTAATTCAACACCAACCCAGCTCATATCTGCAATCCACAATGGAAACTGCCACGTGTCAAAGTTTATAAATGAGAATGAATTAGTAAAAAACACCAAATAAATGAGTATACAAACAGCGATAGCTTTCATTTTAAAACTCCTTAATATGCTTTTCTTCTAAACAGCAATGCGCAATAAAATAACCAAGCGCAACTACAAACGGAAAACTTAAAAACAGTAAAATAGTAACCAAACGTGTTGCCCATATCGGAAAATCTAATCGGTATGCTAAGCCACTACATACGCCAGATATTTTTTTGTTTAACGTGTCTTTAAACCAGCCACGCTGATGATTAAATCGACTCATAATTCCTCCTACGCGCTTTGTTTAGAACTAACACTTAAGCGTGCTTTTAAACTAGCCAGCTCTGTGTCAATTTTTTCGTTTTTAACAAGTGACTCAATTTGAGTGGCTGTCGAATTAGCTGTGTCAGTTAACTCATACGCCTCAACTTGCGCTTCAATACTCTCAACACGTTGCTCTATTTGCTCAAAACGAGAGAGCGCATGAGCTACTTTATCGCTATTTAACTGCGTATTTATATGCGAACGAGCAACAACTACATCGTGACGCTGCGCTAGTTGAGCTTGCTTTGTCTTTGCTTCTGCTATTTTTTGCTGTAGGCGCTCACAGTCAGATCTAATTTTTAATACAGACTCTTGTAAAGTCTCAAGTTGGGCTTGCTTTTTTTCAATGCTCTCGCTTACAGCTTGTTTAGATATAAGTGCTGACTTAGCAAGGTCATCACGCCCTTTTTCAATTGCTAATTCAGCTTTAGATTGCCATGCTACAAGCTCTGCTTTTTTAGTATCAAGGTGGCGTTTTATTGCTTTTTCTTCACATAAAAGCGCGGCGGCTGTGCTTCTACACTCGTTTAATGCATCCTGCATATCATTAAGCATTAAGTTAACAAGTTTTTTAGGATCTTCTGCTTTATCAAGCAGTGCTACAATATTTGATTGAATAACATCGTTTACGCGATTAACTATTCCCACGGTATTCTCCTGTTGATTTTTAATTGATTACAACAAGTAGACTCCAAGAGTTATGCCAAGTCATTTTAAATTAATAAAAGATAATTATTATCATATAGTTAAAACGAAAAAAGATAAGATTGAAATGACTATCCGCTGAACAGCATTAAGTATAATTGGCCAATAAATTATGTTTTTGACTAATTTTTAGGATCAAAAAAGCCACTATATAAGTGGCTTTAAATGTAACGTTTGAAAAACAATTATTCAGGTACAAAGCTAAGTGCTTTATCCATTACCGATAAATCAGCCTGCTTACCATGGCCGTTTTCTGAAAGATGACGTCTAAAGCCACGCGCACCAGGTTGCCCCTGAAAAATACCCAACATATGACGTGCAACATGCCAAAAATTAGCGCCTAATCGCATTTCTTCTTCAATGTAATCATACATAGAGCGAACCACATCATGGCGGGTTTGCGTATTAACTACATCACCATAAATTTTTTCATCAACCTCATTAAGCATAAACGGATTACTATAGGCTTCGCGCCCAACCATAACACCGTCAATATAGTGAAGATGCTCAAGGCTTTGTTCAATCGTTTTAACGCCGCCATTAATACTTAAATCGAGTTGCGGATAGTCTTTTTTAAGTTGATAAACTCGGGGGTAATCAAGAGGTGGAACTTCACGGTTTTCTTTAGGGCTTAAGCCATTTAACCATGCTTTACGCGCATGGATAATAAAATCATCACAGCCTACTTTATGGCTTGCTTCAATTAACGCACATAAAAACTCATACGAGTCTTGCTCGTCTATCCCAATACGCGTTTTAACAGTAACAGGAATTGCAACTTCACTTTTCATCGCCGCAACGCACTGTGCAACCAATTCAGGCTCGGCCATTAAACACGCACCAAAGCGACCATTTTGAACGCGATCTGATGGGCAGCCTACATTTAGATTAATTTCATCATAACCACGCTCACCGGCAAGCTTTGCGCATTTTGCCAATGCTTGAGGATCAGAGCCACCTAATTGCAATGCAACGGGTCCCTCGTGCTGATTAAAGTGTAAATAATCACCACGACCAAATAAAATAGCACCTGTGGTAATCATTTCTGTATACAACACGGTGTGCTTTGTCATTTTGCGATGAAAAGTACGGCAATGACGGTCAGTCCAATCAAGCATTGGCGCGACAGAAAAGCGTCTGTTTAAAGTTGGTTTATCCAAAATATGTTCATCCAAATGTAAAACCCAAGTGGGTATAAAAGCAAAGCAATTAAGGGAGGCGCATTTTACACAAAACCCCCACTAGCGGCAATATTAGCTATATACCTGCAAGCCAAAGTAATGCGCTATACCGTTTAAAATATTAGTAACTGCTACAGAGCTTAAAATAAGTCCCATTATTCTACTTATTATACTAGCGCCGCTATCGCCAATTACTTTATGCACATGCGTTGCAAGTAAAAGTAATATGAGTACTAGGGCTAATACGGCAAGCATCATCGACGACGTCATAAGTTGCTCAATCCAGGTAAACTCTTCATTTCGCGTCATAAGCACGGCACCCAACATCGCACCAGGGCTTGCAATTGAAGGAATAGCTAAAGGAAAGATGGCTGTTTCAGTGCTGTCTCGTACGCTTTTTATTTCAGTTTCGGGTTTGCTCTCACCAAATATCATCGACAGTGCAAAAAGCAGCAGTACTATGCCGCCCGCTATCTGAAAAGCCGACAATGGAATTTCAATCGCATTTAATAAAAGCTCACCAGCGACAACAAAAAATAGCAGCACAATAGCCGATACCCCAACGGCCTTGAAGATGACCTTGCGCTTAAATTTATCATCCTCCCCTCGGGTCACAGCTATAAATACAGGTACAGTGCCTATTGGGTCTATTACCGCAAAAAAGAAGATAAAAATGGCTAATAATTCGTTCATTTCGAGTTTTCCTGACTAAAAATCGCCTAATAAAAACACTGCAACTACAACACAGTATGTTAGTATATCACGGTAGCGTAAGGATAAGAGAATGATGAATATAGAATCACTAGTTAGTAAAGCTAAGCAAGTATGTGACAACCGTGGCGCTCGTTTTACGCCTATCCGTGAAAAAGTATTTCGCTTATTAGCCAGTGCACAAGGTGGTGTAGGCGCCTATGACCTACTGGAACAATTAAAAGTAACCGAATCGGGTGCTAAACCAGCCACTATTTACCGCGCGTTGGATTTTTTAGCCGAACTGGGATTTATCCATAAAATTGAAAGCACTAACGCATTTATGTTGTGTCATCATTTTGATCATATTCATCCGGTACAATTACTTATTTGCGATAATTGCGGGTTTGTTAAAGAACTGCACTCTACCGTTATTTCTCATGAACTAAATAACTTAGCGGCTGAAAGTGGGTTTGTAGTAACAGGGCAAACAATAGAAGCACATGGTAAATGTGAATCTTGTAGAGCTTTATAAAAACAAAATAATTCTTAATGGCTATACTAGTAAGTTGTAGCCATTTAATAGCACAAATTTAAGAGTATTCAGTATGAATGTAGAGTTTATCAACCCTTTCTTATCATCATTAATCAATGTGTTAAGCACAATGGCACAAACACAATTAAAACCTGGTAAACCACGCATTAAAACTGACGAGGTCGCGTGTGGGGATGTATCTGGTTTAATTGGCATGGTTGGCCCGCAGACTCGTGGCTCGTTTTCAATTACATTTGATGAAAGCTTGGCACTGACAATTATGGAACGCATGCTAGGCGAGCGCCCTAACTCTATCAACGAAGAAGTAACTGACATGGTGGGTGAAATCACCAACATGGTTACCGGTGGTGCTAAAAATTTATTAGGTGAAAAAGGATTTGATTTCGATATGGCAACACCTATTGTTGTATCGGGTGCAGGCCATACAATAACGCATAAGAGCCAAGGCAAAAAAATCATAATGCCATTTAGCAGCGACGCTGGCACTGCAAATATAGAAGTTAGTTTCGACAAGCTATGAGCTGGCAGCAAAAAACAATCACATTGAAACCTCGTCCTCGAGGTTTCCATTT
This sequence comes from Pseudoalteromonas sp. CR1, assembly GCF_019392235.1. Taxonomy (NCBI): domain Bacteria; kingdom Pseudomonadati; phylum Pseudomonadota; class Gammaproteobacteria; order Alteromonadales; family Pseudoalteromonadaceae; genus Pseudoalteromonas; species Pseudoalteromonas sp. CR1. The sequence goes on along the minus strand of NZ_JAHXRM010000001.1, from coordinate 846 downwards.
AATTGATAACGACGTTTTAAATAATCTCTCCGAAATTGCCCACTATAAAGTAGGTTTATTGCATTTATTTATCCAACACACATCGGCAAGCCTGACTATAAATGAAAACGCCGATCCGACTGTGCGTATGGATATGGAAAGTCACTTCGATAAATTTGTACCTGAGCGACAACCTTATTACCGCCATGACTATGAAGGCGATGACGATATGCCTGCCCACATAAAAACAAGTACACTTGGTTGTGCGTTAAGTATTCCTATTTCAAATGGATACTTAGCATTAGGGACTTGGCAGGGTATTTATTTAGGCGAGCACCGCGATGCTGGCGGTGCAAGGCGCATTATAGCGACTATTCAAGGCGAGCTGTTTTAACTGAAGTTTCAACACTTCTCAGTCAAAAAGTATCAACCCCACTTGCTTCAACTATACGACCTCATAATAAAATATCGCTTTATTAATGCAAAGCTGGCTCTGCGCGAAAAGTGATAGCTTCAAATAACCAAAGCCTGAATGCTGAATATTACAAATAAGAAAAAATTAGATAATAAAGGTTTGAATTATAATTTATGATTTTTAATATAGATATTTTGAAGGGATAAAGTATTGGAGCGGTACACGAGGCTCGAACTCGTGACCTCGACCTTGGCAAGGTCGCGCTCTACCAACTGAGCTAGTACCGCATTTTTACTTCTTTAGTTATTTTACGTTGGGTCGCGTTCAACATTCTAGCAACGTATTTTATATTTTAACTAAATTTTTTGGTTAGAAATTGGAGCGGTACACGAGGCTCGAACTCGTGACCTCGACCTTGGCAAGGTCGCGCTCTACCAACTGAGCTAGTACCG